>CBDUZW010000082.1:0-19556 GCA_965371805.1 uncultured bacterium | reverse complement strand
TTTTTATAATTATTACAATGATGTTGCAAAGCGTGTAAAACACAAACAAATTGATGTTTTGTTAGTTGTAAATATGTTTCTAACAGGTTTTGACAGCAAAACATTAAATACGCTTTATGTAGATAAAAATTTAAAGTATCATGGTTTAATTCAATCCTATTCGAGAACTAATAGGATCCTTAATGAATTAAAATCACAAGGAAATATTGTTTGTTTCCGTAATTTAAAAGAAGCAACAGACGAAGCTATATCACTATTCTCAAATATTAATGCAAAAGATGAAATTATAATTCAACCTTATGAAGAATATGTTGCAAAATTCAATCAGGCATTTATTGCATTATTGCAAATTGCACCCACAGTTAATAGTGTAACCGACTTACAGGACGAAGAAAAAGAGCTTGAATTCATTAAAGCATTTAGAGAGTTAATGCGCTTGAAAAATGTTTTGGTAACCTTTACGGAATTCACATTTAATGATTTGTCAATGCCTGAGCAAAATTTCGAAGACTACAAAAGTAAATATCTTGACCTTTATGACAAAGCAAAATCCCTAAATCAAAAAGAACAAGTATCCATTTTGGATGATGTGGATTTTGAATTAGAATTGATTCACAGAGATGAAATAAATGTTGCCTATATTCTCAAACTACTTGCTAAACTGAAAGATTCAACAGAAGAAGAACAAGAAAAACAAAGAATAGCAATCATTGAATTGATAACTGGTGATGCTAAAATGCGTAGTAAGCGAGAATTGATTGAAAGATTTGTCCAAGAAAATTTGCCTGATATTCACGATTCTGACAATATTCCAGACGAGTTTGAAAACTATTGGAGTAAAGAAAGAATTATAGCTTTGGAAAAACTAAGCCAAGAAGAAAATTTGGATTCTGAAAAATTACAGGAAGTGATTGGAAATTATATGTTCACAGAAAAGAAACCTCTCCGAGATGAAATTATCGGAATGATGAACAAAAGACCAAGTTTAAAGACTCGGGGAGAGACAGCAGAAAGGATAATACATAGAATTTTAACTTTCGTTGAAACATTTATCAGTGGTATAGCAAGAATATAGCTGAACTATGCTTAATAAGGATATTTCTAGGAGATGATAATGTCTAAAATGAATAAAAAACTATCCTTCAAAGAAGCAGCTAAAAAAATGTTGGTATCAAATAACGGTTCATTTACTTTTAGGTGCCAGCCCACTAAATCCACAAGGATATTTTGTGTGAGATATAATTGAACGTATAAACAAAAAAAGAATTAAAGCTTAGTACTTCATTTATTTATGAAAGCTTAGGACTTATTTGCAACAATTAAGTTTGACCGAGTATTATCATTATTAATACATTCTATATTATAATTTTTTGAAAGCTTCGATCTCTTTACCGGAATTGTTATTTCCAAAGCAGTATGGCCTTTTTTTTGTTTTTTTAATAAGTCATATTCTTGCTTCTCTTTATAAAGGTTGTAATATGAATTTTTAATTTCTTTTTGACTTTCAAAATAGTATTTATTGATAAAATCCACTATTGAAGAATTAATACTAGCTTTATTAAATTCTTTAAATTCATTTTTTTTTATAATATCCATAACCACTTCTCTGTCATTGCTATTAAAACTATTAAATTCAGCCCACCAATTTGAGGTATATCCAGAGTCTTCAAAAAATGATCTATATAATATATATGATTCAGGCATAAATAAAATTTTTTCAAATTCAATTAAATTCTTACCGAAGGCTCTATAAAAAAAGCTCTTACTTCTACCTATTTTACCTTTAGTAGCATTCAATATCGTCTGGATTGCTCTAATATATTTTCTATTCCAATGTTCACCTAAAAACTCCCTATTTAAATGTTTTTCTCCATTTATCGGGTGATATTTCATAGGAAATGAATATATATTGATGTCTAATTCCTGTGAAAGTAGTACATTGATTTCAAGGCGTTGATATAATTCTTTTGGCTGGTCATCTTCATTAAACAATAAATAATTTGACAAAACTCTTATTTTATACTTTGAGGCTAATTTTACAGCTTTAATATAGATTTTTTTATATTTCATTCTATCAAATGCTATTCTTAATGGATTTATTGGAATCTCACTTAATAAACGCATTTTGTCTTCTGTAATTAATCTAGCATCAAGTCCCTGATTAAAATCTACATATCTTAATTTGGGCATTTTATTCCTGTATTTTTCAAATAAATCCTTTATTTTTGGATAGATATTTATAATATTTTGTTTTGTTGTTGTATTGATATTTAGAAGTTTATATTCATTAAATATGCTATATAATTCTTGATGTTTTTCTCCTCTTACTTTGTTTAATAAATAATGTAAAAGCTCATAAGATTTCTTTATATATGCTTTGTCATTAATTCCTTTTTTTAAATTTGAAACTGCAATATCAAGATAATTTGGATCTTTATATTTAACTCCTTTTACAAAACCACTTTCTTTTATTTCTTCTATTATTTGCGGAAAATTTTCTGATGCAAGAACATTATTGTCTAATAATAATAAATTACGCTGATCTCCATATTCTTTTTTTATTTGTTCGATTTTTTTTTTAAGTGAAATATAGGGCATAAATTTTGGTTCAATTTTCCAAACTGCACAAAAAGAACATTTTCGAATACAACCCCTTGTCATATATCCATAATAAGCATTATTTTCCGGATATTTATATTCAATTTCATCCAGAATTGAATAATCAAGTGGCAACTCATCAATAACTATATCATTACTATCAAAAACCCCTTTTTTGTCTAATAAACCTTTGTGAGGTGTAATTCCTGTGTCTTTTTCAAGATCGTCTGCTAAAACAGTTGCCAAAACACCACCTATTTTTAATTCATGAATATTCTTTACAAGATATTTGGCTTCTTGAATTGCTTTAACTGTAATTTTCCAATAAAAAGTAAATAATGTCGTTATATAAATCCTGTCCCACTCAGGATTATCTTGATATTTTTTTTTCTTATAATAATCTGAATAATTTTTCAGACATAGTTCCAATTCAGGCAATTGCTCGCTATGATTAGGTAATTCATTTATAAATATTTCGGAAATTTCTCCTAAATATTTAACCTGCTTTGTCTTTATGTATTTTACAATAATTTCGATATTTTCATTCCAACTTATTTCATTTTGTATTCCTGTAAGATGTTTTATACAATCAAGTGTTATTTGTTTAAGAATGAATTCTTTTACATCTCCTTTATAAAACACTACATTATCACCCAACATTCTATGATAAGTAGCAATTTTCATTAAGCCAATAGGAGGATACTTATTTTTATATCCTGGTTCTAGAAGCAATATATTTCTTTTGGTTTTTAACATATTAATTGTTCCAAACTTTTATAAAGGTTTTTGAATTTGCAAAAAGGTCAACAGAATTGATACATTTAAGTTCTGTTTCTTTAAACTTAGTATCACTAATTAGTTCAAATTCTGCATTATTTGCTGTTATTAATTTTTCATTACAAAGATCCCCAATACTTTGTACCCAGGTAGCTCTACCAACTTCTGACTTTTCTCTTAATCCAATAACTGTAAAATGAAGGAGTGGAGTATTTTTCAAACCTTTATACAATATAGTAGGAAGAAAATGTGGAACAAAACAATTCTCTCGAAAAAAATTCTGAAGCGTATCAATAACAAAAAGTCTTAAAATTCTTGAATTCTTTTTAACACCACATTCACTATTATATTTGTTAATAAGTTCTTCGTGTTCGTTTGTATCTGGATTATTAATAAAATCTTGAAGTTCTTCTCCTTTGAAACTTGCATGAATGGTTAGAAATAATATGAATTCTTGTTGATTTTCTTCTAATTCTGACTGTATTCGCAATAGTTTTTTTACGGCATTAAACTTGTAAGCACTTTTTACGTTTCCTTCTTTATCAGTAAATTCAATTGGCGATGTAATACTATTGCAAAAGTCCAAGTTATAAACTTTAATAGTATTTGACTGGGTGAATTCTTTGTGAAAATTGTCAATACCTTTTAGTATTACTTCTTCAATATATCCGTCATAAACAGTAAAGGAATTAATCTGCCCTTTTCGTTCATATTCGTTTAATTTCTCTTCTAATTTTACTATTTCTTCACGGCTTTGGTTTATGTTTGAAGGTTTCGCATATTCTCTACATTGGAAAGCAATAACTTCATCAATATACTCTATCCAATCATCAATATCTTCTGCGGCTGGTGATGGCAATCCAAGATAAATAAGTTTTTTTTTAAACCTTTTACTTATAAATTTTAAAAGTGGTTTACTCCATTTATTTCTAATAAGAGATTTTGCTTTGGAATTAAATGTTCTTGCCATACTAGATAATTAAATCGCTTATTTTACTTTTTAGTTCATGTAATATTTCTTGATAATGTTCTTTGTTTTCAGAATAGCCTTGTATATATTGTTCGTCTAAAATATCAAAAATAGATTCTATGTCGTTTGTTAATTCTATATCTAGATCTTTTAAAAGATCAATAAAAGATTCATACTTTTTTGTATCAGTACCTGAAGTATTTATTTCTGAGAGTTTTTTGGCAATTTTTGTTTTTTTATTAGTTTGAGTTTTTGTGCTTGTATTTTTATTCTTTTTTTTTATCAGTGAATCTATGGTATTCTCAATATCTTGTTTTAACTCGTTTATTGTTGTTCTAAGTGACTTGGCTTCAGTTTTCTTTTCATTTTCTTTACCAAATGTGTTTCGTTTTATTATACTGTCAATTTTATTACTAATTTTATTTAAAGTCACAATATTCTTAATCATTTCTGATGAATTCTCAGAATAAGGATTGTAGATACCTATAATTAATTTAACTTCTTTTGCAAATTCTGCAATATCCTCACTCGCTTTATTATATGCCTGGAAATCTGATGATTTTGTGTTGAAGTCTGTAAAACCTTCACCTAAGCATTTATAAAACAATTCTCTCAGTGATGAATATTCTAAATCATTTCTTGATGCATTCGGCAACAAATTAGAATTTATAACAACAACTTCTCCTATATATCTGTCAAAATGAGTCCTTTGTCCAAAGTAAGAAACTAGATTCTCTCTTTTTCCTATTGCAAATCCTTGTTTTTTTAATAAAAACCCTCTTAGCTCTCTATTAGATATTTTCTTTCTATCTGAATTTAGACATCCCCAAACAACACCAATAAATGTTTTACCATCTTTCAATATTTTATAATATGGTTCTTGAGGAGAGTTATTATGAAAATTTTCATCTATATATGGTTTATATAAATCTTCAACAACACCATTTACCTGCAAATTTAAGTCAATTAATTCAAATCTAGCATCATTTCTATCACATTCGTCAATTATTTTTTGTTCAATAACTTCTCCCCATTTGAAATTAGTCTTATCAAAGTGTAAAGGAACAACTTCTTTTAAATAAGTTTTTATTTCTTTAAAATCTGATAATAAACTATAAAAATTTGAATTCAATCCTGTAAGTTCAACTCTTGTTCCTTCTAACGGAAAATCATTTATAGTTAACTCATTTTTTTCTGACAAACTAATATATTTTTCCAGTAAAGTTTGCAAATCGGTTAGTTTATCGCTGTCTATTTCACCCTTTAATCTAAGCTCTTTTTGAATTTTTAATAAATCTCTCATACCTTTAAAATCCATAGATAGCAAATATGGTTCCTTATCTTTCATCCGTGAATAAATATTAATTTTATCACATAGGTGAAATGAGCTATAAATACCAATTCCCATAAACCCTACATCTTTTTTAGGGTTCTTGTCCGA
This sequence comes from uncultured bacterium, assembly GCA_965371805.1. Lineage (GTDB taxonomy): Bacteria > Acidobacteriota > Aminicenantia > UBA2199 > UBA2199 > JAOZTV01. Next base: position 13,770 of record CBDUZW010000082.1, on the reverse strand, counting down.
CACACCAACTCTAAGTGCTTTTCTTAAGATATCTCTATCCATTCCAAAACCATTATCTTGAACAACAATAGAGTTTTGTCTAATTTTGACAGTAACTTTTTTTGAACCAGCATCAACAGCATTTTGAATATACTCTCTTATTGCATCTCTTGGGTCTGGATACATCCCTTTTGTTAAAATAGATATTACATCAGCACCTATATCAAATTTTGTAAGTTTCATTTTAATTCATCTTTTTTTTATATAAAAATCCATTTGAGTAAATTTTATATTTTACCCATATGCATTATATTTTTTTTTAAATTAAAAGTCAAAATAAATTTTTTATTTAAAAAAAATTATTAGTACATATTCCAGTGATTCTGGACACTGATTCCGAAGTTATTTGGACAGGATAATAGTAAAAAAAATAATTTGCCTGTCCCCTTTTCTTATTTCAGGGGTCAGTCTTTTAGTTTATTGACAATAATTCTATTATTTGTTAAAAATTAGTTATGATAAAAAACAATCAACTTATAATTTATAAGATATAGAATGGGAAAGTAAAAACTAGAACTCATCTTGAGAATGAGACCGCCTGGTTAAATCAAGCTCAATTATGTGAGTTTTTTCAAAAGGCAAAAACAATAATAAGTAAAAATATAAAAAATATATTTAAAGATGGTGAATTAGAAGAAGAAGTGGTTGTTCGGGATTTCCGAACTACCACTCAACATGGAGCAATTAAAGGAAGAAAATAACCATATGATTCCGTAACATCAAATAGATATAACTATTTGACATTGGAAAAAAATCTAGAGAAAAAAATCTTGCCTTTTCCCTTTCTCTTTCCTTTCTCTTTAATTATCCAAATTTTAATTCCCCCGAATTCGAGGGAATTAAAAATCAGACAGTATTAAATAGATTTGCTCTTTCTTGTAGGAAAATCCGGGCCGGGGTTTTACTTATTTACTTTATGCATTAAGAATCAAGTTGAACTTGAAATTTGTATAAAAACAAAGTTATCAATACTTAATCAGTAAAAATTGATTTCAAAGCATATAGTGGAATATCAATAATCCTGTCTCCTTTGTTAAAATCTGAAACAAATCTTGCCTGTCCCCCTTTCTCTTTACAAGCGTATTTCACAAATAACGAACGAATAATAATGAATTTTTCACAAAATACGAACGAAATTACATTGGATATCAACAAAATTCAAACGTAAAAAAAAATCCGGGATGGGGTTTTACTTATTTACTTCCTGCTATTTTTCTTTTTTACAAATTTTTGGAAATTTTTGGGGACGGAGTTTTAATTTTTTACTTCTCTTACTTAATTCCTTATAAATTTAAGCAAAATAATGAATTCTATTATTGTTTCACGAATCAATAATCAAAGTATATTCTTTAAAACTGACGTTTTGCATCAAAAACAAGAGTATAATCTTATAAACAGTTGAAAATAATAAAAAACAATACTATAATTGCACTGTGACAGGAGAACAATATGTTTGATATTATTAAAAAATATAATTTCTGGGATGGTCAACCCATAAAAAAAGGTTTTGTCAGGGTGCAATATTTAAAAAAATTATCAAAACACACCGGAAATTCATTAATCAAGGTGCTTCTGGGACAAAGAAGGAGTGGTAAAAGCTATATTTTGAGAATGATGATCGATCAGCTAATATCAGAGGGGGTTTCTATCAATAATGTCATATATATCAATAAAGACATTGGAGCATTAAATTTTATTAATAATGAACAGATTTTACAAAAAATCATTGATGAATATAAGCAAAAATTAAAACCAGAGGGAAAAATCTATATATTTCTTGATGAAGTTCAGGAAATATCAAATTGGGAAAGAGCAGTAAATTCATTTTCACAGGATTATGTAGATGAATATGAGGTTTTTATTACCGGCTCAAATGCAAATCTGCTCTCCTCCGAACTTGCAACATATCTGGGAGGTAGATATATATCAATTAATGTGTTTCCATTCAGCTATACTGAGTATTTGGATTTCCTGAATAAAAAAAGAAATAAAGAAACATTTATTGAATATATGAGAAACGGGGGAAATCCGGAGAGTTTAAAAATGAACGATATGGAAGTAAAAAGAAATTATATTTCATCTTTAAAAGACTCAATTATATTAAGAGATATTGTAGGAAGGCACGAGGTGAGAGATGTTTATTTACTTGAAAACGTTATAAGGTATATGTTAGATAACATTGGTAATCTTTTTTCACTGACCGCTATTATTAATTATCTGAATAGTAATAAAATAAACGCAACAAGAGAGACAATAGGAAGTTATATATCTTTTTTGGAAGAAGCTTTTTTTATTCATCAGGCTCAAAGATTTGATTTAAAAGGGAAAAAGCTTCTTCTTGGTGAACGTAAATACTATATAAATGATCCTGCATTTAAGCTATTTCTATCTTCTGCTTTTGATCCTGTACCGGGTAAATATCTTGAAAATGCAGTTTACCTTGATTTAATTAGAAAAGGTTATTCTGTTTATGTAGGAAAACTTGGAACTAAAGAGATAGATTTTATTGCCGAAAAAGGAGATGACAGAATATACATACAGGTTGCTTATCAACTTTATGATAATGATGTGATAGAAAGAGAATTTGGAAATTTGGAAAATATAAAAGATAACTATAATAAATATGTGGTCTCTCTTGATGAAATATCAATGGGGAACAGAAAAGGCATCAAACATTACCTGGCATGGGAATGGATTGATTAAAATAAATAGTATATATTATAAATGGATGAAGGGAGATGAAAATCAGGGATTTTTTAAATCCCTGATATATATTCATATTTTACTAATTTACAATACTTCTAATTACTTTTTTTTGCAGGTCTAAATGGGCGTACCCAGGATGAAAATGCAGGCACCTGCTTGGTTTGAATCCAAACCTTTCCTTCACCAGAAAAACGACAGACCAGTCCTTCTCCTGAGAAAAACAGAGATTTATATCCGCCCACCTTTGTAATCTTATAATCCAGACCTTCGGTAAATGCAACGATATGTCCAGTATCCACGACGTAGTCACCCTTTACATCAAGTTCAATAATAGCACCGTAAGTATTAAACCAGAGATCTCCAACACCGGAACATCTTATCAAAAAAAGAGATTCTCCGGAGAAAAAACCTTTCATCAATCCCTGCCATTTTGTTTCAATCTTTACATCCATCCCGCTTGCAACAAATGCTGAGTTTTGCAGATAGATAGTATTATTATTAAGGTAGACATGATCCATATCACCTGCTGGTCCCGGGGCTATTTTAATTTCGCCATCCTTACCCTCTGCTGAAAATTCATTTATAAATATTGATTCACCTGTTAAAAAACGGCCTAAGCCACCTTTAAATTTTGTTTTCATCTTAATATTAGTATCCATAGTTGCCATAGCAGATGCCTCAACTTTGAGCTTTTTGCCAACTGGAATATCTATATTTAAAAGACTGAAATCAGGCTTACAATCTATACTATATTTAAAATCTGATTGTGTTTTTTCCATTTTATTTTCCTCCCTATCTTCTCGGACGCAATAGAGGACCTAAGATTTTCCCAAAACCCACTTCATTATGAGATTGGCACCAGACTGTCCCCTGTCCTTTAAACTTGCAAACCAGTCCTTCTCCACCCAGAAAAGATGAAACCCAGCTTTTTCCAGCCTTCGTAATTGAGAAATTTAAAGTTTCATTAAAGGCAACAATATGACCTGTATCAACAATGTGTTCTCCATTAACCTGAATTGGATATATCGCACCAAATGAGTTTAAGATAACCTTTCCTGTTCCATTCAGGTGAAGCCAGAAAACACTCTCTCCCGACAATAAGGATTTAAAACCCTGCCAGCCAAGATCTACATTTACACCAGGTTCACTTGCAACATATGATCCTCCCTGAACAATCAGATTTTCATTTTTCAGATCATATTGCATCATATCTCCCGGCAAGGTTGCAGAAAGCATTAATTCGCCGCCATTAGATCCGGCAGTGTAATGATTTAAAAAGAAGGACTCTCCTGAAAGCATTCTCTTTAGAGCCTTCCCAATCCCCCCTTTACCTTTTTTATGAGTAGTTGTTGTCATATTCATATCACCACTCATAGCAATCATAGCTCCTCCTTCAGCAGTACAATTTTCATTAGGAGCCAGTGCTATTTTTGCTGCGGAATTACCCGGTCCGTGTACTATTTCTATATCCATTTTTTACCTCAATTTCGGATTTATCCATCCGATTAATCCACTTATACTTCGGGATTGGATTGTTATTTTTCCATTTCCCACAACTTTTGTTACCAACCCTTCTCCACCAAATAAACTGGAAAAAATACCTCCGGCCATTTTTATCTTCAATTTTATTGAGGGATCATATGCCACAAGATGACCACTATCTACAATATATTCTCCTCTTACTTCCTTATCCACCAAACCGCCGTAAGCTCCGTACCATAGTTTTCCTGTACCGGAAACTTCAAGTTTAAACAAACCTTCTCTTCCTACAAAGGAGGCAATACCAGCCCATCTCACACCCATTTTCAATCCTGAAGTAGAGCAAATATAGGCCCCAGGTTGAAGACAGATACTCTGATCTCTTAAATCTAATTCCCTTATATCACCCGGAGTTCCCTGAGTTAATGTAAGTTTTTTTGTCTGATCACTTTTATTTTTAAAATGGTTGACAAAGAGAGATTCCCCTCCTAAAAATTTCTTAGCAAGTCCTGATAAAAAACCACCATTAAACTTTGCATCCATATCCAGATCTGCAGACATTGAAGACATTGCATCTGACTCAGCGACTATCTCTTCCCCCGGCCCTAAAACGACATCAATATAGGCAAAGGCTGGAGCACCCTTGATTTCTGTTTTCATTTTACCTCCTTTTATTTTTTATTTGTAAGTTTTTAACTTAGTAAGTTGTTAACTTATCTTTTAATTCTTCCTGGAACTTTTTAAAATCAAGCTCAAACTTATAGAATTTTCTTGTATTCTCTACTTTTGTAAACAGCTTTGAGAGTCTTTTGATCCTCTCCTCTGTTTCAGGATGAGTACTAAGAAAATTCAACTTATTAAGAGCCTGTTCAATTCCACTTCGGTTTTTTTCAATATTGGTTAACTTTTCAAAAAAAGTAATCATGCCTGAAGGATCTATATTTGCCCTGCTTAAATACTCAAATCCCCGTTTATCAGCTTCCCTCTCATAATCTCGTGAAAACTTCCTGTCTAATAAATAAGATCCATTATTACTGATTACTGCCAATATTCCTTGAGTATCACCGAAAATTGAGCTGATAATAATGGACAAACCGGCAGATGTTATTATTTTCCTGAAACCATGCTGAAGTGTAACATGAGCAATTTCGTGAGCCAAAACAGCAGCAATTTCTTCAGGATTCTCTGCAGCCAGAATTAACCCTGTATTTATGACAATATATCCGCCGGGCAATGCAAATGCATTTAAACTGGGATCATTTGATATATTTACAAAAAATTTAAATCTTTCAGAGTTGATACTATCCAGAACAGGGTCGGTGATTTTTCTTATATTATCTATAACAGATGGGTCAGAGATGAATTTTTTTTCACTTTTATATTGGTCCAATACAGTTTTGCCAAGCGTTTTTTCCCACTCTGCAGGGATCTTTTTTGCAATAAATTTCACCACTGGTTTTTTGAGTTGATATAGACCCAATAGCATCAATATAATAAAAACAAAGATCATAAATACTAATAATGATCTTTTGGCACTTTTTTTTACCTCTTTTTTTATCTCTTTTTTTATCTCTTTTTTGGAATCAATATTTTCCTTGAAAAAAGGATTTTTTACAATTGAAGTATCAGAGGTAAAAATGGAACAACCGGGAACAAAGGGATGTTCAAAAAAATACAATCTATTATTTGCCCCGCCCTTTCTTATAATAATTCCATCCAGTGGAAATTTAATTTTTTTCTCTTCAGAATCAAGTACCATCTGACCGGAATAAATCTTGATAGTTCCAGATAATTTCTGCCCTTTTAAATCCTTATGGAAAGCGCCGCCGATATAAATTTCCTCAGTTTTTTTTTCTTCACTCATTTTATCAAAAATTATACAGAATAAAAATGTTTTTTACAAATCAAATTCTTAAATTATTAGTTCTTATATATACTTTTTTTTGCAGATAAAAATTTATCACAGATGAAAAGATATAAACCAGGAAACAGCCTATTAGATTAAGCCAGAGGCAGGAAATATTTACAAACAAAAAGATAGCTATTATTATAAGTTCAGCAATTATTAAACCCAGAAATCCTATAGGAATGTATTGTAAAACAAAACTAAGGAAAATAAAGTTTGTATCCCCCAAATTTTTATTATTAAAATGTTCCCTTATAATAGATCGATTTAATAATATTAAAAAAAATGGGAGGTGTAGCAATAATTCGACAATTGATTTTTAGTGAATGTATGTTTATAATATAATAATTACATATTGAAGTGGAATAATTTAGGGGAATAATTATGAATAATCATACTATTGACAAATTAAAAGACTATTGGAACAGTTATGCCGAGGGAGATCCATTATTTGCAATTTTATCAGATTCTGAAATGAAAAATCGAAAATGGAATTTACCTCAATTTATTGAGACTGGATTCCGCGAAATAAACACATTGATGTATAAATTAAATTCACAAAAGATTGATTTCTCCAAAAATAAAGTTTTGGATTTTGGTTGCGGGATTGGCAGATTGTCTCTACCCTTAAGTGAACATTTTGAAAATGTTGTAGGTGTTGATATCTCAAAAAAAATGATAGATCTGGCTGATAAAATAAATTTCATAGGCAATAGAATTCAATATAAATGCAATCAATATGACAACTTAGCTTTATTTGAAAAAGAATCATTTGATTTTATTTATTCAAATATTGTATTACAGCACTGTCCACCAGTTATTATTCAACAATATTTAAATGATTTTTACAGGATTCTAAAGCCCGGAGGATTAATCGTCTTTCAATTGCCTTCACACTTAAATACAGAACTAGAAAATAATTCTTCAAAAGAAATAAAGGCAATGAACCCACTTGGATATCAAGCTCATCTCGAATTATTATCTTCACCTCCAATAAACTTACATCCTAATGAAGAATGTTTTCTTAAAGTAGCTGTGAAAAACAAAAGTAACTATCTTTGGGATATAAAAAAAATGGGTCCCATTCGTCTAGGAAATCACTGGCTTAACAGCGACGGCTCCATGGTTATTCAAGATGATGGACGTACAGATATACCTCTCATTTTTAATGAAGGAGAGGAAAGTGTGTTGATTTTAAAAGTAAAAGCGCCGCCAATTCCCGGTAATTATTCTTGTGAAATTGATCTCGTTCATGAAGGCGTCTCATGGTTTAAAGACAAAGGATCTCAGGTCTATACTTTTAAAATTGCTGTTAGTGAAAATTCCCTTACACAATCAAGTGATCTTCAAGAAAATCAAATCCAAAATAATCTGTCGAAAAAAACATTTAGTTCTCTACCTGAAAACAATGATTTTCAGAATGAATTACAAGAGAATTATAAAGATCCGGGACCTTTCCCCATGTATGGCATTGAACAAAAAAAAGTATGCAGTCTTTTTGAAAATCTTGGTGCTAAAATTCTAAAGATTGAGGAGGATTTTCATTGTGGCGGTGAGTGGGTTGGATATAGGTACTATATTAGAAAATAACTGATAGAAAAATCTTTTTTTGCGTTATGTTCTTAGTAAACTCATAATTTGTCGCACCTCCTAATTTCCGTGGAAAAAACTGTGAAAATCCATGTATAGTAGTTTTTAAGGTTTTTAACAAATCAAATTCTTAAATTATTAGTTCTTAAATATACTTTTTTTGCAGATAAAAATTTATCACAGATGAAAAGATATAAACCAGGAAACAGCCTATTAGATTAAGCCAGAGGTAGGAAATATTTACAAACAAAAAGATAGCTATTATTATTAGTTCAGTAATTATTGCGGCATAGAATGTTGCCGTACCTTTAATTCTTTTTACATAAAAAGCAACAAGAAAAATCCCGAGGATTGTTCCATAAAAAAGTGACCCCAGTATATTGACTGCTTCAATTAAGGCACCTAACTGATTTGCAAACTGGGCAAAGATAATTGCAAAAACGCCCCAACCCACAGTTAATAACTTAGACACCCGCATATAATGCATGTCACTTTCCTTTTTTTTGAAATTTCTCTTATAAAGATCTACCATTGTTGTCGCAGCAAGTGCATTTAACTCCGATGATGTTGATGACATTGAGGCGGCAATAATAGCCGCAATTATCAGCCCGAGGAACCCTATAGGAATATATTTGAGAACAAAACTTAGAAAAATAAAGTTTGTATCCCCCATATTTTTATTATTAAAATGTTCCCTTATAATAGATCTGCCTTCTGTTTTAATAGTTTTAATATATTTGTCAGATTCTAAAACTTTTTTAGAGAGCTCATCCACACTTATTTCATTTTTATTGTTTTTAGCAGAGATCAGTCTCTTTATTAATTCACTTTGTTTTTTATTTTCTTGTGCAAAACTTTTTTCCAGCTTTTTATATTCATTACCCAGTTTACCCTGTCTTACGCTTTTCGCTGCTACAGAATTAAAAAATAAGGGCTGACTGTCAAATTGATAAAAAACAAATAACATTACCCCGAGCAATAGAATAAAAAACTGCATCGGAATCTTTGCAACACCATTCATCAGCAAACCCAACCTGCTGTGTGTTGCGGATTTAGCTACCAGATATCTCTGTACCTGAGACTGGTCTGTACCAAAATAAGAGAGGGAGAGAAAAAAACCTCCTATCAAACCTGACCATAAATTATATCGATTATCCATATCAAAGGTAAAATCTATCACATTCAATTTACCCATCTTGCCTGCTACAAAGAGAGCGTCCGTAAAGCCAATATTATCAGGCAGCATATTTATTATTAAAATAAATGCCCCCGACATAGCTAGAAGTATAATAAACATTTGTTGAGTCTGGGTCCAGCTTACTGCCTTGCTTCCACCAGCGGCTGTATAGATTATAACAAGAACGCCGATAACTATATTTGTAATATAAATATTCCACCCCAGGAGAGTTGACAGTATTATTGCCGGAGCATAGATAGTAATACCTGCTGCAAATCCACGCTGGATCAAAAAAAGCAGGGCCGCCAGAACTCTTGTTTTCAGGTCAAACCTGCTTTCAAGATATTCATAAGCAGTATAAACTTTAAGTTTGTGATAGATAGGAATAATTGTTGCTGAGATTACAACCATAGCCAAAGGAAGACCAAAATAAAATTGAATAAATCTCATTCCATCAGTAAATGCCAGCCCTGGAGTTGAAAGAAAGGTTATAGCACTGGCCTGAGTAGCCATTACTGAAATACCGACTACCTGCCATTTAATATTCCTGTCAGCCATTAGATAACCTTTCAAATCTTTGTTTCCTTTTCCTTTATACACTCCATAGGAGACAATAAAGGCCAATGAACCAAGCAGTACTATCCAGTCTATTATGCTCATTTATATATATATGTGAAAATAGAAAAAAGTATTATCCAGAAGAGCAGGTTGCCCAACACAAAAATATAAATATTTTTCCAGGTCTTCATAATTGGAGGCGCATCATTTGCAACTTTATCCAATTTACTATTTTCTTCTTTTTTATTCTTATCCATTTTTTTTTGCAGACTCAATATGACTTGTATCTCTCTTTACAGACTCAATAAGGTTAATAAATAACTTAAAGGCACCTACATTACCATCCGGTATCTGCCTGAAGAAAGCATATCCTGTATAAATGAAAGAACCCTTCCCATAATTGCAGTATAAAAGTCCACCATAGTTTCTTGCTTCCCCTGTATCGTGAGACTCAATTGGAGTTAAATATCCCTTACTCCAATTATCCGCAAAGTACAAACCTCTCTCCTGTATCCAATTATCAAAATGTTCTTTTTTAATTATGTTCGGATATTGAAATAAACCCTTACTCTGTGATGACATCTTAATTAATGCATTCTCTTCAGTGACCCTTCTACGGGAAATAGAAAAAGGATATGGACCGATATTCTTAACAACGAGTCCTCTAGAAACATTATATTGAACGACAAGATTACCTCCACTTTTTACATATTCCATAAGTCTGCTATTCGCAGAAGAAAGTACTTTCCTAGTATTATAAGCTCTGATTCCGGTAATAATAGTTTCATACTTATTTAGATCGCCATTAGAAATTTCCCTGTCTTTGAGTAATGATACTTTATAGCCGATCTGCTCAAGATATTTAGGAATTTCATCTCCTGGTCCAGTAATGTATCCAATATTATTTATTTTTTTCTTTAAATTGGTTTTTATTAATTTAATTTTTGCAACGGGAAACAAATCTATTTTGGGGAGATGATCATATTTTATAGTGATTCTACTGTATTTATATTTTTTACCATCAATGAGCAGCTCTGCTTCAAGAATTCCACTTTTCTCTTCTTGTGGAGGTGAAATATTTATGCTAATGTGTTTTTCTTCTGAAATATTTTTCAAATTGAATTTTATCTTATTCGGAGTTATCCGCCAACCCAGGGGGGCATTCAATATTAATTGACCTGTAATCGATTCAGAATGTCCTTTTAAAACAATGTTAAATTTTTTTCCCTTATTTTTTGTGAAATAAAATATCTTTTCTGGAAAATGCACCGTTGCAGGTGGAGTAACAGTCAATTTTTCTCTCTGTTCACCTTTAACCGGATCTCTCCATTTGAATAAGATTGGCCTGATAAAAGTCAACTTCGTGCCGGAAATATTTAAATGAACTTTGATATTATAGGGAAATGGAATACCATGAATTCCAAGAAGATTCTGTTTGTGATTAAATTGGCCTTTCTTATTTGCAGCTTTTAGCCAATAAGGATGCGGGTAGCCATTTTCAACAAGATAATTAACCTTTGTTTTATTTATGATATTAGTCTTTAATTCTTGATTAATTTTAATTTCCTTGTTTTTTAAAGGAAGTTCAATTTTTTCTATTAAAATATTCAAGGGTGATCTGTTCAATATCTCAACAGAAATATCAATAGATTGTTTATTTACAACTTCTAAACTGGAAGATAAAGCTTCTATCCACAAACCGCTACACAATCCTATTAGATCATGAACTTCCTGTTTTTTCTTATCTATCCAGTATGATGAAGGCTTTTGATTTAGATTTTTATAAATTTCCAGAAGAAGAGGAATAGACTCATATGGCTTATAACGATTAAATTGCCTATGAACTTTTTTTGTCATCTCACCTATCACCGAACCCATTTTAATCCGCTTCCAACTTAAATCTATTCCATCAAAAATACCTGAAGATGCCTTGTTTCCAGCAAGATGCTGAAAATAATCTATTCTTTCGCCTCTATATGGGACAGCACCAAACCCCTGACTTTTATGCATGGATCTGCTGATAGCAGCAATTTCCATATAAGACTTTCCAAGCAGAGGGTTAAATGTCCCTAGATTTACCGAGATTAGTTGTTCTTTCAATTTTGGATCTGCTCCCTTAATACGGGGAAGCCATGAATTCCATAGAATCCTTTTAGGACTCCATGGACTCAACGTTTTCAATTGATCTGAAAATGCTTCAGGATCACCGGATAAGTTAAACGCTTCAACTGCCAGTAAAGCGGATGCGGTATGATGACCATGGCCACCTCTTTCTTGAGTAAAACGTGTTATGATCACATCAGGTTTAAACTTTCTCATAATGAAAACAATATCTGAAAGTACCTGCCTCTTATTCCATATTTTCAAACTCTCCTTTGTTGTTTTTGAGTATCCGAAATCCACTGCCCTGCTGAAATATTGTTCAGCTCCATCAACCCTGCGAGCAGCAAGCAGTTCATTGGTTCTTACTGCACTCAATACACTGCCTTTTTCAGATCCTATTAAATTCTGTCCTCCCCCTCCCCGTGTTAAAGAGAGATAACCAGTTCTCACCAGTTTTTCTTTTGATAGCCAGGCTAAAAGTGCTGTATTCTCATCATCCGGATGTGCTCCAATATATAGAACAGAACCCAGCGTGGTTAATCTCTTCAAAGCCTGTTCTATCTCAATACTGCTGTACTTCCCGGATACAGATGAAGAAAAAACAGAACTGGCTAAAAGAAAAGACAGCACAATAAATGACATTAATATCTTTAAACTTTTCATTTGTTTCTCAATTCAATATTTAAATTTTATCTATTTAATTTTACTGATTGCATCTTTAAGTTGTTTTTTCTTATCATTAGGTGCTTTTTTCAGAGCAATTTTAAAATATTTAATTGCATTCTTTTTCTCTTTTAAATAGTTATATAATCTGGCTAAAGTTCTGTATGAAGTCCAGGTTTTATATCTCTTTGTATTCTTTAAAAGAATTGAGACACTTTTTGCCTTATCTTTTGATACAAAAGAATATGCATGCTGAGTCATATCATTTTCACTTGCAATCTTGAATGCATGTTTTTTTGCTTTAGCAGCTTCTGATGGTTTATTCAATTTATTCAGTATTTTTGACTTAAGGAGCACATTTTGAAAATTTTCTTCGGTATTAATTGACCTGTCAACCCATTTCAAAGCATCTTCTAAGTTAGTGTCATTGTCAAAACAATATTTTGCTGCACCATAAGTGCCTCTCCAATACCAGAAAGGAAGGGACCTTAATTCTTTTTGAATATTGTCTACCATGATCTTCTTTACATCCACTTCGATTTTAACGGGGACTCTGATCTTCTCCCAACTTAATGCCAAAACAGCAGAGTCTGCTTTCCTGTCATTAAAATCAAAAGTCAGCCATTCCTGCAGTTTTGAGGCAACCGGTTTAACCTTAACTCTTAAAACATCTTCATCCTTATTATAAAAATAACTGCCCCAGGATGTGTAATTCTTTGAAAATATAATAGTCCATTGAAGTTTTTCCGGTATCATATGAAGACCATAGGTCCCTGCTTTTATCAACTGACCTTCAACTTTCACATCATGAGTGAAACTGATAACTGTATTTTCATTAGCTCCAGCTCTCCATACTTTCCCATAAGGTATCAGTTTACCCCAGATCGTCCTTTTCTTTACTGCGGGACTATAATAAACAAGAGAAATGTCTGTTATACCTATTCTCTGACTAAGGGTACTCTTTTGACTTAGATCAGGAGTTGTAACATTTATATTTCGGGAACCCCATATATTACTACTAAACAACACTATAACAACTAAAATAAAAACTTTTTTTAACATTTTTCCTCCTTTGACTATAATTATACGATATTCCAAAATTAAAGTTTAACCTAAATTGAGCGATTCTTTCGGCGAACAGCCCAAACCTGATGCACCATAAGGCTTCCCAAAAATCCTCGATATACTTATTAGTACGCCTATGGTTTTTGTGAAACCTTCTAGTATCAACATCTTTAGTCTCTTCATCTAAAACAATCGCTCAATTTAGGTTTAATTAAATTTAAATTATAAACAAAAAAAGGGTGACAGAAAAATATTCTTACTTATTCTTTTTTTGATACTTTTCGTGGCATCTATAAACTGCATCTATCCAGAAATTGACATTTAATATTGGAATAAAATGACCATATGATTCATATTTTGCCCAAACTTTATTTTTTTTTATATCAGCCAGACTCTCACCATTTTTTATTTTATTTTTTACTATATCAGATCATTACTGTCCTATAAAAACTTGAAGTAAAAGCTGACCAAATGTAGTAAAATA
>CBDUZW010000081.1:0-20345 GCA_965371805.1 uncultured bacterium | reverse complement strand
TTTATGAAGCAACGACCTATCGTTTATAGTGTTTTTTTTATGATGCAACACGGGACAAAAGATATTGATTCGTATTATAAATATGTATTATATTTCAAAAACGACATTTGTATATGTCTGTAGAGACGCACGGCGTGCGTCTCCTTTATTTCATTTTTGTATCATGTCTCCCGACCTGTTTATATTTTCACATCATGTCTCATTATTGAGACGCATGCTTAAATTTATCAGACCATTCAGACGCATGCCATGCGTCTCTACATTTATTGTTTTTATGTTTTCATTCGTTCAATTCATCCTCATCCCATTTTTTAGGATTTTCTTTAATATAATTTCTAATAATATTCAATTCTTTTTCATTCCTGATAATACGGTCATAAAACCTCGGTTGCCATGTGAATGTTTCATCAAATTTTTCTCTCACAATCCTTGTTACAGAAGATTTGTATGAACGAATAATTGCAGATAATGATTTTGGTTTAGGCGAAATTTTTGAAAAACAATCATTTTGGTTATTTTGAATGTCATAATTTTTGTTATTTTGAATGTCATTGTTATGTAGAGACGTTGCATGCAACGTCTCTACGATTAATATAATTCCATGAATGTGATTGGGCATAATAATAAAATTTCCCAATTTTATATTCTCAAAATGATTAGGGATATCTATCCAATTTTTATTGGCAATTTCTCCTATTTTATTTAATATTACCTTATTATTTTTTATATTCCCAAAAAAATGTTCTCTGTTTTTGGTGCAGATTGTAATGTAATAATATCCATTTGAGGAATAATTCCAATTTTTTAATCTCATTGATTCTATTTTGTATTTGTTTTTATATTTATCAGGCATAATATTATTTATATATTGTGATTTTCGGTTTCATTGAGACGTTGCATGCAACGTCTCTACATATGTAATTCATTTAACCAATTCAACCATTCCCAATCCTTGCTGAAACCCATAGCATTTACGTTTTTTTTATTAATCTTCTAATTTTTTGATTTTTGTTTTTAACCTTTTTATCCGTTTTATGAGATCATTTTTTTTTAATTCTGATAATTCCTGATCCAGACCTTTTTCTGCATAACTTAAAGCTTTTAAATAATTTCTGTCTCTATGTTCATAAAAAATTGCAAGTTCTCTATGAGTATCCTTATCATCACTATCTTCCAGTAATTTCCATAATTTTGCCGCTTCATTATACAGTTTTGCTCTTTTTTTTATCATTGATAAGCGTTTTATTGCCTTTTCCTTAATCTCTTCCCTTTCACAATTCTCTATGATATAGAGATATTTTTTTTCAGCACTTAACAGATCGATAGACTTCTCATATAAATCAGCAATACCAAGAATCTCACCCTCATCATCAATATTTTCTATATCTTCAATGTATTTTAATCCTTTTAATACGAGAGCAGACAAGCCAACTAGATCGAGTTCATTATGAGTAATTACATTTTCCATCAAAGAGAAATTTCCTGTTCTCAGATAACTAAAATAAAGGGCTGGTATCTGACTGCCATCGATATCATCATCTCTTGATATGCCTAGCAACATATCTCCAAGGTATCCTAATTTCCTTGACTCAAAAGTGTTTTTCCATATAGTTCTTGCAGGAAATAAGAAGTCTAAATGTGGAAGTCTTAATAATGGAAAACGTTTTCTGTTTAAGATATATCTTGTCTCCATTAAGGGAAAATCATAGCTCTTTCCATTATATGTTACAGTTGCAGAATAATCTCCTGACTCAATAAATTCATCAACTGCATCCAGCATTTCCTCTTCAGCACTTATATCATTAAGAATAAAGATTTTTGTTTTAAAAGTATTCTCTTCAAAAAAACCAAAACCAAGCATAAATGGAATAGTTCCAGTCCCACCTGACAGTCCGGTTGTTTCTGTATCAAAATAGAGAAATTTTTTCTTCTCTAATTTCTGTACAGATTTATCTGAAAACAGAAGACTTATAGAGTCTTGAGAAATATGATCCCATTCAGATAACTGCACATCACCATAAACATCCTTGAGTGAAAAAACAGATTCGATAATTAAAAATGGTTTACTTGTATCAATTCCTTTGGGTTTTTTTTTTTTTATTTTTGGAGATTCTTTCTTTTTTAGATTAAGCTTAATTAATTTATCAAGTTTCTCTTTTGTAGAAAGAGAAATGTTTTTATTTATACTTTTCCATTCACTGTTAATTTTATTGTTTTTGTTTTTACTATCTGCCAAGGATCAGCAAATTAGATTTTATCAGTCAAGAATAAAATCTTGTGGATTATGGGCTTTTTCGTATAATCTAACTTCATAATGCAGGTGAGGACCGGTACTTCTCCCAGTATTTCCAATATATCCTATTACCTTTCCCCTCTTAACATAGTCACCCTCTTTAACATTATAATCAGCAAGATGTCCATACCTTGTTGTAAAACCATATCCATGATCAATCAGGATCATTTTTCCCATTGAACCTCTATTTTCAGCACTCACAACATATCCGGAACCTGTTGCCATAACATTATATCCAAGCTGTGACGATATATCCAGTCCATTATGAAATTCTCTTTGTCCCGTAAAAGGATGGATCCTGTATCCATAAGTACTGGTTACATATCCTCTACATGGCCAGATAGAGGGAGTTGATGCTAATTGCGTTTTTTTCTTAGTAATAACACTTAGTACAAATTCCAGATCCTTTTCTGTTTTAATTGAATTATTATTTACTCTATCAGGATCAATAATATCTGTTTTAATATTTAAGTTTTCAGTATTGATAATAGGATTATTTATGTTTGCGACTGGAGATTGAGTTGAGCCACCTATACCAACTTCCTTAATTGTGTAAGCTGAAGTTAAACCGGCAATTATCATGATTTTTTTAGTTTTTTCTTTCATATTTTGAAATCTTGCTTCATATGTTTTTAAATTCATTGATAATTTTGAAATTTGCTGTAGATTATCTTTTTTTTCTTTTTTAAGTATTATATTTTCTTTATTATCCATGGAGATATTTATATATTTAGTAAGATAATCATATATAACAAAACCAAAAATAAGTACCAATACTGAAACTGCTATCAATGCATTTCTTATAAGTTGTTTTGATACAACAAACTCTTTGCTTGATGTTAATGCATCTGACATAATTACAACAGAATAGTTCTTACCCCTTTGTCCCATCACTTTCTCCAAAATAAAATCTAAATTTACACTATTTGAAACATAAAGTCAAGTATAACACGCTATAAGAAAGATAAAAATGATTTTTTTTTGTTTTTTTTTCATGAGACTTAATGTATCAAATTTTAGATTCCACCTACAGTTATTGAAGATACTTTTACAGTCGGGAGTCCCATGGAAACGGGAACGCTTTGTCCATCCTTTCCACAAGTCCATCCTCCTTCTGCCATTTCCAGATCATCTCCTACCATAAGGATCTTTGATAAAACATCCGGGCCATTTCCAATTATATTTATATCTTTTATTGGTGAAGTAATTTCTCCATTTTCAATTAAATATCCGTACTTTACATAAAATGTAAAATCTCCTGCACCAATCAATACCTGACCATTTGTAAACGATTCAGCAAAGATACCTTTTTTTACACTTTTAATTATTTCCTCTTTTTTGTGGGGTCCGGGAAGCATATATGTATTTCTCATTCTTGGTAAAGGAGGTGACTTAAATGACTCTCTTCTCCCATTTCCAGTTGGATTCACTTTAAAAAAATTGGAACTGATCCGGTCATGCATGAAACTCGACAGTACACCATTCTCAATTAAAACTGTATTTTGCGTTTCATTATTTTCATCATCAATATTTATGGAGCCTCTTGAGTATGGGATTGTCCCATCATCTACAATATTTATAAATTTATTTGCAACTTGTTTCCCAAGTTTATCAGAAAATATCGACACTCCTTTTCTTATAAAATCAGCCTCCATACCATGTCCAATAGCTTCATGTAGTAAAATACCTGAGCTGCCTGCCGATAAAACAAGCTCCATCTCACCGCCTTTTGGATTTCTAGCACCAAAGAGCTTAACTGTTCTTGATACTGTTTCCTTTGCTAATTTTTTGATAATCTCTGTGTCAAAAGAGAACATATCTTTTCTAGTCGAGATTGAATGACTATTATTCTCTCTATTCTTATTAAACTCAGCTGTACATGATGCCGAAATTTGAGTCATAGGCCTATAATCAGAACTAATTCTCCCATCAGATGAGGCTAAAAGTATAAAAGAGCTCTCATCCTGAATAGAAACAGTTGCTTTTATTACCCTTTTATCCTCTTTGAAAATTAACTCATCAATTTCCCTTGCTATATTTACTTTCTTTTTTATGGGCATATCATCTAAATTTTCTCTTTTATACAGATCTGAGGTTTTTATTTCAGTAAGATTTACCGGAACCTCTGATTGCTTCAGGTTAGCGATTTGCGCAGCAACTCCAGCTGCTTTTTCCAAAGAAGCTTGCGAAAGATCTTCAGAAAATGAGTAACCGGTTCTATCTCCCTTTATTACTCTTATTCCTGCTCCAATACTGTATGATACCGATGCTTTATTAACAATATGATCCTCAAGACCAATATATTCAAATCTTTTTTTTTCAAAAAAAACATCACAATAATCGCCACCTTTACTTAATGCAGCTTCAAATATCTTTAAAATTTTATTTTTATTTGTAGAAAAAATATCAAAATTATCCATTATTTTTTTTTCTCCAAAAGAGCCGCTTCAAGCAATCCGCCAATACTTAATCCGCTTACTTTTTTTTTATTATCAGAGAACTTTCTTATCATCCCTTTATTGTTTCTACTCTCAATTTTTGAGCCTTTATAAAAAGGAGTTGAGTTCTGTTTACTTCTATTCTCATCCTGAGTATGACCACATTTCCTATCAGAACATTTTAATATTATCCCCTTTTGTCCACTTGTTTTAAGCATAAATTTATTACAAATGGGACATTTTATATTTGTTAGATTTTTCGCAACATATTTTCTTTCATCTTTTTTTATTGCTGTTACAATTTTTTTTGTGCTTTCAATTATGTCCTGAATGAATTTTTCTTTACGTTCTTTTCCGTTTTCAATTTCGGATAATTTCAATTCCCATTTTGCAGTTAACTCAGGTGATTTTAACTCCTCAGGAACAAGCTCCATTAATTGAAAACCCTTTTCTGTTGGAAAAAGCTCTCTTTTATTTCTTATTATATAGTCTGTTTTTATAAGCTTTTCAATTATATCAGCCCTTGTAGCAGGTGTACCTAAACCCCCTTTTTTGATAGACTCTTTAAGTTCCTTATCAACAATAAATTTCCCGGGAGATTCCATTGCTGATAAAAGTGAAGCTTCATTATATCTTTCAGGAGGTGAAGTCTTTAACTTGATCACATTTGAATTGACAAGTTTTTTTTTTTCACCTTTTCTTATTTTATTAAAACTGTTTGCAGAACTCGATAAAACGGAGTCCTTATCTTTTATTGATCTGACTTTTTTCCAACCCGGTTTAATTATATTTTGTTTCTTTGAGTAAAACTTTTCTCCATTGACCATAGTTATCACTGTAGAGTTTTCAATCGTAGTTGGTTGGTATAACACTTCCAAAAACCTTAGAACTATAAGATTAAAGAGTTTTTTTTCATCAACATCTAAATTCCCATATTGAACTTTCTGTTCTGTAGGGATAATTGCATGGTGATCAGAAACTTTATTATTATCGACAAAATTTCTCCCTTTAGAAATCGGAGCATTTAGAAGTTCATTAATATATTTATTAATTGGATCTGCCGCAATTGCTTTAAGTCTGGCAGGAATAGTACCTATCATATCTTCAGTGATATGTTTCGAATCAGTTCTAGGGTAGGTTGCAATCTTATGCCTTTCATATAATCCCTGTAAAACCGAAAGTGTTTTTTTTGCTGAAAACCCTAATTGTATATTTGCATCAATTTGTAACTCTGTAAGATTGTATGCAGAAGGAGGAGGAACTTTTTTTGTTTCTTTGTGAACATTTAAAACCATTCCAGTTTTGTTTTTTACCTTTTCTAATAATTCTTCAACTTTTACTGTTTCAAATATTCTTGAATTTCCAGACTTGTCACGCCACTCTCCTTTATAGTCACCAAAATCAGCTTCAATTTTCCAATAATTAACTGGTGTAAATGTCTTTATTTCCTCTTCCCTTTTCACAATGATTGAAAGTGTCGGGGTCTGGACTCTTCCAGCCGACAATTGAGCATCAAATTTGCAAGTCAGAGCTCTAGTCACATTTAAACCTATTAACCAGTCTGCTTCAGACCTTCCTACTGCTGCCAGAAAAAGTCTGAAATAGTTATTTGCATCCTTCAGATTATTAAAACCATCTCTAATAGCCTGAGCTGTTTGTGAAGAAATCCACAACCTTCTAAGTCTGCCTTTCCATCCTGCGAGAAGGATTATCCATCTGGCAACAAGCTCGCCTTCTCTACCGGCATCAGTAGCTATAATAAGTTCATCAACATCTTTTCTTTCTATTAAATTTTTTATTATTGTAAATTGAGCTGAACTTTGACGTATCACTTTTAATCTCATTTTTTCAGGAATAATTGGCAGGTCTTCTAATTTCCATTCATTATATTTCCTGTCATAATAATCAGGATCAGTCAGGGAAACGAGGTGTCCAAATGCCCATGTCACTATATATTTATTCCCTTCGAAAAAGCCTTTTCCTTTTTGTTTACATCCTAACACTTCAGCATAATCCTTTGCAACACTAGGTTTTTCCGCAAGTACCAGGGATTTCATATTATATCCTCTTTTTTCATCCACTTCTCCAATCGTTCTGCTAAATATTTATATTTTTCCATTGTTCAGATGCAAAAACAGGTAAACTGTTTTATAACAAACTTTATGTTTAGTATGAATTTTTCTTAACCACAATGAATATATTCTGTAACAAGTTCCTGCAAAGCATCTGCATTACCAAATAATTTTTCACTTAAATCCTTGTCATTATAACTCTTTAAATCTTGTGCAATTTTATCAATCATTTTTGGTGGAAAAACCCCGTCACTTTCATATATTTTACGATCTTTCAATAATCTGGATGCAGCTTCGAAACATGAAGTGGGAAGTTGCTTTAATTTTTTTACTTTACTTGCTTCTGCCTTTACATACAACTCCTCCGCAACTTTAAGAGAGTCTTCCTGTTCCAGTCCATATAATGCACCTATAGTCATTCCAGCCAGAAGAAGGTGAACATTCGCACTGCCATCTGGACTTCTTAATTCTACTGTCTGATTTGACATATAATCTTTACTTTTTTCTTTTTCATTTGGATTTGCATCAAGGATCATCTCTTCTGTTCCATTCCATCCAAGGGGAACTCTTACAAGTACGGATCTATTTCTATCACCCCAGCAGATAGAAGTTGGAGCTTCCTGATGAGGAACAAGCCTAAGAAATGAGGTTGGAACTGTATTGCCAAAAGCAGTTAATGATGGTGCCAATTTCAAAAAACCTACTATGACCTTTTTTGCAATGTCACTTAATCCATTTTCATCACTCATTAAGTTAACATTTCCCTTGACCACTCTAGTATGAACATGTAATCCGCTCCCAGCATGACCCACTATTATTTTTGGAGCAAAACTGACTTCAAGATCATATTTATATGCAATCTCTCTTATTGCCCATTTTGCAATAACCAATTGATCTGCTGCTTCCTCTACAGGAACTGGAAGAAATTCAATCTCATGTTGAACCATCTCAACATCGTCATGAATTATATTCCCTACTTCAGCATGTCCATATTTTATATTTCCACCGATCTCACTAATTATTTTCATTGCCTCTCTTCTTATTGCACCCCACTTTGAAAAAGGATGTGATTCATGATATCCCTTTTGTTCAGTAATTGGATAGATCGAATCCACTTCTGAAAACAGATAATACTCAAGTTCACCCAGAGCTTCAAAAGTATACCCTGTTCTCTTTTTTAAGACATTATGAGCTTTTTTTAAGATATGATCAGGAGAGCTTTCAAGTGGTTTACCCTCACTATTATAAAAAGAACAAAGTAAATCCAGTGTTGGATCAACTGTAAATGGATTTACAAAAGCAGTCCTGAATTTTGGAATAACATATAAATCACTAGAGGTTGCATCAATATATGAAAAAAGACTTGAGCCATCAACCCTTTCACCTGCTGTAAGAAGCTGATCAAGATGTTCAACACTATTAATTACAAAATTCAAAGTTTTTAATCTTCCATCTCCACCAACATATCTAAAATTTAACATTTTAATATTATTATCTTCAATATATTTAATTATATCCTTTTTTGTAAAATGCTCCGGTTTTTTCTGTAAATACTGTACAAGTTTATTAGGGTTTAATTCTATCTTTTCTTTCATTTATTCCTCCTGAATTTTAAACAAACAAAATTCTACGAAAAAAATCAAATAAAATCAATATAAATTGAGATATTTTTTCATTACATATATATTATATATATGAAAAAGACATTTATTTTATTTTTTTTGCTTTTTGGAGCATCTATATTCTCGGAACAAATTAAAATACTCTACCCAAATGGTGGAGAAAAAATTTTTTTAAACAAAGATATTGAAACAATTAAATGGACAGCAGATAAAAACATTGGTGATGTCGTAATATTGCTTTATCAAAATGGGATAAAACTGTTTGAGATACAAAGTGTAATAAAAACTGATCCCATCCTTGCTAATCAAACTTTTTTTTGGAAATATACTCCGCAGATTAAAGAGGGCAACGGATACAGAATACGTATTCGCTCATTGAAAGATCTTTCCATAAATGATTTTTCAGATGTGGATTTTTCAATTATAAGAAAAAACTAGGAGTGAATTTTTTTTAATTTCAAATATTATGTTCTATCTTCTTTTGAGCTGTTTTTCTATATACTCCAATGTGAATTTAATTATAATAGGTCTGCTGTGAGGACAGAAATACGGGTTTGAACTTTTATATAGATTTCTTACGATAACTTTCATTTCCTCAGGTAAGAGAGGATGATTTATCTTTATTGCACTCTTACATGCAATTTCAGCAAAAATTTTATCCTCTATAGCTGCATCGTTCTGTTTCAAATAGAGGATCTTTATAATTGTATCTTTTATATCTTTCTCATTTAAGATTGAAGGAAACATCTTCACATCATAGGCATTTCTACTAAATGATCTTAATTCAAATCCAATTTTATTAAGAATATTCATTTTCTCTTCATCCAGTAATAACATCTCTGTATGAGAAAGCTCAATTATAATTGGAAATAACGGCGAAGCAGCCTCAACACTTTGTTCTTTATATGATGATTTTAATTTATCAAAATTAGCCCTTTCATGACCATTGTGCTGATCTACCAATACAAGTTCACCTTCTTTTTCAATTAAAATGTATGAATTTTTGTACTGCCCTATTAATGTAAAATCATCTGAATTTATATCTTCAGAAGAAAACATTGACCTTTGTTCAACTTTATTTTCTATATAATTAGTATTAGTTCTATCAATAAAAAAAGAATTTGTTTTCAATTGAGCCAAATCTGTTTTATTATAAGTATTTTCATAACTGTCCTGTTCTTCTTCTGAAAAAACGGATTCGACAGCATATTTTATAAAATTATATATAAAACTTGTATCTCTGAACTTTATCTCAAGTTTCATTGGATGAATATTTACATCAATATCATTGGAAGGAGCTGTTAATAAAAGAATACCTTCCGGCGATTTTCCTTTCTCAAGATATTTTCTAAAACTATTATTGAATGAAGCAATCATTGTTTTTTCACGAATAACTCTATTGTTTACAAAATAAAATTGCTTTTTTTTTGTTGAGCTACCTCTGTTAATATCTGAGATAAATCCGGTCATAGTATATCCACCTTTGGAATAATTCAACTCTTTTAATGAATTTGTGAACTCCTGACCAAATATCTGATATATTCTCTCTCTTAATGTATTTACCCTATTATAGATAAACACAACTTTATTATTATTGATAATTTCAAAAGAAACATTGTAATTTACTATTGCAGCTTGTTCTACAAAAGAGACGATCTGGTTTAATTCTGTTCTATCTGTTTTAAGAAATTTTTTTCTTACCGGGAAATTATAAAAAAGTTCTTTTACAATTATTTCGCTTCCTTTATTAAAGGCAATTTTATCTTTACTTCTAATATTGTTTCCGTCAAAAACAACATGTGTGCCATTACCACTATCATTTTCTGCTGTCTTAAGCTCTATTATTGATACTTCTAATATTGAAGGCAACGCTTCTCCCCTGAAGCCCAGAGTATTTAATGTATTAAAATCAGAAAGTGTTCTAAATTTAGACGTTGAATGGCTTTTGAAAGCCTGTTCAATGTCTTCAGGAATAAATCCTTCTCCATTATCTTTTACAGAGACAGATGACTTTCCTGCATTTTCAAGCTTAATTATAATTGAATCAGCTCCAGAATCCAATGAATTCTCAACCAGTTCTTTAACAACAGAAAGTGGTCTTTCTACTACCTCTCCAGCTGCAATCTTTCTAAAAACAGCTTCATCTAATTTTTTAATTTTTCCCAAATGTTGCTCCTTTATATATTCTGACATCTACATTTAATCAATTATTGTCACCATCTCTTCAAATGACTTTCTTTTCGGCATTTTCCTCTTCTCATACTCGGCTGGAGGATAGCCCAGAGGGGTGATACAGCATATAAAATCGTCTTCATTTATATCAAGATTAGCTTTTAAGATCTGCTCATCAAAATGGGCAACCCAGCAAGTAGAAACCCCTTCATATTCAGCGGCAAGAATCATATGATCCATCATTATTGTCAAGTCAATCTGCAAGGCATTAAAACCATCCAGGTCTCTAACCCAGGCATCCCGTTTATTTCCAAATACAATTAAAACTGCAGGCGCATTTTTAAACCATTCTTTCTCATAGCACGCCCCTATCTCTTTCAATTTCTTTGTATCCGTTACTAAAATAAACCTGCCCGGTTGAAGATTACTTGCTGTAGGAGCAGCTATACCTGCTTCCAATATTCTATTTAAAATGCTCATTTCTACTTTTTTCCCCGGATCAAAAGCTCTTACACTTCTTCTATTCTTTATCAGATCATAATAATTTATTTTATTTTCCATAGATTAGTCTCCAATAATTTTCACAAGGACTCTTTTTTTTCTTTTCCCATCAAACTCACCATAAAAAATACTCTCCCAGGGGCCAAAATCAAGTTTCCCATCTGTTATAGCAACAACAACTTCCCTACCCATTATCGTTCTCTTTAAATGAGCATCAGCGTTATCCTCATATCCATTATGTGCATATTGGTCATGCGGCTTTTCCGGAGCAAGTTTTTCAAGCCATTTTTCATAATCAGCATGCAGGCCGGATTCATTGTCATTTATAAAAACACTTGCTGTAATATGCATTGCATTGCAAAGGAGCAGGCCTTCCTTTATCCCACTCTCTCTCAAACACTCATTTATAACAGGTGTTATATGAATTAGTTCACGTCTTTTTTTTGCTTCAAACCATAATTCTTTTCTATATGATTTCATTTTACTATTTTTCTCCTCTTGTATAATAATTTATCTGTTCCTCTACTGCTTTATTACAGACAGTACAATAAGGTTTCACGCCTTTTGTGAACATTATACAATCGATCATAGACCTGTATAATCCTTCTGATGAGTATCCTGCCCCTTCAAATACTCCTATTTTCCCAGAGTACCTGCTGCTTTTCAGAAAATCATCAGACCTTTCTGATGCTTGAATAGATAGTCTTTCAGATTTTTCTTCAATCTTATTTATCAATTGCCTGTCAGCTTCTTTTCTCTTCAATTCTGCTAATTTTCTATTTATTCGATACCTTATTTTCTGGTAAGCCATATCCATATTGTCATATTTAATTTTATTCCATTTAGTAGGGACAGGAAGCCCTTTAGTTAATAAATCTTTCCACTTTACATCTTTCGGATCCAGTAGAGCTGTAATATTGGGTTCAACCGGTTCAATACCTTTTGGATAAAAATCATTATATGCAGTAGAGGAAGAGTAGTATTCGTCAGCAAGACCTGTAAATGAGTGTCCAAATTCATGCAGGATCAAATAATTATTCCATGTATTATCCGATGTAAAAGTACAATAAAAATTATATATCCCGCCACCACCATATCTTTTATGATTCACCATTATAAATAAAGTATCATAACGAACATGACCTGCAATATCCCTTAAACTCTTGTTATCTTCTGTCAGCAAATATCTTTCAGAACCCATTGAAAAAAAAGTTGTATTAACTGCTGTATTTTTATATACACCATGTGATGGTTCATCACAACCGCTATCAACTGAAGGTTTAAAAACTCCATAAATATTAAAATCATTTTTCCGGCTCTTATAAGGTTCCAGACTAAACAATGTCTCCTTAAACTTTTCCAGATCACTTCTTACTTTTTTTATTTCGTCCCGTTTATATCCTTCTGCAATGACAGCAATATCAACTTTATCTTTTGGAAGCCCATTATTAAGTATATTAAAAACTTTTATCTCTGAATTAAAAATATTTTTTTCTATAGTAAGATCTTTTATATCAATCATAGTTGAAAAAACCCTCTTTATAATATTGCTTCTATTTCTTTTTTCTATAGTAAAAAGAATGTTTTGCTTTGGATAAGGAATAAGTGCAGTTTCATGAAATGTTTTCTTTATGCCTTCTAATGCCTTATTACTGGTTTCATATTCACCAAAATAACTATTAAATCCTTTCGAATAGATAAGTGTTTTGGATTGTACTTCGTATATTTTAACAAAATACATTGCCACTTTTGAGGGTTCTATAAGGCTATTATGGTTCCCTGCCCATATCTCATATTTGTATACCTTATCCAATGTTATCACTTCAGATGATGAGTTTCCAATGTGATAATAATCTATTCTCATTGTACCATTAATAAAATACTGATTATAATTAACCTTACTTTCTAAAGATAACACCGTTAAACATAAAAAAAAAAACAAAAAATAAGTGGTTCTTTTATTCATTTATTCCTCCGCTTTAAACCTATTAAATAATATTTTATATAATTTATATATATTTTGCAAATAACATTGACATAACACTTAATATATGATAAATTTACCATTCAATTTACTTTGAAGTGTGGGTCGTTAGCTCAGTTGGCAGAGCATCGCCCTTTTAAGGCGATGGTCGTTGGTTCGAATCCAACACGACTCACTTTTAAGGCCCGTTCGTCTATCGGTTAGGACACAGGGTTTTCAACCCTGCAAGAGGAGTTCGATTCTCCTACGGGCTGTTTTTTCACACCTCAAAATATTTAAAATATCCTGATAAAAAATGCTTGACTATTAAATAGTGTAATGCTAACATTAACTCCTTAAGATGGAAAGTTTTGGATAAAAAACATGAAGAATTTGGAAATTATAAATGTTTGTAAAAGTTTTAAAAAAAGAAAAGTTGTATCAGAAGTTTCTCTTAATGTAAAGCAGGGAGAGATCATTGGATTACTTGGACCTAATGGGGCAGGAAAAACAACAACTTTTTTAATGATACTCGGCCTGCACAAACCTGATTCCGGGCTCATAAAACTTGATTCAACAGACATAACTAAGATGCCGGTGTATATAAGATCTAGACTAGGAATAAGTTTTCTTCCACAGGAGCCCTCAATATTTACAGGATTAACTGTTAAAGACAACATTCTTTCAGTAATTGAAATGTCACAGAATAACAAAAAAAATGCTCTGGACAAGATGAATCAAATAGTGCATGAGATGGGACTCTCTGATCTCTTAAATAGAAAATCATATCTACTTTCAGGTGGAGAGAGAAGAAGACTGGAAATTGCTCGATCATTAGTACTCTCACCGGATTTCCTATTATTGGATGAACCATTTGCCGGGATTGATCCTATACAAATTGGGGAAATACAAAAATTAATACTGGATTTAAAAAAAAGAGGATTAGGAATAATCATAACCGACCATAATGTCAGAGAAATATTAAAAATAACTGACAGATCTTATATTGTGAATAAAGGAAGTATTATTTTCCAAGGGGATTCTAAATCACTAATAAATAATGAAATAGTCAAAAATGAATATCTGGGACATGAATTTAAATGGAATTAGATAATGGCAATTAATTTATCATATAGGACTCAACTTGGGTTAGGCATCAATCCTATAGCCCATACATTTATAAGATTTCTACCTTTAAGTAGAGCAGAATTTATAGACAAAATAAAAGATGAAATTGATTTAAACCCAATGTTAGAGATCGTCCCCCCACAGTTGGCCATCGATTCAGATAGACCGCAAATAAATGAAATAGAAAAAAAACTTGAGAGAGCTGACACTTCTTTTCTAACCCCTTATGAAGATATGGGATTCTTTAAACCTTCAAGTGATAAATTAGATAGAAATTCTGTTATTGATATTTTTGCTTCATCAAAAATATCTTTAGCCGAGCATCTTCTAAAGCAAGCTTCAACAGAGTTTAATCAGGATGAACTTCTTATTGCTGAACAAATCGTATATAATCTAAATAAAGATGGGTTTCTTGAACTATCAATTGAATCCATTGCATCTTCTTTAAATTCTACACCTGAAAAAATCGAATATATTCGTAAAAAAATAACTTCATTTGATCCTGTAGGTAACGGTTCAAAAACATTAAAAGAATGCCTGCTCTCACAAATTGATCAAGCAAATGAAGAAAACAAAGAATTAATAAGCATTATAGGAAATCATCTTGAAGATCTTGCAAAACACAGATTCGACAGGATATCTTCCAGTTTGAATATTGATAGTAAAAAAATCATTTCTCTGATTGAAAAAATCAAAAGATTGAATCCCAGACCATCATCTACATTCGACACAGAAGAGGTTGATTATGCAGAAGTTGATCTTATTCTAGTGAAAATTAATGGAGAGTATGCAGTCAGGTATGTAGCTGACGGAATCCCAAATCTACTACTTTCCCGTTATTACGATGAAATGCTGGAAAAAAAAATTGATAAAACAACTGATTCTTTCTTAAAAGATAGACAGAGAAATGCAATATTATTTATAGAAGGAATAGAGTTAAGAAAAACGATCATTGAGAGTATTGCAACTTATCTAGTAAAAGTACAGAAAGATTTCCTTGATCTTGGAGAAAAGTGGAAAAGACCTTTAACAATGAAAGATGTTGCAAGAGAATTAGGATATAATGAGTCAACAATATCAAGAGCTGTAAATAATAAATTTATTGCATCCGAAAAGGGATTAATTCCTTTAAAAGTTTTCTTTGCCCATGGTCTAAAAGGAGAATTTGGATTCAGCCATTCTGCCGAAACTATTAAAGACAAGATAAAGAATCTAATCAATGCAGAGGATAAAAACAAACCACTTTCTGATCAGGATTTATCACATAAATTATCAGAACTTGGAATTAAGATAGCAAGAAGAACGATAAGCAATTATAGAGAAGAATTAAATATCTTGAGTTCATCAAAAAGGAAACAAGAATATAAATTAAAAGGAGGATAGAATGAGTATTAGCTTTACCGGAAAAAACCTAAAATTAACTGGTGCACAAAAAGGATTTACAGAAAAAAAATTAAGAGCAATTGAGAAAATTTCAGGCGATATTATTGCAGCAGATGTGATTCTGACTCAAGGAAAACTTGATGTTAAAGTTGAAATGAACATAAAAACAAAGTTATATAATTATAATGTGGAAGAAAACGATCCAATCTTAAAGCAAGCTGTCAGATCTGCACTTACAAATTTAAAAAAACAGGTAAAAAAGAATAAAGATAAAATTAAAGAGGAAAAGAAAAGAGAACGTTCAAATTTACCAAAAACAGATTATGACTTTATAGAAAAACAGAATGATTCGCCAGACAAATCTAAAAAGGATATTGATAAAATAACTATATTAAATAACTATTCAAAAAAACCTTTATCAATTGAAGAAGCAGCATTTTATTTAAAAGATAGTAGTGAAAACGCATATATGTTCAGAAATTCAGATACAGATAAAACAACTGTCATTTTCTATAATAAAAACAATTCACTCTCCATTATTGAAGAAGATTAACATTGAAACTCAGCACTGTTCTAAAACCGGAATTAATTAAATCAGATTGTATTTCTCAGAGTATGGAGGAGTTGTTCACTGAAATAGTTAACATCCTGAGTTCCACAGATTATATCAAGGATAAAAAACTTGTTTGTACTAAGCTTTTAGAAAGAGAGAAACTGGGTTCTACTGCAATTGGATACAATGCCGCGATTCCTCATGCAAAAATAAAAGAATTAGAAGAAACAGTGGTTTTCGTTGCTTTATCAAAAGCTGGAATCAATTTTAATAATGAGAATAAAAACAAATTAATAAACTTAATAATCCTCATTCTTTCTCCAGTAAATTCTCCAGTTTCTCATCTTCAAACTCTGGCAGCAGCAGCTTCTATGATAAAAAATTGCCCTGATTTTATAAAAGAGACCAAATCTTTAAGCCCTTCAAAAATATTAGATTATTTAAAAACTAAAGAAAATAATTATGATAAATAAATTAATAAAAAAGAGCAAAAATACAGAGGACAGCATTCCAGTTAACTCTCTATTGGAACAGTCAGATCTGGAATTTGTTGAAATCTTTAATAAAAAAATGGGTGAAAATAAAATTTTGTATCCTAAGATCCAAAGACCGGGATTATCTCTAGTTGGACTTAATAAGTATGTAAAAGCAAACAGAATTCAAATATTTGGAAAAACCGAAATGAGTTATTTGACTCAACTTGATAAAAAAGAGTACGAAAGAAAATTAAAAGCTTTTTTGTCACTTAAAGTTCCAGCAGTTATTATAACGGAAGAGCAAAAGGTTGATGAACTGTTCATCTCAATTGCAAAAAAAAATAGAACTCCGATACTTGTCTCAAGGCTGAGTACGTCTCTACTTATCTCAAGAATATCAAACTGCCTATTCAGCCACTTTTCAAGAAAAATAAGAGTACATGGAGTCTTTCTTGATATAAAGGGGATCGGCGTTTTAATAATTGGAAAATCAGGAATTGGAAAAAGCGAAGCTGCACTTGAACTGGTTAATAAAGGTAATCATCTTATTTCTGACGATCTTACTGAATTTTATTTAAACTCTAATGAAGAGCCAATTGGCAGGTCAATTGATAAAATAAAAAACTGGATTGAGGTAAGAGGATTAGGTATTATTAATGTTGTTGATATTTTTGGAAAAGGTGTTGTAACCGATGAAAAAAAACTTGAGCTTGTTATTGCAATAGAAGAATGGAGTCCTAAGAAAAAATATGATAGATTAGGCGAAGAGAATTTATTTTATAGCATTCTTGATAAGGATGTCCCAATGTTTATAATTCCTGTATCACTTGGAAGAAACATATCTTTTTTGATAGAGATTGCGGTTAAATATTATATTGCCAGACGTAATGGCAGTATTTCATTTTTAGATAATTATTATAAAGAGAATAACGATGGTTAAGGCGATATTGGTCACACACGGCAATTTAGGCGATGAGCTAATTAAAGTTGCAGAAAAAATATTTGAATCTGACATCGGGATTACATCAATTAATGTTGACTGGGACAATATGGGAGATGAAATACAAAAAAAGGTGAAGAATTACCTTAACTCAAATAAAAACTCAGATATCGTAATATTTACTGATATGTTTGGGGGATCTCCCTCGAATATATGTTTTCAGTTTGTAAGTGAAAAAGTAGAAATTATTACTGGAGTTAACTTACCGGCAATAATTAAATTTCATACATATAAAAATAAGGGGTTGAAATTCAGAGACTTGATAGCTTTAATATACAACGATGCTGTAAATGGAATAAACATAATAAGCGATTATTTAGGAGAGAAAAAAAATGGTTGAAATAAACACTGAAATAGTAAATAGATTAGGGCTTCATGCAAGAGCTGCAGCAAAATTATCACATCTGGCAAATTCGTTCAGTTCAGAAATTGGAATAATATATAATGATGTAAAAGTAAATGCAAAGAGTTTACTTGGAATATTAACTCTTGCCGCCTCAGTTGGAAACAGTATAAGAGTTAATGCAGACGGTGATGATGAAAACAAAGCTGTTGCAGCTATAAAGAGTCTCATTGACAGGAAGTTTGACGAGGAAAAATAAGTCTTTTCATATGCCAAAAACAATTAAAGGTGATCCGATTACTCCTGGAATAGAGACTGGGAACGCTTTTCTTCTACATTCAAAGAAAAACCATATATTTAAAGAAATAATAGCAAAAGATAAAATTAAAATTGAAGAAGAAAGGTTCTTGAACAGTGTAAGAAAATCAACATCTCAATTACGGAAAATATCTGCCGATCTTGAAAAAAAAATAGGTAAAGAATCTGCATTAATTATAGAGACTCAATATTTGTTATTAAAGGACAATACTCTAATCGATTCAATTGTTGAAATTATAAAAAAGGATCATGTTAGATCAGAATGGGCTATTAAACAAACGGAAAAAAAGTACTCCGATCTTTTCAGCAATATTCCGGATTTATCATTTCAGGAAAAAAGAAATGATATTTCAGACATATTAAATAGAATAATAAATAACTTAAAATCTAATCAAATCAAACCTATTGCTGAAGATAATATAATTCTGATTGCCGATGATATCCCTCCCTCCATCGCTGCTACACTTATGTCAAAAAAAAAAATACTCGGATTAGTCTTAGATAATGGTTGTGAGACATCCCATAGTGTCATTCTTGCTAAGACTCTCAATATACCAACAGTAATAGGGACAAAGAATGGGACAGAATTAATAGAGAACGGGGATTCATTGATAGTAGATAGTATTAAGGGAAATATTATTATAAAGCCTGACCCTAAAAACATACTGCTATATAAAGAGAAAAAAAAAGCGTTTCAATCATATATAAAAAAAAAGAAAAAAGTCTTAAAACTCCCGGATAGAACTAAAGACTCAGTTCCTTTTGTTTTATCCGCAAACATAGAATTCCCATTTGAAAGTGAGCGAGTCAACTCTTATGGAGCAAAAGGAATAGGGCTTTTTAGAACTGAGTTTCTTTTTACAGATGCAAAAGTTGCCACATCAGAGGAGCAGCAGTATCTTATTTATAAAAATATATCACAAAGAGTACTCCCGAATCAATTAGTGATTAGAACTTTTGATGTTGGTCGAGATAAGACCAATGATTTTTTTAAAGATATAAATGAACAGAATCCTGCTCTAGGAACAATGGCGGTAAGATTGTTTTTAAAAGAGCCCAAATTATTAAGAACCCAAATTAGATCTATTTTAAGAGCAAATGAAAACGGAAATATAAAATTATTATTTCCAATGATAACTGAATTTGAAGAGATTATAGAATTAAAGAAAATTGTAAATACAGAGAGAAGAAAACTAAAAAAGGAGGGACTTCTACCCGATAAAAAATTAGAATTTGGAATCATGATAGAAATCCCAGGTACGGTTAAATTAATCAGACATTTAAAGGATGAGGTTGATTTTTTTTCACTTGGTTCTAACGATCTGATCCAATATTTACTTGCTGTTGATCGGAATAATAATTCTGTTTCTTATATTTATAGTCCTTTTAATCCTTCTGTAATTGAATCACTTCAAGAAATATTTATTGAAGTTACTAAAATTGGAAAAGAAATAACTGTTTGTGGGGAAATGGCTAGTAATGGACTGACAGCACTTATGCTTTTAGGAATGGGATTTACAAATTTTTCAATGAATCCTTTATCAATTATTGAAATTAAACGCCTATTCACTTCTGTGGACATTTCATATATAAAACAACAAGTCGATAAACTTAGTTCTCTTAAATTTAAAAAAGAAATCAAAAATTCTTTTTTAAACAGTGTATTAAAACAGTATCCAGATATTTTATAAAACAGGTCTTTTGTTATCAATTTTCTAGTTTGCAAAACTTCGTTTTAAATAATTTTCAACTATTTCATTAGTAAAATTGTGGAAAACTACCAAAAGAGAAATCAATAGCCATTACTTATCACACTCTTCAGCACTTGAACATTTTTCACTTTTCTTTTTCCCGTATATATCTACCTTATCTCGCATTGCTTTATAGCTAACAGATTCTAAAAATAAGTTAAAAAAAAAGCCATACGCCCCCAATATTGGTGACTTTTTTGTATTCTTACTTTATTATCATTGAAAAAAGCAAAAGTAGTATAAAATACTTAAAAATCTAAAGTTTCAATGATCAAACTACGTGTTGCATCATAAAAAAAACACTATAAACGATAGGTCGTTGCTTCATAAAA
>CBDUZW010000080.1:0-21875 GCA_965371805.1 uncultured bacterium | reverse complement strand
TTAGAATGAAAACTTTACAAAAAACTGGCTATCTTATGAATTATCTTAAATGGGATTTTTAAATGGCATCAATTTTGCTACCCATAGTTTTTGGCCGAGAACCCCAATTTTTAAAAAAAGAGCCCGGTTCATTTGCAATAGGTTTATTTTAGGATAATTAAAATAATTGCCATAAGTCATTAAAACTTAGCCAGTAGTTTTATTTCATTTTTTCTTTTACTGAATCTATTTTACCCTGCATACTTGCAGATTTATCTCTTCTGTCATCAATAGACATCTGAGTTGTTACCCTTTTAGCTCCCTGAAGAAAAGGAGATTCATGCATTTCTCTGACCACTTTAAAAATTTGATCTATATCTCCTTCAATAATAGTTGACATAGGAGTAAGCATGGATTTTAAATCAGGATAATTTAAAAGAATTTTTTCTACTCCTGCAACATAACTACTTAAAGATGTAGTCTCTGTTCCCAGTGGAACTACTTTAACCTGTGCAATAATATTTTGCATAATTCACCTCAATATTTTAAGAATTTTATTCTACCATAAAATAGAAATCTATTATGCTTACTTCCTAACTTAAATATGGTAAGATTTGGCTTATTGGAGATGAAATGCACAAAAAACTAATTATATTTTCTATTTTGGTACTAATATGCCTGACTGTACTAAATTCCGGGACCAGAAAAAACATTAATATCAATAAAAATATTCAGCTAATCCAAATTCAGGATTCAATTTATGTACACATTTCATGGACAGACAGTAAAAAATTTGGAAGATATCCATCAAATGGTTTAATTATCATTAAAAAGGGAGAGGCAATATTAATTGATACACCAGTAAAGAATGAAGATACTGAGATATTAGTAAACTATATCGAAAAAAAAATGCAGGTTAAGGTGGTTAAATTAATAATTGGACATTTTCACGATGATTGTTTAGGAGGATTGGAATATATTAAAAATAGAAAAATTGAATCAATTGCTAATATACTTACTTATGAAAAATGTAAAGAATTAAATTTACCCCTCCCCTCTAATACATTTAAAGACTCATATAAAATTGATCTTAATGGTGAGAAAATAATATGCAGGTTTTTTGGAGGCGGACATACATTCGACAATATTACTGTCTGGATAGCGGACAAAAGGATTCTTTTTGGTGGATGCCTCATTAAATCATTAAATTCAGAAAAACTTAGAAACACAAAAGATGCAAGGGTTAATGAATGGATCCCCACAATTAAAAAAATAACAGATAACTATAAGAACATAAAAACAGTCATTCCCGGACATGGGAAATTTGGAGGACCTGAACTATTAACTCATACAATTGACCTGGTAAAAGAGTATAAAAGAAAAAACTAATTTTTATTTTTTATATACTTGAGAGATTACTCTTTAATTATATTATTTTTTTGTTTTTTTTCTCTGGAGTATGTAATGAAACTTGAAATAATATTTCCAACTAGAATACCAGAAACAAAAATCTGCCAGAAAGCGGCATCACTAAATTTCAAGGGCAGCTCTTTATCAGTTCCAAAATACATTGAGGCAACAATTATCAACATAATAAAACTTATCATAGCTCTTCTTAAATTAAAATCATTTTTCATTCATTATCTCCTATTTATAAATAATTTATCTTAAACTGAAATTTTATGAACACCACCAATTTAATATAAAGATTATCATATCAGGATTTCCACTTCAAATCCAATTTTTTAATTTTGGTATCGGCAAAGAAAGGTTTAACTTTAGTGTGGTAGATTAACCATATAACTTACTTATTTATCGTTCAGGTTCCAATCATATTCTTTGTATATAATTTTTATAGTCTCTGATTTTTCAATGAGTCTTTGATTTTCTCCTTCGGTATAAGGAAATATAAATGCAACTCTTTCTTTTTTGTTTGATCCAAAATCATCGTCAAACCATTTAAAAAGATTATTGATATGGATATATATATAACAGCCATCCTCCTCATTTTCAAGGACTTTAAAATATTTTTCAGAACCAAAAAATCTTTTTGCTGCATACCCTAATTGCGCATCTATCATATTTGCTCTAAATGCAAATGGCTGCAAATCAGGACTCCCAATACTGGCATTTACTATAGCAAAATGAATCCGGGGTTCCTGGTGTTCTATACGCAGTATCTTATGTCTGATAAAATCAAAATCCACTACTTTACCCGCAACTTTACAGATCTTTTGTTTCCATGGTTGGCTTATATCAAGAATACTTTTAAGGGGATAATTATTGAGGATCAATTTTATCATATAAGCATTATACGCATTTATCCAGAATGCCAGCTTTTTTTTTTGTGAATAATTTGAAATGTCAGCTTTACTCAGTTCCTTCAAATAAGTGTTAAATTTACCCAGATCAGCTTTAAAACCTTGATAGTCCACTTTACCGCTCAATACATGTTTCTTCAACAATTTATCCCAGGTATCATGTATATTTGCATATTGTGACATAGTTAAAAAACCTAGCAATAATACAAAACCAAAAGACATAGTTATTTTCCAGTTAGATCGTGATAATTTGTTATCCATACAAACTCATCTCCTATATTGTAGTAGTAAATATATTAACAAATTAAACAAAAAAAAACAAGCACCATATACAATCTGACAAAAATTGTTTGACATTTTATTTTTAATTAAATATAATAATTTTAGTGATAGTTATAGTTTCACTAGATCGATGTAAAAAGTTTTTAAAAATATTTATTAATTTATTAGAAGGATAATTGATATGAAATATTTAAAAACATCAAAACCATCTTTTCTCTTCTTAATAGCATGTATGATTTTAATTTCATCAGGCCTTCATGCTCAAGAAAAAAATCTGGATGAATTGTTAGAATTAGATATAACAGAACTACTTGATATTGAGATTGTGTCTGCATCTAAGATAATGCAGAAAATAAGTGAGGTTCCTGCAACAGTGAGAGTAATCTCAGCCAGTACAATAAAATCCAATGGGTATTTTACTTTAGAGGATGTATTAGCAGATCTTCCCGGATTTCAATTTCGTAATATTCTTGGTTTGAATAGTTATGTTTTTTTACGAGGAGTTCCAAATCAGAATAATTTAATTCTAGTATTGATTGATGGAATTCAAATTAATGAACTTAACTCCGGTGGATTTTATGGAGGAGGACAATATAATCTCTCTGAAGTAGATCGGATAGAAGTGGTTTATGGACCTGCATCCGTTTTATATGGTACAAACGCAATATCAGGCATTATAAATATAATTACAAAAAAGGCAAATGATAATCAAGGTTTGAATGTTAGTTATCTTTCCGGGTCATTTGACACACGATCAATAAACACAGGTTATGGTTTTTATAGTAAACAACACGATTTTGGATTACGCCTGTCTGCAATGTATAAAACATCAGAAAAAGCAGACCTTCGAGGAGACAAAGGCGATCAAAACTGGTCTGAAAATATGGAGAATTTTGAAAATGATTTTTCCTTAAATCTAAAGCTAAACTATAAAAACTTAAGATTAGGTGTAGATTTTTTAAATAAACAAACATCTGCATCTACCTATTATAAATCTATCGGGACTGAATATAATGATAGAGGTACCTTATGGAATATAAGATTTATTAATACCTATTTAAAATATAATTATAAGTTTTCAAAAAAATGGCTATTTTCTTTAAAAATGTACTTTCGTGATGCAACAGTTTTAAATAATTCCATTCAAATCATAAATGAGACAAGTCAAATTGGTTATTATCGTCCTAATGACTTAATTGGATTTGAAACTTTTTTACACTATAATCCTTCTAATCAAATAAAAATTACAGGTGGAATCGTATATGAAAGTGAACGATTAGCAAGCGGTTATTCAAAGACATATAGTAATTCTCCCGATGAGAAACCTCCTCATCCATTGTCTCCTCCTAAAGAGACAAATACGCTTTATAGTATTTACATACAAGCACAATATTTTATATTCAAATCCATAAATTTAACAGCTGGAGCCCGCTATGATAAGAGTAGTGTTTATGGCAAAATATTAACACCACAATTTGGACTCGTTTATAATCAAAAAAACATATCAGCAAAATTGCTTTATATGGAAGCATTCCGTGCACCAAAACCATGGGATTATTATAGCGGTATTGGAAATCTAAATTTAAAACCAGAAGAGATGAGATCCATTGAGTTTAATACCTCTTATAATATTTCAGATAAAATCCAACTATCATTATCTCTTTATAAAAATACGCTTAATGAACGTTTATCCAGGGAAAATATAGATTTTGACTGGCGCTGGATAAATAAAGGTCATCTTTATACTAAAGGTGTGGAGACCACAATTGAATACCATACGAAAAGCACAAAGTTATATTTTAACTATACATATAATAATTCATATGACGAAAATAGAGATGAAATCCCAGAAATCGCAAAACATTCAGCAAATGCCGGATTTTCCTATTTTATAAAAAAGAATATAAAACTTAATATTAGAGGTAATTATCTTGGTAAAAGAATAAATCCGCAATTAATTACATCAACTGGAACCAACCATATAAAGGAGTCAATAATTCTCCATTCAACATTATCTTTATTAGATGTTTGCAAATTCAATTTCTATTTTATAATCAGAAATCTTCTTAATGCAGAGTATTATCATACATCAAACCGAAGTACAGTAGAACGATACCGTCAACCTCAAAGAACAATTCTATTAAAAATGGAATTTAAATTTTAAAAACAAATGATAATAATAAAAAAAATCATTCAAACTATTCTGGTAATTTTGTTTTTATACAATTGCACCTTAACTGTTTACGCTGATAAGATCTCTCAAAATGACAAAATCAAAGCAGTTTTCATTTATAACTTCACTAAGTATATTGAATGGTCGGATGACAATAGTTCTGACTCTTTTATAATAGGTATTTATGGCGATAGCAATATATTATCCACTTTACAAACTATATCAAAAAAAAAAATGGTAAAAGGGCGAAAAATCTTAATAAAGCATTTTTCAGATATAAAAAATTTGAAAAAATGTCATATCCTTTTTATTTCATCCCAGGTAGAAGAGACTGTTTCAAATACATTACTGCAAATTAAAGGCAAAAACATCCTTACTATTGGAGAAATTAAAAATTTTTCTTATGACGGAGGTATGATCAATTTTTTATTAGTTAATGGGAAAATAAGGTTTGAAATGAATTTGATAGCTTTACATCAGGCTGGATTAAAAGCAAGTTCGCAACTTTTAAAA
Source organism: uncultured bacterium (assembly GCA_965371805.1). Lineage (GTDB taxonomy): Bacteria > Acidobacteriota > Aminicenantia > UBA2199 > UBA2199 > JAOZTV01. Next base: position 16,607 of record CBDUZW010000080.1, on the reverse strand, counting down.
CTTGCTTTATTTGTGAAAGAAAAAAAGTGAGGATTATGAAAAACTTAAAGTATTTTTCCATCAAAACCAAATTGATTGGAATTCAACTTTTAACAACATTTATTGTGTTATTATTTTTAGGTATTTATATTATCTATGATGAGTGGAGAGATTATCAGACATTAGTTGAAAAACAACTCACATCAACAGTTGAATTATTAAGCTCAAATAGTATCTCTTCTTTAAGGTTTTTTGACCCCAATGCAGCAAAAAAGATTCTTACATCCTTAGATTCACAAAAGGATGTTATAAATGCCTGGATTTACGATAAAAGTGACAAGCTATTCGCCAAATATAGCAAACTTGATTTTAACGATTATTCCTATCCTAAAATAAGTATTGAAGGAATTCAATTTTCTAAAAGTTTTATAACTATCAGCAAAAAGATCATTGATGAGGATGAACTCTTAGGTACCATATTTCTCCGTTTAAATACGCATGAACGTCTAGAATCCTTATTACATAATATATATATTATACTTTTTGCATTATTTCTAGGAATGATTATTGCATTTATTCTTGCAATCATATTTCAAAAAAACATTTCAAGCCCAATTTTAAATTTGGTAACTAAATCTCAGCAAGTAGGAAAAACGGGTGATTATTCTATCCGTATTAAAGAAAAAAGTAGAGATGAAATTGGCCAACTCAGCACAAGTTTTAATGAAATGTTAAAACAAATTCAAACAAGGGAAGAAAGATTTTTGTTAGTGCTTAAAGCATCGAATTCCGGGATTTGGGATTTTGATATTTTGAAAAATAAGGCATATTATTCACCTCGTTGGAGATCAATATTAGGATTTAATAGACCTGATGATGTAATTTCCCAGGATGAATGGGAGAACCGTCTTCATCCGGATGAGAAGGATTTGATAATTCAAAAGTTTGATGAATACATGGCTAATCCTAAAGACCAGTTTACAATTGAATATAGGTTAAAACATAACGATGGTTCCTATAGATGGATAAATGACCGGTCAATCGCCTTAGTCGATAAGCAAGGGAAATCTTACCGAATGTTAGGTTCAATATCCGATATAACTAAACGTAAAATCGCTGAAGAAGAACTTCAGAAAGCACATAATGATCTGGAAATTAAAGTTGCAATGAGAACTAAAGATCTTGCTAAAGCAAATATCAGGCTGAAGGAACTGGATCATTTAAAAAGTATGTTTCTAGCGTCAATGAGTCATGAATTACGTACACCTCTTAATTCAATTATAGGTTTTACAGGTTTACTTTTAATGGATATGGCCGGTGAGATGAATTCTGAGCAGAAAAAGCAGCTTGGGATGGTGAAAAATAGTGCACATCATCTATTGAGCTTAATTAATGATATTCTGGATATATCTAAGATTGAGTCAGGAAAAATTGATCTGGATATTGAAGATTTTGAAATAAATGAACTTATAGAGGAAATAATTGAAATTTCGAAACCACTTGCTGAGCAGAAAGGATTAAATCTTATGAACATTCCTGATAAACCTGTATTAATCAATAGTGATAAAAGAAGATTAAAGCAAATAATAGTTAATCTAGTTGGAAATGCCATTAAATTTACAGAAATTGGTTCAGTACAGATTATTTTTAAAATCATTTCCAATGATTGGCTCAGAATATCTGTAGTCGATACTGGAATTGGAATAAGAAGTGATGATTTGACTAAACTATTCAAACCTTTTCAACAGATGGATATGTCTTCTACAAAAAAATATGAAGGTACTGGATTAGGCCTGCATCTAAGTAAAAAACTAGCATCAATATTAGGTGGAAGCATGGAAGTCAAGAGTGAATATGGCAAAGGAAGTAATTTCATGTTAAATCTTCCAGTAAATATAAAAAATTAACTATTAAGGATGAGAAAGATGAAAAAAATTCTTGTTATCGAAGATAATGTAAATAATATGTATCTAATGCGTTTTATCCTGAAGAATGCAGGCCATCAGGTTATTGAAGCATGGGATGGCGCTGCTGGAGTTGAGGCAGCTAGAAATGAAAAGCCAGATCTTATTTTGATGGACATGCAACTTCCTGTTATGGATGGATTTAATGCGACTAAAAAGATTAGAGCTTTTAAAGAAGGAAAGAATATTCCAATAATCGCAATAACATCTTATGCCATGGTTGGAGATAAGGAAAAAACTCTAAATGCAGGATGTACAGCATATATAGAGAAACCTATTAATCCAGAAACATTTATAGTAGAAATTGAAAAATATTTTCTATAATGCAATAATATGAATACATTTAAGGAGGTACCTATATGAACATCCTTGTTGTTGATGATATTAAGGATAATTTATACTTAATGGAAAGTCTGTTGAATGGAAGCGGTTATAATGTTACAACATCAATCAATGGTAAAGAAGCTCTTGAAATGCTTGCTAAAGAAAAATTTGAGATGATTATTGCTGATATCCTTATGCCAATCATGGATGGTTTTAAACTATGCCGTACAGTAAAGGAAAATAAAGATTGGGTAGATATTCCCTTTATTTTTTATACAGCCACATATACTGAAAAAAAGGATGAAGAGTTTGCATTGAAGTTAGGAGCATCTAAATTTATTATTAAACCTCAGGAGCCTCAAACTTTATTAAATATAATTAAAGAAACTTTTATTGAAAGATCAGACAGCAAATCTAAACTAATATCCGATCCACTAGAAAGTAATAGTGATGTATATAAACTGTATAGTGAACGGCTTGTTAACAAAATAGAAAAGAAAATGCTGGATCTGGAAAAGGAAAAAAAAGAACGTAAAATTATCGAAGAAGAGATTGAAACACTTGCTCATGCTATAAAATGCATTAGTGACAGCGTAATCATGACAGACGAGAAGAATAAAATTTTGTTTGTAAATCAGGCCTTTGTCAATAATTATGGATACTCAAAAGAAGAGTCGCTTGGACAGATAATAGACCTATTATATTCTCCAAATAATAATAAGGATATTTCTTCCATACTTTCTGAAGCTCTCAAAGGCAGCTGGCAGGGTGAAATTTTACAAAGAAAAAAAAATGGATTAGAATTTCCAGCATATTTATCAAGTTCAGTAATGAAACGGAACGGAGAACAAACATCACTGATTTGGATTTTTTCTGATATTACAAGACAAAAACAATTAGAAGAGCAAGTTTTGCAAGCTCAAAAAATGGAAGCTATTGGAACACTTGCCGGTGGTATTGCTCATGATTTTAATAATATGCTTGGCGTAATAATGGGTTATACTGACCTGACTTTAAGTAATCTTACAAATATGGATTTAGTAAAAACAAACCTGCAGCATGTTATGGATGCATCAAAAAGAGCAAAAGATATGGTACAACAGATACTTGCTTTTAGCCGCAAGAGTGAACAAAGTATGGAGTCTGTTAATATAGGAAATATAATCAATGAAACCATTAATTTTCTCAGGGGATCTCTTCCGTCGACAATTAAAATCAATCATAATATTGATAATGGCCTTGGAATGATTTTTGGAAATGCCACACAGATAAACCAGGTTCTGATGAATCTTTGTACTAATGCAAAACATGCAATGAGAGAGGATGGAGGAATACTTGAAATAAAGCTGAAAGAGACAGTAATTGATGAAAATAATGCAACTATAATTGATCTTGAACATGGAATATATCAACAACTGACTGTACATGATACTGGTTCAGGCATTGGTAAAGATATTATAGACCGGATTTTTGAACCCTATTTTACAACCAAAAAAGATGGTGAAGGCACTGGAATGGGATTATCTGTTATATATGGAATTATAAAAAGTCATAATGGACATATCAATGTCTTTTCACAACTTGGAAAAGGGACTATTTTTAATGTTTATTTCCCTGTCCTGGAAACAGTCAAAAAAATTGAATTAAAAACGGATAAACATCTTGATCTAATGGGAAATAATGAGAGAATCCTTTTTGTAGATGATGAAATCTCTCTTGCAAAACTCGGAAATCAAATGTTAAAGGAGCTTGGCTATCAAGTTGAGAGTAGTACCAGTAGCATAGAAACACTCAAGGCTTTCGAAGACAACCCTGATAAATTTGATCTGATAGTAACAGATATGACCATGCCGCATATGACAGGTATAAAATTAGCCGAAGAGATCCATAAAATAAAACCTGACATACCAGTAATTTTGTGTACAGGTTTTAGTAACTTTATAAATAAAAATAATTTCATGAAAATGGGAATAAGTGAGTTGATTATGAAACCTGTATCAATAAAAGAACTTGCCATTGCAATTAAGGGCATTCTAGGCAAAAAAAAGTAAAGTTTGAGTATATAGTATCTGTTTTTAGAGAAATTTTATTTTAAAACAAAAAGATGTTCCAGAAGAATTTTCAATCCTATAAGGATTAATATTAAACCACCAATGACTTCTATTTTTTTGAAAAAATGTCCAAAAGTCTTTCCAATAAAAACACCTGCAATGGAAAAGAGCATGCATACTATTCCGATTATTACACTTGGGAAGAAAACAGCCTTATTTAAAACTCCAAGCGTAATTCCAATAGCCAGTGCATCTATGCTTGTTGCAATTGAAAGAAGAATTAAAGTTGATCCACGTGAGGGGTCTTTTTTCTTTTTGTTTTCATCTTTTGAGAAGGAATCCATAATCATCTTTACACCAATTATAAACAATAATGAGAATGCAACCCAGTGATCTATACTATGTAAAAAGTTCTCAAGATAGGCGCCTAAAAAATATCCCAAAATAGGCATTAAAAATTGAAATAACCCAAAGTGAAAGGAAATTCGAAAATAAAATCTAAAATCAGGTTTCTTATTAAATAATCCGGCAATAATTGATACAGAAAACGCATCCATCGCTAATGCAATTGCAACTAAAAAAATATATACAAAACTCATTTTGCCTTAAAACACTAACTTATATTATTCTTATAAATCTTTTCTAAGAACTCAACAAAGTCCTTTGAAAGCCAAATGATCTCTTTATCAGGAGCATTATTCTGAATTCTCTGTTCAAGATTACTTGCAGAAGAGGCCAATTCTGGTAGACCAAGATGTTCCGAATATCCCTTAAACCCATGTGCAATAATTTCCATCTTCTGTCTTCCTTCACCTAAATCTTGTTTGTCTAAAATCTTATAAATTTTTTCCATTTTATTATCTAAATCAAGGATAAAAACATTTTTTATTCTCTGGGAGACAGAACCTTTAATTGTATATTTAGATTCACCAGTTAATTTATTCTCAGTTTTATTTAGTAAATTGATAGGAATGTCAGAATCATCTATGTTTAAATAGGTATATACTTTTTTAAACAATGTTTTAAAACTAAAAGGTTTAGCTATATAGTCAATAGCACCTAAACTTAAAGATTTTTCAATATCATCATGCATGGAATAAGCTGAAAGAGTAATAATATTCCCTTTATATCCTTTGCTTTTCAGCATGATAATAGCTTCGTTGCCATTCATTACGGGCATTTGATTATCCATAAGGATCAAATCCGGAGAATGTTCCATTGCCAACTCAACCGCTTCCTTTCCATTTCTTGCTGTTAATAAATTTGAAAAACCTGCAACCTTAAATTGTGATAATAATAATTCCATGTTCATATCATTATCTTCTACAAGCAAAATTACTTTTTCAATTTTTTTTTTCATTTTTTAGTCAAATCTCTAATTGGATAATAAATCTGAATTTCCTCCATATTTCTCATTTCCTTTTTGAACATGGATAGAGTATATTTAAAACTTATAAAAAAATCAACTATAAAAAAAAATATAAAACACATTGAAACTAAATTTTTAATAGTATAAAATAGTTATTAAGGTGAACAATTATGATTAGGAAAAACACAATATTAATAGTAGAAGACGAAATAGTAAACATTGAAATCTTAAAGGAACTATTAGAAAATGATTATTCATTAAAAATAGCAGAAAATGGTATTGAAGCTCTAGAATTAATGAATTCAGAACCACCTGATCTGGTATTATTGGATATGATTTTGCCAGATATATTAGGTCTGGATCTCTGTGTACAATTTAAAGAGAATGAATCAACACGTCATATTCCTATCATTATAGTTACTACACTTAAAAACAAGGAGGATAAATTAAAAGGTCTAAAAGCAGGCGCGAATGATTATTTATTCAAACCGATAGATAAGGATGAATTATTATTGAAAGTTAAAAACCATCTTGTAACAAAAAATCTAACTGATCAATTAAATGATTCTTTCCAGAACATTGTCATCATTAATGATATATCCGCCCATTTAATGAGTAACTTTAATCCCAGTTATTTTGATTTTAATACTAATTTATTCCAGCTGTTAAAAGATTACACAGAATTAATAGAAGATTTGGATCAATTACCTTCATATATTTTAACATCTGTAAAAAATGAAAAAAGTACTCTAGATTCGACATTATATAAATTGGACGGAAGAGAGCTGAGACAGGTACACTCTAACATTCAAATCGATAATTTTGAAAAATATGAAATAAACAAAAAAAAACTATTCAAGGATGTTGTATTTCAGAATATGAATGAAAAAGATGACGGATTTTTAGAATTTCAGCAATTATTTCATGCTGAAATACAAAAAATGGTAGGAAGTATACATAACTATATCAGCTATCATGGAAAGGATATATATATTATTGCTTTTAATTATAAATCTTCTGTAAACAGGTTTATGGCGCAAACATTTAAAAATTTCACCATAAATGGCAGTTTCTTCAAAGTGATTCAGGATCAATTAAATGAAGTCAAAGATGCATATGCAAATACGTTGAATTCACTGGCCAGAGCAGCTGAAGCAAGTGATGAATTAACAGGAGCTCATATAATCCGGATTAATAAATATTCTGAATTTATTGCAAATCAGTTAAATCTCCCCAAACAGTTTGCTTATGATATTTCTCATGCAGCTCAGATGCATGATATTGGTAAGGTACACATTCATCCCGACATTCTACGTAAACCTGGAAAATTAACTGACGAAGAATGGAAAGAGATGAGACTGCATCCGGATTATGGAGCTAAAATATTAGGCACATCAGAATATATGAAAGTATCCAGAGCAATATGTCTTGGACACCACGAAAACTCTGATGGTTCAGGATACCCCAAAAGACTTAAAAACGATCAGATACCAATAGAAGCCAGGATTGTTCATCTTGCAGATGTTTATGATTCACTACGCAGTCCCCGTCCATACAAACCTGCATTCGATCATAAAAAAGCATATTCCATTATTGCTGAGGGTGATGGAAGAACCCTACCTGAACATTTTGACCCGGATATTCTTGAAATTTTTAAGAAAAACCATCAGACCTTTGCTGATATTTATCAGAAATTGACTGACGTTTAGGCAAACAATGACCAAATTTTTTATTGCTGATTTTTTTTATTACTCCAGTAAAAATAAACCGGGATACCTGTAAGAATTAGTATAACCCCTATGAGTGATTCAACCGTAAGCGATCAGTAAACCACACCTTCTCACTAGAATAAATCTGTGTCATGATTCACTTTTCAAGGAGGTGACCATGGCAAGAAGAAAGTCAGCAAGACAAATGGCAGTTCAAAATGAGTGGGAATCAAGAGTAGAGGGCTGGAAGTTGAGTGGTCTTTCCCAAGCAAAATACTGTGATGTAAATAATATAAGTATTAAATCCTTTCAGTACTGGCGCAGACAATTTAAAAATATGCAGACATCGGAACCTGTTCAAAAAAAATCATATGTAAAAATTGTTGAAATAAAACCTGAAAAACAGATTCAGAAAGAGCAATTGAATGTCTTTCCTGAATTAGTTCAGATCAAATTTTCATTTAGAAATTTTCAAGTAGAGTTAAAAAACAATTTCAGTGAAGAAGCTTTAAGAAAACTTATTAAAGTTCTGCAAACTGCTTAATGTTCTATTCCCTTTCAGGAGTCAAAGTTTATCTGGTACTTGGAATGACAGATATGCGAAAATCAGTAAACGGATTATCTATTATGGTATCAGAACATATAGACAAAGATCCACTTTCCGGTCATCTGTTTGTTTTTTGTAATAGACGGAAAAATATACTGAAAATTTTATATTGGGAAAGAAATGGGTTTTGCTTATGGTATAAAAAACTAGAAAAAGAACTTTTTAAATGGCCTAGAAATGAGTTAGAAGTACTGGAAATTGACTCCAGGGAGTTAAGATGGTTGTTGGATGGATTAGATCTTAAACAGCCTCGAGCATTTAGTGATGAAAACTACTCAACAATATTCTAAAAGTGTTGATAATACAGTCTATGTAATGGATATCTCAAGCATAATATGGTATAATTACTCATGTTAAAAGAGGGTCAAAAAGAGCCACATGAAAGTATTTCAGAGCTGAAAGACACAATCAAAATTTTAACTAAAAAACACTCTAATATTCAGAAAAAAGTTGGTTTTCTAGAAAATCGGAATGAATTTTTACATGAAGAGTTAAAGTTATTAAGATTAAAGCTTTATGCAAAACTTTCAGAGAGATTTCCAAATGAAATAGATGAAATGCAGCGATCCTTATTTGAAGATTGGGCACAGGAAGTAGAAGAAATTGAACCAGAAGAAGAATCCGTTGTTATCAAAGAACATGAGAGGAAAAAGAGTGGAAGAAAGCCCCTTCCGGAAGATCTTCTCCGTGTTGAAGTTATTCATGATATTTCCAATGAGGAAAAACAATGCGGTTGTGGAGCAATAAAAAGCAGGATTGGAGAAGAAACATCTGAAAAACTTCAAATTGATCCTGCAAAGCTCTGGGTTGAATTACATATCAGGCCTAAATATGCCTGCAAATGCTGTGAAGGTGTAGATGGTGTTGGTAAAACAGTCAGTATAGCTCCAGTTCCTCCCCAGATAATCCCTAAGAGTTTTGCAAGTCCAAGTCTTGTTGCCCATCTTATGATCGGTAAATTTTGCGATGCCCTTCCTTTTTACCGTCAGGAACAGCAATTTGAAAGATATGATGTGCAAATATCCAGAGCCACGATGTGTAACTGGTTTTTTTATGTAGCAGATATCTTAAAACCGTTACTGGAGATGCTAAGACTATGGGTGTTGTCCGGTCCTTTACTAAATATAGATGAAACAACAATGCAGGTATTAAAGGAACCGGGAAGAGATCCCGCTACTAACTCCTATATGTGGATTTTCCGTGGAGTTTATCTTAATAAGCCAGGAGTTTATTTTCATTACTCTCCAAGCAGGGGTGGCAAGGTTCCAGAGAATTTCTTAGGAGATTATAAGGGATACGTCCAAACAGATGGATATCAGGGATACAATTTTCTTGATGGTAAAAAAGGTATTATTCATAGTGGGTGCTGGGCGCATGTTCGGAGGAAATTTACAGAGGCTCTTAATGCTGCAGGTAAAAAGAAAAAGATACAATATAAAGGAAATAGTAAAGCAAATTTTGCATTAAAGAAAATTCAGGACCTGTACTTAATTGAACGCAAAGCTAGAGAGAAGAATTTGAATGAAGATAGTCTTTATAATTTAAGACAGGAAAAGTCTGTTCCTATTATAAAAGAATTGGAAGTATGGCTTGAAGTTACATTACCAAAGATACCACCTCAGTGTCTATTGGGAAGGTCTTTAAATTATATGGCAAACCAATGGCCTCTGTTAATAAATTATGTTGAAAATGGGATTGTTCGAATGGACAATAACCTGGTTGAAAATGCAATAAGACCATTTGCCGTGGGACGCAAGAATTGGCTTTTCGCAGTGTCTCCTAGAGGGGCAGAATCAAGTGCTTTGTTTTATAGCCTGATTGAAACTGCTAAGGCAAATGGGCTGGAACCATATAAATATTTGAAATATCTGTTTGAAGAATATCCAAAAGCAAAAACTCCAGAAAGAATATTTGATTTATTACCAATGAATATTGATAATCCAGAGTTGAAAAAATAAATTTATTATGATATCTTGTAATTTAAAGGAATTAGGCACTTACCTTTCTTTAATAGACTATTCAGATGGCAATATATATATTAGTTAGCAACAAGGCGAGTAGCCCGGAACTATTAAAATTTAAATTATTAATAAATATAAGGAGAGATAGAAATGGAACAATTATTGGTTTTTACAGTTGTTATTGTCTTAACTATTTTTTGGGTAATACTACCCATTTATAGGAAAATTACGGGAACAAATTTAGATTCAAATCTTTGGGGAGAATATGGAGATTCTGCCCAAAACGAAGCTATTAATAAAATTCCCCAAAAATACAGTGATAAACAATTATTTAATATTTATAAAAAAGCATCGCAACCTAATATAATACATGATGGAAGATGCATAGAAATAAGAGAAAAGGTTGCTGATTCCTTAAAGGATAAAGCTAGTCTTATTTATATTCTCGAAAATGAAGAAGAAATGCAAGTAATTGAGAAAGTATTTAATAATAAATGGGTAAATCTAGATGATGAAGATCTTATTAAAATAGCGAATAGTACAAAGAAGGAAGATGTAAAATTTGAAGCACTTAAAAATATAAGTGATACTAAAATAGCTATAGATTTAGGACTTGCGAGCAATAGCGAAAACACCAAGCTTTGGGCAATAAAACAATGTTCAGACCAGGAAAAAATAATTAAAATAGCAGAAAATGATAGCAACAAAAATGTACGCTTAAAAGCTATCAACAAAAATGAAAATCAAGCATCTTTATGCAAAATTGCTACCGAAGATGCAGATAAAGAGAATAGATTATCTGCACTAAATCGGATTAAAGAAGATAATTATCTTATAAAAATAGTAAATGACACAAAGAAAGAAGATGTAAAATTTGAAGTACTTAAAAATATAAGTGATACTAAAATAGCTATAGATTTAGGACTTGCGAGCAATAGCGAAAACACCAAGCTTTGGGCAATAAAACAATGTTCAGACCAGGAAAAAATAATTAAAATAGCAGAAAATGATAGCAACAAAAATGTACGCTTAAAAGCTATCAACAAAAATGAAAATCAAGCATCTTTATGCAAAATTGCTACCGAAGATGCAGATAAAGAGAATAGATTATCTGCACTAAATCGGATTAAAGAAGATAAATATCTTATTGCAATTGTTAATGAAGAAACGGACGGTGCTTTAAAACTTGAGGCCTTAAAAAGAATAAATGAAACTAAAATTGCAGTAGATATAGGGCTTAGTATTAAAAACGAGGATGTTAAATTATGGGCATTAAATAAGTGTGAAGATCAAGATAAAATAGTTGAAATTGCAGAAAAAGATGACAACCAAAGAATACGATTAATAGCTGTTGAAAAAATAGAAAATCAAGAAACTTTAATAAAAATTGCTAAAGATAGTTCAAGAAACATGAAAGAAAGAGATAGAGTTATTGGAATGATAAGGAGCGATTCTGAGTTATTTCAAATGTTAGTAAATCCAATATTTGTAGATGTTCACGACATTATTAGGAATAGATATCCAGAAGTTAATTATAAAGAACAGCAGAATTTACTGGAAAAGTTTAAGGAGACTAAAGATGAAAAGGAGAAAAATAATATCCTTAAAAGAATTACCAACATTGAGCTTTTAACTAAGCTTTATTTAAGTGAAAATACTAAAGAAAAACTCTCTATGCTTGAGTTATTTAATGATAATAGTAAATTGATCAAAAAAATTGCAGTAGCGGATGGAGAAAAAGGTGCGAAGGAAATTTATGATAGTGGTAAAAGACTTAATAATTATCAGATAGCGGAGATTAAAGATGAGAATTTCTTTAGGGAGTTATATTCAAAAGAAAAACATCCTGAAGAGAAAGAAAAAATATTTGAAGCAACAAAGAGGGAAAAAAACCTATTGATAATTGTAGAGCAAGAAACGGATATAAAACTACAGCGGAAAGCAATATTAAAAATTACAGACATAGATATTCTAAAATCGCTTGTGCCTGTAATGAAAAAAATAATTGGCGGCCAGTTTTTTGAGTTGCCGAATAATAATTACGACAAATCCAAAGCCCTCTGTTCTGATAATGAGTGTCCATGCCCTGAGACAGAATACAACCAGGGAGAGGGATATTTGTATGTACCCAAAAACGGTAATCCTATTTTTATGTGTGAAAATGGGGCTAACTTACGAGGAATAAACATTGATAAAGCGGCATTAAATGCAAAATTATGGTGGGCTGCTGGAATAGTAAAACAGAGGATACAAAAAATAGAAAAAAATAAAAATATTGATTCAGAAAGTGTAGTTTTATGTTGCTCTAACTCAGCTTGCAATGGAAGGATTTCAAGTAAAGATGCAAAATTAAAAAACTACTTGAATCAACTATCTAGGGGAGCGATAATAGCAGGTAATGGGATAACTTGTGCTGATTGTGGCATTAACTCATCACTCAATGATTGGCATAAAGAAACAGTGAAAAATTATGGCAAAAATTATTTAAATAAAGGAGAAGATATCCTGAATTCTGAAGAAGGAATTGTTAATAAAGTAAATTTGGAATTTTCCCCAAAAGTTAAAAAATCCACAAATATTCAACCCAATAAATCCCAGTTTATAGCCAAAGAAAAGAAAAAGAAATCCGCTTTAAATGAGTTTCCCCCCATCGATTCGGTAACTGATGTGCAAAACTTTATATTTGATGTCCGGGATAAATTAATGGCAGGCTCCATGAAAGGTGAAGATTCCACCATGGTAGTTTGGAAGATTCTGAATCATTACAACCTGTGCCGGGCCATGATCACTTTCTTTGATTTTGAAAAAGCACAAAAAATTCTAAACTATTCAGTTAATAGTGAAGGTGGCGGGCTGGTAACTGCTGCCAGCGGGCTAAGCCGCACCAAGGACGGAGCAGTGGTTGTTTTGGGCGGAGATCTTAGGCCTTACCAGGAAAAATGGATCGAACTTTTTGAGATCATTAATCAGGGAAGAGACGAATTTCAGATTGAACAAGCGATATTTTTTAATATTAATGGAGAGCCCCTCACTTAATTAAAAAAAGGTGCTAGTTATTCCCTTGAAAGTCAACAAAAAAAATCTTTGAAAAAATCATATTATTAATAAGATGTGTGTAATTGAAAGTTCTGTTTAACGCTTACATTCAACCGGTTTTTGTATCAGGGTATTGATCAGAATTCCCAAAGATGCTGTTATAAAAAGTATTGGCATAATTGGATAACCCCAGGTCTTATATGGTCTAGGCAAATCAGGAAGTTTTCTTCTTAATGTAAAAACAGATGTAAGCGTCTAATTGCTTAGGATATTTTACAATTTGGGAATCTTGGATTTGGAATATCCGAATTTTCAAAAACCTTTAAATCCTATGACTGATTTGCCCTAAATATGCAATTAAGACTAAATAACAAATCAAACTAAATGGCCCATCCCCCTATAATAAAGTGCTTTTCACCCTCTATTGCAGTACAGTTAAGGAATCGTTGCCATGGTCCTGAAACGGGCGGATGAAGCTCTTTACAACGGGAAAGAAGCAGGGCGTAACCGGGTAGTGTTATTTGGAAAATAGGACCAGTGGGCTTATTTGAATAAAAAATTATTGTTAAAAGAAAAATAAAAGTTTTAAGGTTTCATTTCAGTTACCTTGCCGTCTATGACAGCTTCGCTTCCACTACCCCATAATGAACGCTTAGCTTTGTTATATGTTTATATATTTTTGTGTAAATTTTTTGTCTCTTTAATTCTACACTCTGGACACATTCCATGGCTAAATTCCGCTTCAGAATGACTAGAAATATATTTCTCCATTTGGCTCCAGGAGCCTTCATCATCACAGATTTTTTTGCACCATGCACAAATAGGAATCAATCCACTTAATTGTTTAACTTCATTTAATGCATTCACCAATTTTTTATTGGTAATAATTAATTGATTTGCTTTGGATTCAATTTCTTTTTTCTGTTGCACAATTTCTGATGTTCTTTCTATTACAGTCCTTTCTAAGCTTTCTTTATCATGTTTTAATTTACTTTCTCTCCATTTAATATAGGCTGCTATAATTGATATTGTTAAAATAACTAATATTGCATAAAGTAGTTGTGTTTTCCACCATGGTGGGATTATTGTTATTTTTATTGATGTTCCTTCTTCATTCCAATAACCGTCATCATTTGAGGCTATTACTCTAAATGTATATTCACCATGTGCTAAGTTTGTATAAGTTGCTCTACGATGCTTGTAGCCCGTTTCTATCCATTGTTCATCAAAACCTTCTAATTTATATTTATATTGATTTTTTTCAGATTGCCTATAATTTAATGCTGAAAATTCGAAAGCAAAAATATAATCTGTATAATTTAGCACAATTTTATTGGTAAAGTTGATATGTTGTTTTAATTGAAATTTGTCTGATTTAGTATTGCTTACTTTCACTGATTTATTGAATAATAAAAAGTCAGTAATTACTACGGGAGGAACATAAATATTATCCTTAATACTGTCGGGGTGAAATTCGTTTAGGCCATTTACTCCACCAAAAAACATCATGCCGATTCTACTTTTATAATAAGCTCCTCCATTAAATTCGTCACTTTGCAGACCGTCATTTCTGTCATAATTAGTAAAAGTTTTTGTTTGAGGGTTGAATTTACAAATTCCATAATTTGTACTTATCCACAAGTTTCTTTCATCGTCTTCAAGTATCCCATTTATTACTTCATTAGGCAAGCCATCACTTTCACGGTAGCAAATAAAGGTTTCTGTATTACTGTCAAATTTATTAAGTCCGCCACCAGCAGTTCCGATCCACAGATTACCTTCAGCATCTTCATGTAAAGCATATATGTCGTTATTGCTAATACTCAATGGATTATCCGACTGGTTCATATAACATGTAACTGTTTCAGTATTTCTATCAAATTTATTAAGCCCGCCACCAATAGTTCCAATCCAAAGATTGCCATCTGAACTTTCAATAATTGAGTAAATATTGTTATGACTGAGACTCTTTTGATTATCGGGCTGATGTTGGTATCTGGTGAAGGTTTCTGAATTACGATTAAATTTGTTTAGACCACCTCCCAGAGTTCCAATCCACAAGTTTTCAACGGCATCTTCATGTAGAGCATAGACAAAGTTATTGCTGAGACTTAGTGAGTTATCGGGCTGATTTATATAACATGTATATGTTTCAGTACTTCTATCAAACTTATAAAGCCCTCCGCCATCTGTCCCTATCCATAAGTTACTTCTTGAATCTTCACAAATAGATCTGATAATGTTCTTGTTGGAATTTAGGGGGAGAGAATAGTACTTGAAAACTTTCGTCTTTGGATCAAATTTATTGAGTCCACCACCCTTGGTTCCTATCCACAAGTTGTTGTTTAAATCTTCATAAATTGATTTGATAGAGTTGTTACTGATGCTTTGGAAATTATCAGCCTGATGTTGATAAAGGTTGAAGGCTTCTGTCTTTGGATCTAGTTTATTAATTCCGTTGCCATCTGTACCAATCCATAGGATTCCTAAATTATCTTCAAAAATAGATCTGACAAAATTATTGCTGAGACTCAGAGAATTATTGAGTTTATTCTGATATTGAATGAAGTTTTCTGTTTTTCTATCAAATTTATTAAGCCCGCCTCCTTGTGTAGCAATCCACAGGTTACCGCCTTTATCTTCAATAATTGTATAGACAGAATTACTACTTAAACTCAAAGGCTTATCCTCTTGATGTAGGTAATGTGAAAAAGTTTCGGCCTTTCGATCAAATTTATTAAGTCCACCACCATGTGTCCCGACCCACAGATTGCAATCGCTATCTTCAAAAATCGACAAGACATAATTGTGGCTGAGACTCTTTGGATTATCGGGATGATGAAGGTAACGTGTGAATGTTTCAGCCTTTCGATCGAATTTATTTAAACCGCCATTAGTTCCAATCCACAGGTTGCCCGCAGTATCTTCTATAATCGACAAAATAAAGTTGCTACCTAAGCTTTGAGGATTATTTGCTTGATTCCGGTGACAAGTGAAGGTTTCAGCCTTTCGATCGAATTTATTGAGACCGCCCTGTGTTCCAATCCATAAGTCACCCTCAATATCTTCATAAATAGAACTGATTACGTTATTACTAAGACTTTTTAGGTTATTAGTTTGATGCAAGTATCTTGTAAAAGTTTCTGTCTTTCTGTTAAATTTATTTAGTCCGCCACCTCGTGTCCCAATCCACAGATTACTTTCTGTATCTTCAAAAATTGACTGGATATAACTATTACTTATACTAGAGTTTCTTTTTGGATCATGTCGATAAACGGTAAATTGATATCCGTCGAATTTATTTAATCCGTCCTGTGTGCCAAACCACATAAAACCCTGACTATCTTGAAATATACAATTAACTGAAGATTGAGATAAGCCCTGTTCAATGGAAATCCGTTCAAAACGAATATTATTATTTTGTGAGAATAAAATATTCGTTGATAATAGTGTCATTAAAAAACAAAAACTTCTTAGACCAATTGATTTCATATCGTAAAATTAAATCCTATTGAGATTTATTAATTCATTAAAACATGCCCTTATTGCAATTGGTGAGTCGACCAGGGATTTTCACCCCAGCCTCTCTTAGAACGGTACGTGAACC
>CBDUZW010000079.1:0-22180 GCA_965371805.1 uncultured bacterium | reverse complement strand
ACACATCCAATTCTGTTTACCGTTATACATCCGTTTCTATTTACCATTTCCAAATAAATATAAAAAAGCAATTGATGAATTGAAAATAGCTTTAGAGCTTAATCCAAAGTCGTTTAAAAGTTCTCTGAAGATAAGTCAAGCTCAATTTTTTGAAAAGAAATATAATGATGCATATAACTCTATAATTTACGCTTTAAAAATTAATCCGAAAGATTATGATGCATGGTACCAAAAAGGATGTATACTATTTTGTAAATCAAAATATGAAGATTCGATTATAGCATTTGATAACGCAATAGAAATAAATAAAAATTCTGCTCGTTCTTATGAACGAAAAGGTGATTCTTTGTATAATCTGAAAGAATATAAGGATGCATTTCAATGTCATTCAAAATCTGTTAATCTAAATGAAGTCTCATTAGGTGGGCAAAATGTTCATACGAAACGAGTTAAAGATAAATTAAAAAAAACAAAAGTAAAACTTTAAAATTCTTCTTGTGGCTTGTGGCTCGCCAATATTAATACAAGGAAAAACAATAAAAAGGTGCCAGTCCGATTTTCTTTAAGGCACAGGGTATTGATATTTTGATTTTCTGATTTTAAAATATATTTAAGTAAAATAAATACTTATAATAAGTAAATATAATACTTTAAATAAGTAAACATAATACTTGACAAAATGATTTTTTTATTCTATATTAGTATTATGAATAAAGGTGAGAAGCAAAATATAGGGAAGAAAAATCTTAGTGAAATTCTGTTGCTTTTAGGTGAGAGATTAAAACTAGTTATTCCTGAAAAAGAATGGAAGCTTATTGTGTGCGGTGGTGCTGCATTGGCAGAATTAAATCTTGTCCAAAGAACAACCAAAGATATTGATGTGATCGGAAAGTTTTCAGAAGAAAAGATTGAATATGCAGGTTTTGATACAAAATTTAAAGAACAGGTTTCCATTATAGCTGAATTATTAAACTTACCTTCAAACTGGATAAACACTGGACCGGAATCTTTTTTACAAACCGGATTACCTCCGGGGTTATTGGACAGACTTATAAAAAAAAAATATGGGAAAAATCTTACAATTGGATTCATAAGCAGGATTGATCAAGTATTTCTGAAACTTTATGCCTCTGTTGACAGAGGAGGATACCATGTTGATGATCTAATTAAATTGGAACCTTCTGATAAGGAACTGTTAGATGCATCCTCTTGGATTTGTAGCCAGGATACATCTGAGACTTTTTTCTTGTTATTAAAATCAATGCTTGAACAAATTGGGTACAAAAATGTTGCCGGAAAATTATAAAGTTAAAATTGAAAAGAATCTCAAAAAATTATGGGATGTCTGGCTCACTCTTGGACTTTTTGGCGAAGGATCTACTCTTGCAATGTCTCCTGAGGAAGCAATTATCGGATTATGCATTTTAGGCCGATATGATCAACGACTTTTTGATGAAGCCTTATCTTTTATCATATTACATTCAAGGTTCATTTCTAAAAACCGCCTGCAGTATATTCTGAAAAAAATTGATAAAGATTCAATTAGAGTATTCTATGTTATCGCTTCAATTCTAAAAAAGCAGGGAGATGACAGCAGATTTGTTTCAATTTTTGAGGATGTAAATAAAGAAAATGATCAGACATTTTTTATAAAGTTTAACAATCGGAGGCTCTTTACAGGTAAAAATGAAGACAAACAATTTCTTCAATTTGGTTTTAAACGTAACACTTTTGTAGTTTCAGATAAAATAAGAAATTTAAGATATATTTCTCAAACTAATCCCTGGATAAAAGCAAAATTACTATTTGGGAATACCGTTAGGGCTGATATAGTTATAGAGCTTATAAACAGCGGAAATTGCATCGCTCCGGTTATCGCATCCAAAACCGGATACACTCAGAAAAGTGCGTGGAATGTACTAAAAGATTTTGAATTGGCAAACATTGTTATTGGGGAAAGATCTTTTAACCGGATTGTTTATAATTTAACAGATTCAGGAAAAAAACAGTTTTCTTCATTCAGGATAAAAAATAAAGTTCCAGATGTATCGGAGTGGATAAAAATGGGTCATTTTATATCAGCTTTAAAAAAACTGCCTGAAGATGCGTCCGAATTACTAAAGCAATCAGAGGAAAAACGGGTTGAAAGATTGCTTAAAGATCTTAAGATTTAAACTTCCTGATATTATAATAGAAAATTTGAGCGATTTTGAGGGACTGAGGTTTACTTTTTCATTAACCATTTAACAATTTTAATTATTTTGTTTTAAGTGGTTTAAATATATGTTTGATGGTACTTCAAGTTTATTGGATTCCATAAGGGTTTTATCAGACAGTATTTTTTTGCAGTCATTATGAGCGATGATTTTTTGATCATTTAGTACAACTACTTTATCACATAATTCTAAGATTAAATTTAGATCATGACTTACTATGATCTTTGTTGTATCTATTTCTTTTAATAGTTTAATGAACTCTCTTCTACCATGTGGATCTAATTCGTTTGTAGGCTCATCAAAGTACATTAATTTTGAATTTCTCGCCAGGGCTGATGCCAGACAAATTCTTTTCTTTAGTCCCAGACTGAGATGATGTGCACTTTTTTCTTCAAAGAATTTTGAGGGACGGAGGTTTAATTTTTTACTTCTTGCTTGTTGATAAATTCGAGCCTTGCCAAAAAAACTGTTTTTTTTTTAAATAGTTTTAGTATGGATACAAAATTTGGTTCCATGCAATTTTTTTATTTTTTTCTATAATGTAACTCATTATATATTTGCAAATTTAAAAATAAAGTTTTATAATTTTATCTATCAATTAAAATTAAAATTTTCAAGTAGTAAAAGGTGAATTATGTTTAAACCGGCTCAAAAATGGTTAAAGGATCGAAAAGGGAGAGAGCTCTCTTATGATGATATTTCGCATTATCAAAAAATTATAGTTGCTCTTGTTAATACAGATAGGATCATTAAAGAAATAGATGAAATAGATTTTATGGGGTAGGAAAATGGGAGAATGGAAAAAACTGGCCTGGCACCTTTTTTTTGTACAAACATTTATTATTATGAGGTTAAATTTAAAATGGCTAATACATTAACAAACAATATAAAAAGTATATTATGGAAGAATAAACTTTTAACTCTTCTGGGGACTTATTCTATTGCATTTATTAGTATAGAAGGTTTTCCAGTTCCAATTATTCTCATGTTATTAAATTTTAATGAAATTATTCTAAAAATATCATCTATTGGTTTTATGCTTGGAATATTTAGTATAATTGGAGTGGTTTTTGTAATAATTAATAAGCATAAAAAAAAGCTAAGATGGATGATTTTTCAGCTAACAGTAGCATGCCTTATGTATATATCCTGGTTGTTTTTAGCAATTTATGGAAATAATAATATCGGAGGAGATTTCGATCGTTTGGGATTCTTCACATTTTGGATAGTAATGTCAGCACCTTTTCAAATAGCTTTTTTGATTTATACAAAAGAATTAATTGAAGAAATTTTTTTGATTAAATTAAACAAAATAATAATAATAAATGTCAAGCCTTTTTTTTATATTTTACTTATTTGTTTTTTATATTTGTTTTTGGGACCTCGATAGCAAAACTGTAAGAGTCAATTGACGCTTACAAATAAAAGGAGATGTTGTTATAAATCTGATGAAGTTATACATTATTATATTAGAGAAAATGAAGATCAAGAACAGTGGGAGCTGTTATCTCAACAAATATTATGACAAAATATAATATTCTTTTAGCTACATTTTTCTTAAGTATTTTTGTTTTTGTTGAATTTCCAATACCTTTTCCAATGATATATATTTTTTTACTCTCTACATTTAAGTCTAAGTTTATTATTGGTATCTTATTAGGGTGGAGTAGTATTATTGGTGCTTGGGTTATTGCTGTAAAGTATAGAAAAAATGAATTAAAGAAAGCAATTGGCCAACTGATTGCAGCATTTTTTTTGTATTTGTCATGGTGCTTTTTTGCTTATGTAATCTATTTGGATCAAGTTAATAAAATTGAATTTTGGGATTTTTTTGTTTTACATTTAGTTCTATCAACTCCTTTTCAAATTACTACATTAATTGTATTCTGTAAATTAATTAAGGAGAGCAATTTAATTCAATCTAATAAAGTTAGTACAAATAAGAAGAAAAAATTCAAATGTATTTATTTTGGTTTGCTTAGTATTATTTCAATAATTATCATTATACTTTTTATAGCAAAGCATATGTATGTAGCCGGACCTCAACCTCTCACGTGAGATATAAATATTATAAGGTAACAGGATAGTTGCAATGATTTTGAGCCCCCAAATAAATTTGGTTGCAAACCGGTTCATTTATGATTACCGGTCGTTACAATTACATATAACTTTTTTTTATGGAAGGTGTACTTTATTGATCGCTTACATTGGTTTAATAAACACTTATTTGTATTATTCTGCTCCAAAAAAGTTTAAAAAATTTTAGGGACGGAGGTTTACTTTTTTACTTCTTGCTTGTTGATAAATTCCAGCCTTGCCAAAAAAAACTGCTTTTTTTTAAAAATAGTTTAAGTATGGATGCAAAATTTGGTTCCATACACTTTTTCTTCTATAATGTAACTCATTATATATTTGCAAATTTAAAAATAAAGTTTTATAATTTTATCTATCAATTAAAATTAAAATTTTCAAGTAGTAAAAGGTGAATTATGTTTAAACCGTCTCAAAAATGGTCAAAGGATCGAAAAGGGAGAGAGTTCTCTTATGATGATATTTCACATTATCAGAAAATAATAGTTGCCCTGGTAAATACAGATCGGTTAATGAAAGAAATAGATGTAATAGACTTTATGGGGTAGGGGAAAGAAAGAAAAAAAGGAGGAAGTAAAATGAATAAACCAATAGCTTTTATTAGTTCGACTATCTATGATTTACAAGCAGAACGAAACATTGTTTCAAAGACTTTAGAAATAAAAGGATTTGAGACATATATGTCTGAGTATGGAAATAAATTCCCCATAGAACCATTTGCAATTGACACATATGATAGCTGTATCCGAAAAGTAAAAGAGTGTAACCTTTTTGTTTTAATTTTAGGAAAACGATTTGGAAGTAGTAAGAAATTTAATTGGAAAGATACAATCATATACAAAGAATTCGAAGCAGCAATTGATCCATCTTTGGGTATTCCAATATATATATTTTTAAATAAGGAAGTTGATAATCTAAGGAAAGCATATAAAAATGATGAATCCAAAGGAAAACAATGTTTTCTTAAAATTCATAGCGATATTGATATAAGAATTTTTGAATTTCTGGATAAGTTTTCAAACTTAATCGACAATTCAGGAAACAAACAAAAAAATTATTGGTACTTTCCTGTGGATAACCTAAACAACCTTGAAGAAGTATTAAATTACCAAATTGACAATTTATTACTAAGAGCACTTAGAGTTTTTTCAGCATCATCACGTCTTAATAATTCACCTTATATCATAACTCCATACGAGATCAAAAAAATTGAAAACAATACATTTCTTAAAATCCTATTCTTAAACAAGGGACCAAGTGATATTTATAATGTTAAAATAGAATTATATTGTACGATTAAATCTGATCTCCAATATTGGCATTTAGTCCCCAAAATTGGGTTAGAAACGGCTCCTTATATGGAAGCATTTAATGATAATTGGTATTGGACTTTCGATTTATCCAATTTAATTATCGACCCACAACGGAAAAGAATTCCAAATGAATTCAAACAAAAGCTCACAGATATTATAACTGGTAAGAGAACTTCATTCGAATCAAATTACCTTTTAAAAGATGGGGCTAAAATAGGAAAAGTTAAAATTGAAAAAAAAAATATTGGTTTTATACTAATTTATTCATTTACCGAACTTCTTTCTGGAAAACTACGAGTTGAAAAACAAAGTATTAGTTTAGACAAATTGCAAAAACTAAAAATATCTGCTACTAACAATGTATAAGAAAATTTTGAGGGACGGAGGTTTACTTTTTTACTTCTTGCTTGTTGATAAACTCCAGCTTTGCTAATAAAACTGTTTTTTTTTAAATAATTTAAGTATGGATGCAAAATTTGGTGCCAGACACTTTTTCATTATATAACTATTTATAATTATTTTTATTTTAGGTGGCTTAAATATATCCCTGAAGGGACTTCAAGTTTATTGGATTCCATAAGGGGTTTATCAGACAGTATTTTTTTGCAGTCATTATGAGCTATGATTTTTTGATCATTTAGTACTACTACTTTATCACATAATTCTAAGATTAAATTTAGATCATGACTTACTATGATTTTTGTTGTATCTATCTCTTTTAATAGTTTAATGAACTCTCTTCTACCATGTGGATCTAATTCGTTTGTAGGCTCATCAAAGTACATTAATTGTGAATTTCTTGCCAGTGCTGATGCCAGACAAATTCTTTTCTTTTGTCCAAGGCTGAGATGATGTGCACTTTTTTCTTCAAAACCGGACATTTCAACTTTATTTAAAACTGTTTTAACTATATTTTTTATCTCATCCTTATTATATCCCAGGTTATCCAATCCAAATGAAATATCTTCAAATACAGTGGGCATGAAAAGTTGATCATCAGGGTTTTGAAAAACAAAACTGATATTTTTTCTTATATTTTTTATTGTTTTTTTTGTTATTTCCTGACCAGAGATCTTTATTTCCCCATTTACATTAATTAATCCCGATAGTGCATATAGAAGAGTTGTCTTCCCGGCACCATTAGGTCCTATAATTCCTAATGACATGCCTTGTTCAAGATTAAATGATATATCCTGCAATACCGGCGAGTCTTTTCCATAAGAATAGTTTATATTTGCAACTTCTATGATTCTTATTTTATTATCCAATTGTCTTCAAGCCCTCTCATCTCCATTGCCTGGAAAACACGCTCAGCTCTATCAAAACTTTTTATCATAAGAACTCCAAGGATATTTGTATAAGATCTAAATAAAACGATTTTTTTTGTATCAGAAGATCTTAATTTAATTGATCTTACCATTTTTTCAAGCTCATCTATAAGAAGGAAAAAATACCTGTACATAAAAGAGAGTATTATAATGAAAATTTTAGGAAAATGCCACTTGCCGAGAGTAGATAATATTGTATTGAATTTTGTAGTAGATACAAGCAATATGAGGACAAGAATACTTAAGAAAGATCGTAACAAAAAAAAGAGAGATATTTCTATACCCATATCGCTTCTAAATAAAGTATTTAAAAGAATGACCGGGACAATCAGAGGTAGTATTAAAAATGCTCTCTTTAAAAGATATAATATGGGAATGGTTGCTATATAAATAATAATTAGAAGTGAGATAAGAAAAATGGGGGAGACCCGGATTAATAGATCTAAAGGTAGTATTGATAATAGCAGGATAAAGAAAAAAGATAAAATTATCTTAATCTGCGGGTTTATCTTATGAATAGGGCTATTTAGACTACTAAACTTATCCCAGAAAGAATGTTTCATATTTTTTTCATCTCCAAAAGATCGGGTCTTAACCGGATAATAACACTGAATACTGAAGCCAGAATGACCCCTTCAATGATACCGACAAATGAATGTGAGCTTAGCATTCCTATCAAGCCAGACTTTAGTGGTATTATATCAGATATTATTAATTCAAATGCACAAAAAGCTGAAGCAATGATTTTGGTAAAAAATGCTGCAAATGCAACTGCAATAATCTTTTTCTTTGCAGGAAAAATTTTGAAAATTAGATAACCAAGCATAGATTGAACTATCGCAATGTTAAAAATATTTGCACCCAATGTTAAAATTCCGCCATGTTGAAACAGCAGGGACTGTAATATGATTGCAGATGAAGTAATAATCACTCCTGATAACGGTCCTAATAGAACAGCAATTAGGACAGCTCCTGAAATATGTACAGATGTACCACCAAAAATTGGAAAACTTAGCATTTGCGAGGTAAAAACAAAGGCTGCCGAAATTCCCATAATCGGTATTCTCTTCATAGAGAGTTCTTTATTTAGTTTTTTTATTGATGGATATAATATAGCAGCTGATGCAATATTTGTAGATATCAATGCCGGTAGAGTTAAAAAGCCATCAGGAATGTGCATCTTTTTTTACACCTTTTAATAGTTTTTTTGCATGAAAATAGGATATAATTCCAGTTATTCCGAAAATAACAGCTAAGCCGATTAATATCTTATACCATCTGGATAATGGCTTAAAATTTTCTTTATTAAAGTTTTTTATATCATTGATGGTAAGTTCTTTAACAACTCCATGTCCCATACCGTCACTTATTACTATTTTCCAAATTCCTATTGCATCAGGTACGAAAATAAAAACTCCATTTCTATCAGTTAATCCAGTTTGAAAAGGTATTTGTTTTTTTTCAGGTGAAAATATTTTTGTTTCAGCAAATGAAAAGGGAGATAAGTCTGCATATAAAGCTTTAATACCTATACCTCCATTAATGATTTCAGAACTGATACCATGGGGCAATAGATTGAAATGCACAGAAATAAGTAAAAATATAAATAAAGCTATTTTATTGAAATCTGATTTTAAATATTTAAACATCTCCTCTCCGTAACACGACAAAAACAAATCGTAACACGAAATGTTTTTTTTATCAATATATTTTTTGAATATATTGTTGAAATTATTTATTATAAAATATATAATTGATTTTTAACGAAAAAAAAGGGGGTTTTCATGCTTACAAAAAAGTTTGTAAAAGATTATATGACAAGGTCTGTAATAACACTTAAACCTGAATCAACAATTTTTGAAGCTGCTGAGACTTTTATAAAGAAAAAAATCTCAGGAGCTCCAATTATTGATGAAGGTCATAAATTAGTTGGAATTCTTTCAGAATGGGATTGCTTAGGTATTATATTAAAGGGAGGCCTTGAGGAATTTCCATCCGGAAAAGTATCAGAGTATATGTCTGAATCTGTTGTAACTGTGACTCCGGATACAGGCTTATTCGAAGTCACTCAATTATTCATAGATAAAAGGTATCATCGAATTCCTGTTGTTAAAAACGATAAATTGGTTGGAATTATAAGCAGAAGAGATCTGTTATCTGCAATTACGGAATAAATCTCTAAATTTTAAAATTATAATATTAATTGTTTATTATGGAATAAGTATAGAGTTTATGGCGTTCTGGCATTGACTTTTAGGGGTTGATATATTAAAATTTTTGTATGTGGTTAAGTAATCGTAATTCACTTATATTAGATTGCCTTGTAGAGTTGTATATTTATACAAAA
Organism: uncultured bacterium; assembly: GCA_965371805.1. GTDB lineage: Bacteria > Acidobacteriota > Aminicenantia > UBA2199 > UBA2199 > JAOZTV01. The sequence goes on along the minus strand of CBDUZW010000079.1, from coordinate 12,885 downwards.
AAACCAGTCAGTTCATTACATATATCCAGGAAACTTCCTATATCAAGTTCTGGTTTACGTAAGGATCTTCAAACTCTTGAATCATATAATTTTCTATATAAGACCTTTTCATCTTCAGGTAGAATTCCTACAAACAAAGGCATTAAATTTTATTTAAAAAGATTAAAAACAAAAAAAAATGATGAACATTATAATAATACAGATTCTATAGCAAAAATTAATATAGATGAAAAAGCAGATTTTTCTGCTACTTCTGATACTTTATTGTCATATTTGTCAGAAAATACTCAAAATATAGGATTTGTATTCCTAAATTCTATTTTTGATTTAAGTTTTAAAAGGATCAAATTAATAAAGGTAGCTCATTATAAAGTGATGTTTATAATAATGTCTTCTAATAATTGGACATTTTCCAGAGTATTTGAAACTATCAAAAACTACTCTGAGAATGAGTTAAAAAGATGGGAAAGTACACTAAATACTGAATTTAAAGGTAATGATCTAAACTCTACTTTTAAAAAGATAAGGAACAGGCAGTCAAAAAATAAAGAAAGATATAAAAATATATATAAAGAACTATATTTTTTACTAAGTAATGAAGAATTAGTGAAACCCGAGCTTCATTTTAAAGGCGAATTAAATGTTTTTGATTCTGGCTTTATTGATTTTAACAAAATGAAGGGTGTGCTTGAGGTTTTAAAAGAAAAAGAAAAATTGTCTTCTTTTCTAGGCGATATATTGCAGAATAATAAAGAGGACTCTTCTGTGCTCTTTGGAAAAGAAACTGGAATGTCTGAATTTGACGATCTAATTTTGATTACGGCAAATTTTTATCATTCAAAAAATCCAATTGGGAATATCGGGGTTATCGGCCCAAGATATATCCACTATCAGAATACAATAAAAAAAGTGGAAAATTACTCTGCTTATTTTTCAAGATTACTTTCAAGAGAAGTAATGGAGGTTTAGAAATGTCAGATAATGAAGATATTGTTGATATCAGCTTTGAACCTGTTAAAAGCGATATAGATGATGAGAATATAGTTAAAGAAAAGAAAAAAAAAACTAAAAAAAAATATTCTGAAAAAAAATTATTAAACAGGATAGATGATCAGAAAAAAATTCTGGAATCAATTATTAAAGAAAGGGATGATTATAAGGATAAGTTTTTAAGAAACCTTGCTGAGGTAGATAATTTCAGGAAGAGGATGAAAAAGGAAAAAGAAGATTTTAAAAAATACATTCTTGGTGACTTTCTTAGTAGTCTTCTTGAGGTAGTGGATAATATTGAAAGAGCTCTAAAAGTAAAATCAGATATTACTGGAGAGAATTCTATTATAACTGGTGTCGAAATGATCTATAAACAGGTAATAGACTTACTGAAGAAAAACAATGTTGTTGAAATAGATGCAATTGGAAAACCATTTGATCCTAATTTACACCAGGCATTATCAAAAGAAGAAACAATTAATGTGAGTGAACCTACTGTCATAGAGATATATCAGAGAGGCTTTATTTATAATGATAAATTATTAAGACCTGTATTGGCAAAAGTTGCAGTTCCTATGGAAGTCGAGGATACAGTAATCGAGAGAGGATAAAATGGCGATAAATATTGGAATTGATCTTGGTACAACTAATTCATGTATAAGTTATTTAGAAGGAAAGGATATGATGGTTATCCCCAATCCTGAAGGGTCAAGAGTTATTCCTTCTATGGTTGCACTTGATAAAGCATATAAGAGGATTTTTGGAAATATAGCAAAGAGACAATTTATCACTAATAATGAAAATACTATATGGGGTGTTAAGCGTTTGATGGGTTGTAAGTTTGGTAGTAACGAATCTGATAAAATGGCACAAAGGGTAACATATAAGATTGTAAAAGCAGAAAATGATGATGCACATATTATGTTTGGTGGTAAAATGTGTTCTCCTCAGGAAATTTCAGGTATGTTTTTATCATATTTATTGAGTTTAGCTAAAGATTATCTTGGAGAAGAGATAGGAAATACTGTTATTACTGTCCCTGCTTTTTTTAATGATTCTCAGAGACAGGCTACTAAAATTGCAGGTAAACTTGCCGGGTTAGAAGTCGCAAGAATAATAAATGAACCTACTGCAGCATTGATAGCATATGGAGAAAAAATAAAAAAAGATGGTTACTATGCCGTTTATGATCTTGGTGGTGGTACATTCGATATTTCAATTGTTGAAGTTACGGGAGACATATATAAGGTTGTTTCAACTTTTGGAGATACATTTCTTGGTGGCAGTGACTTTGACGTAAAGATCATTGAGTGGATAATTGATGAAACTGAAAAAGATATTTCAACAGATATTACTGGTGATAAGAATGCTCTACAAAGAATATTACAGGCTGCAGAAAAAGCTAAGATCGAACTCTCCTTTAACCAGGAGACTCTTATTTCAATTCCTTATCTGTACCATTCCGAACAAACAAAAAACTATCATTTTCAAAAAAAATTAACTAGAACACAACTTGAGATTGACACATTGCCGCTTATTAATAAGACAATTAAATTAATAAAACACTCCCTTGATGAAGTTAATATAACTCCTGAAGAGATAGAGGGCGTACTTCTTGTGGGTGGACAGAGTAGAATGCCTTTAATAATTAAAAAGATAAAGGAGTTTTTTAAAAAAGAACCTTTATTAGATCTGAATCCTGAAGAAGTTGTAGCTCAGGGTGCAGCATTACAGGCAATGATTCTTGATGGGAAAATGAAAGACCTTTTACTTTTAGATGTTACCCCCTTATCAATTGGATTAGAAACCAAAGATAATACATATACAAGACTTATAGACAAGAATTCAACTATCCCCATTAAAAAGTCTATGATATTTACAACTATTGCAGATAATCAAACTACTGTTAAAATTCATGTATTACAGGGTGAAAGAGAACTTGCCTCTGAAAACAGATCCTTAGGATATTTTAATCTAGTTGGAATCCCTATGACACCTAGAGGGATTCCTCAAATTGAGGTTATATTTGAAGTTGATGCAAATGGGATTGTTATTGTTTCTGCAATAGACAAGAAAACTACCCTTTCGCATTCTATGGAGATACAGCCTGCAAGTGGACTGTCAACTGAAGACATAGAACGTATAATGGAAGATTCTGCAAAATATTTGGAACAGGATAAGATAACTGCCAGAGAAATAAAGACAAGTGCAAAATTAAAAGAAGAGATCGAGTCAATAAACTATTATTTTCAGCAACATAAAGAAAAAATTGGTTTAAAAGAACAATCTGATATAAAGAATTTAGTATCAAGAGCTGAAAAAGCCTTATCGGAAGACTCAGACCTTGATCTGTTATTAACATTATTAAACAGAGCTGAGACTTATAGAATTAAAATAAACCAGTTATTAATTTCAGAATTTGAAAATAATTAGCAACTAATAGTAAAGATAAAGATACAGAGGTATATTATATGAATAAAAGAGATTATTATGAAGTTTTAGGAGTATCAAAGAGTGCTCCCGCGGATGAGATAAAAAAAGCATATAGAAAAACTGCAATGAAATATCATCCTGACCGGAATCAGGATGATCCTGAAGCAGAAGATAAATTCAAAGAGGCATCTGAGGCATATTCAGTACTGGGAAATAATGAAAAAAAGAGTTTATATGATCAATTTGGATTTGATGGATTAAGATCTCAAGGTCAGGGATTTTCAAGTTCAGATTCAATATTTGCTGATTTCGGTGATATTCTTGGAGATCTTTTTGGTTTTGGTGGCTCTTCTGGTAAATCACGTGAGAATATGTCCAGGCGGGGTAGGGATATCGGTATTGAAGTAGAGCTGGATATGAAGGATGCTTTTAAAGGAATAAATAAAGACATTGAAATCGAAAGAGAGGCTTCTTGTGAAACCTGCAATGGCGATGGTAATAAACCTGGACATTCACCTGAAACATGCAGCACTTGTGGCGGACACGGAAGTGTCAGGAGAAGTCAAGGGTTTTTCTCAATTTCACAAACATGTTCTATTTGTAATGGAAGTGGCAAAATAATTAAGAATCCTTGTGATGATTGTAGAGGTAATGGCCGTATAACTGAAAAAAAAACTATCAAAGGTGTTTCCTTCCCGGCAGGAGTAGATACAGACAATAGATTAAGAGTAAGTGGAGAAGGTGATGATGGTATAAATGGAGGAAGAGCTGGCGATCTCTATTTAATTATTAAAGTCAAAGATACTGATGGATTCAGAAGAGATGAACATGATCTAATATTTGACTTAGAAATCTCTTTTTCTCAAGCTGTACTTGGAGATGAACTAAAAATAAATACATTTACAGGAACTGAAAAAATAAAGATACCTAAGGAAACCCAGACAGGAACAGTTTTAAAGATCAATAATAAAGGCTTCAGCAAGGTAAATGGATGGGGTAAGGGTGACCTGTTGATAATAATTACAGTAGAGACTCCAGTTAAAATATCAAGAAGAGAAAAGGAGTTATATAAAGAGCTGTTAGAGATAGAAAAAAAAGGAGACAATAGTAAAAACACTTTTTTTGGAATAGCAAATTAAATGGAGCTTTAGTGGATATAAGAAGGTTTTTTTGTGAAAATCATGTCGATGATTCTATCATTGAGATAAATGAAGAAGAAGCCTATCATCTAAAAAAAGTTCTAAGAGTTAAGATTGGAAATGAAATCGAAATAACAAATGGAAAAGGGATGCTATACACTGGAAATATTGATGGCTTTACTAGTGACAGGGTTAGAGTAAGAGTAAGAAAAACAGAAAAAATTAATATAAATAGTAAGAAGATAGTCTTAGCTCCATCATTATTAAAAAGAATTCCAATGAATTTTATGATCGAAAAATTATCTGAAATTGGAGTTAATGAAATAACACCTGTTGTTTTTAAAAGAACTGAATGTAAGTTCTCAGATAAAATTATCCAAAAATGGAAAAAGATTGCCATATCATCTTTGAAGGTTAATAAGCAGGTATGGTTAACAAAAATAAATTATCCAGTATCACTAGGAGAGTTAATTGTTAAGTATAAAGATATTGAGAATAAATTAATGTTGGATATCGACGGTACATCAAAACTTAATATGCCGGATGAAACTAATACAATAGCCGTTATAGGCCCTCCAGGAGATTATTTAGAAGCTGAAAGAGAGGAACTGATAGATAGTGGCTTTTCTCAAATCAAAATAAACAGTTCAATTTTAAAGGTCGAGACAGCTGCAATTTCAATTTCTGCTCTTTTAAGAGAAAAATCATTGGATCCAGGGACAATATAATGGAAATAAGTGGAAGAATAGGCAAGTTTAACATTTTAAGAAAACTTGGTAGTGGTGGGTTTGGAACAGTTTATCTTGCAGAAGATGCAGGATCAAAAACTGTTGATGGTTCTGTATTAATAGCATTAAAAATTCCTCATCGAATAGGTGTTGATCTTGATAAATTAAAGCAGGAATTTATATTACAGTATAAATTAAATAATCACCCGAATATTGTAAAACTCCACTCCTTTGATAATATAGAAGGAAATATTGTTTTGGTAATGGAATATATAAAAGGAAAAGATCTTGAGCAGATGATTGATGATTGTGGACCTCTTGAGATAAACAAATCTATGAGATATTTCAAACAGCTGCTTTCTGCTGTTAATTTTGCTCACCAGCATAGAATTATTCACAGAGATATTAGACCATCAAATGTTCTGATCGACTCTTATGATAATGTAAAAATAACAGATTTTGGGACATCTAAATTACTAGGTGATAAACCTTTTGCTACAACAAGAATTGGCTCGCCTCCTTATATGGCACCTGAACAATTTCAGGGAAAAGCTGTATTTGCATCTGATATTTACTCATGTGGAGTACTTTTTTATGAAATGGTAAGTGGCTTCCCTCCTATAGTATCAGCCAATCCAATGGAGATATTTAAAAAAGCAAAGGAAGGGGATATTATTCCATTAATAAGACAAGTTCCGAAGATAAAGAAGGAATTTAATTGGATAATAATGAAATCACTCGCTCCAAATTTAGATGACAGATACCATACTATTGATGAAATGCTTAATGATATAAATATATATGAAAAAACAAAAGTAAATAAAAAAAGTGAAATATCCACTATTAAAGAACGTATTAGTGCAAGAAATAACAGAGTTGATACATCATGCTGGAATTGTAGAAAATCTATACCTGTAGGGAATAATAAATGTCCTTATTGTGGAGTAGAAATATGATAAAAAAAAACATAAAGAAAAATATAAAAGATAACGAAAAGATCGGAAGAAAAGAAATTGAAGAGGAATTGAAGTATTTAAAGCTTCTGTCAAAAGACTTTAGTACTACATCAAAAACAAGTACTGAGATAATTAACCTGCAGGCAATTTTAAATCTTCCTAAAGGGACGGAACATTTTATAAGTGACATTCATGGAGAATATGAATCTTTTATACATGTTTTAAAAAATGCTTCAGGTGTAATAAAAATGAAGATTGAAGACATTTTTAATGATAAGTTGAGCGAAGCAGAAAAAAAAAGTCTAGCAACACTAATTTATTATCCCGTAGAAAAGATGAACATTGTAAAAATGAAGAAAGGGAAAAAAATTTCTTCACAAAATGGATTAAAAAAATGGTATGAAAAACAATTATATCATTTAATTGAAATAGCAAGAGTCGTTTCATCAAAATACACACGTTCAAAAGTAAGAAAATCCTTTCCTGGAAGATTTTCTTATATTCTTGAAGAGTTACTCTATGAGAATCCATACAGGTTAAATAAACAGGATTATTATGAACAGATAATTAAAACGATTATTGATATAAACCGGGCAAGAGATTTTATCATCGCCTTATCAAATCTTATACAAAGACTTGCTGTAGATAAAATGCACATACTTGGAGATATTTACGATAGAGGACCTGGTGCTGATATTATTATTGATGCTTTGATGAAATATCATTCAGTTGATTTTCAATGGGGAAATCATGATATTTTATGGATGGGAGCTGCATCTGGCTCCAGAGTATGTGCTGCCACTGTTCTAAGAGTCTCAATGAGATATGGAAATATGGAAACTCTTGAAGAAGGCTATGGAATTAATATTCTTCCTCTTGCAACATTTGCATTGGAGTTTTATAAAGATGAGGAAAATGATTTTTTCAATCCTAAAATAATAAGTGGTCCTGATCTTAATGAGCAGGAAGTTGGTCTGATAAGAAAAATGCATAAAGCAATTTCAATAATTCAGTTCAAATTGGAAGGACAGTTTGTAAAAAGAAGACCGGAATTTAAAATGGAAAATAGACTTGTCCTTGAAAACATCAATATTAAAGAAGGAACAATTATTCTAAATAATAAAGAATATAAACTAAATGATAATTACTTTCCAACATTAGACACTAAAGATCCTTATAAATTAACAATTGAAGAAGAAAGGGTTATAGAAAAAATGAGCCAGTCATTTCAAATGAGTTCAAGATTGCAAAACCATATCAATTTTTTATATGTTAAAGGAGGATTATATTTGAAATATAATTCAAATTTATTATTCCATGGTTGTATCCCAATGGAGGCCGATGGTACTTTATCAAAATTTAAAATAGCTGGAAAAAACTATACAGGGAAAGCTTTATATGATAAGTTTGAAGGAATTGCCAGAGAAGCTTTTTATAGAAAAGACTGGGATGAGAAGAAACAGTATAATGTAGATATTATGTATTATTTATGGTGTGGGCCTAAATCACCGCTTTTTGGAAAAGATAGAATGGCAACATTCGAGAGATATTTTATTGAAGAGAAAGGTCCTCAAAAGGAGCTGAAAAACCCATTTTTTACAATTTATAGAGATAAGATAAAGTCCTGTAAACTTATTTTAAGAAACTTTAAAATGGATACTGGTAAGAGTAAGATAATTTGTGGACATGTACCGGTTAAAGTTAATAAAGGAGAAAGCCCGATTAAAGCCAATGGGATGTTACTGGTAATTGACGGAGGGTTTTCAAAAGCATATCAGCCACAGACAGGAACTGCTGGATATACACTTATATATAACTCATATGGGATGCAGCTTGCATCACATGAAAGTTTTGATTCGACAAAAACAGCTATTGATGAGGAGAGAGATATTCTTTCTACTAAAAAAGTTCTTAACAAACTGACAGATCGAATAAGAATAAAAGATACAGATATAGGTGTTGATATTAAACATCAAATTAAAGAACTGAAAATGCTCCTGGTTGCTTTTAATATGGGATTTATAAAGGAAAATCTTTTTAGATATGATAGAAGAGGCATATGATTAAATATAGAGTTTCTATTTGTATTCTTTTAAGATAAATATTATAATATTGATATGGGTTATAACTTTAAAAAAATTGATATCTTCAATATATTCCTTCTTTTTTTTGCTTTACTATCATATATCATTCCTTTTGGCAGCTATAAGATATTCTTGTGGCTATTTGTAGGTTTTACTGCTCTACGGGTTATAATACTGCTTAAAAGAAAAATCCTATGGAAAACTAGAAATAGACTTGTTTTTTCAGGTCTATTTTTTGTTATAACTCCTCTCTTCTTTATGACTGTTCTATTTATCGTTGTTTCCACTATTATGATGAATCAATATGGAATCAATATCATTAATAATATGATGGATCTTCAACTTAAGTCTCTAACAGATTTGGCAAAAAGAAATATAGAGCGCTATGAAAGTTCAGAAAACCCTGATGAAATATTAAAAAAAGAGATAAAATGGCTAAATAAAAGACTTATAGAAAATGAAAAAACCAACAAAAACAATCTGGTTTTAGCCTATTTATTGCAAAACAATTCTGGTGGATTTGATGAACTTGCGAAGACTGTAAAGACAATTGACGTAGATAAAATAGTAAAAATAAAAGATCTTAGTGGATATTTTCTATTGAATAGTCAATTGTATTTTGGAGCAATACAAAAAGGAAAAAAACTGATGATCCTGTCTGCAATAAAAATAGACCAGGAGTTCTTTTCCAGGTTTGTTTCAAAAATAAGCGACTTTTCTGTCCAATTTAAAAATCCGGGAAAAATAAATAATATAAACAACCTCATTGGTATTGGTGTTATTAAGGAAGCAGAAACAGATAATATTTACACGTTACCTTTAAGATATCGCTATAAATATATAAATTTTGATAAAAATAATTCTGAAGGTGTAGGCGCTTTGTTTATAAATCTGAATATTAGCAAAATGTATCAAAAATGGAAAAAAGACAGTTCTTCTTTGGAAGACAGTAATATTCTAGTAGTTATTTATGTATTGATCGCTATTTTTGGATGTTCTATCATTATATCTTTTTTTGTAGGTTTTAAAATTTTAAGAGTAATTACCAGATCAATAAATCAATTGACAAAGGGTACTCATAAAATAAGGAATGGAGACTTTTCATTTAGAATAAAAATTAGATCTAGAGACCAACTTCAATATCTTGCTGAGTCATTTAATGAAATGGCATCAGGAATTAATAGATTATTGATTGAGGAAAAGGAAAAACAAAGACTTGAAGAAGAGTTAAGGATTGCAAGAAATATTCAGGAAAAACTTCTTCCTGATGAAAGTTTTGAGACAGAGGAATTTGAAATATCAGCAGTAAATATTCCTGCTGAAGAAATCGCTGGAGACTATTTTGATTATTATTATAAGAAAGATGATTTCTTAACTTTAATACTTGCTGATGTGTCTGGTAAGGGAGCATCAGCTGCCTTCTATATGGCTGAATTAAAGGGGCTTAATAATCATCTTAGAAAGACAGATATAAATCCTGCTAAATTAACATCTGAATTTCATTACAGTTTAGTTGATACTTTTGATAAAGTGACCTTTATTACAATGAGTATTGCAAAATTCAAGATTTCTGAAAAAGAATTTATTTTTTCCAGAGCAGGTCATACAAAAGGAATTTATTATAATAAGAAAATAAATAAATGTCAGGAATTATTCCCAAATGGTATTGCTATTGGTGTTCCTAATTTCACAGAAGATAAAATTAAGGAGATTAATGTTAAATACGGAAGTGGAGATGTTCTCATTTTATTTTCAGATGGATTATCTGAAATAATGAATAAGAAGGGAGATATGTATGGAATTGAGAGGATTACATCAGTACTTAAAAAAAATAAAGATATGTCAGCAAATACTATAAAAGATATGATCCTGGAAAGTAGTGAAATATTTGCACAAGACATCCCTAATCAGGATGATCTTACTCTTATGGTGTTAAAAGTAAAATGAGTAACTTAGAAGATGACATAAAATATAAGTTCAAGAGTCAAGAGTTACTAAAATTAGCATTAACTCACAGGTCTTTTAATGAGGGACATAAAGATAGAAAACCAGATAATGAAAATCTGGAATTTCTTGGAGATTCGGTAATTAATCTTGCAGTAACTGAGTACCTTTATAAAAAATTCAAGAAACTGCCGGAAGGCGAATTGTCAAAAATTAAAGCTCATCTTATTTCAACAAGTTCTCTTTTTGATATAGCTCAATCTATAGACCTAAGTGATCATTTATTACTCGGAAAAGGTGAAGAAAAAAACCTTGGGAGACAGAATAGAAGAATAATTGCATCAACACTGGAAGCATTAATAGGTGCTATCTTTGTAGATTCAAATTATAAAAAAGCGTCTTCCATAACCTTATCTTTTTTTGAGGTCTTCTTTAAAAAGCATGCAAAAGAGGCTTTTAAAATAAATGATTATAAATCTGAGTTGCAGGAAGTAATTCAAAAACACAAAAATGTGCTGCCGGTATATAAGACTATTGATGAATCAGGTAAACCGCCTGATATGATCTTTACTTCAGTAATTCTAATTGATGACGAAATAATTAGTAAAGGAAAAGGAAAAAATAAGAGACAGTCCGAACAGGATGCTGCTATGAATGCTTTAAACAAGTTAGACAACCTTTCGAATTATGAAAAGTTGTCCAAAGTATTTTTTCTCAAAAACTAACTTATTTTTTTTTTAAAAATAATTTTTTAATATCATCACAACCGACTACTTCATAATAAACCGGACATTGTCTGCATGAATCTAAAGGCTCATGACATTTTTCTACAGTTGCCCAGCATGGTCTTGAAAAGTTTTTATAAGAAGCGCACTCTTTTTCACTCTTTTTGGAACAATCTCTCATCTTCCAACATGGTGTTAACGCAAGCAATCTTCTAATGCCTTCAAAGTTTAACCCATCATGAATCATTATTTTTATACACTTGACCTTTTCAATTTCAAGATCTGAATAAAGTCTTCTTCCGGTTGGTGTCTTAAAAGTTAATATTATCCCTTCTCTCTCATATTGTCTTAATGAATGAACTGAAATTCCCAATTTAGAGGACGCAACTCCAATTGTGTATTTAGGCTCGAGATATTGATCGTCAGGTTTCATGTGAAAATTATTTGTCCACCACCGGCTTTTTCATAAAAATCTCCAACAGTTAGGACTCCGTCAAGATCATCATAAAGATCTTCTTCTTTTAACTTAAACATATCCATTGCTAATTTACATGCATAGACTTTACCTCCTGATGCAGTAATTATCTCAAGAAATTCGCTTACTGGCGGGATATCTAATTTATCCATTTCTTTTTTCATCATTATAGATACTCCTGCTTCTACACCTGGAATTAAACCAAGGAGAGAGGGGAATGATAGTCCGCCCGGCATTTCTAAAGAAGGATTTCCAACGGTCCCTGTATGAAGTTTGTCCATCTTTTTTTTTCTCAATGCATCCAAACCAAAAAAAGTAAAAAATATATTTGCCTCTATTCCTTCCATTAAGGCACCATTTGTTAGTATTAAAGAAGCGTATACATCCTCAATTGTACCTTTCGCACAAATTATAGAAACTTTTTTTATCTTATCATTATTCTTTTCCATTATTCTCTCCATTAATTAGATGCAGCTTACCGGTTTAGGAATTCCAGCGATCAAAGTCGATTTTTTTAACGGTCCTCCTGGAAAAAGTTGATATAATTCTTTTATACTTGTAATACCGGATTTTCCAACTTTTCTGATTGATAAAGTAATGCTATCTTTATGACATTTCTGTAAATATTCTATTACTTCCCAATGTTTATCGGTTAAAGAATCGATCTCAACCTCTTTTGCTAATTCAATAGCTACCTCTTTTGTCCATTGACTAAAATCGGTCATATAACCGTTATCGTCAAGATCAATGTTTTTACCTGCAATTTCTTTTTGTGACATAGTTATCTCCTTGTTTTTATTTTTGTATAATTTTGGCAATATCATGCAAAATATCAAGACTTTGCATTACTTCCTGACTTCTTGCTTTTTTAATCATTTTAAATACAGACACTTTTCTCTTTTCTTTAAAATCTATCTTTTCAATTTTTTCTACAATTTCTTCCAATTTATTTATGTTTCCAGAGGAAGTTAATTTATTAGAAAGTTTTATCAATCTTACATGATTGTCTCCCATTTTTTCAATTTCCTCAGGTGAGAAATTTTCATAGAGTCTTCTTATCCCATTTATACCGAGTTCAAGAGTATGAAAAAATCCTTCTTTTTCAAATTGTTCAAACTTTGTAACTAAATCATTAAACATGTCTTTTGCAAGGGGAGCAGCATCATCAAATAATTCTGTAAAGCTTTCTAATTGCGACATGATTTTTGAGATATTTTTTACGTTTCTCAATACTTTCTTTATTAATTCAACAAAATCTTCACTTCTAAAATGAAAATCTACTTCAGATAAAAATTTAATAACTTCACTGAAGGCGTCATTTGTAAATAAGACAAGATCTTCCTTTAACTCATCAATAGGCGTGTTGCATCATAAAAAAAACACTATAAACGATAGGTCGTTGCTTCATAAA
>CBDUZW010000078.1:0-23000 GCA_965371805.1 uncultured bacterium | reverse complement strand
ATCATTTGGGTTTTTTGGGGGATCAGAGTCTAATATGTTTCTGAACTTCAACATACTATTCATTTTTTCCCCTGTTAAATAGTTTATCAGATAAAAAATATATCATCAAGCCTTTTTTTTAATATAACAAAAAAGTGTTTATATTCGTATCTACAATTTTTTTTGTTTAAGTATTTCAATTACCGTATATTACAAAGTAGACACCCACAATCATTCCTCAATATTGTGGCTACCAAGGTATTATATCTAAATTATTTTATATTAGTGATATGAAGTTTCCATATTTCTTCATCAGCATCTTCAACTAATGAGTATATTTTTCCATTTTCAATAGAATAGAGAATTGCGAAATATGTGTAAGGGATATATTCATCCAATGGGACAAATAATCTGTTTAACTCTTTGCCTTTCATATCCAGAACTATTAGCTCCCATAATTCTCCTTTCCTCTTATATGTTAAAACATGCAATTTATCATCAGCTATATGTACGTCTCTGATTGCTGGAAAATTTGATTTAAACTTGATATTATTTTTAATATTTTCAAAAAACTTCTTAAAAGGTGATCTTTTTTTAAACCAGTCAATAACAAATTTTTGATCTTTCGCAGTAAATTTATCTTTTTTATAATCTTTAGTGATTCTTCTAATCTTATTACCTTTATGATCGAATATATCAATTACAAAATCCTCATTACTGCCCACAACAAATATTTTTCCTTTATATGACGGATTACCTGTTACAGCACTTAAGGGCAGTATAAAATCATCTTGAGGATTAACAGAAATATTTGTATGATACAGTTTTTTTAACTCCTTTAGCTCATTTGAATACAACCGGATACTTATTCTGAACTTTTTCGTACTATCAATTGAAGGTCCAATTGTCACAAAATTATCCTTTACCTGGTATAAGACAAGATTGGCAAATGCTTTTCTCTCAGAGATAAAAACACCATTTTTTGTAAAATATGAAAGTTTATTATTACTGTTCACAACCAGTTTATCATTTACAAATGACATTGACATAGGTGGGCCAAATGGTCTGCCCATAAATTCCTTCGGGCCTTCCCCCTGTCTGCCAAATTTCTTTATCAACTTAAAATCTTTTAAAGAATATATAAAAATTGTGGTTTTCTCAAGTATATATAGTTGTCCGTCATTTACAACCATCATTGATGGTTTTGAAATTCCCTCAATTGTAACTCCCTCTGAAAATAGAGGCATTAATAAAAAAACCGACATTAAAATTAAGATAATATTTTTATTCATTTAACTCTCCCTTTAAGCTTAATACTATATAACGGTATTAACAGAGAAATGTTTCATGTAATCTTTTTATAAATAATATTACCGTCTTTGCATCATACAACTCCATGCTTTTTTGGGTTCATCCTGATCAGAATCAAATACAGTCGCTTTAAGATTGAGTATTTTAAATCTTCCCTCTACCGCCTTGACAATTTCCATAGCAGATAGCTGTGGAGGACCGGAACCTGAATCCCGGGTATCTTTACTTCCTATTAAACTTAACCATAAACCACCATCAACTAAATGGGAAAACACATTTTCAACAAAGAGTTTTCTCTTCCAGGTAAAGTCACGGGAGTGGAAACATCCCCTGTCAAAAACAAATTCAAATGGCTTATTGTTCAATGGTTTTTTTATAAAGTCCCATTCAAAAAAATCACATTTAACATTGTCTTTTTCTGCATTCTTCTTTGCATAATTAATTGCTTCGTTTGAAATATCGATTCCTGTTACATCAAATCCCAGTTTAGCAAGCCATTTTGCATTATCTCCATATCCACAGCCAATCTCAAGTACTTTCCCAGTAGGAATATTATACTCTTCTAATATTTTCTGTAAATTTACATCAACCCGTTTAGTTACCCAGGGAAATGATTTTTCCTTATATCTTTTCTGCCATCTACTTTTTCTTAAAAACATCATATTTCGATTTTATCAAATTCAAACCAAAAATGAAAGAGCATGTACAGGCAAAATCTAACAAATTCTAAAATTTCCTTGACAATAAAATCTTTTTTTGTTAATTACAATATATGGATATAATTATAAAATATAAAAAGACAAAAATGTTAATAATTAGTTTTTCTATATTCTTTTATACAATACTATTTTTAAATTCTCAAGATTGGGTTACCGATATAAATGAAGCAAAGAAACTTGCTACTAAACAAAATCAAAAAATTATCCTGGTTTTTCAGGGTTCTGATTGGTGCAGAACCTGTATTAAATTAGACAAAGAGATTTGGAGTACCAAAGAGTTTAAGACTTATGCAAAAGAACACTTTGTTATGCTCAAAGCTGATTTCCCCAAAAAAAAGAAAAATAAATTAGACAAAATACAAAAACAAAAGAATATTGATTTAATAGAGAAATATCATAAACAAGGATACTTTCCTTTTATTGTTGTATTGAATAAAGATGGCAATGTTTTAGGTAAAACCGGCTATAGGAAATTAAGTCCTTCTGAATATATTAAAATACTGACTTCTTTTAAAAAGTAATTATGAAAAAGAATTTTATTTTTTATTTTATAATTATTTCGACAATAACGTTACTCTCACAGAAAATACATAAGCAAACATTAAAACTAATGGGTAGCAGATTTGACATAACTATCGTTTCCAGAAATTCTATAAATGCTGATAAGTATATAAAAGCGGCTATTAATGAGATAAAGAGAATTGAAAAACTTATATCATCATGGGATATTAAATCCCAAACATTTGAAATCAATCAAAATGCAGGTATTAGACCTGCAAAAGTCAAAAAAGAGTTATTTGACCTCATTAACCGATCAGTAAATCTATCAAAACTCACGGATGGAGCATTTGACATCAGCTATGCTTCTATGGATAAAATCTGGAAGTTTGATTCCAGCATGATTAAATTTCCAGCTGAAAAAACAATAAAAGCTTCTGTTTCAAAAGTAGGATTTCACAATATCATTCTTGACCATAAAAAACAAACTGTATTTTTAAAACTGAAAGGAATGAAAATCAGTTTCGGGGGGATAGGAAAAGGATATGCTGCTGATATGGTAAAAAGCTTACTAATATCCAAGGGAGTAAGCGCAGGAATCATAAATGCTTCCGGTGACATGAATACCTGGGGAAAACAACCAAATGGAGAGGAATGGAAGGTTTCAATTACAAATCCATTTAATAAGAAAGCAGGATTTGGAGTTTTCCCAATTAGTAACTCTGCTGTTGCAACTTCAGGAAATTATGAAAAATATGTGACATTTGATAATAAAAGATATTCTCATATTATAGATCCCAGGACTGGATATCCCTCAATAGGAATAAGCAGTGTAACAGTATTTGCTCCCAAAGCTGAGTTAGCTGATGCATTAGCAACTGCAATTTCTGTAATGGGCAAAGATGTCGGATTAAATCGAATTAATCAATTAGCAAACATTGAATGTATCATAATTGATGAAAAGGGAAATATTCACAAATCAAAAAATATAAGGATTGCAAAATTATGAAAAAATTAATAAGACTCATAATACTAATGATATTTATTAGTTCAATTAACGCTTGTCTGGCAGTTAAAGAATATGAAAAAGTTAATATCAATGACCCGGACATGAAACTGGCTTCAATGAAAATTAACAGGTTAAGAATTAACTTTCAAGTATATCGAGAAGCAGCATCGGGCGCTAATGGTGGCAAAACCGGTGGTGGTTGCGGATGTAATTAAGAGTATAAATAAGATGAAAACATTAATTATATTCGTATTATTAATTGCTATAATTCCAGGATATACTAAAAACAAAAAGACTGAAAACAAGAACGATATATATAAAAAAAGGGTTTTGGAAAGTACTGAAATTGATTTCTTAACAAGCTATTATTTTCAGGACGGAAAAAATGCAGCAGTAACAGGCGGTATTGGCAAAGAAAAACTGTCAAATTTAGCACCTTCCGTTATTATCTCTATTCCATTAAACGATGATGACATATTAACTATTGATGCTGGAATTTCTTCATACACATCTGCCTCGTCAAATAACCTGAATCCGTTTAATATGCCTGATGACAAAAGCACCATCACAGGAAGTCCATGGGTTGAAGCTTCAGGTGCCTCAAAATATGAGGTTTTGAAAAGTCTAAATGTAAGCTATAGCCATAGTTCGGATAATAGAGACAATATTTGGAGTACCAATATAAATATTTCTTCAGAATACGACTATAAATCTTTTGGGTTTGGAGGAGCATATACCCGATTATTTAATGAGAAAAACACTGAGATAAGTATCAAGGGAAATGTTTTTTTGGATACCTGGGACCCTCAATATCCAATAGAACTTCGCTCATTTATTAATGAAGGAAAAAATCTGAACATTGGTTTTTTTGAAGACATTGATATATTCAATGAAAATGGAAATATTATTGATAAAAATGGAACAGATATATGGCATCCATTTAAAACAAGTCTCATCAATACTAAAAAAAGAGACTCTTTTTCTATTTCTCTGAATTTTTCACAAATCATAAATAAAAATGCACAGTTTGCAATTTTTTTTGATATTGTTCATCAATCAGGATGGCTGTCCAGTCCTCTGCAACGTGTATATTTTAGCGATAAAGATAATTATTATGTAGGTAATCCATCAAGTATTGGGATTTATACCACACCGGATAATATTGATGTTTTTCATTTGGCAGACGATATTGAACGATTACCTAAAACAAGATTTAAGATTCCTATTGGAACAAGATTGAATTATTATATAAATGAGGCAATCGTTTTAAGAACCTATTATCGTTATTATTTTGATAACTGGGGAATTATATCCCATACAGCAAATATTGAGATTCCTATAAAAATTTCAGACAAATTCACCTTATATCCATCCTATAGATTCTATTCTCAAACTGCTTCTGATTATTTTGCACCGTATGAACAAAACCTTTCAAGCCAGGAATTTTACACATCAGATTATGACCTGTCAAATTTCAATTCAAATCAATATGGTTTTGGAATAAGTTATACGGATATTTTTGCAAATTTCAATATATGGAAAATAAGACTGAAAAGAATCGATTTAAGATATAACCACTATAAAAGAAATACCGGACTTGTGGCAAATATAATCAGCACCGGTTTTAAATTTATATTTGAATAAATTATTTTCTATAATACACCGGTAAACTTAAAAACAATTTATGGTTCTCTAATAGAATATAAACCTCAATTTGTCACTAAAGAAATTTTAAATAAGTCCATCACCTTTTTTATTCGATCCATATATTTTCCCCTGGTTATAATATGGTGATTCCCCAACGGATTATTTAAAAAATATCCCATATCTTTATTTGGTTTTATTGTGATCTGAGTTCTGCATAAATTTCCCATAAAGGGTTTTTGTTTAGATAAGCCCTCATCAACATAATAATTGTCCAGTGCCGACCCTCCTATTTTGGACATCGTCACCCAGCCCTCATTAAATGTACCTGCGATCCCCACACCAATTCCAGTTTCAAAATGGGTCTGGTAAGTGAATGAATCAACGATACTTAGTGGAACCGTACAATGAGCAAAGGTGATAATGCCATCCTGGATCTTTGAGGGATTAGACATAAAAGAGGCGGTACCAGTGATTAAGTTATTGATGAGCATTGTAAAGAGGGAAGGAATATCCCCCTCGCATCCGGCAGGAATTCCCTCATCATTTAATAATGCCAACGCAAGACAACCAGTCGAAGCCAACGGTTCCAGAAGATCAAAACACCTTAATGTGAATGCTGTTAATTGATGAGTAGATATCATTTTTTTCAATCCCAGATAGATCCTCAATGCCTTCTCAATATCTTCAGCCTTGATTCCTTTGAATAATGAAGGATTTGAATATTCAGATAATAGGGCATCGATTGACTCTTGAGAAATATTCCTGATATCTTCCAGTAATTCTTCAATTTTTATATCTATAATGGATACACCCCATCTCTCTTTCACCTTCTCATAGTCAACCTGACTGGCAATCAGCCAGTCGGAAGGTTTTCCAATGACCCCGATCTTTGTTTTTTTCAACTCTTCAATTAACTTTATATCATTGATCCTTTTATTTAATTCAACTTTCATTGTTTCAACCGGTCCATGTATTATCGCACTATTTTTAAATCCATTTAAATTTGACCAGCTGAGGATCTCAAGTGAAGCAGGCAGAGAGTTATTACAGTCGCAGGAAAGAAGTGTGACTGGTTTACCTGCCTTTCTAAATAATTCCGCCATTTGAATAAATTTATTTTCAGTTCCCCCTGTCTTTACAAACACCACCGGAACATCAACATGCGGGATTTCAGTTTCTTTTATCTCTTTGATATCAAAATAAGTCTTTAACTTATTTAATATTGGTCCTGTCGTTTTCTCAATAAAATCAGCAGAATGAACCTCTGATACAAGTGATATAATTCCTATTTTCATATTTTCTCCTATGTCTTTTTTTCTTTTTTAAAAAAAGTTGCAACAAATATGCCAACCAGGGTAATACCCATTCCGGCCAATTTAATCACCGGGGGCATCTGCTGAAATACGAACAGATCCAAAACAGTTACCAGAATCGCATTGGAACCTGCAATTGCAACAACTGGACCGGCAGGCCCTTTTGATACCGCTAATTTTAAAGACAGCATTCCAAATCCTAGAAAAATACCTGCAGTAAATGCAAGCAATTTATAATTAAGTGGCAATAATAATACATTTCCACTGCCGATACCCAGATCAAAACCGATTGCCATTAAACCGGATATCCCAGAAAAAATCCATAATATGCTAACTACTTTTATTGAATTCAATCCCAGGCTTCCAAGATACTTTAAAATATAATTGGTAATGGCAAATAATAACATTGTCATTATCCCGAAAGAGACAGCAATCAAGCTTGTTCTCGACATATTTGATAATGAAATGACAATTACACCGGCAATGATGACCATAAACCCGAACAACTGAATCCGTAGTAATTTTTCCTTCAAAAAATACCAGGACAATATGGCAACAATTAACGAATTCGTTGAAACTATCGCTACAATCGGTCCCTTTGAAATAGGATCAAAAACAAATCCCAGTTTTAAACTCAACATTCCCAGGGAGAGTGTAATACCGGATATGGCAGCGATAAATAAGTGTTTTTTTTCCAGCGCTTTAAAAACGCTGTTGTTTCTTAATCTAAAGACCATCATTGATATCAGGCCTATCAAGCCCATTCCCAGCCATAATATCATGGCAGATGAGAGACTACTGTTCTTTATTAAGATGGTTTTTTCTGCAATAAATCCAAGTATGAAATTAGTTAATCCAAAGAGAAAGAATGTTAAAAGCGCATAAGAGCGCCAGGATAATTTCATTTTACAATAATGCCTCTAATAGCAATGATCCTGTCTAAAACTGGAGGATGTGAGTATTCAACAAAAACTTTAAGTTTATGCGGTGTTAAATTGGAAAGATTATCAACACTTAATTTTTTTAAACCTGAAATGAACTCATTACCCAGATTAGTTGTATCTACAGCATATTTATCTGCTTCGTATTCATGTTTCCTTGAGAAATAATTTGAGAACAAAGAGATCAGAGTTGAGATTGGCGAATAAATAAATCCAAAAAATAATAAACTAGCATATATGGAAACATATTCCATTTTAAATGCATCAAAGAGAGACTGGTTTTTAAGAAAAAAGGAGAGTACGAATAAGGTCAGCCCCAGATCAAATATTGATGAAATTATCATCTTTAATATATGTTTCAACTTATAATGCCCCATCTCATGCGCTATAATCCCCAACAATTCATCCGGGGTATGTTTTTCAATTAATGTATCAAAAAGAACGATCCGTTTTGAACTACCGAAGCCTGTAAAGAATGCATTTGATTTTGTTGACCTTTTAGACCCATCCATTTTAAAAACACCCTTCATTTTGAATCCTTCTTTTTTTGCATACTCAGAGATCTTCTCTCTTAATTCACCATCCTCAAGAGGGGTGTATTTATTGAAAATGGGCATAATTAGAATTGGTGCAATAAACAGGAGAATTATTTGAAACACAATGATAAATAACCATACATAAAGCGGTGCCAGCTTACCTGTTGTTTCAAAAAACCATAAAACCACCATCAATAATGGAGTCCCGATTATAATCATAAGGAAAAATGATTTTACAAGGTCAAGAATAAATGTCTTAGCGGTAGTTTTATTAAAGCCATATTTTTCTTCAATATAAAATGTTTTGTATATGCTGAAAGGCATTGAAATAATGCTATTTAAAACCATTAGAGCAAAGAAAAACATTAAACCGGTAACAATATCATTGAAGCCTGCTTTTCGGATCAGGCTGTCAATGAAATTAAACCCTCCGCTTAATATCAATAAGACAATGACAACCAGGCTGAATGTGCTGGTATAAAATCCAAATTTTGTATTCTCTTTTAAATATGCCTGTGATTTTTCATATTTTTCATTATTATAAAACCCTTCAAACTCAGTAGGTAAAACAGGATTGATTTGTCCAATATTTTTATATTCAATAAAAAGATCAAAAAGATAATCCCATACCAGGATCATAAGGATTATGATTAAATATATATTCATTTATGTCTCCAATTATAGCTAATATTTTATAAAAACTTATTTTTATTGCATCTATTTATAGTTACGTAAACGTAGATTATATAATAAAACCGATATAAAGAAAACTTGTTTTCATTCACATAGGAATTAATATTTTAGCGGATAATTTATATTATATTAATAATACCTAAATTGAGCGATTCTTTCGGCGAATAGATCAAAACTTGTTGCACCATAAGGGTTTTCAAAAATCCTCAATGTACTCATTAGTACATTTGCGGTTTTGGTAAACCTTCTGGCAACAACATTCTTAACCTCTTCATCCAAAACAATCGCTCAACTTAGGTAATAACTAGAACTGAGCTATCAATTCAGTAACAATCTTGAATTCCTGTTCAAAATTAGGTGTTAATATTCCCTGCCCGGCAACCTCTTTAATCTTTTTTATTTTCCAGAATTTCCCCTCTTCTATTTCTTCAGGGTTTACAGTTATAGATTTATTAAACCTTCCAATAAATATATGTATCAATTCTGATTCAACTGAAGTCTCCCAGACATATTTTCCAATAAATGATGTCTTGATATCTTTAATATTTAACTCTTCTTCTGTTTCCCGTCTTAACGCATCTTCAATTGTTTCACCACTATTTACATGGCCTCCGACAGCAGTGTCCCATTTACCCGGCTGGATTTTTTTTGTTTTTACCCTTTTCTGAAGAAAAATACGGTTTTTATTGTCTACTATATGAAGGTGAACTACAGGGTGGAGCATCCCCGGCCCAGAATGACAAATGGTTCTGGGAGCCCTGCCTTTCACTTTTCCATGCTCATCAACAATATCAAACCATTCATCATCTTTATAAAGTTTGTCCCAGTTGTTTTTACTCATTTTTTTTTTTACAAGTTCAAAAACAAAATATACTCCAAAGATAATATAGAATAGCCCTCCACTGATAAAAGCCCAGGCTCCTCTGCTCATAAAAAATGCTGCATAAAAAATTAATAATGTATGAATTAAAAAGATGAAGAATAAAACTTTTAAACTACTTTTCATTTTGTTAATCTGGGCTTCATCCAATTCCACACCCTTCATATATCTTTTTGTCATAAGTATTATTACATTCACTGGAGAATAAATTGAGACTGCAATTATCACACAGAAGATCAATTCGATTAGGGCGGGTTTTACCAGGAAGAAAATCGGTGCATTAAAAACAATTGATATCAATCCTAAAATAAGTATTAAACCCACATCCAGGATGATAAATCTGTCAATTACTTTATCCTTTATATAAGTAAAAACAAGCTCAAAAAAACCCAGTACTATTGCGGAGATCAAACCAATTGTTGTCCCCCATATCGAATCAACAACAATGAAAACAATTAATGGCAAAAAACCGGGAGCAAGCCCCTTTATAAGATCAAGTTTATTCATTCACGGATATTATACCAATCCCATTTTTTTGTCAATTTTTTGTTAAGATCACTCGAATTAAGTATTATTTTGGCAATTTCCTTGCTCTTTTATTCATTTTCCCTTTCCTTAATTTCTCCAGTTTATTATACATTTAATAATACTATAATTTTTTTGAAATGATTAAAAAACAAAATAGACTTGTAAAAAAAAATTTACTATGCTAAATTGAATTTTTAAGTTACTCTGGAGAGCTTTTATGAAAAGAATAATATTTAATTCTTTAAAGTCTCGCTTAATGATTTCCGTTATAGGAATCGTAACAATTTCACTAACAATCATAGTGCTTTTTTTTAATCAATGGTCACGACAGGAATTATCCAGTACAATAGAGGAAAATGCACTTAATATATTAGAGGTAAAAAAAAATCATGTAAAATCTCAATATAACAGTATCAATTATCATGAATCAGCTATTCTGTCCCGTAGAAAAATTGAATTGAAAAATAAAACAGATATTGCATTTTCAATAATTCATAATAGATATCAGAATTATAAAAAAGGGCTGATCAATAGTGAAGTAGCAAAGAAAGAGTCAATCAATATTCTAAAACAAATAAGATATGATGAGAATATCGGTTATTTTTGGATAAATGATATAAAACGTCCATTTCCAAGGATGATAATGCACCCTACTATTCCAAGCTTAGATGAACAAATTTTAGATGACCCTTCTTTTAATTGTGCTCTAGGTAAAAAGGAAAATCTTTTCAAAGCATTTGTAGATGTATGTTTAAAAAATAATGATGGCTATGTTGATTATCTCTGGCCTAAGCCTGTTCCTGGAGGTCTTACAGAACAACAGCCAAAAATTTCTTATGTTAAACTATTTAAGCCATGGGGTTGGGTAATCGGTACAGGAGCATATATTGATGACATCAAAAAAGATGTTCAAGATAGAATTAATGCTGTAATTACAGATTTAAATAAAACAATTCTCAGGCATAACATTGACTCCAGCGGTTATTTCTTTATTTTTAATGAAAAAAACATAATGCTTGTCCACCCGAATCTTAAAGGAAGGGATATGAGCCATGTGGTCAATCCTCAAACCGGGAACAAGCTTCTAGATGAATTTAAGAAAACTGCATTTAGTGAAAAACAATATATGGAATATCTATGGGATAAACCTGGATTTGAAGGTAAGTATCAGTTCCCCAAAAAGGTATATATGACCTATTTTTTACCACTTGGGTGGTATATAGGATCTTCAGTCTATATAGAACATTATGAACAAAAAATATCAAATTTCACAAAAACTATTGTTTTTTTCTCTATATTTTTTTTAATATTGGCAATAATTATTTCTATTATTGTATCTAGAAGCATTATTAATCCTTTAAATATGCTCGTTGATTCAATAAAAAGTACTGACAAAAATGGAATACCAGTCGAAATTATACAGGAGAAAGGAACTACAGAGACAAGATTACTTAGTAAAACAATAAATTTTATGATAAGTTCAATAAAAAAATCCAGAAAATCAATTCAGCAAAGTGAAGCTAAATACAGGGGCCTTATCGAATCTTCCACTGATTTAATATGGGAGGTTAATATAGAAGGAATATTTACCTATATCAGTCCTAAGATTGTAGACATATTGGGATATACCCCAAAAGAGGTCATTGGGAAAACTTTTTTCGACTTGAGATCTCCTGAAAACACAAACATTTCAAAGGCAATTTTCAAAGATTTAGTCGTGAAAAAGAACTCAATTATTTCATTAGAAAACATCTGCCTTCATAAAAATGGAAAACCTATTTTACTTGAAACAAATGGGGTCCCATTTTTCGATGAGGATCAAAAACTGATTGGTTATCGTGGTATAGACAGGAATATCACAATTCGAAAAAATGCAGAAGAAGAACTAAATCATATTCGTAAAATGGATGCCATTGGACAATTAGCAGGTGGAGTGGCCCATGATTTCAATAATATACTTGCTGGAATAATGGGAGCGGCTAATCTTCTCTGTTTACAAAAAGAGACACTTGAAGATAAAAGTCTTTATTATGTTAATATAATTCTAGATTCTGCAAGCCGTGCGGCAGATCTAACTGGAAAACTGCTGATGTTCAGTAGAAAAAGTAAGATATCTTTTACATTGGTGGATGTACATAATGTTATTAATGATTTAGTTACAATTTTTAAGAGTACTATAGACAAAAAAATAAAAATCTTATTTGAAAAAAAAGCAAAAAACCATAATGTTATTGGAGATAGTTCTGAATTACTTAATGCATTAATGAATATTGGAATCAATGCCTCTCATGCAATGCCTGATGGTGGTACATTACAAATTTCAACCAAAAACATTAAGCTGAATAAAATTTATTGTAGTGCGAGCCCATTTGACATTGAACCAGGAAATTATATTGAAATTATCCTGCATGATACAGGAATTGGGATTCCACTTGACAACTTCAAGAAAATATTCGAACCTTTTTATACAACTAAAATTCAGGGAAAAGGGACAGGACTTGGATTAGCAGCCGTTTATGGGGCAGTTAAGAGTCATAATGGTGCAATAAATGTATATAGTGAAATAAACATGGGGACATCATTTAACATATTGATTCCCTGTTCAACAGAAAATGGTTATCAAATTGAAAGAAATCAAGAAGTTATATCCGGGACAGGATTGATAATACTTGTTGACGACGAAGAAATCATCAGAATTACAGGAGAACATATGCTTAAAGAAATGGGATACGAAGTTCTTCTTGCAGAAAATGGAAAGAAAGCAATTGATATATTTCAGAAACGTTATAAAGAGATAGACTTGGTTCTCATGGATATGATTATGCCTGAGATGAATGGAAGTGAAACTTTTTTAAAAATGAAGAAAATTGACAAAAATTGTAAGGTAATAATCTCTTCTGGTTTCACAAAAAATGAGGACCTGAATGAAATGAGAAAATCTGGACTGGAAGGTTTTATTTCCAAGCCATTCAATGATTATGAATTGAGTCATCTTATAGCGAAGGTATTAAATGATTAGTAGAAACCATCAAACAAAATCATTACAATTGGAAACAATCTCCACAGGATGTCCTTTTGTAGGACAAACACCTACAAAAATAATCGGTTTTGTCTTATGGTAATTTTTTTAGAATTATACTATATATAAGTATTAAGAGTTTTGGATGACTATATAAAAAAGGAGGAAACTATGTTTGACAAATTAAAAAACTTAAGTATTGCGGCAAGAATTCTGATTCTTGGCTTAGCAATAACAATTGCATTTATGATAACCGTATTTATGTATATCATTCCAAATGCAGGTGATTCATTATATGAACGTAAAAAAGAGAAGATAAAAGAGCAGGCAGAAATTGCCTGGACCGTTTTATCATATTTCGATAATCAAATTAAATCAAAGGCTTTAACTAAGGAAGAAGCACAAAACCGGGCAAAAGCTGCTATTAATGTACTGCGGTTCGGACCTGAGATGACTGATTATTTCTGGATTAACGACACAAGACCATATATGATAATGCATCCTTATAGTCCACATCTTAATGGAAAAGATTTGAGCAATAATATTGACAAATCCGGCAAAAAATTGTTTGTTGCTATGGCTGATATTTGTAAACAAAAAGGTGCAGGATTTGTTGATT
Source organism: uncultured bacterium (assembly GCA_965371805.1). GTDB lineage: Bacteria > Acidobacteriota > Aminicenantia > UBA2199 > UBA2199 > JAOZTV01. The sequence goes on along the minus strand of CBDUZW010000078.1, from coordinate 9,308 downwards.
ATATGTGGCAGTATAAAGACAATAAAAACCTTATTGTTCCGAAGGTTTCCTATGTAAAACTTTTTCAATCCTGGGGATGGATAATTGGAACAGGTATGTATATCGAAGATATAAAAGCAGAAGTAGCGTCATTGAGAAACAAAGTAATATTTTTTACAATTTTTATCACAATTCTTGCAATTGGATTTTCTATATTTCTCAGTAGATCTATAACAAATAGATTAGAAATCGCATCAGGTATAATGACTTCTGTTTCAAAGGGAGATCTTACCGTAGATATTCATGTTAAAAGAATGGATGAAATTGGAAAAATGCTTAGTACCTTTAAGCAAATGACTGAGAACATAAGAAAAATAGTTGCTGAAGTTCAAGGTGCCGCTGTCAATGTTGCATCAGGGAGTAATGAATTAAGTTCTTCATCTCAATCATTAGCACAGGGTGCAACAGAACAGGCATCAGCAGCTGAGGAATTATCATCCGCAATGGAAGAAATGGGTGCCAATATTCAACAGAACACAGACAATGCACAACAGACAGAAAAAATTTCAGCCAAGGCATCTACAAATGCCAAGGAAAGCGGAGAAGCTGTAAGTGAAGCTACAACTGCAATGAAAGAGATAGCAGAAAAGATAAATATAATACAGGAGATAGCAAGACAGACGAATTTACTAGCCTTAAATGCAGCAATAGAAGCAGCCCGGGCCGGGGAACACGGGAAAGGATTCGCAGTTGTTGCTTCAGAAGTACGAAAACTTGCAGAGAGAAGTCAAAATGCGGCTGAAGAGATAACAAATATTACAAAAAACAGTCTTGGTGTTGCTGAGAGAGCAGTTGAGATGTTAAATACTCTTGTTCCTGATATTGGAAAAACAGCAGATCTAGTTTCAGAAATAACTGCCTCCAGTATAGAACAGAATCAGGGGGCTGGACAAATAGTAAAAGCGATAAATGAGCTTGATAAAATCATTCAGCAGAATGCAGGTTCATCAGAGGAGATTGCATCTACATCAGAAGAGTTATCTGCTCAAGCACAGACGTTACAATCAACAATTTCATTTTTCAAGATCGGTGATGCAAATCAGTATAATGTTAATGTGAGCCAGAGACATACCGATCCTCCAGCAAATGTAAGAGCTCAACCTAAAGCAGTTCAAAAACCAAAGGCAATAGGAAAGAGTACTGGTAAAGGAGTAAAACTGAATATGGGATCTGGAGCTGACAACGAAGATAACGAATTTGAAAGATTTTAATAGAGGTCTTCTTAAACTTAATTAGAGAAATTTAAATCAGATTGAGAGTGTCAAGTTTGATGCTCTCAGCTTAATAAAAAATCTTCCGGTACATCTCTGATCCTGATAATATCATTTATTTTTGATCTTATATCAAATCCCATGGTACATTTTATTTTACAGATATTACAATCATTACAAAGATTTTCCGGAGTTGAGATTGATTCAATAGTCTCTTTAGCAAAAGCCGGTTCACAATAACCGTAAGCATACATATAACTGCGCATCAAAGTTGGTATATCAAGATTATTTTTACACTGATCCTTACATCTTCCACATTGGGGACAAAATAACCCATTATATCCCAATTCATTGCCAAGTTTTAGATCCTGTTTCTCTTTCTTTGTTAATTCAGGGTTCTCCATTATAGTAAATGTATCGTACATCTCATCAATAGATTTTACTCTATATATTACCGAATCAACATATTTGTCTTGCAAAGCCCATTTAATTGCTGCCTTTGTATTTATCGGTTTTGTTCTCTCTTTATCCCAGAATTTACCAGCATGACTCTTCATTACCAATGTTCCTACTCCATTCTTTGATGCGTATTCAAATGCTTCTGAGATTCTTTTTCTATCTGGATGGATAAAATTATACTGAGCCATAACGATATCATAGATCTTTGCATCAACAGCTGATTTTATTGCTTCAGCTTCATTTCCATGGGTTGCGATAGCTATATGTTTCGCCTTTCCTGATTTTTTAATTTTTTCCAGACTCTTCAATATTCCTTCATTTTGGATTACATTTTTTTCACTTGCAAAACATAGAAAATAGACATCAACCCTATCCACCCCTATCCTCTTTAAACTTCCATCCAGCAGTTCAGGAAGTTTTGCTGCATCCTTCGGATAAATGTATCCAAATCTGTCCCGTTTGAGTCCAATACCGGTTGCCAGAGTATACTTATCCCTGTTTATACCTTTTAATACCTTACCAACTTCTATTTCATGTTTTCCTGCACTATAATATGGGGCTGTAAAGACAAAGGTTTTTCCAATATCAAGTATTGATCTAAATAATGAATAATCTGAGCTACTCCCGTTAAGGCAGGTGATCGGGAGCTTAATGCCAGTTTTTCCCAAATCCTTATAAACAAAGTTGACATCCTTTTTACCCTTTATTAAACTCTTATTTGAACCTGACATCAGTGAGGGGACTGCTGCAATTCCTGCCAGTCCTGTAATACTACGTTTAATAAAGTCACGCCTGGGTAGATCCTTTTTTTTATTCATAACACTCTCCTCTTTTTATATAAAAAAATTATAAAATAAATATTTTTTTTATACAATAAAGAATATTTTAATTGGTGATTTTGTTAAAATGTTAAAATGATGAAATTTTGCAAGAATTGAATAATTCCAGTTTTACAATCCGGTTTATTTCGGTAGTTTTTGATATTCCTCTTCTGAGATAATATCTCTATTTGATTCCAGTCTGTCTAAAAACACAAGCCCGTTTAAATGATCATATTCATGTTGAAAAATACGGGCGATAAAGTCTGTATACCTTCTTTTTATTTTTTTTTGATCAATATTTATATAGGCAACTTCAATCCATTTATGTCTAGGAACCAGGGCTCTGATCCCTGGAATACTCAGGCACCCTTCATATCCCTTTTCCATCTCTTCTGAAGCGTTCAAAATTTCTGGATTGATCACAACTTCCAGCTGAGCCTTTTCATTGTCATTCATAAAAACAAATAGGGAAACCTCCTCATAGATTTGAGCAGATGCCAGTCCGACTCCTCCCGAGTCATTCAGGGTTTCAATCATATCTTCAATCAGGACTTTCAGGTATTTATTATCCTTTACATTTGTTTCAGAAATTAACTTTGTTTTTATTCTTAAACATTGATGTCCCAGCTGTGCTACTTTCCGGATTACTTTTTTTCTTTTTGTTTCACCATCTGCAAAAACAGGTATTGCAGACATAGCAGATACCCCGGTAAATAATAAAGTGTTTTTTATAGCGTCTCTTCTATTCATCTGTAATACTCTCCATATTATTTTTCGGTTTTAAATTCTTTCGAATGCTGAGGAGATATTTTATATTCAAAACAATTGATAATCCTAAAAATACTCCTGAAATAAGGGCAACCGTCCCATTATTGCCCAGAATGTATCGGTTGACAAGAAAGCCGACCAGCCCCAACATCGCCAATAATTGACCGAAAACCAGAAATAGATTTAATTTTTTCATCATCTTAAGATTAACTCCTTCCACATAAGTAAAAAACAAATTCAATTGTTTCATAATACAAAAATAATGTCAAAAACGAGACTTTTCCTGAACGAGTTAAGATGAGTTCAATCTGGCAGGTACAAAAGTGAAAAGAAAAAACACAAACTAATCGTTAACTCCAGTGGGGTGACAGGAATAGCATGCCTGATTATTATAAGTATATCCGGAAATACCTGAATGTTTTTTGTTAGTATTTTTTTTGATATGACAATTTGTACAGAACAATTCATTAAAATTTGATGTCAGATGACAATCATTGCAGTCAAATTTACTATGATCTCCTGAGTTAATAATAAATTGATGATTAAACACTGCCTGTTGCCATGAAGAATGATTTGAAAAATGACAGTTTTCACATACGGTCGAAAAGCCAGCTTGTCCATGGTCTGGATTTTCACTGTTATTATAATCAGAAATATGACAGGAAGAACAGTTGGATGGAATCTTGATATAGTTCCCATCTTTATGACAACTTAGACAATCTAAAACCTTATGCGCTCCCACTAATGGAAAACCGGAATGAGAAATTGAAGCCCCCTCCCAGGTTGACATATTTTTATGGCAGTCTGTGCAGTTGGTTGAAAAACCCGAACCCTTATGATCCGGATCCTTTACCTCGTTATAATCAGCAGAATGACAGGAAAAACAAGCAGTTGAAAGACCGATATAGTTTCCATCTTTATGACAACTGAGACAATCTAAAACTTTATGTGCTCCCTCTAATGGAAAACCGGAATGAGAAATTGAAGCCCCCTCCCAGGTTGACATATTTTTATGGCAGTCTGTGCAGTTGGTTGAAAAGCCAAATCCCTTATGATCTGGTTCCTTTACACTGTTATAATCATCGGAATGACAGGAAAAACAAGCAGTTGAAAGTCCGATATAGTTGCCATCTTTATGACAATCTGAACAGATGAGCAGTTTATGTGCACCTTCCAGAAGATAATTCCCATGTATAAATTTCGCATTTTTCCAGGTTAACATTCCAGTATGACAGATGGTGCAATCGACAGGAAAGCCTGAAGCTTTATGGTCAGGAGATTTTGCCTCATTATAGTCTTCCCTGTGGCAACTGATACATTCGCCCGATATATTCCTAAGGGATTCTGACTTATGACAGTTAAAACAGTCCATGGTTTTGTGAATGCCTTCTAATCGAAATCCGGTTGCAATTGAATGATCCCAGGAGTTTGGTTTTATTTTTTTCCATGAAAATGGTGTATGACACTCTCCACAATGATATCCCAATTGGAGTTTATATCTGTCATCCTGCTTTCGTTCCCAATGACAGACTTCACAATTTGTTGGTGTATTTTGAACAAGCCCCTTTATATGGCACTCTGAACATTTTGTGGTTCGATGTTTTCCAATTAAGGGAAAGTTTGTATTATCATGGGATAAGACGGTAAACTGACTTTTTTCTTTCAACACATTACCACTTAACGGTAAATAGATCAGTAAGAAAACAAAAAGAATTATTAATGCAGTGAATTGACAGATATTTTTTTTATTCCTTTTTTTTATTTTCATCTTTATTATCTCCAGTTTTTAATTTCTTTTTCGATAGATCAACCTGACAAAAAACTGATGATCCCCAAAATCAGAATGTCTTGAATAGGCATATTCAAGGGAAGAAGAGAATGACTTGTTCCAAACATAAAAAAGATCAGTGGTTACGGTTATTCGATCAGGTATATGAAACACCTGAGGAAGATCGGTTCCGGTGATACGAACGCCATTATAATAATTTGACAGACTTAGAGAACAGGATATTTTATTAAAATTTTTAGAGACTGATAGAATATATGAGTCAGACTCAGATGCATCGCCTCTATTCATGGTGTAATTTCCATAGACGGAGGTACCGGATCCCAATATATTATTTACTGAGAGGCCAAATCTATTTGAATGATTTTTGATCCCCCTGTCTTTTTGTTCACTCTCCCGCCTCTCATAGTATACCCTCATCCTTTTCACCGGTTTGACACTGAAACGGATGCCATACATTTCAGAATAATAATAACGCTCAATTTCATTATGCTTTATGGATGGATCCTGTGAATTTTCTAAAAGAAACTGATGATAATCAAGCCCTCTACCAGAACTAAAATTCGCACTAATATCAGCATATTTATTGATATTAATTCTGGTATTTGTAAATAGATGAGCCAATCGATCCGCAACATTTATGTCAGATGACAGTTCGTACTCTAAGCTGCCGTAGAGAACGAAAATCCCTTTAAATGGAAATAGCATATTTGCATAAACAAACTGCCTTTCTCTATTTTCCTCAAAATAGAGTCTATTGAAACTCAATGAAAATTGTTTTGCTCCTTTTCCCCTGTATCGAGCAAAAATGCCATATTTTTTATATCCAGTATCCCAGTTGTTCCTATATATATCTGTTTCCAATCCAAAATATGCGCCGATTGAAAGTGACTTTGTAAACTTGTATCCAAGAAGTGCACCGGTTAACTGTCCAATTCCAGCAGAGTCATAGAGATTCATTTGTCCCGCCGATAACAAAAATTTACTTTCCGGTGAATCGTAGGTCAGTTTCATATTATAAATAATAAATTGATTACTTCCCCCCTTCCCCAGAGTTGACCTGTTTCGAAGATCAACAGATACTGTCCAACCATCTCCCCGCTTATTCCATAAGGTCAGTTTTAACCTTGAGCTTATTCGATTGTAAAAATCAGTATCACTATTTTTAAACCCCATCCAATCCTGATAGAAGGTCCCTCTCATATAGAAGTTATTGTCTTTGGGAAAGAGATACAGAGAACTGAACAATATAATAAAGATCAAAAGTTTTTTTTTCATTCTTCTCATTTCCTTCTATTTAATTTTAAAAATCCCACGGATCAATTTCCCAGGAAGATGTTAAATGACATGTTGTGCACTTCTCTCTTATACCAGGATGTGGATTTTCATGACAAGAGCCGCAGTTGTTATTTTTCAGGAGATAACTAGTGGTTTTTTTCCTTGGAAAAACTCTGGAAAGAGAGTGGCATTTTCTGCAATCTGAAATTTTTTTGTGTTTTCCTGTAAGTAAATAACCGGTTTCAGCATGATCAAAATCTTTCTCATCAAAATCTGTTAAATCCGTGTCAGGGCCAGAGTGTTCTACATGGCATCCGGAACACTCTTCAACTTTGTCCTGATGATACCCTGTACCTTTTTTTATCCGTTTTTTTATTTCAATATGACAATTAATACATTTATGCGAATCTATTTCACCAGGAGTCAAATGACATTTTATACAATTATCTTTACCTTTCAGATGAGAATGGGAGGGACTTAAGGTTTTTTGGGTTGACAATTTTTGAGAATTATCGGCTGTTAAAAAAAATGATATCAAAAAAACAAATACCAAAATAAAAAATATATTTATTTTATTTTTCATCAGTATAAGAACAACAAAACATCCACATTGGAGATGCTTAAAATATAATTATACCAAACAAGAATTAATTTTCAAGAAAAAAATAATTTATTTTAATATCATTCTGAATACAGTGCCAAATCCATCCTGATGGCAACCTTTTTCAGTATCAAAGTACAAATAAGTAACAATCTGCATTGATTTTTATTTTAAATATTTTTTTCAAAAAAATCATGCCTGTCACCAAAAATCACTTTTGGGGTAGCATTTTAACACTTTTGCAGGGGGAAGCTCAACTTTTTGAGAATGAAAACTATATTGGCAATAGTTTTTTTAAACTAACATCTCCTAAAGAAAAAATTGAGATGTTTTTTGGAAAAGATATTAGAATTAGAATAAAAAGAGAATTACCAGAACAACAAACTGATAAAAAGTTTATTGGAGATAAAAAAAGTATTCACTATTCATATGAGATAAAGGTTCATTTAAAAAGAAAAAAGGAATTTAAAAAATCTAGCCTGGCACCAAAGATACTTTTAAAATCCAGTTGTAAATAGATTTCTGGCACCCTTTATTCCACATTTCTGGTATTTGTTATAGGCTTGAGCGGCCCTTTCAACAATTTTTTTTCCGGATTCATTTAATATCCAGCCATCAATTGCAGCCTTTAGAGTATAAGCCTCAGGAGCCATTAAGTGAGTTGCCCACAAAAGAGGATTTGCCCTGGCTTTATTGATATGAGATGAGAAATGTTTTTTACTGAAACAGGCTAGAATAATGACTCCCCTTTTTCCTTTTGCCGAGTCTTTATATGTCACATTTACATCAAAATCCATAAGACCATCATGTCCTATATAGGCAAGCAAGTATGAGCCGCCTCCAAAATTCAAATTTAATGACCCATATTTAACAGGCATTGAATTTTGTCCATTTGATGCTTTTAAAAAATCTTCAATCGTCTCTTTAATTTTTTCGCCATCATATGCATCAGCAAGCATGTAAACATCTTTTTTTTTATGTTTGAATAACAATCTTTCAAGTATAATTTTATTTTGACTTCTAACATTTTTTATAAGTTTCCACTCTTTTGCTATATATTTAAAATAAGATTTAATACCATAAGCCGCCCCCCAATATAAATTACCTTTGGGTGATTGACCATCCCCAAGACTCTTTGGGACAGGAACAATTCCCTGATATTTATTGTCACAAAGAGCAACAAATACATGAATGGTTCTTATTTTTCCAAATAATATAGATGTAATAAATATACTGATGATCAAGATTAATATTTTTTTCATTTTATTATCATAATATTACAACCTGAAGTTCCCAGTAATAAAGTCAATAGAACAAAAATTATTCTTTTCATATTTTTTTCTCCCTTTCTGATCGCAAATCTAAATATATAATCTATACACAGTGATATTTTTATCCAGAATAGAGGGTTCGAATTGAATTTTAACCTTTTCTGTTTTTGTCATCGACAGTGTATCTCCATCTTTTAAAACCGGGCCATTTTCCAGGAGGTAATGAGCAATATTAAAAACTCTTGTAATCAGGTCTTTTGGAGAAAGGTTTGAATTAATAACCTCGATCTCCATAAGGTCAAACTGTTTTAAACCGGTAGTAAAGAGAGTCAATGTTGCATCTTCATTCTGATTTACCCTGAAATCAATCCAATTATATAATGGTAGAAACTTCCTTGAAATTCCTTCGTTAAACCCCATGAAAATCTCATTTGAATTAACCAAAGCACCTGCAGCCCAGTAAATGCCAAGTGCTTCAGAAGCAAAAGCAGTACCGGCAACAAACTTTGTCAGCAATATATTTAAATCTATTCTGTCCATATCTTTACTCATCAGGGTTATAATTAAATGGGCTTTTTGTTTTTGCATTTGATTAACTGCTTCCGGCCAGTACCATGCTGACCGGCATGGTCCCTCCAGATCGGGCCATGGTATTGTCTCAGAATTCTTTGCAATTGCAATTATGCAATCATCAATTTTAACAAGAATTTTATTGTCTTCTTCCTTAACATCAGTAATTTTTTGGCGAAATTTGAAATACTTTTTCAGCATTTTTTCAATAGATTTCCATGAAGGCATTTTATCTTCTTCTAAAATTACAAAAGCAATTGCATGTAAAGTTTTTTGGTTTTCTTCAGTTTTCTTTTTTTTTTTAAAATTTAATATTGCCATACTTAATTTTCTCCATACATAAAATATTTAATTATGCTAACGCTATTAAGGTTTCTTTCAGCCAACAGAATTATATATTAAATATTTCAAAAAGATATATAAGAGTCTATCAAGACTACAGATTTAAGTCAATTATTTGTACGAGTCCATAACATATTAGATTTAAAAGAATTTTTAATCACC
>CBDUZW010000077.1:0-23669 GCA_965371805.1 uncultured bacterium | reverse complement strand
ATCTTGTCATTTCAACGGTCTTTTTTCTGTTACCCACACATTCTGGCGGAGAACCAAATTTACTATACTCATTTGCATTTCTCCTTTATTTTAAAAACCTGAACTTTACTTTTCTGCATTTTTTGAAATATTTATTAAGTCTTCTAATGCTTTTAAATAGGTTTGAAATGCAGTTCTCCCTTTTTTTGTTATTTTATAATTGGAATGTGGCTTTTTTCCTAAAAAACTTTTAGTAGTTGTTAAAAACCCATTTTTTTCTAATTTAGATATGTGAGAACTGAGATTACCATCTGAAGCTTTTGTGATTTTTTTGAGATATAAAAAGTCTGCATCTAGAACCGATATAAGAGTTGACATAATTGCAATTCTCACTGGGGAGTGGATAACAGGATCAAATTTACTTAGATCAATATTAATCATTTCTATAATTATTTTTCAATTTCAAAGCTGGAATTATGTAGCTGAATAATATCAAAGGTATTAAAAAACTAGTTCGGAATTGCCAAGGGGTTTTTACCATAATTATTGCTGTAATGAACCAGAAAACGCCATTCCATTTTAAATAATTCCATTCCAATATTCCACCAATAGTAAAAACAAAAAGACCAGTTAGAAGAGAAATCATTATCGGGATTACATTATATGAATATACTTTTTGTAATGGAAAAATGAAACCCACAATTATATAGCCAATACCCATAGCGATACTTAATGTTTTAATTGAATTCTGAGTATATGTCGTTACTGAATTATTCTTTTTTAATTTTTTAAAACAAATTCTATGAATTGCTCCAGCTGCTCCCATAAGTAAGGTCCAATTTATCCATATGTAATCGAATAACTCAAAAAATATAAGAGTTTGCATTCCGATTATTGCAAATATCAGTGTGAATCCCCACAATAAAAATATTTGCCATTGGGAGGCTGAATGGTTTTTCGTTTTTTCTATCATTTCCTTTATATACTGTAAGTTTTGTTCAACATTTGTTTCGTCCATTTTATTCTCCTTCTTCTATGAAGTTTGTACCTTGTTTGGGCTTTAGGAATTCAAAGTACTTTGCAACACAAAGTAAATATATAGTTAAAAACAACTTTTGTCAACTTTTTTCATAATAAAGTTCTGCTTCATTTGATGCAGGAGTTGGGATTAATTTATTTTTAAACATGAACAGAATGGATAATTCTAATTAAGAATCATCCATTCTATCAAAGACTATAATTTTATCTTATGTAATTCAATTACTTCATCATCAATATTCTCTCTCAGTTGAAAAAAGCCATCTTTGTTAATTATAGACTTCTGATTAAAATCCATTCCGTACACCTCTTTCACCGGTAGGAAAACTGTCTTAATCTTTTTGCCTTTAAGGTCAAAAACAATACATTCCCTCAGCTCTTTCTGCAGTTTGTTTGTAAAGATATAGATCTTTTTATCACTCACATCCAATCTATAAATTGGTGGGAATGTCTTTTTATATTTAATCCTGTTTTTTATAAAACCATAAATATTTTTCCAGGTGGGGTGCTCTTTAAAATATTTTGTTGTTTTATCTTTGTATTCGCTGGAAACTATTCGTGATTTAAATGGTTTTTTGAAACCACCTACCTCTGTACCCTCCTGATCAAAAACCTTTATTGAAAATCCATTTCGTCCATCTACAATGTAAATTTTATCTTTGAAGGGAATTGCATAAATCGCTGTAAAGGGAAACAAAAAACCGGCATTCTGCCCAACTTCAATATCCGTTATATAAAGTGTTTTTAGTCTTTTAAAATTTATGTCAGAAAGATAGACGGCTAAAACCGGTGCCTTCTTTCCTTCTATTATTTTAGTGCTGTAGGTGATATATTTGTCTTTAAATGGATAGTTTCCATCAAACGCTTTGGTTTTATACTCTTTTTCAAATTTCCCGTCCTTTGAAAAAACAGATAGTTTTGCCAGACTACTGATGTATAGTTTGTTATTAAGAGGGTAGATGGTTATAACCCCTCCAAAAGGAGATTTTTTTATCTCTGCCGGGCCCTCTCCTTCCTTTCCAAATTTCCCCTTATATTTATATGTTTTTGCATCATAAATATATATGGTTGTATTTTCTAATATATAAAAATTCCCATTCCCGAATATCATTGAATCAGGTCTACCAACCTCTTCTAAAACGGCAACCTTTTCAGCTACTAAAGTTCCACTTAGAATGATAATGAAGAATAAAATAAATAATTTTGTAAAATGTCTCATATTTCCTCCTTTCTTTTACAATATCATTATATTCATTATTAATAAAATAAACACCACTTTTCGGTAAAAGGAGGTTCATTTTTTTTATGTAATTTTAATAAATACTAATAAAATTTGTCGTCTCCTTCGTAGGTAAAAAGTACTATTTTTGAAAATGTGAAATAAGTTTGTTGATTAATCCTCAAAATGAAGTTAATATTATGATTATAGGAGATAATGTATGAGAAAATTTAAATTTGGGGTTTTATTTCTAATTGTTCTAGGCCTGATTTATTGTAATCCCGGAAATGTCGATTATCAGGAAGAAGTACAGCTCAATCAAGTCACTGAAAAAAATTATGGTGATGCTGCACAATTGCTAGAGGATACTTTTAGGATTAATATAAAAAACATTATGGTTGATATGGAGTATTTTCCTGAATTATTTTATGTAAACTGTGAAGCTGAAGTGATTTTTACAATGTACAATGAGAATGAAAAACCAATTATCCATTTGAAACCTGTAATTACAGATAAAGACCTTATAAATAGCATTGAATTAGATGGGCAAGCATTGGATATTCATAATAGTGCCGATGTTACCATTATTGAAATTGATGGTCCAAATCAAAAAGCACTGGAATTTCAAAGAGTTCTCGATACTGGAGTTGACCATACCTTGAAAATATCTTATAGGAAAAATCTTTCACAAAACTATTATATGTTTGCTACACAGGTGAGTGATATCTCTGGGCAGGGGAATGAAACTATTTTTCCAACAATTAACAGGCCTGGCGAGTTGGCAGATCATCATTTAAGGTTCAGGATTAATAGTCAAATTCCTTTCAGAATGATTGGTTCAGGTTTTGTTCAGAAGATTGATAATTCCAGTCAGCAGGAATGGACTCTTGATACGGAAAGAGAGGTGGCATCTTATACAATTATGTTTGCGCTTTTGCCTGTGAATGATACTCTTTATCAAGAACAGACTATAGATGGAGTGGATGTCAGGATAATGGCTTATCAAAATGGTGCTTCTATTGATAATGCCTTTAGCACTCTTCAGACATGGCTTCCTGAACTAAAAACAAATATAGGTCCATTTCCAATGAAAAGAGGATTAAGTATTTTATTAATGGACTCCGGTGGCGGGATGGAATATTATGGAGGAACTATCAGTTCTCTATGGGCTTTGAAACATGAAGTATTTCATATGTATTATGCCTGTAGCACTGTATTTGCCACATATCGGGATTCATGGCTTGATGAAGCTATAACTAGTTGGTATGAAGATTCAACTCTTCAAAGCTTTTCTCCTATTTCAGATACTTATACTTCAAATATAGTCAGTGGCAGATCTCCCATTGACACTGGGTTTGATGCTAGAGCCTATAATGAAGGATCTCAGATGATTCAACATATTGCTGCCAATATGGGAGGCAGGCAAGCCATGATAGATTTCTTTAGTTATGTTCATCAAAATTATTCCTTTAAGCCTTTTACAACCCTTGAATTTGTTCAGTACCTTAAAGATTATTCCGGATTAGATTATAGGGAACATTTTGATAACTGGTTATTTTTCGGGGAAAATACAGACGGAGGCGTAAATAACTCAGCAGAATACATCGAAAGACATAGAGTGGATCTAACTCCTCCTAAAAATATTCTTACTAAATATAAAAAATTAGAGATGGAGTAGTAAAATGAAAAGTGTGATTATTTCAATATTACTATCTTTATTTATATACAATCCTTTAAATTTAAAAGGTGAAAAAAAAGAGGGATTATTTTTAGATGCATATTATGGATACTCTTTTATAAACCCTGGAGACCTGAATGCGAATGCAAATTATTTAAGGGAATATTATCATTATTACAATTCATTATACAGGGATACTTATAATAATGCCTATAGCATGGCAACGCCTCTTGAAGTAGATGGGACCATTAAAGACCTGAAGCATAAAAATATATTTGGAGGCAGGCTAAAGTATTATTTCTCATCTGAGAGTAAATTATCCAGATGGGCAATCTCTTTAGGATTTAAATATTTTAGTAGTTTTTCCCGGTCCAGTTCAGAATTGGAATATGATATTGATAATTTTTATTACGGAGCATATCAGCTTAAGCGAAAGACTGATCTTTTTAGATTATATATTGAAGGATATGTTCCGAATATTAGCGTTCATTATTCGATTTTAAATAGTAGGGTCTTCAGTCTGGAAGCTTTTATATCAGGTGGAGTAATATTTGGGGCCTGCGGGAGTTTTGATCAATATAATTATCAGAAAACAGAGGATACAGGAAATATCAGAAATACTGAAATAATAAAAATAAATGATGGGAATGGAACTGGCTTTGCAGGAGAGGCAGGTTTAAAGTTGGAAGTAAATATATCGAAATCTCTTGGTATCTTCCTTGAGGGAGGATATATTCTACAAAAAATCAATAAAATTTCAGGAGATGCAATATATATTCGAAATAATAAGGATAGTAATTCTGACGGATATACTACTCATTTTAACTGGAGTGGAGATTGGGTAATTGAAGAAAATACATTCGGAAATAGGCATGACATCTATCATGGAGGACTTGACCAAAATTCCATTTCAGACTTTTCACTGGATCTCTCAGGTTTTCATTTAAAGATTGGAATATCTTTAAAGATCTTCTAAATGTAGATATTTTATCCGTTTTATGGTTATAATGTTTTCTAAAGGAGAATAATGCATCTTAAAGAAAGAGAAATAACTGACACAAAAGAGATCAATGAGATTTTTAAAAATTCAGATGTTTGTAGAATTGCCCTTATTGATGGGGATATGCCATATATTATTCCAATGAATTTTGGGTATTTGGAAGAAAAAAATTCAATATATTTTCACTGTGCTGTAGAAGGTAGAAAAATAGATTTGATAAAAAAAAATCCAAATGCCTGTTTTCAACTCGATACATCTCATGAGCTGATCATCTCAGACATAGCCTGTAAATGTACAATGAAATATAAGAGTATTATTGGTACCGGAACTATTTCAATTGTTGAGGACGAAAAAGATAGAATAGATGGGCTGAATGTTATTATGAAACAATACTCAGGAAAAGATGATTTTACATTTAATACGGGGGTTATGAAAAAAACCTGTATATTAAGACTAAAAATAAAAGAAAAAAAAGGAAAACAAAGTATATAATATTTTTTAGTTTAAAATTTATTAAAATAATATATTATTACCTTAAGGATAGGGTGGTACGATGGATAGAATAGGTTTGAATAATAAATTAAGAATTAATATAAAAAGAGTAATAGATAATATTGAACAATTATCTGTATTTGGTTTCGTGAAAAACCTGGGAATATGCAGACTTGCTCTTTCAGATTCAAATAAAGTTGCCAGGGATTATATCGTCTCTTTGATGAATGCTCTTGAGATGGAAATTTCGATTGACAAGGTTGGAAATATATTGGGATTAAGAAAAGGGACTGAAGATTTGCCGCCGGTTATGACAGGTTCCCACATTGATACTGTCAGCAGTGGCGGGAAATATGATGGTTCTCTAGGCGTTCTTGCAGGCTTGGAAGTCATTAAAACATTGAATGAGAATAATATTGAGACCAAAAGACCCTTAGCCGTAACAGTTTTTACAAATGAAGAGGGGATCCGGTACAATCCTGATATGATGGGAAGTCTTGCATATTCTGGAGGTATTCCAATTGATAAAGTTTTAAATACAGTAGGGAATGATGGGACAATTTTTGCTGAAGAACTGGAGAAAATCGGGTATGCAGGGAATTTAGAATGCGGAAAAATCATTCCGGATGCTTTTATAGAATTACATGTTGAGCAAGGGCCGGTTCTGTTTAATGAAAAAATTCCAATAGGGGTAGTCGGTTCGTTAACAGGTATTTCATGGCAGGAAATCAGCTTTACAGGTGAAGAAAATCATGCAGGGACAACACCGATTAAGTTTCGTAAGGATGCTGGATTAGCTGCTGCAAGAACAATTTGTTTTATAAACTTTATAGTAAAATCAATTGGAGGTAAGCAACTTGGTACATGCGGTTCGGTTGAGTTCTCTCCTAATAATATTAATGTAATTCCCGGAAAAGCAAAGATAACTGTTGATTTACGAAATAATGACAAACATGACCTGGAGATAGTTGAAAGTGAATTGGAAGATTACCTCAAAAATAGTACTGAAATGGAGGGTATTAATGTTGAATTGAAACAGCTGGTTCGTCTTGATCCCGTAGATTTTGATAAAAATATTATCAAAGTTATTGAGAAGACGTCAGAGAGTCTCGGATTGAAACATAAGAAAATTACTTCCGGAGCTGGACATGATGCCCAGATGATGTCCAGAATATGTCCCACTGCAATGATTTTTATTCCAAGCAAGGATGGTATCAGTCATAATATTAATGAATATTCATCTGAAATAGATATCGAAAATGGTGGGAATCTTCTTTTGCATTCACTGATAAAACTTGCAAATAGGTAGATATATGAGTTATGAAGTTCTAGTATTTGAAACTTTTTCTCATCATATTGCATCTATAATATTTGACAGTACAAAATAACACAAAATATTTTGATGATATTTTTATAGGTGACCGTAGTAGTAAGAAGCTGCGGACAGGAATAATTATATTTTCAATTCTACTTCATATCACAATCATATATTTAGTATATGAAGCTGATGTAAAAAAAAGTCTGATTAGGAAACCCAAAACGATTACTCTGGTAAAAATTGCACCACTTATGGTTTCAGTGCCTCATGAGAAGATTGCAAAGATCAATAAAAAAGCAAGATTTCAAAAGTCTGGAATTCCATCTTCAAATAATGAATCTCTGAAAGTTAAAGTAAGAAAAAAATTAGAAAAGCAGAGTCTTGTGAATTTTAATATTGAAAAATTTAGCTTGGGAGTTTCCGGGGAAAGAAGACTGTTTTTTAGTTCTCCAAAAAAAAAATTAAATGATTTTCAAATTATGATGGAACGTAAAAAACAAGTATCTAACTTGATATTTAAAAACTATTTGAAAATAAATCCCCCTACTCTTCTGCCTGGAGATATCCACAAATATTCATATAAAGTTGGCGAGGATAATCTTATAAACTATGGAGGTATGGGTTTTGAGAAAAGAAAAGGGTTTGACATTTTTCCCTGGGCACAAAAAACGCTTGCAAAAATAAAGAGATTTTGGAAAATACCTTATAGCCTCAATCCTGGTATAAAAGGGGAAGTGGGTGTTTCTGTGGTTTTCAATAAAGGTGGTGATATAAAATCACTAAATGTAAACCACTCTGCCAGTACTCAGGTATTTAATCAGGCTGCAATCAATGCATTTAATCTTGGTAAGCCTTTTGATCCTTTACCAAATGAAATTTTAGAGAACAAATTAAAATCATATTTTGTCTTTAATTATAGTCCTTCAATTGAGTTAAAGGAAGAAAAGAATAATATGAAGCTGGGAGCAATAATAAATATAAATCCATTTATTAAAAGTATTGGCCTTGTTAAGGATAAGAGTTTTAATGAGAAAAAACTTCCAGAGAATCTATATTTAGGGATTGAATCAACTGAGAAGGTCTTTTATAAGGTTTTATATGGGGAAAAAATTTTAAATGGGGGTGAATTGAATAGAGGCTTTAATTTTGTTCAAATTTCATCAGAAAATATTTTTTCCAGAAATTACACTTATGAGTTCTATATAGAAATAATGAATAATGGTCAAAAATACAGAAATAAATTTTTTGTAGATATTAGGCGCATTCTTCCTGGAAATTCAGGAGGGATAGAAAAGAAAATAATAAATAAAGGGTATGGAATTGCAATGTTTTTGGAGAATCAGCTAATTGCCTACCATCAAAAACCGATTTTTCATGTGCCGTTGACCAGAAAAGAAATGGCTTTGAAAAAAAGACAAATTGATATGTCCGGTTCTCCTGATCCTTGGGATGTAACCGGGGAAAAAAAATTAAGAAGACTTTCTGCCCCAATAATGGGACTGGTTTTCCTCGGTTATAAAAAATTAATAAAACCAATGATAAGAAAGATTAGAGAAAGAAAAATAATAAAAAAAGTGGATACCTATAAGTTATTAAGTGGGACATTTTTAAAAAAAAATATTGAAGGGCTGATGCAGCCAATTGAAATTACACTTGCCCTTAGAGGCAAATAAAATCAGAGTCTAAACACAAAATTGCATTTCATTTCTAAAAATAGTATAAATAAATATATTATTTCTAGGAGGAAATATGTCATTTGATCTAGAGAGATTCTTTATAGATATTTTTAAACCAAGGAAAGGAAATGAAGTTGTTACTATTATGTATGATCTTCCACATGACGGGATAAAAGATAATCCTGAATGGAAGGAACGAAGAGAAATGGCAGAAAGATGGTGTAAAAGCATTGGAGATTTTGGGAGAAAACTTGATATTAAGGTAAATCATCCTGTAACCTACCTGGCAACCGGTAATAATAATGGTAATTTACCTGAAATCTGTCTTGTTGATAAAGAGGAAAAAAATATGCTTGATCAGATAAAAAAATCTACCATTATTATTTCCATGCCGGAATACTCTGCTACTGCCCCTCTTTATCTTATTGCCAAAGAATTAAAAGATTTGAGGAGTGGCTCTATGCCCGGTGTTGCTCCATTTATGGAAGAATCAGGTCTCTCTGCAGATTATAGTAAAATTAAAGAGCAGGGAGAAATGCTGACTCCACTTTTTGAAAAATCCAGGGGCGCTCAGGTTACATTCAGTACAGGGGAAAGCTGTTATTTTGATCTGTCGTCAAAAAACATTGTGTATCCAGATGATGGGAACCTTTGTCCGGAAAATGCGGGGACCGATTACTGTCTTTCAAACCTTCCGGCAGGAGAAGTTTGTACTGTACCGAATGAAAATCATGATAGTCAAACTGATGGAGAGTTGCCGGTACAATATGGAGAGAATAGGATTATTTTTGAGATTAAACATAATAAAATTGTAAAGATCAGAGGAAATGAAAAAAAAGTTAAAGAGTTAGAAATATTTTTTGATCATGATCCTGCACGCAGGAATATAGCTGAATTTGCTGTTGGAATTAACGAAAGTGCCAGGGTTACTGGTGCAGTATTAGAAGATGAGAAGGCAGGATTTCATTGGGCTTATGGCAGGAGTGATCATCTAGGTGGCAAAGTTGGTGTGAGTTCTTTTTTTTCTCCTGAAAATGTAGTACATACTGATATCGTTTACGCAAGAGGTTGTCCCATTATTGCTTCAAAGGTAGATCTGGTATTAGATGATGGCTCAATTAAAACGATTATAATTGATGGAGATTTTATTTTATAAGAATATATTTTAATTAGAGACCTTCTTTGACTGGGACTAAAAGTCTCTTATAGTTTTAATGTTCAATCAGAAATACAATATCATTGACATTGTAGGATTTTTTTTATATTCTTAATTAAGGAGTATATATGAAAATGACAGTGTATTACTATAGTGGAACCGGGAATTCTCTCTGGACAGCAAAAGCAATTGCAGAGTTTTTTGAAAACTCAAAAATCATCAATATGACCGATGATTTTACTGAGGAACCATCAGGGGTAGTCGGGTTTGTTTTTCCAGTTCATATGTGGGGTGTGCCTCACCGGGTTATTGAATTTGTCAATAAGTTAAATCTGGAATCTTCCACTTTTTGTTTTGCTGTTGCGGTCAATGCCGGTCAGGTTTCACGTACATTGATTCAGTTTAAAAGTCTTTTAAAAAAAAGAGGTATTCTTTTGTCTCTTGGATATGATATTAAATTACCCAGTAATTATATTCCCTGGGGAGGTCCTGGTTCAAAAGAAGAGATAAATATGAGGATTGAAACCTCAGAAACAAAGATTGAAAATATCATTAAAGAGATAAAGGATAAAGCTGAGTTAAAAATTGAAAAAGGACCTCTCTGGCAGAGGATCATATTTACTGCCTTATATAAACTGTCATTTAAACAGGTACCAATGATGGATAAGAAGTTTTCAGTTGATGATAATTGCAATGAATGCGGGATTTGTGAAAACGTATGTATTTCTAATAATATCAGTATGAAGGATAATAGGCCGGTTTGGAATCAAAACTGTGAACAATGCCTCGCATGTATCCAATGGTGTCCGACAAAAGCCATTCAGTATGGCCCCAAAACCATTAATTATGAACGATATCACCATCCTCAAATAAAACTGTCCGAGATGATTTTAAAGAAGTAAAAAATCAGATTTGTTAAAAAAGAAGACTGTCAGGAGTTTTACAGATTATTGAACTGTAAATATAAATAATTTTTGACAAAAAAAATATAATTTGATATTTTTAGAGAATAACACTTTTTATTGGATGGAGGCAGGTAATGTTTGAAAAATTGGAGAGTCATGGATATTGATCATATTGGAATAGTTGTTCGCTCTATTGAAAAAGGTATAAAGCTTTGGAAAAAAGCTTTTGGATATTGTCAACAAACCGAGATTGTTATCAATACCCGACAAAAAGTAAGAGTTGTTTTCCTGGAGAAAAAAAATTCCATAACGATTAAGTTAATTCAACCAATAGATTCATCCTCTCCTGCTTTTGCCACATTAAAAAAGGGGGGCGGAGGTTTACATCACTTATGCTTTAAATGTTCCAGTTTAGAATTTGGACTACCTCAACTTAAAGAATTGGGCATGCGGGTTCTTGTTGAGCCAGAACCGGGAGAGGCATTTGAGAATGAAAACATTGCATTTGTGTATGGGACACAGGGACTGAATATTGAAGTAATTGATACCGATAAACGTGCAAAAATAATTAAAAAAATCAATAATTGATTTTGTCCCTCAGGTATCTGCTCCTAAAAACTTCTGAACCAATTATGTGCCAAAATAAAACATGGGAAAAAAGAGGTATGATGACCTCCTCCTTTTATAGCAATTAATTCTATATTGTTTCCCCCATTTTTTTTTAATTCCTCTACTGCAGTTTCTGAATTAAAAAATGGTACAATTGTATCATCATCACCATGGTAAAAACGTATGGGTGCTTTGGGAGTCCAGTTTAATAAAGAATTTCCCTCCAGAGCAGTGAGTAGATCTACTTTTGCGCCATTTAATACATCTGTTAAAAAAGACTCAGTTAAAAGTTCATCTGTTTTTTTTGGTAAAAGAGCATTTATTTTACTTATTGAAAAATTACCGGAAAAATAACTGTCAATCAAATGTGATTTGCAGATTAAATTTCTCAAATATATTCGAATAAATTTCCCAACATGTACCCTATGACCATTCTTTTTAACTAACTTAAATGTAAGAATTACTATAATATTATGTGAATTAAATCTAAAATTATTATGTTTTTTTGTGATTTTTATCTACAAATGTTATAATTTAACTCCTTTAAAAAGAATGGAGATATTTGTGATTAATAGAATAATTTCACCCTTAAATTTTGAAGAGTTTCTTGTATGAGCCTATATACCTATACTTCATCAATATTTTCATTATCACCAAAATGCTGGGTCGAGAATGGAATACTCTATGCAAGAACAAATTTATTTGTACAAAGTTTGCTTTTATTTGGAGCCTATAGAAAAGTAATAGTGCATAGAAGAAGGCGGGCTGTTGTTATAAAGGGCCGTATTCTTTGGATTATTCCTTATAAAAAAATAGTTAAATTTGATGATATTGACAGAATTTCATACACTTTTTTTTCAATACCAACTTCATGGTCGATCTTTATTGGTAAAATGGATGAAATCGAAACATACAGAGTGAGCTTAGTGATTTTTCCGAATATTGAAATTAAATTATTTAAATTTGCTGGAGAAGGGTCAATTCTAACCGGATGGAAAGGGGTTATGGTTGGAGATGACAGTATATTTGATGAAAAAGGTACACAGGAAATTGACTCAAGAAACTATATGAAATTACTGCAACAATTCACAGGAAAAGACTTGTCTTAATAAGTGCTATTATATTTTATGTTCAGTCTGGATAAAATAAACAAAAAAATATAATTTTCGTATTAAATAAGTTGATAATAGGAGCCATAATGGTAAAAATATTTTTTTTGATTTGTATAGTTTGTTTGAGTTTTTTATTGGTTTCTCAGTTGAACCTTTTTTCAGCTGAAAGTTTTGTTCTTAGTGGACTTGGCAGGCCTGTTAATCTTAATATAGATAATAATCAGCTCTATATTCTGGAAAATCACCGTATCCATATTTATTCACTTAAAGACTTTAAACATATTAAAAGCTTTGGTAAGAAAGGTCAGGGCCCCGGGGAGTTTCAAACCCTGCCTCATGTTCATATTACTCTTGATTGTAGTACAGAAAAACTTATAATTGGTAGTATGAGAAAAGTATCCTATTTTTCAAAAAACGGGACTTATTTAAAAGAAGCAAAGGGAAAAAGCCGTGCGCTTAGATTGGTTTATATCGACGAAAAAAATGAACAACCAAGGTTTCTAGGTTGGTCCCAGAAAGTACATAATAAATTTGTTTATAATACTATCAATGTATTTGATCATCAATTGAACAAAGTGAGAGAAATATATGAGACAAAAGATCCATATCAGGGTGCAGGTAAGGGCTACGATCTTCTTACCAATGTATTTAGTTATAATGCTTACAAAGGCAGAATAATTATACCGGGGAAAAATAATAGTTCAGTAGATGTTTTAAATTATAATCTTGATTTTAAACTTACCATTAATGTAAAATCAAAGCCACTGTCTGTTTCAAAAAAATTTAAAAAAGATATGATCCATTTTTTGAAAACCGGTCCTGAAACCAAGAGTGTATATCCACTAATAAAACCGATAAGATTTCCAAAATATTTTCCTCCAGTTAATACATTTTTCACAGATAATAATATTATATATATAATGTCATGGGAAAAAACAGAAAAGGGCAATACATTTTATCTATATGATATGGATGGGAATTTCATTCAAAAGAAAATTATTCCAATAAAATATGAAACAGATATTCAAACCTATCCAATTGCTGTGAAAAATAATAAATTGTATCAACTGGTGGAAAATGATAGAGAAGATGAATGGGAATTAGTAATTACTGATCTTTAAATAAGATATGGTTTATATGTCATAAATTGCTTATTTTTGATTGGTATAATAATATATGCTCTTAAAGGAGTATGTATGAAAAAAAATCTTATTTTATATGTTTTTGTATTGTTTTCTTTTGTTTTAAATAGTGCTGACAGAATATCCGGAAAAATGTTTGCGACCAGATCACAGGTTATTGGTCAGGAAGGTATGGTTGCATCCAGTCATCCATTGGCAACTCAGATTGGAATTGATATCCTTAAAAAAGGTGGAAATGCCTTTGATGCGGCAATTGCTGTAAATGCTGCTCTTGGATTGATGGAACCAACCGGAAGCGGCATTGGTGGAGATCTCTTCGCGATTATCTGGGATAATAAAACTAAAAAACTATATGGGCTAAACTCAAGTGGTCCTTCACCTAAAGCGCTTACATTGAAAATATTGAGGGAAAAAGGGAGAAAAAGAATTCCGTACTATGGTCCATTACCCTGGACTGTCCCTGGATGTGTTGACGGTTGGTTTTCAATCAATAAAAGATTTGGTAAATTGAAAATGAAAACGATACTGGCGCCAGCGATCAAATATGCGGAGAAAGGATTTCCGATGACCCAATTGATTTCTTATTACTGGAATAGATCTATTTCAAACTTTACTGAATATAAAAATTTCCAGAAATTGTATAATCCAGAAAAAAAAATATATAGTGAGGGTGATATTTTTAAAAATCCGGATCTTGCAAAAACATATAGACTTCTTGCAAAAAAGGGTAGAGATGTGTTCTACAAAGGTGAACTCACAAAGACAATTATAAATTATTCAAAAAGGGTTGGCGGGTATTTTCAATTTTCAGATTTTGCGGATTTTAAAGCTGAATGGGTTAAACCGATGTCTGTAAATTATAAAGGTTATGATGTCTGGGAATTACCGCCTAATGGACAGGGAATTGCCGCTTTGCAGATGTTGCAAATGTTAAAATATTTAAATGTAAAAGATATGGTGTTAAACTCTGCAGAATACCTTCATACATTGATCGAGATAAAAAAAATTGTTTATGAAGATAGATCAAGATTTTATGCTGATCCAAAATATTCAAAATTTGATTATTCAAAATTACTGACTGATAAATATGCAAAAGAGAGACTTAAGCTTTTTGATAAAAAAAGGGCATCCTATAAACTTCCTTATGGTGATATAGATCTCGAAAAAGGGGACACAGTTTATCTGACTGTTGTCGATAAGGATAGAAATGCAATCTCACTTATTCAAAGTAATTATTTTGGTTTTGGGTCCAATATGGTGCCCGATGGTTTGGGGTTCTCTATACAGGACAGAGGCTCTCTTTTCAGTCTGGAAGAAGGTCACCCAAATGTATATGAACCTGGCAAGCGGCCCTTTCACACGATAATTCCTGCATTTGTAACCAAAGATAATAAACCGATATTCAGTTTTGGCGTTATGGGTGGTTCTATGCAGCCTCAAGGACACGTTCAGGTATTACTCAATATAATCGATTTTGGATTAAATATTCAAGAAGCTGGAGATTCTCCAAGGTTCAGGCACTCCGGATCATCTCAACCGGATTACGGAAAAATGAGTAAAGGAGGATTTGTTCATTTAGAGGGTGGTATTGATGATCAGATCCTGAGAGATCTATTGAAAAGAGGACATAAAATCTTAAAGGCCAGGGGTGGATTTGGTGGTTATCAGGGAATATGGATAGATCATAAGAGGGGAATTCTTATTGGTGGATCGGAGTCAAGAAAAGACGGGCAAGCCGCTGGATACTGAGACAGAAAGAGATAAAAAGTCTTTAAAAGTTTTCCATTAGAAATGTTGACTATTTTTTTTTAAAATGATAGATTGGTTTATGTTCATAAATATGATTGGCAATTTACTCAATAATTGCTTCAATTAACAGATAAAATTTAGGGGGAAATAATGATAAGAAGAATTTCAATTGTCTTAATTTTTATATTGATTTTGTTTTTTGGAATAAATGAAGTCTTGATTTCAAAAGATGTTATTAAGATTGGAAGTGCGATCTCTTTTACAGGAAAACACAGCCGGTCCGGAAAATTGTATATAGATTCTTATAATCTTGCTGTAGAAATGATAAATAAAAGAGGTGGTGTAAAAGTTGGTGACAAAAGCTATGATCTCAAGATCATTTATCATGATGATAAAAGTGCAGCAATGGAGAGCTCAAAACTAATTGAAAAACTGATAAGTAGTGATAAAGTTGATTTTCTTCTTGGACCCTATAGTAGTGGTATAACAATTCCTGACAGTCTTATTGCCAGGCGTTACAGGATGCCTATGATTGAGGGTGGTGGTGCTTCAGGAAAAATCTTTAATAAAGGGAATAAATACATTTTTGGTCTTCTACCACCAGCAGGAGAATATTTTAAGTCAACTCTTGAGTTCTTAAAAACAGTTAAACCGGTTCCAAAATCAATTGCCATATTATATGCAGATGATAAATTTGATATCAGTGTAGGAGAGGGTACAAAAAAAATAGCTGAAAAAATGGGATTTAAGGTAGTAATATTTGAAAAATATTCTGAAGGGCAGACAGATTTTACATCGGTATTGACAAATATAAAATCCAAATCCCCGGGAATTATACTCGTAGGTGGACATACAGAGGAGGCACTTAATATAACTCAGCAGGTTAAAGAATTGAATGTTACACCAAAAATGTTGAGCCTTACTGTAGGACCATCAGAAGCAGATTTTAGAAAAGCACTGGGGAAGGATGCTGAGTTTATTTATGGTGTTGCTTCATGGTCAGCTCAAATGAATTTTCCCGGATATATTTTTAAGGATACAGCAGAGTTTATCTCTGTTTTTAAGAAAAAATACGGATATGATCCTGATTATCATAATGCAGCTGGTATTGCATGTGTAGCAGTATTAAAAAATGCAATCGAAAAAGCTGGGACCCTTGATAAAGAAAAAGTCAGGTCGCAGATAAATTCAACGTCTCTTGATACTATATATGGTAAACTCAGATTTAGTCCAAACGGTCAGCTTATGGGAACAAGTGTTGTTCTTCAAATCTTAAATAAAAATGTTTATGAGGTTTATCCCAATACAAACAAAAAAGCAGTATATCCAATGCCGGCATGGAAAGAGAGGAAATAGTCAGCTATTTATGTTGAACTAATCATGACATTACAGATCCTTATAAATGGAATTCTAAAAGGAGGCCTTTATGGTTTGATGGCGATGGGGATGTCTCTGATCTGGGGAGTTATGAATATTATTAATATAGCTCATGGTGCATTTATTATGATTGGATCTTACCTAACCTTTTATCTGTTCAAATTTTTAGGAATAGACCCTTTTCTAAGTCTTATTTTTACCATACCAGTTTTATTTTTCCTGGGTTATATTGTGCAGAAAGGAATAATAAACTTTGTTATAAGAGCTGAAATATTCATCACATTAATCCTTGCTTTTGGAATAGAAATATTTATCAATAATACAGCGTTAATTCTTTTTACCGGAGACGTAAGGAAGGTAAAAGTCTCATATGGAGCATCAAATTTTTCTTTTTTTGGAGCAACTGTTCCTTTTGTCAGACTTATGGCATTCATTCTTGTAATTTTGATCACAATTTCTCTTTTTATACTTATGACCAGAACAAAACTCGGGCGAGCAATAAGAGCTACCTCACAGGATATTGAAGGAGCGAGACTTATGGGTATAAATGTTGCAAGGATTTATGCAATAACCTTTGGAATCGGTACCGCTCTTGCGGGTGCAGCCGGGACTCTCTGGGCAATTATTTTTCCGGTGACTCCTATTATGGGTGGTCATCTAACACTTAAATCTTTTGTTGTTACAATTATTGGAGGGCTGGGAACAATGTTCGGACCTATTATCGGTGGCTTAACACTGGGTATTGTTGAGGCTTTTGGTACAAACTGGATTGGAACTACTTTTGAAAGCCTTATAAGCTTCACTATTCTGGTTATTATCCTTATTTTTATGCCAAGAGGAATTTTAAAGGGTAAATCAGAATGAAAAAATATATATTTTATATAAGCTTAATATTAATTTCAGTAGGAGCACCCCTTTTTATTTCAAATAATTTTATTCTTAGATTTGCTACAGATGTATTGATCTTTGCAATTCTGGCAAGTGCCTGGAATATAATTGGTGGCTTTACGGGATATGCATCATTTGGAAATGTAGTATTTTTTGGCATTGGAGCCTATGCTACCTCTATATTAATGAGTGTCTCCGGCTTCGGTTTCTTCGTTTCCTTCATATTGAGTGGTGTCATCGCAGCTGTTTTCGCATTTATTATTGGACTTCCTGTGTTGAGGTTAAAGGGTCATTATTTTGCCATAGCTACATTGGGAGTTGCAGAAGCTATGAAAGCTCTTGTACAGAATCTTGATATTACAGAGGGGAATTCAGGGATATATTTGCCTCAGCCAGACCTCCCGGTTGATGAGTTTTATAAGTTTTTTTTCTATATAAGTCTTATAGTTTTAATAATACTCTTGTTTACAACTCGTTTTATTCTAAAAAGAAAACTTGGATTTAGTATGATAGCTGTCAGGGAGGACGAAGATTCAGCGAACTCGATGGGTATTAATACAACAATAATTAAAGTTATTTCGTTAAGTATTAGTGGACTATTTACAGGGTTTGCTGGAAGTATCTATGCCTATCAGCAGGGTTTTATCAAACCTGAGCCGGTATTTAATGTATTAATAACCATAAAGATGATCGTTATGGCAGTCTTTGGTGGATTAGGATCTCTGTTTGGTCCTATCATTGGTGCGATAACAATTGAAGCTATTTCAGAACTTCTGTCAAATTATTTTCTTATGGCACATACATTGTTTCTGGGAATAATAATTGTATTAACAATTTTATATGCTCCAAAGGGATTGATTGATGTATATGGGAATAGGAAATTAGGGCTTTCCTATTTTTTGAATAACATAAATAAACATAAAATTTAAGTAAAAAATGGAAAAGAAAACGATACTAAGCTGTTCAGATTTAACAAAGAAATTTGGAGGGCTAACTGCGGTTGATAATATAAGTTTTGAGCTGAAAGAGAATGAGATCCTGGGACTTATTGGACCAAATGGATCCGGTAAGACAACCCTTGTCAATATGATTACTGGAAATCTAAAACCAACCGAAGGTTCAATATTTTTTAATGGACAACCTTTAACAGGGCTCAAACATTACCAGATTGGAAGGCTTGGAATTGCAAGAACGTACCAGATTGTTAAACCATTTCCCGGTATGACAGTGCTGGAGAATGTCGCTGTCGGAGCTATGAATGGAAAAAAAAGGAAAAATAGATCTGTAGAAGATGCCTTTATTGCTGCTGAAGAGATCATTGAATTTGTCGGATTGGAAAAGTATAAAAACTATTTGGCAGATAGTCTCAGTATTGCATCAAGAAAAAGACTTGAAATGGCAAAGGTAGTTGCAATGGACCCGGATGTAATATTTTTTGATGAAGTTATGGCAGGATTAAATCACAATGAGATTGATAGTGCCATAGAGATGATTCAAAAAATAAGAGAAAAGGGGATTTCTATTCTGATAATCGAACATGTCATGAGAGCTATCAATTCAATAAGTGACAGAATATTTGTTCTTCATCATGGGAAGAAGATATCCCAGGGGCCTCCGGTTGAAGTATTAAATGACAAAAATGTTATTAAGGCATATTTGGGTACGAGATACAAACATACTGGTAATTAATAAAAATGGATATAGAGATAAGTGGACTTAATGTAAGCTATGGAGATATTCAGGTCCTCTGGGATATAAATCTAAAAATAGGCCGTGGAAAGATTATTGCACTGGTAGGATCCAATGGAGCCGGAAAAACAACATTACTTAAGACAATTTCCGGATTATTAACTCCGGATAGTGGAGATATAATTTTTAAGAGTGAGAACTTATCAGGCTTACCTCCTGAAAAGATCATAGATAAAAAAATTTTTCATATTCCTGAAGGAAGAAAATTATTTCCTGAAATGAGTGTTGAAGAGAATCTTATCATGGGAGCATATTCGAGGAAAGACTATAATTCTATTAGTGTCCTTAATGAAATTTATTCACTCTTCCCAAAGCTTGAGGAGAGGAAAAAACAGAATGCCGGGAGTCTTTCCGGTGGGGAACAGCAGATGCTTGCAATTGGCAGGGGATTAATGGGAGATCCGGAATTTCTTCTTATTGACGAGATGTCTTTAGGACTCGCCCCGGTTATTGTTGATGACCTTATAAAAATCATCAATGATCTAAATAAAGAGGGAAAAACTATCTTCCTGATTGAACAGGATGTACAACTTGCGCTTGAAAATTCAGATTATGCCTATGTTATGGATACCGGCAGGATAGTTATGGAAGGGGAGTCCAAAGAACTCTTAAAAAATCCCGAAATAAAAAAAGCATATCTCGGGATATAGTTTTTTAAGATTCCACTATTCTATTTACTCTTTGCTTCTAAAAACAATGGCAAAACAATGTCTTTGCCCCATTGAGTTTTCTGTACACCATTATTATCGACAAGATTTCTTCCAACACTATAGATCACTCTTTTTTTTACATTATATTTATAGAGCTTTCCAGAATATGGATCCTTAAGAGTTTTATAGGATTTTAGATTCTTCAAAGTATTGTAAACATCCTCACCTTTATGATGATTCATTCTTAACTCGGCTGAAATTTTTGTCATATCATAGAGGGCTTTGACAAAAAAAGATTTTCCCCAGAAGACATTTGGATACCAGCGTTCCTTGATCAGTTTTTTTCCTGATGGATTTTGTCCCCACCAGAGAATTTTATTAAAATCTTTTCCTTCAAGAATTTGGTCCCGTAATTTCTGAGATTGGAAGGGCGCTTTCTGTTCAAATAAAATTGAATCTTCTGCCAGTTTATATAGATGGTTTCGGGTTCTATTTTCCTGTAGAAAGAGCTGGTATAAAAAATATGTTAAACCATTCCCGGTCTTTTCTTTTACACCTTTCTGCATATAATCATTAAATGATAAATAGTCTGCAATCAGCGCATTTTTGGTCCCATAAAACTCATAAATCAAATCCGGCATTCCCTCATAAACCCGCTGATATATCTCTACCGGGCATTTTTTATGATTCATTAGATCTGAAATGGCAAACAGAGTGATTTGCATACTCTTTTTTGCCATACGATTGGTAACAATCGATCGACTTCCTTTAATGACCTTTTTATGAAATTGCAATTGTTGTAATAAGGCCTCCATCCCCTGATACCAGTCTCCCTCAAAACAGTCAAGCATCTTTTTAAAAGCATAAATTCTAGCAATATAAGAAAGCCATACGGAATGTTTTAAAAAATATTTCTCATCAGATGGGGTAGAAAAATCATCAAAGGTTGAAGCGTTTACAAGATCCTGATACCGAATCAGAAGGGAGGCTAATTCTGTTGTTAAAAATTTGATGGATTTCTGTTCCGACAGTATGACTGTACGGAAGGATTTGTCCAGATCCCATTCAGACCATACAACCCAATTGAAACGTTTAGATTTAAAATGTTGGTAGTAGATGTTTGAACTGGGTTTTGACATCATCGTAAATGCCTGATGATTCCACACTTTAAGATCATTTTTTTTTTTTAATTGTGGATCAAAAAGTGACCGATACTTCTGTATGATTTTTTCAGATCTAATATCTACATCCGCCGGTGCAAATAGGGTTAAAAATCTGTAAAATCCATTATCCACAGAAAAACTGGCAGGCAGCAGGTTTTTTTCGGTAAATGCTTTTGGATCTTTTGAGCTGTCAAATTGATTAACTAGAGTTATAAGCACCAGAACACTGCCAAATATTACTCCCATTCTAAACAGATTCTTCTTCATGAACTTAAAGTTGCGGGTTGCCAGATCAATGTTTTTAAAACTTAAAATAAAGACAGAGAATAGACAGATTGACAAGAAGGTGAATATATTTGCAGCAAACATATTAATCTTGATATAAGGTACTTTATTATACACAACATTGAGATTCACAACAAAGAGATTGAAATAGAGATCGACACTTATATATATAAATGTCAAAATAATCATGAGGCCGATAAAGTTATAGATGG
Organism: uncultured bacterium; assembly: GCA_965371805.1. GTDB lineage: Bacteria > Acidobacteriota > Aminicenantia > UBA2199 > UBA2199 > JAOZTV01. The sequence continues at coordinate 2,272 of CBDUZW010000077.1, read as the reverse complement.
CGCTAAGGATGTTATTTTCGTGTACCAGGGACAAAGATGCAAAAAACAGGAATATTGAAAAGAGCAGTGGAATAAAAAGAGACGGATTCAATAATAATAATTCTCCCGCCATTCCCACGATCCCCAGATATATGATCAGTATTATCGCAACTGCAATCAGCCTGGGAAAAAATTTATTTCTGAGCAATTGCAACCGGCTGTATTTTAAGGAGAATAGATATTCAAAACTCCCCAGTTTTTTCTCTTCTCCAAAGATTCCGGATCCCAGAAAAGCCACTATCAAGAGAAAAAACACTTCAATGCTGGAATATAAGAGGTCTGAAAACAAGATTTTATTCGGATTTCCTGTCAGCTGCAGCCCGATAAAGTTTATGATAAAATATACGATGAAAATGGACACTAATCCTATACCCAGACTTTTTGCCGTATCCCCGCACTCTTTTTTAAACATATTCCCCTCCTGTAAACCCTTTGATTATTTCATGCAAATTCAGATCCTCAACAACCCTATTTTTCCCTTCATTGTCACACTCTGAAAAGGGATATACATAGTATTCATTGCAGTCAGAAAATTCCATTTGATACAAAACCGGTAAATTTATGGTCTCTTCTTTTGTTATCACCTTCTTTACTTTTTCTTTCAATTCTTCTATCGGTTCATCAACGATAATCTCCCCTTGACGCAGAAAAATAACCCGCTGGATAATTTTTTCGATATCATGAAAATTCAGATTTACCAGTACCAATGTGATATTGCCTTCCTCAATCAAGGTCAGTAGTCGATTTATAAAAACCTCCCTTAAGAATGCATCAAGAGTGTGGATAACCTCATCAATTAAAAGGATCCGTGGATTTGCTGCAATGATCAATCCCAGATGAAATATCATCTTTTGCCCGGCTGACAGTTCTGATATTCTTTTTTTCATATTCAATTTTGTCTGTTCAAACAATGTTCTGTCAAAATCAGTAATATTATAAACCCTAAAATGAAACTCCAGGGCATCCTGCAATCTCATATTTTCATAAAGATGCATTTTATCTGAAATAAAACCGATCTTTTCTCTCGGATTATCTCCCAATTTTTCATCATATTCGATCATACCCTTTTGAGGATTTAAAACTCCCGCCATTATCCGCAATAGAGTGGTTTTGCCGATCCCGTTTACACCGGTGATCAAGGTTGTTTCTCCCTCTCTGATTTCCAGGTTAAAATCCTTGAAAACAGACTGCTTTTGATAAGCAAAACTAATATTTTTCAATTTAATCATCTTTTTTTTCCTCCATTAATTTTTTGAGCACCAACATCAAATCGTCTGCCGAGAACCCAAGGCTAGCAATTTTTTTTAAAAAGACAGTCACCTCTTTTTCAAATAATTCCAATTTGCCATCATCTAATTTGCCCTCAGCCACCTGTACAAAATACCCCGACCCCCGTTTTGAAAAGAGTAATCCCTCTGTTTCCAACTGACTATATGCCTTCATAATGGTAATGGGATTAATTTTAAAACGGGATGAAACTTCTCGAATGGAAATGATTTTATCCCCCTCCTGAAGCTTCCTGGTGAATATTGCCATCTTCACAGAATTTTTTATCTGTTCATAAATCGGAACTGCTGACTTTACATTTACATCTAACTCATAAGACTTGGTATCAAACTTTCGTCGATTAACCATTTTATGCCTCCTTAATAATTACAGTCATCACATCGACCCAACTGTTTTACTAATATAATACAGTAAATCGGTTTTGTCAACAAAAAAGATAAAAAAAATAAAAAGTGTTGTCATTTACAATAGTCGATGAGAATATTCTCATTAACTTTTGTAAAAATAGGGTTTTAATTTCATGTTTTTATAAATATTTTTCAATCAATTTGGCAATATATTTGCAATACTTCTATATGATAGCAGGAGTCTTTAAACGAAGACAACTTGAGCAGTCCACTTTATATAAAATTGTACTTAATTATCATGAAACTTATGAAGATATATACGAAGAAAGATATGAATCGGAATATGGTTATTTGGAACCGAAATAACGGAGTATATACAAGAATTAAATTCATAAAACCATTGATTTTCTATTCTTAATATGCTAATGTTTTTCTATGTTAATAACTTATTTTAGTTTTGAACATTTTACTAAAGTTTACAACATGATTCCCACAAAAACTAAGAAGTGAGACAAATTATGAGTTTACTAAGGGCATTATGCAGAAACGATTTTCCTATCGTGTGCTGTGCAAGCTGTATAGCTGATGGTGGAAGTCCC
>CBDUZW010000076.1:0-23883 GCA_965371805.1 uncultured bacterium | reverse complement strand
ACCCTATATAACTATTTATTTAAAGTTTTTTTATAATTTTGATGAAAAATCAGGGCTCTGAGTTTTTTAAAGAGGCTTTACAGGAATGCAGATATTGATTAAAAATTTATGTTCCGGGTGTTCCTTCGGATTATTTAAACAGACCTCAAAACATACACCTTCGGCCGGTTGATAGCCGCTTTCCGGAAACCATTTACTATAAATTGAGTTCCATGCTTCTTCAAATTCATCTTCTTTTAATTCAAATTCTCCAATTACATATTTTCCCTCTGGAATTGTCATTATTCCAACCTCTCCTTCCGGGTGAATCTTTTTACTTAAAGTAATTCCGACACTGATCCTTAATTTTTTTTCATCTGTAATATTTGGATCATCATGATAAACTGTGAGAAATTGTGTTTCCGGGAAATTTAGCAAATCTCTTGCTCCTGCCCATTTTGTGATTTTTGTAAAAAGTTCTTCGAATAATTTACTGTTTCCTTTGTAAGATCCTATATGCCTTACATAGGCAACTGATTTTTCTTTTAACTCCTTAACTTCAAACTTTGCTTCATTACTGTTTTTCATTTTTAACCTCCATAGTTTTATATTGTTATTGTAATGGAAGGTTAAATTTGAATCTTTTCTATTATTGCTTTCAGATATACAAAAATTGCTAGTTACTTTACCATTCTTGCTTTGATACTTTCTTTGCCATTCACTGGCACTTATTCCATATTTGTCTTTAAATACCCTTGCAAAGGATGCTGAGCCAGAAAAACCACAGTCAAAGGCAATATCTGTTATTGATTTCTTCGGGTTATTAATCAGCTGTCCTGCAGCCTTTTCAATCCGGATCCTCTGTAGAAAACGGTTCAATGTTTCCCCTACAAAAGCTTTAAATATACGGTGGAAATGAAAAGGGGAAAATCCTGAAATTTTTGATATTTTTTCTAAGTTCAACTCTTCATAAATATTATCTTCTATAAAATCAATTGCTTTATTGATCCTTGCAATATACTCCTGCCTATAATTATCTGTATTCATAATGACTTTAAAATATCATGTTTCTAAGGAAGATCTATTTTATTGTTTAATCTTTCAAAGGTTAGCTCTGCAACATATTTTACTATTCCTTCACATTTTTCAGACTGGGACTTTCGATCTAAACCATCAGTGAGTTTTTCACAATTAGCTGTAGAATAGATTTTGTTAAAACTGGAGAGAATTTCTTTAATTATCTCTTTATTCTTATCAATGTTTTCCTTTGGATCTGTTCTACCAAGTAAATGACCTATAAAAAGAACTGCTCCGGAAAGTGCGCCACATATCTCCTGGTGGGTACTCCCAATTCCTCCGCCAAAATAACTTGCAAATTTTTGTATTTCTTTATCCTGGTTATAAGTTTCTGCTAATGATAATAAAACTGATTCTGCACAATTAAATCCTGAATTAAAGTGTTTCCCCGCATTAACAGCAATGTTATTTCTATCCATTAATTCCTCCAATGATAATAGTATAATAACAGAACCGGGTAATTCAGGCAATTTAGACTAAAATTATTTTACTTATAAACCCAGGACGTAATATAAGTAAATTTTTCAAAATCTTTGATCTCTTCTTCTGTCTTCCATTCACCTTCTATATTATTAGATTTTTGAGTTAATTCAAAATGGCTCATTGCAATCCCAATATCAATATATTGAAGGTTCACAACCTTAGCAAATTTTGAAATTAGTTTATTATTCTTTAAATAAAAGTGAACTTTGTTTTTATTGATCAAAATACGCCAGGGTTGATGATTCTCTGAGGATGGAGCAAGTCTTATCATCTCAAGTGCTTCAGCTAAAACAGTATTAGAAGAAATATCAAATGGAGTGTGAAAGTTGGATGTAAAAAACAATTCTTCATGTTTTTTTCTTTTATCGGCACTAATTACTTTTCTCATGATCTTACTTTTTATAGAAATTTTAGAAGGTTTTTTTCCTAAAACAATTATTGCAGGTATTATTTCATCAGGCTCTTTTTTTATTGTCTCTCCAAAATATTTGCGGCTGAATGATCCCCCCAGCCAGCATGTTCCTATGTTGTTTTTTTCTAGATCAAGAACGACCTTTTCTAAGGCATATCCATAATCAATAGTTGCATTAGTAGATTTAATTGAAGAACCAATAATAAAATATCGTGCATTTGTTATGAATCCATAGGTTCCAAGTTTGATCTTTGATTTTTCAAAGTTCATTTTGTCAATTAAAGTAAACATAAATTGATTTGTAAAGGGGGTGACTGTTTTTTGTACAAGGATATCTTCTATAATTGATTTGTCTGTGTTACTTAAGGCTGAATTAGTAAAGTTTCTAATGGATTTCCTTTTTTTGATACTTTCTTGTATTTTTTTCATAATTTATCCATTCTACTGACTAAGTTTTTTGGAATATTATTTGTATCTAAGACATGTTTCATTTGGGGATTATATTGATTTATATGGTCTTGTCAAGAAATTAGTGAAAATTGAGATTTTTTTCTTTTAGTTATATCTAAGTATTGAGGTGTGATATGAAAATAACTAAATTGTTTTTTATTATTATTTTAAGTGTAATTTTTATATTTGGGTGTAATCCAAGTTCTACTAATGATAACAACGAAAATGGTGCAAATGAGGAGAACAATGAAAACAATGGAGGTAATAATAGTGAAGCAATTATTATAGATCATAATAATACTGATATATCAAAAATACCTGAGGAATGGATAGACAAAGCAAAAGAAAATTTTAAAATTGGGTATTCACATACTTCTCATGGAAGCCAGATTGTTACCGGTATATCTGCTTTGAGTTTAAATTCAGGCAGCTCTACGGCAGAAAGTTCTATAGCATCTTATTCGACAATAGAATTCACCTTCTCTGGTTGGGGTTCTGCAAACGGTGTTTTTTTTGCTGATAATTGGGCTAATAATTATGCTTCTGATCTTGGTCATAATGGAGATCTGTCCTGGCGGGATGCAACGACTACAATGCTGGATATGAGTGGAAATGACAGAAATGTTGTTATGTGGTCCTGGTGTGGTGGTGCAAGTGATAATGATGAAAGTGGGATTAATACATATTTAAATGCCATGAACCAGCTTGAAATTGATTATCCGGATGTTAAATTTATCTATATGACCGGGCATCTTGATGGCAGTGGAACAAGTGGGAATCTTCATCAGAGAAACGAACAAATACGGGATTATTGCAGGGATAATGAAAAAATCCTATTTGATTTTGCTGATATTGAAAGTTATGATCCTTCTGGTAATTATTTTCTTGATAAAGATGCAGATGATGGTTGTTATTATATCGGTGGAAATTGGGCAGAACAATGGATTTCTGCAAATGGAGGAAACGAACTTGCAAATCTTGCAAGATCCGAAAACTGTGGTGAGTGTGCGCATTCCCACAGGTTAAATTGTGTTATGAAAGGAAGAGCATTCTGGTGGATGATGGCAAGAATGTCAGGCTGGGATGGGAATTAAAAAGACGATTACTTTATACAGTCAGATTTATTGATTTTTTGTTTTTTTTACTATAATATATTGATATGTTAGCAAATCGGTTTTTATATGTTGGTTTATTTTTTCTTGCCGTCTTGATCGTTTTTAATTCAATATATTTGCCTGGAGCTGTAGATACACTCATCTATATTCGTAACATCGATGCAATGTCATTGGATCCGGGAAAGTCCAGAGAATTATATTCCCACGAGGTGACTTCCAATATATTTGAAGGACTCGTTGCCTTCTCAAAGAAACCGTTTGTAATTATACCCTGTTTATCCACTCATTGGGAAGTGAGTAAAAATGGGGAAAAATGGATTTTTCATTTAAGGAAGGGTGTTACCTTCCATAATGGTGAGATATTTGATGCCTCTTCAGTATTTGAATGTTTTAATACAAGAATGAAAGGGAGAACCGGCAATTATAAAAAATGGAAATATCTTTTTCCTTTTTTTAAAAATATTCGGATAATAGATCCGAACACGATTGAAATAATTCTGAGTAAATCGAGTTCTTCTTTTTTGTATGCATTAACAAAACCGGCTGCGTATATAACTGCTCCGGCATCATATAAAGGTTCGGAATTCATACCGGTGGGAACAGGGCCATTCAAATTTGAACAATGGAAAAAAGGTGATTCTCTGATACTAAATAGAAATAAAAATTATTGGGAAACAAATGCGGGGATCTCCCGGGTGATTTTCAAAGTGATTCCCGGTGCAGTTTCAAAAATACTCCAAATAAAAAGAGGAAATGCAGATGTTTCCATTATTAATTCTTCAAAAGAGTATGAAGAACTCCTTGGTAAAAAGGAGATCGGGTTATTGTCAATAACTACCCCCCGTGTGCAATTTCTGGCTTTTAATACCCGTAGACCTCCCTTTAATCGTATCCCAGTCCGGCGTGCATTTTCGCATCTGATCAATAAAAAGGCGATGGTGAGACATAATTTTCAAGGACTGGCTATACCTGCAGTGACACCGATACCGCCACATATATCAGGTTTCAATAAGGATATCAAAAATTATGAATATAATCTTAATAAGGCAAGGGAAATTCTTAAAAATGCCGGACTGGCAAAGGGATTTTCATGTACACTCTATTTCTCAGGTACAAACCCAGCCCTGCGGCGAATTGTTAATAATATTTCAAAAAATGCTAAGGCAGTTAATATTTTAATAATTAAAAAACCTGTTCCTTTTAAGCAGTTGATCGAACGAGTCAATCGTGGTGAACACGATATGGTTATTATGGGATGGCAGGGAGCTCCAGATCCCGATTCGTTTTTATTTCCATTATTCACTATGACAAAAGGTAATAATAATCCTGCATTTTACTCAAAACCGGATTTGACTACAATTCTTAAAAAAGCGAGAGAAAGCCTTTTTCCGGAACAACAGAATAAGTATATCCAATTGGCTCAGGAAATTATACACAGGGATTCCCCATGGGTACCTCTTTATCATTTAAAAAACCTTGCTGTTTTTAGTAAAAAAGTTAAAAATTTATATTTTAGTCCCTATGGTTTTTTAATATTTAAAAATATTATAAAGGAAGAATAATGAAAAAAAAAGGGTTAGTTTTATTTATTATTTGTATGTTTTTAATGAATCATCTACTCATATCATCTACTGACAAAGTTATCTATAACGGTACTAATATAGGCCCGGAATCTCTTGACCCTGCGCAGGCATGGGATCCGACCTCTTCCTTTTATAACTATAATTTATATGACAGGTTGGTCAAATTCGATCCCAGTACAAAAAAGCTTGTTCCCTCCCTGGCAACATCCTGGCAAATCCGTGAAAATGGAACTCAATGGACATTCAAATTGAGAAGAGGAGTAACCTTCCATGATGGAACAGATTTAACGGCAGATGCAGTTGTTTTTTCTTTCCAGCGTCAATTGGATAAAAAATTCAAATATCGATACTATGATTTCCTCTTATTTGGAGAGATCTTCCAGAATTTAAAATATGTTAAAAAGATCGATCAATATACAGTAGCATTTTATTTAGAAAAACCATTTTTTTCCTTTCTCGCAGCATTGACGACGGATTGTGCTTCAATTGTATCTCCAGCTGCAGTAAAAAAATATGGGAAGAATTTTCCCCTCCACCCTGTTGGTTCGGGTCCATTTAAACTAAAAAAGTGGGAAAAGAATAAACGTGTTACACTCGAAGCAAATTTAAAGTACTGGCGGGGGAAACCCCATATAGATGGCTTTGTATCCCTTATCAAAACCCAGCTGCCTATCCTGCAAAATTTATTTCGCCAGCAAAAGATTGATATGCTTTCTTCTTATTCAATATCACGAACTCTTGGATTGAAACGATTGGATTGGGTCAGCGTCCATCGGTCTGCAATATTGGAGACTAATTATATAGCCTTTAATTTAAAAAACAAATATTTACAGAGGAAAAATATCCGTAAAGCAATTCAGTTCCTATGGGATAAAAAGATTATTAAATATGTTTATCAGGATTTTGCTATTCCTTCAAGCTCATTTCTACCACCCGGTATAGTTGGATATAAAAAAACAGCATACACACAAGAATTTTCTTTTAAAAAAGCCCTGGAATTATTAAAGAAAGAAAATATTAAAAAAGAAATTGTTTTAAATTTTCCTTTAGTAAGAGGTGGAGACTTAGACACTCAGATGATTAAACTTTTTTTAGGAAATCTTAAAAAAGCAGGGATAAAGACAAGATTAATAATGGTTTCAGAAGAAGAGTATTATAAAAAAATTGCAGCATGGGATTATGATCTTGCTCTTTCAGGATGGGTTGCTGATTATCCGGATCCCCATAGTTTTTTTTACCCTTTGTTCAGCGGGAAACTGCAGCAAGAGGGTTTACCCAGTCTGTATTCCATCAATGATAAGAATATAGTTCAAAAAATAATCGACGTGTCTGTTGAAAGCGATGTAAAAAAAAGAAAGGATATGTATGGGAGACTAAACAGGATGATCCATGAGGAAATTATCTGTATCCCTGTTTATCATGACGCTTTAGTATTTTTCTATAATAATAATCGGATGGAATCTGTCACTGCTAACTCTATAGGTGTTTTATCTCTTTTTGAAATAAGGAAAAAATGAAGATACGGACAAAACTTTTTTTTTCATTTATATTTATTGCCGTCCTCTCCGCTGTTCTTGCTACTTTTTTTGCCATTTATTCCATATCCGGAAAATACAGAAGTTTTGCTGCTAAAGAGACTATCTCTACAAAAAAAGATATTGAAAATCTTTTTTATGAATACCTGGGTGAATTAACCAGAAAATCTGTTTTTATTTCTGAATTGAGTGAAGTTGTCAATAATATAAACAATCCTGATGACCTCTTAGCTATTCTGGGTAATAAGAGTTTTTTTCTCCATAACATTAATATAAAGATCATTGATCCGGGTTTAAAGATAATTGCCTCCCATAATTATTCAAATATATCTTATATTAATCAGGAAGACCTATCCGACATTCCTTTTTTTAATAAAGAACGGGATTATTTACTCAGGGATGCAGGGGTTTTTAAAATTAAAAATAATATATGTATACTAGTGGTTTCGCCTATTATTGATCAGGACAGTTTTTCCTTTAAAGGTTATTTGCTATTTGAACTTAATTTGAATTCTGAATTTGTAGATCAGTTAAAAGAGAGGACAAAGGGAGACATTGTTATTATGTCAGGAATGGAAAAGTTGGCTTCAACATTCCAGGATGAAGAAGGAAATCGCTTTTTTCCAAAAGTATTGTTATCTCCGGATGAAGAAACCCATAAACTTAAGATTTTAAACGAGAACTTTTTAATCAGTAGTTTCACAATCTTTGATTACTTTAAACATAAGATCGGGGAAGTTTTTATAGCTGTAAATATCGAGGATATTATTTTAGCTAGAAAACACGGAATCCTAAACCTTGTAATAGTTTTTGTTATCGTTGTTATTATTGTAATTATAATAAGTCTATTTACCGGGAAAAAATTAACCAATTCGATCCTGCACCTCTCCAGAGGTGCTGAAACGCTATCCAAAGGAGAATTTGACGTAAGAATAGAACCGACTTCTAATGACGAGATTGGTCAGTTAACCCATATTTTCAATAATATGACAGAATCTCTAAAAGTACAAAGAGATGAAATTTTAGATTTAAAACTTTTCTTTGAAAAAATCATTGAAAACTCTCCATCAGCTATTATCATTTGTAATATCATAAGTCATGGCATTACTGTAAATCCGGCGGCTGAAAAGCTTTTTAGTATTAAAGCAAAGGATATAGAAGGAAAAGAAATTTTTGAAGTCATCAATTTACCGCTATCCCTCCAGGCAGATTTTTATCAGGTTATATTGAACGGAATTCCTATTTCCCATAATTCATACCGGGTGTTTTTCCCTAAAGATGAAGAAAGGATCTTCAGGTTATCCTTTTACAAAGTTGCTTTACAAAAAGAAATCACTATTGCAATTCAAATCGAGGATATTACAAAGAGTTATAAACTGGAAGAGAATTTAATTCATGCACAAAAACTTGGGACACTGGGGGCGGTATTAGGGCGTTTTACACATGAGTTAAACAATTTAATGACTGGTATTCTTGGAAATATTGATCTTCTGAAACGGACGGTAAAAAAAAATAGTAAGCATTATCAAAGAATTCTTATTATAGATGATCTGGCCTCAAAAGCCCATGAATTGGGTGGTAATATATTGAGTTTTTCGAAAAAAGAAAAACTGAGGACCGAGAAGACTGATGTTGGAAAACTAATCGAGTCTGTTTTGAATTTAGTAGAAAATACTGTTTTTAAAAATATCAATATTAGAAGAGATTATTCAGATGGTCCATTCTTTGCAAAAACAAATAAGGAAAAATTATCGCTTGCCCTTTTGAACCTCTTGATAAATTCGAGAGATGCCATAAAGGAAACAGCACAAAAGGTAGGAATAATAGTCATTTCTATAGACTATTTGGAAAATGAGCAAAAGGATGGTCGATTTCTAAGAATCCGAGTTTCGGATAATGGAAAGGGTATAGATAAAAAGATCATAGATAGGATTTTTGAACCCTATTTTACAACAAAGGGGAAAAAGGGAACCGGTTTAGGGCTTGCAACGGTAAAAGATATCGTTGAAAAATGTAATGGAACTATTACAGTTGACAGTCTGCCGGATAAAGGTACAAGTTTCTCACTACAATTTCCAAAAGCATAGACGCCGCCTTTTTCTTATCCCTATTAATAAAGTTCTAAAAAAACAATTCAGGTAAAAACAGAAACTATATGATATAATGCTATGAACAAGGAGGCACTATGTTTATAGATCCATTATATTTGATAATGATGCTGCCTGTACTGGCCTTATCAATTTTTTCATCATTTCTGGTTAAGAGGGCTTTTAATAAATATTCTAAAATAGGTAATTCAGGGAATATAACGGGGAAGGAGATGGCTGAGAAATTGCTTAATAGAAATGGAATTTCTGACGTTCAGGTGTTAAAGGCGGATGGTTTTTTGTCAGATCATTACGATCCCTCAAAAAAGGTCATAAAGCTTTCTTCCAAAGTGTATGAAAGTAATTCAGTTGCAGCGATAGGTATTGCTGCCCATGAGACTGGACATGCTATTCAGCACGCAAAGTCATACACACCACTTGTATTAAGAAATACGATGGTTCCTGTGGCGTCAATTGGTTCAAATTTTTCATATATAGTCATTATTGCAGGGATGTTTATGGGAGCAATGGGGCTTGTGAAAATTGGTATTGTCTTATTTAGTATTGTTGTTGCTTTTCAGATAATTACACTTCCTGTTGAATTTGATGCTTCATCGAGGGCCAAGCGTATGATGCTTGAGTATGCTTTTGTTTCTGAGTCTGATATGAAAGGCGTATCAAAAGTACTGAATGCTGCCGCGATGACCTATGTTGCAGCTGCTGCATCTTCAATAATGACCTTGCTTTACTTTTTGCTTCGCTCAGGGATTTTAGGCGGGGATGATTAATCTGATTTCTTGGATGTACCAGTTTAGGAGATATTAAATGAAAAAAATATTATTATTTAGTATTGGTCTATTTGTGTTATTAATGAATTCGTTTTTATTAAATAGTGCAGACACAAAAAAAATTGTAATGTGCAGACCTCTGGTCTCTCAAATTAAAAATATTGTTATTATGCAGGAACTTGGTGTTTTACCTGTTAAGCAATTAGAGCTTATCTGTGTTTATCATGAAGATGAATTAACTTCCTATTTGGCTTCAAAAAAATATATAAGATCAGAAGGACTTTCCTGGGTAAAATTTATAAAAATCAAAGGAAAGGTGGGAGTTAACAATCTGTTTAAGAAAAACAAATGGACTTCAGCTTTTTTTGATATTATAAAAAAAAGTGATGGAATAATTTTTACCGGTGGTATGGATATCCCCTCATCTATATATGGGAAAAAACATTCCCTTTTGACAGAACCATCTACACCTGTCAGATCATATTATGAAATATCTTTTCTTTTTCACTTAATTGGAAGGGAGAATAACTCCGAATTTATTCCTATACTTGAAAATAATAAGGATTACCCGGTATTGACAATTTGTCTTGGTGGACAATCATTGAATATTGCAGCTGGTGGAACTCTAATTCAGGATATTCCATCTGAAGTTTATAAAATAAAAACTATTGAAGATGTTCTAAAGCAGGAACAGGATAGAATTCATAGTATTAGATATCTTAAAGCACTTAATCCATGGGTTTCAGGCTTATTCTCTCAATTTCATAAAATCAGATTAAAAGAAGGACATATATTTAAAGAGGCTGGAATTGATATTATGAATACTCCATATGTACTTTCCTCACACCATCAATCAGTAGGAAAAATAGGTGTAGGGCTTAAGGTTGTTGCCACATCAATGGATGGTAAAATAATTGAAGCATTAGAACATAAAAGATACAAAAAAGTTCTTGCAGTCCAGTTTCACCCTGAAGTCTATAAATTATATAAAAAAGGGAGATTCTTCAAAAAAAGTCCATCAGGAGAGTTTACTTTCAGTCCCCATACTTTCCTGACAAAAAACTTTAAATCAATGGAATTTCATAAAAAGATATGGGGATGGTTTGCAAAAAACTTATAGGGATTTAACATATGAATAAAAATAACATACCGGATTTTTCTACTAAGAAGAGAAGTGAAGTCTCAGAAGAACTAAAGTGGAACGTTTCAGCTCTTTATCAGAATGTCGAGCAATGGAAGGGTGATAAAGAATCAGCTATTTCTTTAATCACAGAAATTGAAAAAAAAAGGGATAATTGGACGAGAAGTTCAAGCTCGGTGCTTGAGCTACTGGATCTAATTACAAAAATAGATCAATTATTAACAAAAACGTATACATTCTCAAGTTTGAAATCAGATACAGATATGGAAAAATCAAAGTATATTTCAGAAAAGGGTGATATTCATTCTCTATTTATAGATTTTTCTGGAAAAACAACTTTTCTTGAACCGGATCTTTTAAAAATTGGAGAGAAAAAAATCGATGAATTCATTGGGAATGAGCCTAAACTTTCAGTCTATAAAAAATATTTTGATTCTATCTTTAGATTAAAAAAACATATTCTTGATGAACACAGGTCATGGATTGTTGCTCAAACCGGACTTTTCTCAAGCACAGCCGAGAACGCCTATTCTATGCTTGATAATGTTGATATTCCTTCTCCAAAAATAGTATTAAAGAATGGGAAAAAAATAGAACTTAATACGGCCAATTATATAAAACATAGGCAATCCGCTGATAAAACTGAAAGAAGGTCTGTAATGGAAACTTACTGGAAAAACCACAGTAAATTCAAGAATACGTTTGCTGTATTACTTGATTCGGCTATTAAACAGCACCTGTTTAGTGCAAAGGTACATAACTATACCGATACTTTAACTGCCGTTTTGTATCCGAAGGAAATTGATAAAAATGTTTATCTAAATTTAATAGATACTGTAAAAAAAAATATCTCTTCCTTGCACAGGTATTTGAAATTAAAAAAAAAATTACTTAAATTAGATAAGCTTGAATATGGAGATATTTACGCCTCAGCGGTGCCATCTGTTAATCTGACATATTCAATCGATGAAGCACAGGATATTATTATTAACTCTCTAGCGCCCCTTGGAGAAGAATACACAAATATTTTAAGAAATGGTTTTAAGAGTAGATGGATGGATGTTTACCCTAATAAAGGTAAACGCTCAGGAGCATATTCTCAGGGAGGTGTTTACGACACCCATCCATATGTTTTGATGAATTATAATGGGACACTTGATTCTGTTTCAACTCTCGCTCATGAATTTGGACATGCCCTTCATTCTCATTTTTCCAATAAAAATCAGCCGGTGCAATTAGCTGATTACCCAATTTTTCTAGCAGAGATTGCAAGTACATTTAATGAGAATCTACTGACAAATTATATGCTTAAGAGCAGTTCAAGTATTGATCTCAAACTATATCTTCTCGATCAATATCTTGAAGGTATTAGAGGGACTCTGTTCAGACAAACTCTGTTTGCTGATTTTGAGTTGGAAATACATAAAATTGTAGAAGCAGGAGGGACTCTGACCCCGGACTTACTTGATGAGATGTATCTGAAATTAACAAAGTTTTATTATGGCCATGAAGAAGGTATTGTAGAAGTAAATGAATACATAAAAAATGAATGGAGTGGAATTCCTCATTTCTATTATAATTACTATGTTTATCAGTATAGTACAGGAATATCTGCTTCAATTGCTCTCTCAGATATGGTTATTGCTGGAGGAAAAGATATGCAGAACAAATATCTGAATTTTTTAAAATCAGGAGGGTCTGATTATCCATTAAATATACTAAAAAAAACTGGTGTTGATCTAACTAGTTCAAAACCAATTTTAGCGGCAATCAATAATTTTGATAAATATGTAGAGGAAATGGAAAGGTTGATTTAGGTAAAAGTCAACCACTTTTCTGATTTGATATTAGAAAATTTATCATCACTTTTTTAAAATCCATGGATTTGGAAGTATCATCAAGTTTTCTGCTAACATTTTCAATTAAATCAATTTCTTCGTTTGAAGGAAATGAAATTAAAGAGAATCCCATTTCATTGGCAGTGCTTTCTATTTCCTTTAGAGCATCTTTATTGTCAAAATCTCTAAATTTATCAAGCATAAATGAGATTAGGCTTGAATAAGAATTAATAGGGTCATTTTGTTTTGGGGTAGTATTTCCAGAATTATCATGAGTATCCAAAATTGAAGATAGGTTTATATTGGAATTTTTTTTTACAAAGAAACCTGGGGTAGTGATAGTAATTTCTCTTTTATTGGAAGGGACATTTGATTCAATGAACTCTTTTAATGCACTAATATCATCTTTATTATCAAATTTTGAATGAACAACTATCCCATTTTCAAATACTAAAAGACCTTTTTTTCCATCAAAATTAGTTTTAAATGCAATAGTTCCTTTTTCTATAGCAATTATTTTAAATATAAAATACAAAGATAAAATTGTTGTTGATTCGTTACCTATAGATTTTCCAGAAGTTAAGTGAGAAGAGATTGCTTTTTTGAGCCATGAATTGTCAAAAGGTTTGATTAAAATATCTAATGTATTAAAATCGTCAGTTTTTTTTATAACCCGGGGGTTTTTATAATCACCTGAGAAAATTATATTACCAATATATTTTTGCTTTAAAAGCGCTTCAAATACTGGAATTATAGACATATCCAAAAAATCAATGTTGATGTAGACTAGACTATATTTGTTTTTTTTTATAAAATTGATGGATCCGTCAATCGATGCTGTTGAATCTATTTCAAATTCTCTGTTGTTGGAGGATAATGTTGGCAATATAGTCGTGGCTTCGATGGTTTTTTCTATAAATAGGACTCTTTTCATACTTATATTATACCTAAATTGATTGATTTATGCAATATAATTATAAACTGGACTGTACAATAGAAAAACTATATAAAAAAGTTGAGTTTTTTTTGTATTTATAGTACCCTATGGATTATGAGTTATGGAAAATTTTGTGTTTATTAAATAAAACGAATAAATAATGGAAAAAAGAGAACTTGTAGATAAATTACTTAATAAAGATAAATTAACTCAAAAAGAAATTTTTAATGCTTATAATTCGAGACTCTTTACATATTTTAAAATGAGGATAAAAGGCGATGTTCTTTACGAGGATCTTGTTCAAGAGGTTTTTGTTTCATTTTTTGAAGGGGTTGCAAAAGAAAAAGTAATAAAAGATATATTGATTGCTCCTTATGTTTTTGGAATTGCAAAGAGAGTTGTTTTTAATTTTTTCTATAAAAAAAAAAGAAGTGATAACATAGATCAAAGAGCTAATGAAGAATTGAGCGTTTCTTATGATTTTGAAGAGAATGACAAGATAGATACAGATGATTTTATGGAGTCCCTCAAAAAGCATATTGAGACACTTAAGGAAATAGATAAAAAAATATTAAAGGAATTTTATTTTAAAGAAAAAAGTCTTAATGAGATATCTGAATTGATAGGGAAGTCGAAACATTATATAAGCGTTCGAAAAGAGAGACTATTAAAAAAATTAAGAGACAGGATTAAAGGATAAAATGAAAAAAAATGAGATATTTGCTAAGGATTTATATATAGTAATATGAGACATGATAAGGATTGCAAAGAGTTCAGTAAGTTAATTTTGCCATATCTGTCTGAAAAAATGGATGAGCAACAAACTGAACAATTTGAGTTACACTATTTTACATGTGAAAATTGCTTTTTAAATCTAAAAATTGCTCAACATTTACATTCGGGAAGTGTACCTGTAAGATTAAAATCCCAACGGAGATCATTTGTTTTTAAACCGATTTTTGCATTCAGCTCTTTTTTGCTTCTTTTTATTGTTAGTGCTGTATTGTTTTTTGTTATAAATAGTTCAAATGGTTCAGATCTCCATTATGGAATATTAAAATTTCTGCCTCCCTCTTATATCAAAACTGAAACTCGAGGGAATTATAATGAAGAGATCTTTGATAGAGCAATGAAATGTTACAATAATAAGGATTATAGTGCTGCATTAAAAGACTTGAATCTGATAACATCAAAAAAGAATAATAATTACAAAGTGCTTTTTTTTAAAGGAATATGCAATCTTCTTACTGACAAATTGGAAGCAGCTGAAAAGGATTTTTCTGTTATAATTCAAAACATGAATCCGTCTTATTTTGATGAGGCAATTTATTATAAGGGTATAACCTTATTAAGAAAGGGTGAAAAGAGACAAGCAATAGCGACATTGAATAATCTTTCAACAGACAAGTATAGTCCATTCTCAAAAAAAGCAATTAGTTTAATTAATAGAATTGAGGGTTTATAACTCTTCATAACTTTTGTATCACTACCTTATATGTTATAATTTACCATTATGAAAAAGAAATTTGTTTTTTTTAATATAGTTAATTTTTTGTTAGTTACTGTAATAGCTATTTTATTGGGAATAATTGTCGGGATTTTTTTCTCAAATCCAGAAAAGTCATTAAAAAAATTTGTCTATGAAAATACATTTGATAACCTTAAAAAGCTTGAAGATATTCAGTTAGTTGTTCCTACAACTATTTATGATGATGCCGGGAACTTAATTAAAGAATTTGCAATAGAAAAAAGAAAGATTGCAAAACAGGGTGAGATTCCTGAGATATTAAAGCAATCAATTATTGTTGCTGAAGACAATATTTTTTATTCTCATTGGGGGATAAACATAAAAGGTGTAGTAAGGGCGCTTGTAGGAGTGATTTCAAATAATAGGAGTGGTGGTGGTAGCTCAATAACCCAACAACTTGTTTTAAATTTATTTTTGCAAAGAGATATGACCTTTGCAAGAAAATTTAAAGAGATGCTTCTGGCAATACAAGTTGAGAGAAATTATACAAAAGATGAAATACTAACCTATTATTGCAATAAAATATTCCTCGGTAAAAATATTTATGGGGTTAAATCTGCTTATAGTTACTACTTTGGCAAGCAATTAAATGGATTGCCTAACAGTACTGATAACTTAAATTTAAAGTTAGCTGATATTAATAAGTTAAAAAAAAGTTTCAATTTCAGGGTAAAAAATATATCTGATGCGGCCTTTATTGCTGGTATTATTCCAAGTCCGAACAATATTTATGATTTAGAAAAAAACCCGAAAAACTGTAAAAAAAAAAGAAATGTACTACTAAAACGTTTATTCCAACAGAAAATTATTTCAAAAAAAGAATATGATGCATCTATAGCACTGGAACTTCCAATATTAGTAAAAAACAGAACAAATGATCAGGATAGTCTGGGTGGATATTTCCTTGAGGAAGTTAGAAAACAGATCGAATCAAGATATGGAGGCAATAGTCTATATAAAAATGGATTAAAAGTTTATACAACTATTAATATGAAAATGCAGCAATGGGCTGAAGATTCTTTAAGAAAAGGGCTGAGAAATATTGATAAGAGGATAGGATGGAAGTCTGGATATAGACTGCGCAATATTTTTGATGAAGCTAAGCAAATTGAAACATTGAATCTTGTATCCTGGGAGACGGCATTTCTTAAAGAAGGAAATATTGTTGAAGGTGTTGTTCTGAAGATAAATAATAACAGAGCAATTATAAAGATTGGTCAATTGACAGGCATACTTAAAGCTAGTAAAGCTAGATGGACGAGGAATTACCTTACCCGTATTATGAAAAAAGGTGATGTAGGGCTATTTAAAATATTAAAAGTCTCTAAAGTGTTAAAAGAAATTTTGGGGAAGAAAGTTAGAGCCATCTCTGAAATAAAAAATATAAAAAATAATAAAAAAAATATTATTTCTCTTTCTTTAGAGAGAGAACCGGAACCTCAGGGTGCGATTGTTGTAATTGAGAACAAAACAGGAAGAGTAAAGGCTATTTCTGGAGGTTATTCATTTGCAAGTTCCAAATGGAATAATGCTACTCAGGCCAAAAGGCAGATTGGATCAATTGTAAAGCCAATAATCTATGCAGCAGCCTTATTGAATGGATACACTCCCTCAACTATAATTGATGATGAACCATTCACATACGAGGGGCCATGGGCTGAAGAAATATGGGAGCCACATAATCATGAAGACAAATATGTCGGTCCGATCACATTTAGAAGAGCCTTGGAGAAATCAAAAAATGTTGTTACAGCAAGGATTACTGAGAGAGTTACTCCTGAAAGGGTATTAGCATTTGCAAGAAAATTTGGAATTGCTTCAAAATGGAGGCCTTATATGTCTGTTGCATTAGGAGCTTTTGAAGAGTCACCCATTAAAATGGCTGCAGCATTTACTGTTTTTGCCAATCTTGGAAAAAGGACAGAACCTTTCTTTATTTCTAAGGTAACTGAGAGAAATAATAGTATTATTGAACAAAATGAACCTCAGGTTAGACAGGTGTTAAGTGGTGCTCATGCCTATGTTGTGAACTATCTGTTACAGGGTGTTGTGAAAAGTGGTACCGGGTTCAGAGCCAGGGAATTAGTGAAGAAGTATAAAATCCCTATTGGTGCAAAAACAGGAACAACAAATGAGTATACAAATGCCTGGTTTATTGGATTTACGCCGAAAATAACTATTTCTGTTTGGGTAGGTTATGATAAAAAAGTGAAAACTCTTGGAAAGAATGAAACTGGGTCAAGAGCTGCAGGACCAATTTTTGTTGAATTTTTAAGGCCGTATTTAAAAGACATGTATGAGAAAGATGGAGTATTATTGCCAACCCCAAAATTCAGTAAACCTCCTGGAGTAATTATGGTAATGATTGACAAATTTACAGGGAAATTAAAGTCGGAATCATGTTTGTACCCATTTCTTGAGGCTTATCTTGCCGGGAAGGAGCCGAATGAAATCTGTAATGAAGATGATCATGAAAATATAACCAATTATTTTGGTGATGAAGAAGAAAACTGAGTTTCAATCTCTGGTTGTTAAACCTTTTTGAAACACAACTTGGTTTTGATTAAAATTTCTAAAGTGTTTTTGTTTACTTTTTTTTTTTAATCAAATATAATAATGTTTGGAGGAATTGATGGAATTATTAAATGTATTTAAAGAATATAATCATAAAAAACTGGAA
Source organism: uncultured bacterium (assembly GCA_965371805.1). Classification (GTDB taxonomy): domain Bacteria; phylum Acidobacteriota; class Aminicenantia; order UBA2199; family UBA2199; genus JAOZTV01. The sequence goes on along the minus strand of CBDUZW010000076.1, from coordinate 6,250 downwards.
GGATTTCCAGAAATAGTTTACTCAAATTTATATGAAAAGGTTTTGAATAATTTTTATTTTGAATTTAATATAGGTGGAGATAATTATCTCTACTCGCCTATGTATACACAGCTGGCAGGCTCCAGGTTACCAGAGCTTTCAGGGTTTATTGCTGACAATGAATCTTTTCTTGATTCGCTAAAAGTATATATATTGAACTCTTTGTTTAAATATAGTGCTATTATTGAAGAAAATTCATATTATTTGTCAAGTGCTCAAAGTGTTTTTATAGCAAGGGTGTCACATAGTAGAGAACATAGGTTTGAAGTGAAATTCTATTCACATTATGAGGATGAGTTGACTACAGCTTATAAAGATAAGATCTATATTGGAAGAGATTTTTTAAATTTAAGAAAGTTTGACAGGAAATATCTTGGATTAAAAAAATACTTCTTGTCTTTACTTGAGCAGAATGAAAAAATGCAGGAAAGAGCAAAACATAAACTTAGGTATATCAAAGATTATGAGGAACCATATTTAAATGAAATTGATTATCTTGTAAAGGAAGTTTTCAGAGATTCAATGGAACGTGTAAAACTATTTAGAGATACTTCGATTCACTTGATCCCTAGAGTAAAATTGAATGATGTACTCGATAGTGTGTTGCTTATACAGAACCTGATGATTGAAATAAGGGATTTTACAAGTGAATTTGAAACAAAACTTCGATTAAGAGAGGAAAATGATTTTGTAAAATATCTCACAAAGTTCGCAAAAGATTTGAAGGATACTCTGAGATATTTAAGGAAATTAACGTTTCATCTCCATTTAAAAATATCTAAAATTGAGATTTAAATTTCTAAGAAAAGGAGAAATTATAGAGAAAATATGGAAAATAAAAATATAAGTAATCGAAAGTTCAGTAGTTATTCATTCCCAAAAGAACTGCTTGATGGAGTAAATGGAGCTGGATATGTCAATTGTACAACTGTTCAGGAGAAAACATTTGAGTTTTCACTACAGGGAAAAGATGTTACTGTAATGTCTCAGACAGGAACCGGAAAAACAGCCGCATTTCTTGTTTCAATATTTGCACAGTCATATAGAGAAAATCTTGATCAAGGTGTAAAGAAAAGGGCATTAATTTTATCTCCAACTAGAGAGCTTGCAATCCAGATAGAGAAGGAAGCTAAACTTCTTGGGAAAAAACTTAATCTTTTGATTGGGAGCTTTTATGGTGGTGTTGGTTATAATAGTCAGGAAATTCTATTAAAAAAAGAGGTTGATATAGTTATAGGAACTCCCGGGAGGTTATTAGATTTTATACAACAAAAAAAGCTTTCCTTGAAGGATTTTAACTTTTTGGTTATTGATGAAGCAGATAGGCTGTTTGATATGGGGTTTTATCCTGATGTACAGAAGATTATTAGAAAAATGCCTTCAAAAGACAATCGGCAGACTATGATGTTTTCTGCTACTCTTAGCAATGAAGCAAGGATGATCGTCCGCAATTTTATGAATAATCCTGAAAAAATTGAAATCACTCCTGAAGATATGGTTGTTGGTACTATTTCTCAGGCCTTATATCATGTAGGTAGTTCTGAAAAATTTAATCTTATGCTTGGAATAATAAAAAAAGAGGTTCCCAAAAATGTACTCGTTTTTACAAATATGAAAACAGAAGCGATAAAAATATCCAAAAAGCTTGAACATAATGGTTTTGTGAGTGCTTATTTAATAGGTGATCTAAAACAAAGTAAAAGAATTAGTACAATAGATGATTTTAAGAAGAATAAATTACAGATCCTTGTTGCAACAGATGTTGCTGCAAGAGGCTTGCACGTGGATGATCTGGAAATGGTGATAAATTATGATCTTCCAAATGAAGCAGAAAGTTATGTTCACAGAGTCGGTAGAACTGCAAGAGCAGGAAAATCTGGAAAGGCCATTTCGTTTGGCTGCGAAAAATTTGTGTATAATTTAGACGCAATTGAAGCGTTTATTGGAGAAAAAATCCCAGTTGTATTTGCAGATGATGACTACTATATTGAAGCTAAGAAAGGTTTTAAGGAGCATGATATAACAGATTCAAAAAAAAGACATGTAAAAAAGGATAAACCAAGAATAAAAACCAGTAGAAAAAAAGTTGAAGATAAGACTGATGTAAATCGTACTGCAAAAAGTAAAGATATTAAACCGAATAAGGAAAAGTGGAAGGCTAAAAAAGAAACAGGGAAAATTGATAAAAAGAAAGCAGCTGCAAAACCCAGGAAAAAATTTAATAAAAGAGAAGATTTTAAGGCATCTTCAACAGAAGACAGACTGGCTTATTACAAAAAAAAATATGGTGAAGATTTTACAATTGCAGGCCAGAAAGGTAAACCTGCAACTGTAAAGACCCCAAAAAAAATAAAGAAAAAAAGTAAACTTATCAAGAGATTGATCTCAATGTTTAGAAAATAAACTTGTTTTCCTTAAAGTCAATATTAATTATATTGTCAGCAATGGGTTTTCCTTCAAGGATTATTGTTGAAAGTTTATCCTGAATCTCCCTTTGAATTACTCTTTTTAATGGTCTTGCTCCGAGGTTGGGATCGTACCCCAATTCTGCTAAAGCTTCATATGCCTTCTCCGTTAGCTTAATTGAAAAGTTTGAGTCCTTTAAATAACCATTAAGAATCTTGATCTGTTGAACTGCAATTTTCTTTATCACATCAGGTGATAGCGGTTTAAATGTAATGATCTCATCTATTCTGTTAATAAACTCAGGTTTGAAGTTTTTATAAAGTAATAGGTCAAGTTTTTCTTTTATTTCAGAATAGTCTGAGCAGTCCATTAAAATTTCTGATCCAATATTTGATGTCATTATTATTAATGTATTTTTAAAATTTATTCTCTTTCCCTTTGAATCTGTTAAATGGCCTTCATCGAGAATCTGCAGCAGGATATTAAATACATCAGGATGTGCTTTTTCTATCTCATCCAATAGAACTACAGAGTACGGCCGTCTTTTTATAGCTTCGGTGAGCTGACCTCCCTCATCATATCCAATATAACCGGGGGGAGCTCCAATTAATTTTGATACAGAGTGTTTTTCCATATACTCTGACATATCTATTCTTACTATTGCGTTTTCACTGTCAAATAGAAATGAAGTAAGGGTTTTTGCTAATTCAGTTTTTCCAACTCCTGTCGGTCCCAGGAAAAGTAATGAACCGATAGGTCTGCCCGGAGCGCCGATTCCGGCTTTAGATCTTCTTATAACTCTCGATACCAGGTTGATGGCCTCCTCCTGTCCCTTTACGCTTTCTTTTAATATGTCTTCCATTGACAGGAGTTTTGTTTTGTCGGCATCAAGGAGTTTTTTAACAGGAATTCCTGTCCATTTTGCAACAATATCAGCAATATCGGCTTCGTCTATAACTTCATTTAATAATTTCCCGTCTTTCTGTATTATATCAAGACTGTTTTGAATGTTTTTTATTTCATCTTCTTTTTCCGGAATCGACTTATGCTTCAGCTCTGATGCTTTTTCATAATTATTAGCCTTTTCCGCTTTTTTTTGTTCGTTTTTTAATTTTTCCAATTCAGTTTTTATATTTGTAATCTTTGTGATCAGGTATTTTTCCTCTTTTAACTGCTTTTCTATTCCTGCTTTTTCATTTTTCAAGTCTGCCAACTCATTTATAATGGTATTTAACTTTTCTTTAGAATCTCCCCTTTTTTCGCCTCTTAATACTAATTTCTCTATCTCTTTTTGAGTGATTTTTCTGTTTACTATGTCCAGCTCTTCGGGATTTGAGTGGAGGTCAATTCTGACTTTGGAAGAGGCTTCATCAATAAGGTCAATTGCCTTATCCGGTAAAAATCGGTCTGAGATATACCTGTCGGATAATCGGGCGGCAGCTATTATTGCAGAATCTGCAATCTCGATCCCATGATGGATCTCATATTTATCTTTTATGCCGAATAAGATAGAGATAGTATCCTGAACAGTAGGTTCCTTTACAAACACTGGCTGAAATCGTCTTTCAAGTGCAAGATCCTTTTCAATATATTTCTTATATTCATTTATTGTTGTTGCTCCAATGGTTCTTAAATCTCCTCTTGCCAAAGCTGGTTTTAGAATATTTGAGGCATCTGATGTGCCTTCGGCAGCTCCGGCACCTACAATTGTATGTAATTCGTCTATAAAGAGAATTATCTCTCCATTCGAATCTGTGACCTCTTTTATAACAGCCTTCAGTCTCTCTTCAAACTCTCCTCTATACTTTGCTCCAGCGATTAAGCTGCTTATATCGAGAGTCATTATGCGTTTGTCTTTTAAGAGCTCAGGAACTTCATTCTGGGCAATTTTAACAGCGATCCCTTCAACAATTGCAGTTTTTCCAACTCCTGCCTCTCCAATAAGTACAGGGTTATTTTTAGTTCTTCGCACAAGTACCTGCATTACCCTTCTGATCTCTTCATCTCTTCCTATGACCGGATCAATCTTACCTTTTTTTGCATTTTCTACCAGATCAATTCCATATTGTTTGAGTGCCTGATATGTGTCTTCTGGATTTTGTCCGGTAATTTTTTGACCACCTCTCAGTTCCATCAGTCCTTTCAGAAAATTTTCATAATTTATGCCGATCTTATTTAATACCTTTTCAGCACTACCTTTTTCCTCCAAAATTGCAAGGAATATATGCTCGGTAGAGATATAGTCATCTTTAAATTTATCTGCCGCTTTCTGAGCTTTGTCTAAGGCCTTTCTAAATTCATTGCCACCATATGTGTTGGCTCCTGAAACTTTTGGTAGTTGTTGGATAGACTTCTCAATACTGTTTTTTACATTCCCAATATTAAATCCAATTTTTTTTATAGTTTCCGGTACAATATTCTCATTATCCGAAAGAATTGAAAATATTAAATGCAGAGGTTTTATTTCCTGATTTCCATATTCTTCTGCAACCTGTAAACTTTTTTCAATTATCTGATTTGCTTTTATAGTAAATTTATCTCTATTCATATTTGGCCCCCTAAATGTTTATACCTAATATATAGTATAAAAAATTATTTTTGTCAACATCTGACAAAGAGATTGTCAGAAAAATATGACAAGAACTACATCAATACTTGTGGTGTACGGAATTTTCCAGGTAGCTTATTTTAGAGCTTTAATAGATCATTAACCTCATTAAAGGCTTCGTTACTCTCTGAAACAAGATCCTCAATTGTTTTTTTTACTGATTTGATTTCATTTATAAGTCCTACACTTTGTCCAGCCATCAGAGAACCTTCTTCTACATTTCCATCAATGACAGCATTCCGTAGAGCACCAATCCAATAACTTTCAACTTCGTACTGTGCGTCTATTCTTGAAATTTCACTATTATCCAGCTTCTTTAAAAGTTCCAATTGAAGTTCTCCAAATTTCTCCATACCCTTATTTTTTAAGGCCCTAACGGCAACTATAGGTAGTTGAGAATCATACTGAGGGGTAGCAAACGCTTCTCTTGCTCTCGCTTTTTTGAATCTTAGTTTGAACTTTTCGTGTGCCGGGCTTTCCTCTGTCATTGCAAATATAGTGCCCATTTGAACGCCACTAACTCCCATCAAAAACAGATGTGCGATCATTTTTCCCGTTGCAATTCCACCCGCAACAAAGATTGGAATACTTGGAAAATTAAATAGAACCTGCTGTATCAAAACGATAGTAGAAACATGCCCGATATGTCCCCCTGCTTCACTTCCTTCAAGGATTAATGCATCTGTGCCATAGCTGATCATTCTTTCTGCGATAGATTCAGTAGAAGCAAAACACATAACCTTCGATCCGGATGACTTTGCCAACTCAACTTCACTTTTTCGGGGAAAACTTCCTGCAAAAACAATAAAGGGCACTTTTTTTTTAACTGCAATATTCAGGTGATCTAAATAGTTTGGTGCAAGAGTTATTAAATTTACCGCAAATTGAATTTTATTGCGAATTAAGATATCAATTTCCTCTTCCAGTAGGTCAAGTGGCATATTGCCTGCTGCTAAAACGCCTAGACCACCAGCTTTTCCTACTGATTGAACAAGTTTTGAGTCACTTATCCAGGTCATAGCTCCTGATATTATAGGATATTTTGTACCTAAAAACTTAATTCCGGTTTTCCAAAACTTAAAATTTTCTATATTTTTCATAATTAAATTCTAACAAAAAAAAAAGTTATTGTAAATTTATAGATATTGTTGAAGTTCAGAAACATATTAGACTCTGATCCCCCAAAAAACCCAAATG
>CBDUZW010000075.1:0-24245 GCA_965371805.1 uncultured bacterium | reverse complement strand
TTTTTAAAGAAAAAACAAATATATCTCCAAAACTGTATCGGGAATTGTATAATAAAGAATGTAAGCCTCTTATAACCAAGTAGTAATTAGAGAAATAAAGCAGAATGTGTCCAAGAACGACAACTTATTGTATGCGGGGTTACCACACCTGCCAAAATAAATTTATTATAATATCTTGGGGTTATTTGTACAAACCCCCGAAAAATTCTTTTCAAAACTTTATTATTCCGAAACGTGAGCTGACCCCATATAGTCATCTAAAAAAACAATATATATTTTGTGTCTTTGCCTAACGTTTTTATGGGAAAACTGCACACAAAACAGTGCAATGTACAACCATAATGAAATATTGGTTCTATCCATGACAATTTTCTATAATATCCACAAATTATGTTTAAAGTATATATTATAAGGGCTAACGGAAACGTAGCTGCGATTTCGAGTTATTATCAATCTTGGTGGAATAAAAAAAATAGATAGCATATCCTTAATTTTTCCACTACAAAAAATTAATAGGAGGATATGCTATGAAAGATTTTACTTAAAAAGAGATTTAAATCCAGTTTTGGACGGTAGTAAAGGTACTACCACGATTCGCACGCTCATGTACACTTAAAAATATAATGTTTATATATAGGGGGTTCTAATTCACTCTATTTAATTAATATTTGTCATTAAAAATATTACTTGTTAGATTCATAAATTTAGAAAGTCCCTATATTAAATGTTTTTATCTTTAAGAAAGATCTAAGCGTACATATGCACATCGATCGGGGTAGTACCCAATATGCCTCTTTAAGGTATACATACTGTCCTCCAGCTACCGGCATTGCAGCACCTAACTCAGCATATGTCAGGGCTCCAGCTAAAGTAAAAACACCTCCGGTTATCCAGGCTAAGAGTATCAGTAAAGGAGATGGAAGATTTTGAGCCATAATCCCTGTAGTTATGAATATTCCTGAACCAATAATAATGCCTACCATGATCATCACTGAGTCAAATAACCCGAGTTTTCTGATCAAAGTACTTTTTTCTGAAGATATATTCAATTTAGTTCCTTTTTACTTTAATATGCCAATCAACAAATTGTATAAACAAATGGTTTTATTATTGAACCTGAAATAATTCCTTTACAGATTCAACTGCATGGCTTGCGTCATAACTATATTTATCGGCACCAATCTCCTGCGCAAACTCTTTTGTGACTGGAGCCCCGCCAATTATTGTTTTAATTTTGCCATATAGATCCTTCTCTTTTAGTAGATCAATAACTTCTTTCATAACAGGCATTGTAGTTGTTAAAAGTGCTGACATACCAATAAGCTTAGCATTATTTTCCAGAGCAGCTTCAATAAATTTTGCTGGAGAAATTTCACATCCCAGATCAATAACTTCAAATCCGGCACCATTGAGCATAATGCCAACCAGATTTCTTCCTATATCATGCAGATCCCCTTCTACCGTTCCAAGTACTATTATACCTCTTGAGGGAACACCATCTTTGATCAGTAATGGTTTTAACTGGTCAAGCCCTGCATACATCGCTCTGGCCGCCATCAATACATCCGGTAAAAATATTTCATTTGCCTTGAATTGAATCCCTACAATATTCATCCCTTCCAGGAGTCCGGAATGTAATATCTCCCTTGGAGAAATATTATTTTTTATAGCCTCTTTTGTAAGGTCAAATACTTTGTCATCATCCCCTTCTTCAACATTTCGGGATATTTCATTTAATAGATTCATAATTTTCTCCTTTTACAATTTTATTCATACCAAATTTCCGGGCTTCTATTTCCATAAGATTAGTTAATTCCAATTTGATCTCATCCGGTAGTCGTGAAGGCTCATATTTTTTCAGCATATCTTTAAGTTCAATACCGGCACGTTCCAATAATGTTTTTTCACCCTCTTCCTTCCATCTGGAATAGTTAGATCTGTTAATTACTTTACCGGGGAAATAATGTTCTTTCTTTAAATATTTCCTTGTGTGTTTAGAAATAAGTAGATGTTTTTCTTTTAATAATTCTTGAAATAGCGGAAGTGAGGGGATATCTTCTTTAGGTTGAATTCCTTTCAACATATGCTGTGTCATACCGCAGATTTCATTATCAAGTATTAGTTTCTCAAGGCTTATGCAGGATTCAAAGTCCATCATACCCGGTCCTGAAATATTATTAATTCCGGAAAGACCTGCCAGTGTTGCTCCCATTGATGTCTCTAAACCTGCCTGAGCATCCAGCTCTTTAGCATCACTTAATGCTATATAAGCTTGTGTTGGGATTTTTAGATATTTCCCAATCTCATTATATGCACAGGCGATCATTTGGCTCTCTACAGCTCCCATAGGAGTTGTTTCATATCTTACATCAAAAATTGCTGCTGAGCCTCCATATAGAGTAGGTGTTTTCGGTCTATATAATTGACTAAAAACAATGCCACTCAATATTTCAGCAGTATGCTGAATCAAAGACCCAACTAAAGATACAGGTGCAATAAAACCTGATAAAGGCATTGATATTAATTCAATTGGAATTCCATGTCGGGCACAGTCCAGAACATTTTGGGATGAAACTTCGCTCCACTTTAGAGGAGATGTAGTACAACAGGAAAATATACTCAGTGGTTTTTCCTTTAATTCCTTCTCACCATTTCTCACAGTAAGAAGCATATCTTTCATAATTTCAAATGCTTCAATTGAAAAGGTACCTGTAACCACTGGTTTTTCACCATATAATAAACTGAGATATAATCGATATGAATCAGAAATTTCATTTGGAACATCCGAAGGGACAAGAGCCGTACTCTGCGCATCAATATTTTTACACATACTTGTTACTTTTGTATAATTTATATAATCCTGTATATTTGGTTTTCTAATCTCATGAGTTTCAAGATCAACAAAACGGATTGCTGCTGATCCAGGAGTAAAGTGAACATTATAATCTGAGAAGTCATGGGTTAAATTCCCGGAAACATCATAAAGTTTGAAGGAAGAGGGTATCGTAGAGAGGGCTTTATCAATTATTTCATTTGTAAATTTTACATGTTTTTTTCCCAAATCAACATCTGCTCCAAAATCTCCCAAAAGGGCTAGGATTTCCTTATTATGGATTGAGATACCAAGCTTAATTAAAAGTTCCCTTGCCTCAAATATTATTTTTTCAATTAGGTTGTCATCTAAATACCTTAAATTTGGTCTAATTATCATTTTTAAAAACCTCCTGTCTTACATTTTTATGAAATAAAAATGTATTTCTTTTATAATTATAAATACCAGAGAAAAAAAATATTGTCAAAGAAGAGAGGGGTATTTCTATATTTTAAATCTATAAGTAAATTTTAACATAAATATATTATCTCCAGGAGCTTTTACCATACCTGAAAAATCTCTGCCAAAGTCAAAACTTCCCGGGTTTTCATAATCAGATCTGTTTTGTGTCCAAACTAAATAAAGTGCTGAACCGGTTATATACTCCCATCGTAAAACGACTGTTCCTCTTAAAGATTTATAATTAAAATCAGGATTATCAATTGAAAAAGAATCTCCTCCATCTCCGGGGACTATATTATAACCATCTTCTGAATTTGATATTTGAGAATCCTCTTCACCATAAACATTAAAGGCATATGTTTTGGGCATTGCTAATTCTTTAAATCTATTATACGCACCTACAGATATATAGGGTTGAATGTATGCTTGTAAGCTCAGTTTTGGGGAGAATATCCAGTTAAGCCTTATTGAAAAAGAGAGGGTCTTCTGATCCAATTCACCAAATATATATCGAGTTCCATATGTTTCGGTTTTTACTGAATCTTCAAGATTTGTTATCCATTGAGAATCCTCTTTACCAAGTCTATAGCTTGAAGAAACCGTAACATTAAATTTTGATCCGGGTTTCCATTTTAGACTAAGATTCATTGAATTTGTTTTATTCCCCCAATTGGAAATTCTATGATATCCACCAAATGAAAAAACCATAGATTTCCTTCTATCACTATTTATCCCCCAGTCAAACCAGGTATAATCCTGCCGTTTCATCATCGGTCCGCCTCTCGTTTTCTCCTTATCCAAAACCTCAGGATTATGACTCATTTGTCCATAAACAGACCAGTAATTTGTAAACGTAATATTGGAAATCAGAATTAGCCTTTGATCCCCTATTAAATTCCAACCAAAATCATAGTTTCTTTGAGTTAGAGCATTAATACTCCAGTTTTTAATCAGCCCCCATTTTTTATATGACCTGTACCCAGCCATAATATGCCAGTTTACTACGTCTCCATTCCATTGGAAGCCCATATCTGTTGAATCAAATCCAGGAGAGATAAATCCTATAGCCGTATTAAATGAAAAATTGCCATTCTGTTTATTTAAAGCAAATCTTCCAGAATATCCACTTAAAGACGTTACATTTTCTTCAACTCCCAGATGATCAACCCCAGGTCTCTGTAAATAATGAGGATAAGAATTCTGTACATCATTAATTCTTTCTTTCGTACCGGAAATATTACTACTACCCAACCATCCTGTCATTACCCACACTTTTTTTTTGTCAAGAAAGGCCCATCCATCAATACCGAAACTGAAAGCATTTTTATTTAAGCTATCTTGAATATCTGTTGATTTCAAGTCTCTTGAAAGTGAAGTAGCAATAAACCCAAGTCCCTGTCGTCCTTCATTAAACTGTTTATTTACTCTTAAAATAGAGTAGCTTGAAAATGGTTCAACCTCAATTTCAGAATTTTTGCCTTCAAGATTCACTGATGCATATTCCCTCTCGGTTAAAGCTGTTAAAAAACCTAAATTCCATCCTTTACCAATCTTTCCACTCACTTTAGCTGCAGTTAGTATACTCGTCCAATCAGGATACCTGACATAACCATCTGAATCAACACCACCCTGCGGTGATCTTCCAATTCTTCTTGAGTAAAAAAACCTTGGGTTTCCCCAGTTAGCTCCCCAGTTGCTATTGGAACCACCTCTGCCAAAACTAAAAATATTTGCTCCCTCAATAAAAAAAGGTCTTCTTTCCGAGTAATAGTTTTCAGCAGCACTAAGATTTATACTTGCCGGATCAACCTCAACCTGACCAAAATCAGGATTAACTGTAAGATCAAGCGTTAAACTACTAGTAATTCCATATTTTATATCCACTCCGCCATCTGCTGAATAATTTGAACCTGTTTGAAATGGATTTCCCTCTTCTTTCGGGCTGAATTCAGATTTCCCAATTGTATAAGGGATCATTTCAAATAGTTTTTTTGGTTTTATCCCACTAATTCCTTCAAGTTCAGCAAATCTTGAAACAGTCCCACTTTCTGTTTTTGGTTTCCATGAATAAATAACAACTTCATTTTTTCTCCGGATATACCTTTTGAAATTGACACCCCAGAGATATTGTCCATCAGCACTTTTTTTAAATCTAAGTTGATCAAATGGAATTCTCATCTCACAACTCCATCCATTTTTATCTACTTTTGTCTTTGCTTCCCAGACTCCATCCCATGATTGATCATCCCAATCATCATTTAGTAATGTCCAGTCAACAATCGAGCCAGAGGGATTAACAGCAAATTTGAATCCACTTCTCTTATCATAATAAGGATCGATCGAAAGCACAAAATAATCAGCATCAACAAATTCATCTCTTCTGGCCAACAATCCAATAATCTTGTTTGGATCAGAGTCAAACATCTTGGCAGCAACATAAATTGCATTATCATCATAAGCCAGCCAAACTTCTGTTTTTTCAGTTGGTGCTTTCCCATCATCTGGATCTATCTGAGTAAAACCTGAGACACTATTACCATTCCAGATTTTATCATTCAGTTTCCCATCAATAACAATCTTCTCTGTAGACCTAACAGCTTTTACTTTCTTCTGTTCCCATTTCCAATTTTTTCCTGCTCCAAATTGCAAAAAGACCACCATAGTATAAATTAGAATGAATAAGACTATTTTTTTCATAATTCCTCCAATGCCATCATCTCAATAAGACGTGAACATATTAAATTTTGTTTACAAAGAAATTATAAAATTTTAATTTATAATTTTCGTCCTTAATTTAAATTTAGAACAAAAAATTAAAAATTGAGACTTTATACCTATTGAACAAAGATCAAAAATAGTAGTATTGAATGATCGCCTATATTTTTATTGACAATAGGTATTCTTTATGATATTTTAAAATATTATGAAAATTGAAAAATTTTTTATATTTTATTGTTTAGTAAACACCGTCATTCATTAAACCAAAATTCCAATTAAAAAATAGGACCTCTCTAGAAAATTATACTTTTTTTTCTATTGAGTAGTTCTATATCTGTCTGCAAAAATATTTACAAATCAAAAAAAAGTCAGTCTCTATGAGGCTATAAGTTTAGACTTTTATAATTTATAAAGGAGATAAAAAAATGAAAAAACTAAAAATGGTTATACCAAAAGGAAGATTAAGAAAAAAAATAATAACACTACTTAATGATGCCGGTCTTGGAATTGAGGAAATATCCAGGCACTACAAACCCCGTTGTTCATTCCCGAATATTGAGGTGAAGGTAATGAAACCTCAAAATATCCCGCAATTGCTGCAATTAGGATCACACGATCTTGGATTTGCCGGAAAAGACTGGATAGAGGAAACCGACTCAGATGTCACGGAATTAATGGATCTCGGATTTGATCCTGTTCAGATCGTTTCAGCAATCCCGGAAAACGAAAATTTTGAAGATTTAAGAAAAAGAAAAATTATAGTTGCCTCTGAGTATGTAAAGATCACAAAGGATTATCTGGATAAGAACGGTTTTAAATACAACTTCATAAGGACATATGGTGCAACAGAGGTATTCCCTCCAGAGGATGCGGATATGATAATTGATAATACATCAACAGGTGAAACATTAAGAAGGAATAATCTTAAAATTGTTGATGTTATACAAAAATCAACAACAAGAATGATTGTTAATCCAGGGGCATTAAAAAATGAAGATACAAATAAAATCATTGAAACTATAAAAACCTTAATTATTTCAGTATTAAATGCACGGGAGAGAGTAATGCTGGAGATGAACATACAGGAAAATTTACTTGAAACTATTCTAAAAGATCTACCATGTATGAAATCTCCAACCGTTGCCAAACTCTATAATAATGAAGGCTACTCATTAAAAATTGCTGTAAAAAAAGAGACAATTGCAGATTTAATTCCCCGATTAAAAAGAATGGGAGCAACTGACATACTCGAAACTGCTTTTCGGAAGGTAATAGCATGAAATACATCAATCCGGTAATTTTAGGGATGAAGGATTATGATGTGCCTCATTATAAGGGTTTTACTAAGTTAAATCAGAATGAGGTTCCGGAAGATTATCCCAGGAAGTTAAAAGAACAAATTTTTGAAGAACTTAGAAAAGAACCTTGGAACCGTTATCCTGACAATAAAACTGTTAAACTTACAAAACGTGTTGCAGAATATTCAGGTGTAAATCCATCAAATGTTATTTGCAGTAATGGTTCAAATGAATTAATTCAGTCATTGATTGCAGCCCTGCCATTATATTCAAGAAAAATCCTAGTTAATACTCCTAGTTTTTCCATGTATGAAAGGGTTGGTTCTATTTTTGGTGGAGAGATAATTAAGGTACCACTGAAATCAGATTTTTCATTTGATATAGAAAACATAATAAAAATGAGTAAAGGGGTCTCATTAATAACATTAGTCTCACCGAATAATCCTACAGGTACAGTTCTTAAAAGACCAGGGCTTATTAAAATTTTAAATTCCATAAAAGCTCCAATTCTTCTTGATGAAGCATATTTCGAGTTTTACCCGAATGACAATGTTAATTTAATAAAAAGATATCCCAACCTCCTCATCCTGAGAACTTTCTCCAAGGCATTTGCCTCAGCATCAATGAGAGTTGGTTATATGATTGGAAACGAAAAATTGATTAAGGAGATAAGAAAAACAAAACTGCCCTTTTCTGTTGGACTCTTTCAACAAATAGCGGCAAATATTGCTCTGCAAAACAAAGAAATTTTCCAGAAAAAAGTTTCAGAACTTATTATTGAAAGAGAAAGAGTCAAAATGGAAATTGAGAAAACCCCATCTTTTGAAGTTATCAAATCCTATTCGAATTTTTTAATGTTCAGATCCTTAAGGATAAAATCTGAAACAATTTATAACAGACTTCTAAGCGAAAAGATTCTTATCAGGTCATATACTGAATCTATTCTTACTGACTGGTTGAGAGTTAGTATAGGTACCAGCAAGGAAAATAATGCTTTTATTGACTCAATTAATAAAATTTAAAAGGAGTTTGAAAAATGAAAGGAATATTATTTGATATGGATGGAGTGCTGGTTGATGTCTCAAATTCTTATGATAGAACCATATGTAAAACTTCAGCATTTTTCCTTAAAAAAGAGATAGACCCTACAGAGATCTATAAAATAAGAAATTCAGGAGGATTTAATAATGACTGGGATCTTACCGAGGAAATTATAAATAGATCAGGAAAAAAAATATCCCGTAATTTAATAATAAAAAAATTTCAGGAAATTTATCTGAATAATATGGTCCAATATGAAAAATGGCTTCTAAAAAAAGAGGTACTTCTTGAGTTGAGAAAAAACTTTAAAATTGGAATAGTGACAGGAAGACCAAGAGCAGAAGCATTTTATACTTTGAAGAAGAATAAAATGGATATCTACTTTCAAACCATTATAGCCATGGAGGATGTCAGAAATAACAAACCTGATCCCGAAGGTTTACTAAAGGCCAAAAACAAGCTTTCTATAGATAATGGATATTATATTGGAGACACAGTTGATGATATAAAAGCAGCTGTTTCAGCAGATTTGACTCCAATCTGTTTGATTCAAAATAATAATCCGGAATTTACTCAGGAATTTATAAAAACTACTGGAGCAGAAAAAACAATAACTGATATAAACAAATTAATGGAGGTAATAGATGATAAATAATATTAAGATAGATAGGAAGACAAAAGAGACAGAAATATCTGTAATTTTAAAACTGAATGGAACCGGGAAGAGTAAAATATCAACCCCAATTGGATTTTTTAATCATATGCTTGAAGCATTCTCAAAACACAGTTTAATAGATATTGAGATCACTGCTTCAGGAGATCTTGAAGTGGATCAACATCACTTAATAGAAGATTGTGGAATAATATTGGGCCAGGGCTTTGATAAGGCACTGGGAAACAGATCCGGGATTGCTAGAGCCGGATTTTTTATTTTCCCTATGGATGAGTCTTTATCACAAGCAGTGGTTGATTTTGGAGGAAGATCTTTTTTTAAATTTTCAGGAGAATTCAAGAGACGTTTTTGTGGAGAGTTTGATCTGGATCTAATAGAAGACTTCTTCTCTGCTTTTTCACTAAACAGTAAATCAAATATTTATTTAGAGATATTAGAGGGGAAGAGTGATCATCACAAGATTGAATCACTTTTTAAAGCTTTCGGTAAAGCAGTAGGAATGGCATTAACTCCAATATCGGGAATACCAAGTACAAAGGGGGTAATCGGATGATCGGAATAATAGATTATGGTGCGGGAAACCTGCACTCAGTAGAGAAAGCATTGATAAAAATCGGGACAAAAACAAAACGGATATCCTTACCGGATGAAGGTCATGAAATGGAGAAGCTCATTCTTCCAGGAGTTGGAAGCTTCGGAAGTGCAGCTATAAAACTCCAGGAAAAGAACTTCTACCCTTTTCTGAGAAACTGGCATTTTGAAAACAAACCCATTCTAGGGATTTGTCTAGGCATGCAGTTAATAATGGAGAAGAGTGATGAAAGTAATAATATTGAAGGGGTATCCCTTATTCGTGGACATTGCAAAAAATTAACTGGAAATAAAATACCCCATATTGGATGGAATAAAGTATTTTGGAATAAGGAACAAAAATTGTTTAATGGAATAAATAATGGAAGCTTTTTTTATTTTGTCCATAGTTATTATGTTGAAACTATTGATGATACTTCCATACTAGGGAATACTGAGTATAAAACTTTTTTCCCTTCAATAATTGTAAAAGGAAGTTTTACAGGAATGCAGTTTCATCCTGAAAAGAGTGGAAATGATGGATTAAAAATATTGGAAAACTGGATAAGTGGAGAATAAAATGATAACAAAAAGAATAATTCCCTGCCTGGACATGGACAATGGCATTGTAGTAAAAGGAGTGAAATTTAAAAACCTCTCAGAATGTGGTGACCCGGTAATCATGGCTGTCAACTATGAGAAACAGGGAGCAGATGAACTATGTTTTCTGGATATAGGGGCAACATATAAAAGCAGAAATATTTTAGCAAATATTGTAGAAAGGGTTTCGGAAAAGATTTTTATTCCAATGACTGTCGGAGGGGGAATAAGAAATATAAAAGATATTAAAAACATATTAAGGTCAGGTGCAGACAAAGTATCTATCTGTACCGCAGCTTTGGAAAATCCGGAACTAATAGAGGAAGCTGTAGACATCTTTGGCTCTCAATGTATTGTTATTTCAATTGATGCAGCTAGAGATGGCAAGAGCTGGAAGGTCTTTAAAAATGGCGGCAGAACCAATAGTGGTATAGATGCCCTTAAATGGGCAATAAAAGTTTCTGAGCTAGGGGCAGGTGAAATCCTTTTGAACTCAATTGACAGAGATGGTACCGGAAAAGGATACGATTTAGATCTTTGCAGAAAAGTATCTGAATCTGTAAAAATCCCTGTCATCGCCTCCGGTGGAGGTGGATCTCTTGAAGATTTTTATAAAGGGATCGAAGAGGGAAAAGCAGATGCTGTTTTAACTGCATCATTATTACACTATGAAAAACTGACTATTGAGGATATAAAAAAATATTTAAAAAAAAAAGGAGTTTCAGTACGATGATTATACCAAGTATAGATTTGATGGATGGAAAGGCGGTTCAACTTATTTCCGGTGAAAAAAAAGTTATTGAAATTGATGACCCGATGAATCTTGCAGAGAGATTTACTCTCTATGGGGAAATCGCTGTTATTGACCTGGATGCGGCAAAAGGAGATGGGGAGAACTCGGAAATTATTAAGAAATTGATCGAGAAATATCCCTGCAGAGTCGGTGGTGGAATTAGAACAGTTGAAAAAGCAGTTGAGTTAATTTCATTTGGTGCAAGCAAAGTGATTATTGGAACATCAGCTTTTGTTAAAAATGGTGTCAATTTCGATTTTCTCAAACTACTTGTAGAAAAAATAGGAAAAAAACGGATAATAGTTGCCGTTGATACTAAAAAGAATAAAATTGTTACAAAAGGCTGGAAATTTGAAACTGGACTGGATATTATTGAGACATCCGAGTCTTTAATTCCATATGTATCAGAAATATTATTCACATCTGTTGAAAATGAAGGAAAAATGTCCGGGTATAATTCTGACATGGTAAAAAAACTCAGAGAATCAATAAAACTCCCTATAACAATTGCAGGAGGCATCAGTACAACTAAAGAGATTGCAGAATTAACAAAACTGGACCTGGATGTTCAACTGGGCATGGCAATTTACACCGGAAAATTAAATTTATCTGATGCTTTTATTTCTGGTCTTAACTGGAAAGATACATTGATGCCGGTAATCACACAGGACATCAGAGGTCAGGTATTAATGCTGGCATATATGAATAGAAAATCTTTAAGAGAAACCATCATTAAGCGGAAAATGTGTTATTACTCCAGATCCAGAAAAAAGCTCTGGACCAAAGGAGAGACTTCAGGTAATTTCCAAAAGCTTATAAGACTAATCTCTGACTGTGATAGAGATACTCTAATTGCAATAGTTGAGCAGACTGGAGACGCATGTCATCTTGAAAAGTATTCCTGTTTTGGAGATAAAAACTTTTCTATTGAATTATTACAGGATATTGTAAAAAACAGACTACAAGACCCGGCATCAAACTCATATACAGCAAGCTTGGATTATAAACAGGTCAGAACAAAAATAAATGAAGAGGCTTATGAATTGATATCTGCAGAAAGTAGAGATGAGATAATCTGGGAAGCAGCAGATCTTTTCTATTTTACTACAGTCTTAATGACAAATGCAGGTATTGAGTTTAAGGAAATATTAAATGAATTAAAGAGAAGAAATAGAAAAGGAGGAAAAAATGAAGATTATTAAATTCAAAGATATCGGTTCTGATTTTTATGATTATATTGAGCCGGATGCTTCAGTATGTGAAATAATAAATAAAGTAAAGATCGAAGGAGATAAGGCTCTTTATGAATTAACTGAAAAGTATGATAAAGTAAAATTAAAAAAATTAAAATACAATTTAAATTATAAAAATAATAATGAATGGATCACCCCTTCGTTGCATAAAGCATTGAAAAATTCCGCAGAAAATATAAGAAACTTTGCTGAGAAACAGATGGCGCAATTAAATGATTTTACAATTCAAACTGAAAGAGGAGTATTCACAGGACAGAGAGTGACACCAATAGAAAGCATTGGCATTTATGTTCCAGGTGGAAATTACCCACTTATATCATCGTTATTGATGTGTGCAATCCCAGCAAAGGTCGCTGGTGTAAAAGAGATTATTGTCTCTACTCCTCCAGCAGAAGATGGTACCATACCTAAAACAATTATTGCGGCAGCTAAAATAGCAGATATTGACGAAATTTATTCAATTGGCGGAGCTCAGGCAATTGCTGCTATGGCATATGGTACTGAATCTATTCCACCAGTAGATAAAATTGTAGGGCCTGGCAATAAGTATGTTACTGCTGCAAAAAGAGCTGTATATGGAAGGGTTGGAATTGATTTTCTTGCAGGGCCGACTGAGGTTCTTATTATTGCAGATAAATTTGCAAAAACCTCATTTATTGCAGCCGATCTCATTGCTCAGGCAGAGCACGACCTGGATGCCCTCCCTATTTTAGTCAGTGATTCAATGAATTTTGCAAAGAATGTGGTTTTAGAAATTGAGAAACAGATCCCTCAATTGAGAACGGGAAAGATCGCAAAAGAATCTATTAAAAGAAATGGAATAATTATTCTATGCGATACAGTGGCACAAATAATTGAACTTGCTAATAAAAAAGCACCAGAACATCTTGAACTTCAGGTAAAGAACCCTGAAGAGATTAGCAATAAACTTAATAATTTCGGAACACTCTTTATTGGAGAAAACTCAGCCGAAGCTTTAGGTGATTATAGCAGTGGTTTAAATCATACCCTCCCAACTAATAGATCTGCAAGATATACAGGCGGTTTATCCGTATTTGATTTTATAAAGATCTCTACGACTTTAGAGGTAACACGTCTGGGCTTGAACAATATAGGACCAGTTGCAGAGGAGATTGCAGCATCTGAAGGTCTGGATGGACATAGGAAATCGGTATCCTTTAGATTAAACAATAAATAGATAGAGAATAATCATGCTTAACTTCAAGGTCCTCAAAAATATATTCCGAGGACCTTGGATCAGCCTAAATTCCCTCCCCATTAAAAAACGATTCCTCTCTTGGTTTATTCTGCACAAGTCTTGCCCCTTCTTTAACATCTTCAGTTACCCAGATATTTCCTCCAATTATGGCCTTTTCTCCAACAGAAATTCTCCCAAGAACTGTAGCTCCTGAATATATGATTACATCATCTCCGATTATGGGATGTCTGGGATTTCCTTTTTTCAGAGTACCATCCCTGTTTTTTGAAAAACTCTTAGCTCCCAATGTAACTCCCTGATAAATTCTGACTCTATCTCCAATAATTGCTGTCTCTCCAATTACAATACCAGTTCCATGATCCATAAAAAAAGATTCACCAATTCTGGCTCCAGGATGTATATCAATTCCTGTTGTTGAGTGAGCCATCTCTGTTAAGATCCTTGGTATTATAGGAACCTTCATTAAAAAGAGCTGATGAGCAACCCTGTAGTTTATCAGCGCTTTAATACTTGGATATGAGAAGATAACCTCTCCATAAGATTGAGCCGCAGGATCACCATCATAACATGCCAGAACATCCTTATGGAGCAAACTTCTTATCAATGGAATTTTCTGAATAAAATTATTTACTAAAACTGAGGCCTGTTTTCTACAAACTTCTGAAGGTATTTCATACTGACAATTATAACTAATACCTCTACTAAGCTGATCATTTAGAATAAAATCAATTTTCTCTATTGCTGATCCAATTGAAAAACTTGTATTTACTGCACCATTCTTCAGCTCTCCAAAATATCCGGGAAAAAGTACTGAACGGAGTATATCAATAACCTGTTCAAGGAGTTTTGGAGAGGGCATATATAGATCCCCCTCATCAAAAGAAAACTTTCTTGTATTATGATCTATAGTCAATAATTCCTCCACTACCTTTTTAATGGTTCCATTTCTGTTGTGTGAAGAATTATCAGAATAAATTTTCTTCTTATTTTTCATTATATATCAAATAAGGGAGTACTCAAATATCTCTCACCAAAATCTGGAAATATAACTACAATTTTTTTTGAGGGACCTTCTTTTAACGCAATTTTCTCTGCGGCCTTATAGGCTGCCCCTGAAGACATCCCGACAAAAACCCCCTCCCTCTTTGCCAATTCACGAGATCCTTCGAAGGCTTCTGCATTTGATATTTTAACGACCTCATCAATTATTGAAGTATTTAACACCTTAGGAACAAAACCGGCACCAATCCCCTGTATTTTATGTGGTCCTGGTGTTCCTCCTGACAGAATATCCGAGTCCTCGGGTTCAACAGCAACTATTTTAATAGTGTTCCCAAACTTTTCTCTGAGTATTTCCCCTACTCCAGTTATTGTACCCCCAGTTCCAACTCCGGAGACCAGTATGTCAAGATCCGGCACCTGCTCTAAAATTTCCAATGCAGTTGTTTTTCTATGCACATCAGGATTTGCAGGGTTATCAAACTGTCTGGGTAAAAACCAGTTATTCTTTTTTGCAAGTTCTTCAGCTTTAATTATAGCTCCTTTCATTCCATCAGCTCCCTTTGTCAAAATAATTGTTGCCCCAAAGGCCTCTATGATTTTTCTTCTCTCTATACTCATAGTATCAGGCATTGTTAGAACTAATTTATATCCTTTCACCGCTGAAATATAAGCAAGCCCTATACCCGTATTCCCTGATGTAGGTTCAACGATTGTATCACCCTCTTTGATAAATCCCTCTACTTCAGCTTTTTTTAGCATATTGAGACAAATTCTATCCTTTATTGAACTGAGTGGGTTAAAACATTCCATTTTTGCATAAATTGAAGCCATATCTTTAGTGGTTATTTTATTTAGTTTTATAACAGGCGTATTTCCTATTAGTTCAGTTATATTATTTACAACTTTCATTATAATTCTCCTTTGAATTAATTTTTTTTCTTTCTGAGTCTGATTATCTTATAATTAAATGAACAAAAGCGCTACATTTCAGGTATTGTTCATTTAAAAAACATTATTGTTGTTTGATAGTTTTATAGGGCGGAGGAGCCCCAACAGATGCAAAAAATACAAATAATTAAAAATCTTTTTTCAATCTTCATAACACCAATCCATAAAGTAACTAAACTAGTTACCATTACAATTCAATATTAGCATTATTATAATTTTCTGTCAACTTTTTTTAAATTAAAATAAATTTATACTAATTTATAACAAATTCTCCGATAAACTCATTCTTACCCTTGATTACTTTCTTTATGAAACTCGTTCTCTCTTCATCCAAATCTACAAATTTTGCGCCAATAGTATAAAGCATTCCTTCTGAATAAAGATCTTTGTATTTTTCATCAAACGGATGAGCTTCTGCCCTTATTATTTTGATTCTGAAGTCTTTCTTTACCTCATCTTTTTTTAAGTGAACATGGTAGGTTTTTCCTATTTTAGCCGCAAGACCACAAATAAGGTTAAGTCCATCTGAACTGATGTTTTGAACTTTAAAACTTACGACACTGAATAGTTTCCCCTGTAAGTCCCCGACTTCATTAATCCTTGGATTATTTCTTTTTTCCATTAAAAGCCCCTTTGTATTGGATTTACTAATATAATGTAAAATAATATTTATGTCAACCTTTATCCTCAATATGAAAGTATTTTATAAAGTTTTTATTAATAATTCTTAAAATAAATGAAATAAACTTTCAAATTATAGAAAATAAAAAAAAAACTTGACATAATATATATATCCATAGTATAAACTGATTTCATGAAAAGAAGTAATAGCTTATCGGTTTGTTCAGTATCCAGAAGCTCTTTTTCTTTCTTCTTTTTTTGGGCGGCTCCTTCCGCCTAAAATAATATCTATCCAACTATATTCAACCATTAAACAGGGATGAGTATTACCTTATTTCTGTTTCTGGTTCCCAATTCAAATCTTTTGATTAAAAGAATTTAAGGAGAAAATAATGACACAATCAAAAAGTAGATACTCTATATCATATAAAAAACACAGAACAATTATAGAGGTTGGCGATATTAGGATAGGTGAGGATTTTTTATTAATAGCAGGTCCATGTAGTGTTGAATCAGAGATCCAAACCATAGTTACTGCACAAAAAGTTAAAGAGGCTGGAGCCAATATGCTCAGAGGGGGTGTTTTTAAACCCAGGTCATCCCCATACTCATTTCAGGGGCTTGGCTTAAACGGATTGAAAATTCTTAATAAAGCTAAAGAAGAGACTGGACTACCATTTATAACAGAAGTATTAGATCCAAGAGATGTAATATGGGTTAGTGAATATGCAGATATCCTGCAAATTGGAGCTAGAAATATGCAGAACTTTGCTCTCTTAAAGGAGATTGGTAAAATAGACAAGCCTGTTCTGCTGAAAAGAGGGCTATATTCTACACTTGATGAATGGCTCAATTGTGCCGAGTATATTCTTTCTGAGGGAAATGAAAATGTTATATTATGTGAAAGAGGAATCCGAACATTTGAAACCTATACAAGAAATACACTTGATCTCAGTATTGTACCGGCAGTTAAGGAATCTACCCACCTGCCTATAATTGTTGACCCTTCACATGGAACTGGAAGATTAAGTCTTATAGAGCCCATGGCAATGGCTGCAATTGTTTCAGGAGCCGATGGATTAATAATTGAAGTCCATAATAACCCGGCAGAAGCCCTAAGTGACGGCGACCAGTCTATGACTCCAGAAATGTTTACACAAACTTCTAAAAAAGTTAAAAGTATGTGGAACTATATGAGAGAGAATATATCATAATTAATATTTCAAAAGAGATGATAAATTAAAATGATACTTTCAAATACATATAAAATTAAATTTAATAGCCTTAATTTTTGGTGGGGGCCCTCCCCTACATAAAGATTAAAAAACCAAGAGTATAAATCAATTGTCAGTAACTTATTAAAAAAATGAGCTGATTTCAAAAATAGATTGTATTTTTGCAATTGGCTCTACTAAAGGAGATATAATGATTTTTCCAGAATTAACCAGATTTAAAGAAGATATATTAAAATATAAAGTAATACCAGTTTACGAAGAAATAAGGGCAGACTATGACTCCCCCATAACAATATTTTTAAAAACCAAGTCAAGTTTCTTTCTTGAATCCGTTGAGAGAGGTGAAAATGTAGGAAGATATTCGATAATCACGGGAGGAGAGTTAGTAAAAATTGTTTTAAATGGAAAGAAGATTAAAATAACAACCAATGGACTAGTCAATGGTGCAGTTGATAAAACTGTTGATAACCCTTTTGACTATGCAAGTAATTATCTTAAAGCATTCAATTGTCCGGAATATGAGGGATTACCTCCATTTTACTCTGGAATAATTGGATATTTAGGATATGAATCAATTCAATACTTTACAAAGGTTCCCACCTGCCAGGAAGATAATGGCATTCCTGACGGTTTAATGATCATCCCGGAGTATGTACTGGTATACGATTCGGTTAGGAGAACTGTATTCATAGTTGTCACTATTATAGGTTCCGAGGGGGATACAGTTGATAATGATAAACTGTATAAAGATGCAGAAAATAGAATTGCAAATTTAAAACTCTTGATCAAATCAGAGCTTAAAGAAGATACCAGTAAAAATTCAGAAAAAAATAACGCTATTATTGAACGTGAAGATGATCCTGAAGAATATCTGACGAATGTAAAAAAATGTAAAAAATATATTAAAGAAGGCGAGCTGATTCAGGCAGTTATCTCCAGAAGGAAGGAGCTGAAAGTTAATATGGATCCATTTCAAATTTATCAAACTCTCCGTCAACTTAACCCTTCACCATATATGTTTTTTCTTGATCTTGATGGATTCTATTTAATCGGCAGTTCTCCTGAAGTAATGGTTAAGGTACAAAATGGTGTTCTACTTACAAAACCAATTGCCGGTACAATAAAAAGAGGAAAAACGGAAGATATTGATATGCAGTTTGAGAAAGATCTCTTAAATGACCCTAAAGAGAGAGCAGAACACCTGATGCTTGTTGATCTGGCTAGAAATGATCTGGGTAGAATTGCAAAGGCAGGAACTGTAGAGGTAAAGGATTATATGAGAGTTGAAAAATACTCACATGTGATGCATATCGCTTCAACCGTAAGAGCTTCTCTATCAAAAAAATATGATAGTTTTGATGTAATTAAATCAGTATTTCCAGCTGGTACACTTTCAGGAGCTCCAAAAATCAGGGCAATGGAGATAGTAACTGAACTTGAGGGAAGGAAAAGAGGACCATATGGCGGCATGATATTTTATCTTGGTTTTAACGGTAATCTTGATTCATGCATTACGATAAGAACAATCGTGCTAAAAGATGGTATTGCCCAGTTACAGGCTGGAGCTGGAATTGTGAATGACTCAGTTCCTGAATCAGAATTTGAGGAAACGGAGAATAAGCTGTCAGCAATTTATGAAGCTATTAAGAATACAGGTGTATCTAAAAACGGAGGTTCAGTATGATCTTGTTAATTGATAATTATGATTCTTTCACATATAATATTTTTCAATATATCAAATATCTTAATTATGATGTAATAGTAAAATTAAATGATGAGATAAGTATCTCTGAGATAGAAGAGATGAAACCAAGCCATATTATCATTTCTCCCGGTCCTGGAGGTCCGGAGTCTGCAGGAATTTCATCTGAAGTTATAAGAAGATTTAAAGGTATTGTCCCAATACTTGGAGTATGTCTTGGACATCAATGTATAGGAAATGTATTTGGGGGTGAAATCATTCAGGCTGAAAAAATCTTTCATGGGAAGGAGTCAAATGTATATCATGATGGAAGAGGTGTTTTCAAAAATCTTGCAAACCCACTGAAGGTAATAAGATATCATTCCCTGGTAATAGACAGAGATACGCTAAATGATGACATTGAAATCTCTGCATGGACTGCAGATGGAACAATTATGGGAGTGAGGCATAAAAATTACACTGTCGAAGGAGTACAGTTTCATCCGGAATCCTATGGATCCTCTTCAGGTTATGAACTTCTTTCCAATTTTCTTGACAATTCCCCAGATGAATCTTTTCTAAAAAGAGGACTGAAAACTGTTTATAATGGAGAGACTCTCAGTGAAGGAGATTCTGAGAGGATCATGGATGAAATATCCAGATCAGATACGTCTAAGGTACAAATTGCAGGAATCTTAACTGCAATGGCATTAAAGGGAGAGTCAGTATCAGAAATCACCGGATTTGCCAAGGTTATGAGAAGAAATGCAGCAAAAATTAAAAAACCTGTAGGAGTAAAAGTTGTTGATCTCTGCGGTACCGGAGGAGATAATAGCGGTACTTACAATATCTCTACAACAGCTGCATTTATTGCTGCTGGTGCCGGAGTAACAGTCGCAAAACATGGAAACCGGTCAGTAACATCCAGATGCGGTAGTGCAGATCTCTGTGAAGCAGTAGGTATTCAACTTAATAGTAGTGAGAAATGTATGGAATCTCTTTTAAAAGATGTGGGAATCGCCTTTCTTTTTGCACCAAAACTTCATAAATCCTTGAAACATGTAGGTTCTGTAAGAAAGGAACTGGGATTCAGAACTTTATTCAATATATTAGGTCCTTTAGCAAATCCGGCAGATGCTGATGCTCAAATTATAGGAGTATTCAGACCTGATCTGGTTGAAAAAGTTGCAAAAGTACTTGTGAATCTTGAGGTAAAAAGAGCTTTAGTTGTACATGGAAGTGATGGACTGGATGAGATAACACTTACTGGAGCGACATCAGTATCTGAAGTACGAGATGGATGGATAAGAAATTACCATATAGAACCGGAGGAGTTTGGACTTGAACGATGCAGACCGGAAGATCTAAAGGGAGGCGATCTGCAGGCAAATGCTGAAATATTTCTGGGAATTCTCGATGGTAATAAAAGCCCAAAAAGAGATATAGCTATATTAAATGGCGCAGCAGCTATATATTTAGCTGGTACTACAAGTTCTTTAAAAGCAGCGGTTAAATTGGCTCAAAAATCAATTGACAGTGGCGCAGCAAAGCAAAAACTGGAAGATCTTATCAGATCAGGCAGTACTTTCTAATTACCAGGAGAGTTTAATGATACTAAATGAGATTATAGAAAAGATAAGAATTGATGAACAGGAGAATTTTAATAGTTTTGCCAGAGATAAGTTTATTTTAAACAGGAAGAGAGATATATTTGATCCAATCCCACTTTTAAAAAAAGGTTTTTTTCTAATAACAGAGATAAAAAAAGCCTCTCCATCTTCCGGCATAATAAAAAAGGATTTTGATCCAATTAAAATAGCAGGAGATTTTCAAAAGGCCGGGGCTTCTGCACTATCTATATTAACTGAAAAGAACTATTTTCTGGGAAGCAAACAGGATTTAATTGAGGTTGGAAAGAACATAAATATTCCTCTTCTAAGAAAAGATTTTATTATTCATCCTTTTCAGATATATGAAGCTTATAATATGGGGGCTGACATCATCCTTTTAATTGCAGCATGTTTGTCACCTGATGAGCTTTCTGAATTATACTTTTTTGCCAGAGAATTGGGGATGCAGGTTTTAGTTGAGGTTCATTCAGAAGAAGAATTAGAGATGGCATTAAAAATAAAACCTCAAATAATAGGAATCAATAATAGAAATCTAAAAACATTTAAAACCGATCTTTCAGTTTCAATGAAATTAATAAAAAAAGTGCCTGAAGATATCTTTGTGATTTCTGAATCTGGAATAAAAAACAAAGAGGATATAATTATGTTAAAAAATGCAGGTTTTGCAGGAGCTCTAGTTGGTGAATCTCTAATGAGAAGTAAAGATCTGAGAAGATCTGTTATGGAGATGTTAGATGTTTAGGGTTAAGATCTGTGGAATAACAAATTTAAATGATTATAACTTAATAAATCGGCTTGGGACAAATTTTTCAGGTTTTATTTTTTATAAAAAATCACCAAGATTTATTGAGTTGAAAAATGCAGCTGAGATAATACAAAAGGGGAAGTCAAATTCCCTCAATGTCGGTGTATTTGTTAATGAGACGGCAGAAAATGTGAGAAAGATTTATAAAAATGCAGGTCTGGATCTTGTTCAGCTTCATGGCTCTGAATCTCCAGAATATTGCAGCAAATTAGGATTGCCTTACTGGAAGGTACTAAGAGTAAAAACAACAGAAACACTAAAAATTATGGATAAGTATACTCAAGGAGATATCCTGTTGGATACTTTTTTACCCAATCAACCAGGAGGTACCGGTATCCAATTTTCGGAATATATTTTAGATGAAGCAGTAAAATATAATAGGAATTTAATCATTGCAGGTGGAATTTCTGAACATAATATAGAAAGATTAAGCTCAAGAAATATTTATGCTATTGATCTCTGCAGCTCAGTCGAAAGAATTCCGGGTATAAAGGACGAAGATAAATTGAAATTATTTTTTAATAAGGTAGATAACTTAAAGGGAGCAAATAATGAAAGTAAATAATAGGAGCCATTATTTTGGTAAATATGGTGGGAGATTTGTGCCTGAAATGTTGATCCCAGCATTATCAGAGCTCGAAGATGTCTATAATAAGTGGAAAGATGACAAGGAGTTTTTGGAGAAATTAACAGATCTTAATAACTCTTATACAGGGAGACCAACACCTCTCTATTTTGCAGAGAACCTGACAAAAAGAGCTAAAGGATGTAAGATATTTTTAAAGTTGGAAAGTCATTGTCACACTGGTGCACATAAGATAAATAATGTACTGGGTCAGATCCTTCTAGCTAAAAAAATGGGTAAAAGTTGTATAATTGCCGAAACAGGAGCCGGCCAGCATGGAGTTGCAACAGCATCTGTTGCTGCAAAGTTTAATTTAAAATGTAAGGTTTTTATGGGAAAGAAGGATATTGTAAGGCAGTATCCAAATGTTTATTCAATGAAGTTACTGGGTGCTGAAGTAATTCCCGTAGAATCCGGTACACAAACCTTAAAAGATGCGGTAAATGATGCATTAAAATACTGGATCGAAAACCTGAAAGATTCATATTACCTTCTGGGCTCAGCCTTAGGTCCCTACCCTTATCCATTAATTGTGAGAGATTTTCAATCTATAATCGGGATAGAAGTTAAAAAACAACTAAAAAAATATGATGTAGATAAACCTGATTTTCTTGTAGCCTGTGTAGGTGGCGGATCTAATTCACTAGGATTGTTTTCACCATTCCTCGATGATAAAAGTGTAAACTGCATTGGAATCGAAGCTGGAGGTGAGAGTAAGCTACCTGGAAAAAATGCAATCAGGTTTGGAGGAGCGGGCAGTGTTGGCATAGTTCAGGGTTATAAATCTTATTTTATTCAGGATGATATGGGTCAGGTCCTTCCAACACATTCAATCAGCGCAGGGCTGGATTATGCAGGTGTATCACCTGAGCTGGCTGATCTTTTCGACAGCAAGAGGGTTCAATTTGAGAGTATAAATGATCATGAGGCCCTTGAAGCATATAAGATCTTAAGCAGAGATGAAGGTATAATTCCAGCCCTGGAATCTTCACATGCTCTTGCCTATGGATTAAAAATTGCAGGTAAGTATTCTAAAGATAGGACAATGGTTATAAATATATCTGGAAGAGGTGACAAGGACCTGTTTATTACTGCTAAACATATTGACAGGAATAACTGGATCAATTTTTTAAAAGAGGAGGCTTCAAATGGGGAATAAACTAGATCTAATACTAAATAAAAAGAGGAAACATCTTTTGATGAATCATATTGTTGCCGGTTACCCTGATATAGAAACAAATCTAAAATTAGTGCAGTGTATGGAAAAAAATGGCAGCTCAATGGTTGAGGTACAGATACCTTTTTCTGACCCAATGGCGGATGGAAGAACAATTTTGGAGGCAAATCATAAGTCCTTAAGTAAGGGTACTTCAGTTTATGATAGTTTTAAACTTGCTTCCGATATAAAAATACAGTCTAATATTGCAACCTTGATCATGACCTATGTAAATATTCTATTTAAGATGGGGACCGATAAATTCATTTCTCTCTGTAAAGACTCAGAGATTGATGGGATTATTATGCCCGATCTTCCCTTTGATGTTGATCTGGATGGTTTTTTCAATAAACTTGAAGATGCAGAAATATATCCGGTTTTTGTAGTATCCCCCGATATGGATCCTGATCGCTTAAAAAAGATCACTAAAATTGCAAGAGGATTTATCTATGCAACATTGAAGGTTGGTATAACTGGCGAGAGTAGTGAAATAGACAATAAGGGGATTAATTTTCTCAAAGAGTTGAGAAAACATACAAACCTCCCAATTGCAGCTGGATTTGGAATATCTTCTGCCGAACATGTTAATAATTTGAAAAAACATGCTGATATATCAGTAATTGGAAGTCATATAATAAACCTTTATAATAGTGAAGGGTTGGAAGGGGTTTCAATGTTTTTAAAAGGTTGTAAAAGTGTAATAAATATTTAATATCAAAATTTCATCCTTGTACGGAAAGAGGTGGTAGCCTCTTTCCTTTTTTATGAGATTATCATTAAGCGTTCTGCTTAGAAGGAATTACTACCGCATAAAAATTATATATAAAAATGAAAAAAATTCAACAAAAAAAAAATAAAAATTAGATAATATGCCAAACACATACTTAATAATAAAAAATGAATAAACAATGTGTCTACTATTAAAATATATACAATTTTTACAATTCCCCCGGATATGGAAATTTGATGTTTAAATAAAATAAATTTATCCGTGTTGCATCATAAAAAAAACACTATAAACGATAGGTCGTTGCTTCATAAA
>CBDUZW010000074.1:0-24475 GCA_965371805.1 uncultured bacterium | reverse complement strand
TTCATCCGCCGCCGGACTTGGAGTGATTTGGGGAAGTTTTAACCAGGTAGGTAATTGATCAACGACATTATTCTTTCAGGTCCGTATTGCCTCACGTAAAAACCTTACCATAATATTCTTTTTGCTAGAGAACCTTGCTCGGACTTAAGAGCTTCAACATATTCTTCGCCTAGTATTTCAAAAAGCATTGGAAACCTAGTCTTTATTTCATCCATTCCTCTCATATATACCTCTTTATTTTGTTTTTAATAAGTACAATATTACTTAGCTGTGATATATTTTAATTCTTTTTTTATATGGCTTAATATTCCAGAAAACCAATCAATTAACTCATTTTCTTCACTTATTTTATGAACATCTGTTTTTTTTTCAGACCATTGACCATTCATAGCAAAATGAAATTTTTTTAAATCTACTATTTTTTTGGTTGTATCATTATTTACAAATGTATTAAAATCTTTGTCTGTTTCTTGTAGTTCAATGAAATCTTCAAAATCATCATGTGTTTTTTTTGTGTATTTATGCGGATAAATATGCCAGTGTGGTTGAGCGTGATTTTCAGGAAAGTTTTCAAAATTATCCCATTCGGCTCTAAAAAGTTGTGTTTTATAATTGTCTTTAAAATCACCTTGAAATACCGATAGTGAAAAGAAAATATTTGGAAATTCTTTTTTTTTCTTTTTTTTATAGATAAATTCAATCCCAATATAGACCCAAAAATCATCTCTTAAATTTAATACTTTTATCTGTTGATCTTCATTCTTTCTATTATTTATTGCCAATGAAAGATTTGCCCCACTTATTATACATAAGGTTTGCGATTTAGGAATTAAACTAAAGGATTGATCAATACTATCTCGACCAATTTCATTTAATTTTGAGATTATATTATTCATATATTCAAATCAATTTTGTAAATATATTCTTTTAAATAATCATCAATATTCTCGTAATTGAAAAATTCTTCTTTAGATATCAATTTTCCAAAATCTATTAGTTTTTTGAAAACCAAACTATTTCTTAATTCATCAGTGATTTCCGGAATAGGAATATTTTTTGTATATTTTTTTCCTAAATCCCATCCCATTAATAAATCTTTTGAATAAATAGACAGTAATTTGTCAAAAAAAGGGCTATTAAAAATAGATAGGTAGAAATAATAATCATCATTGTTAAATTCCTTTTTTGGAACCCATCCATTTCCCCGTTCAATAACAAATTCGCCTTTATTGTCTAAAGCAAAGGAACCAGCCTTTCCAAATTCGGTTGAAGTTAGTTTTAGTTTATTTTCATATTGCCAATTGCGAGGTCTTGTAAGAGTCCACCAAAAACTTATACCTTTTCTTTTTTTTAAAATTTCATTATGATTATATAAATAATCATAAAAAAAAGGTGCTTTTATTTTTAACTCTTCTTCATTTTTAAAAATTATTCCTTTCTGGTTGTATGGATACCATATATAGTTATTTACTTTTAAACAACCTTTTTTTATACTGTCATTATCTATTGCAGGCCTAAAGTACTTTCTTTCTTCCGCTGGCAATTTGCTATTATAAAATTCTTGTGAAATTTTAAATATCTTATTATTGCCTGTCCTGATACCTTGTTTGACATTAAAAATATCCTGAATAGTTTTTAATCTGTTTAACAGAATTAAAGAAGTTAAATGTTTTATTAGTTCTTGTTCATTAAAAGATAATATTTTCCAATTTTCTTTATTGATTGGATATTTATCCGGCTCATATATATTATAAGACTTATTGTCTTTAACATAAGAAATTTGTTTATAATTGATTTTTCTTAATTCCCTAAATGCTTCATTTACAATTCCTTTTTCATTTTTAGTCCAAAGTAAAAGAGGAATATTCGAAGATTGAGGTTTTTTTCCTATAAGAATGCTTACATCGGTTAATGCATGTTCAAAAACAAAATTTCCAAGCTTACCCACAAGTAATAATGACAATGTGTCTTTAATTTCATTTCGTAAATTTTTATAGGAATCCATCAACAAAATAGATGTTGGCATAACGGTTCCTAATATACCTTTTGGTTTTAAATGCTTTATACTTTTTGAAACAAACGCACTTGCAAGATTTGGTTTTTGTTTTGTGCTTTTGCCTAACACATCTAAAATAATTTCTCTATCTTCTGGTTCCATTAATTCCCAGGAAAGAAAGGGTGGGTTCATTAATATTATATCATAATCATTATCCCATTTTTTTGTTAAAGAATTCTTAACCAATTCTATATTTAGTGAAAGTTTATCTTGCCATTCTCTTTTTTCATAAGTTAATAAAAATTTTGATGTATTAATGGCTGATTTTGAACTGTCCCATCCATTTATTTCAACATTTCCATTAAAACCTAATGACTTCAGTTGCTTTAAAACTTCTAGGAGAAATTCAGAACTTCCACAGGCAGGATCAAGGATTTTTAAAGTAGGATATTCATACAAATTTAATTTTGATAAGGAATACTCTACAATGCTTCTTGCAAGGAAAGATGGAGTATAATGGAAACTATTAGATATTTTTTGATTTGATGTATATTTTGAATCATAAAGACCAAATAAATCCATACCTCTGTTAAAAAAAACAGCTTCTTTTTGTGCCTCTTGAAATAGTTGGCCCGCAGAATGTCTTAGTATTAACTCTACATTTGGTTTCAGATTATTTGGATTTGACTGTATTCCATTTTTAAACTCTTCAACATAACGATCAAAACTTTCTGTGCTTTCAACATTAGAAATATTCCATTTCTTTAGATCTACCTTTTTAATATCAATCCCATCCTCAAAGGCTGCTAGTAATAAAAAAAGATGATTTAATGCTTGAACACCTTCCGCTTTTTCATTTGTCTGATTTCTTAAACTCTTATATATATTTATAATAAAAGGAACAATATCATATTCACTTTTATATGATTTTTGCAAAAGATAGTCATAAAATTTTTCAATTTTTTGACTTACAAGATCTAATTTATAAGATTCCTGCTCTCCTTTAAGCCAATTATATAATACGATTTTTTCATCTTTTAAAGTGACAAAATTTTTTGTGTTACTTGACCATGCGTAGGAATAATAGTCTTCAGGTTTTTTGTCTGGTTCAAAATCTATACAAAAATCACCGTATCCCCCATTTAGCAAAATAAACTTTTTCTGTTTAATGGATGAAAATAGCGTTATTGGTAATAAACCTAAACGATTTTTCCAAATATCTATATTGTTATATTGCACCATGATCTCTTCCTTGTATAAACTTCATAAACATAAAAAAAGTATACCATTATAAAAATAAATCATCAATCTAATCTGATTTAAAAATTTACTTTAAATTATAAAATAGAAAAATGTATCATTTAGTATCTTGGATATAAAATATAATCATTTTTCATATATTTGTACTTTTGCCCAAGTTCAATAAAACGAACGTTTTTTTAAACTCAAAACCCATAAATCTAGAAAATCACATAGATATTGGAAACATAGTATCCAAAGGCATATCTAGAAAAACACATAAGTCTATAATAGGGGTAGTTAAAACATAGCTGCGTTTCCGTTAGCCCTATAAGATGGGTGTTTTTGTTTCAACTAGTTTATAATTTTTGTATAATAACAGTAATATTTTATTTTCTTCCAACTTTCATCGTTGTCATCTCCCTACTCCTAATATGTTTTATTAATCAATTCTAAAGATTTAAGTAATTTTTCTATTAATTCTGGCAATTCTACTTCATATGGAGCGTATACAATTAAACTCTTAATACATTGAGAATTAAGCTCTGGTTTTGGTAATGTATTGCTATAAAAGATTTTTGGATTATCTCTTACTAATTTATACATAACATCATTTGAAGTATTCTTATTTAGAATTATATTTTCGAGTATGACATTATCAAAGTCTTCTGAAATTCTTCTGATATGTTTTTATTTAAAGGTAAAGAAAAATAATTTGGAAATACAGCATTTATTTTAGTTTTTGTATGATCATCTTCCCATATTTTTTTAATTATAATTTGCGGAGTATTTTGGTTACGTAAATAGTTTTTATAAAAATATTCTTTAGATAAATAATGAAAATCTTTTTGATAAATTTTCATTATTGTTTGAGGTGATGTGTTTATATTTTCAATTAACCTGGATATTATTTTTTTCCAATTAGTGATTTTATCAAATTTTTTTATTATTGCTTTATAAATTAATTGCAAATTCTAAGAAGTTAAATAGGGACTTTTTAAAATGTAATTAAGAATTCGATAATTTTTGTCAGACATAATTTGATCAATGTTTTTTTTATTTAAATATTTTATACTTCCAAATTTATGTAAAATTTGATCACTTAGTAAAGTATTCTGGAATTGGGTTCTGAAACTATAAGAACTCTGCTTAACGGTATATTTTTTTTGTTTTGGATTTGCTTCTCTTTTTAATTCAGCTAAATAAAAATTATATATAAAGTTAAAAGACAAATCTTTTCTCCATAAAGTGAGTCGCCTAATGTTATATTTTATACTATTTGCAAATTTATTTTGAATATCAAATGGGAGATTCTCATTTTGTACTAATCTACCTAATGTATTCCTAGTAATATTTCTATCATATTCGGTGCTTGGTACTGAATGGGGAGTATTTATATTTGATGCTAATCCTTCTGCGTATTTCTCAATATGATTAATATCTTTTATTTAAAATTTTATATATTTTTGATTCAATTTGGGTATTTTTACACATCCCCCTAAAACGGACTAATTCAACTTGGATCTTATCAATAAAGTGTATTATTTTATCTAAAATAAGCTAAGAATTATTTATAAGATGATTTTTAAGACAGGTTTTTTACCTTTATACTATTGTATTATAAATTCGAATATTTAAGACATTTAATCTTTAACTTGGAGAGCCATAACATTGATAGAATTGAAAATATTTAATTAAAAATGGTTAACTTTATGCCTGAAATAGTTCTTTTCGCGGCTTTGTGCAATAATATCCAATTTGAAGCTTTCTAATATTTAATCACAAAAAATATTTATAGATATGGCATTATAGCTAAACATATAATTCTGTGCGAATGTTCGTGGTACCCAAAACTGGAGCATTTACATAGCACAGGATGAAGAGACTTGTGTTGTTTTCGGGATGCCTCATGAAGCAATAAAACTTGGTGGTGTAAAAAATATTCATACCACTTCATAACATCGAGCATGTAGCATTAATGGGGTCAGCTCACGAAAGAGAAAATATCGTACGTTAAGGAGTTATGAAAAAATTAATTTTATTTTTAATCTTTTTTACTTTAAGTTTATTTGTGTTTTCCCAAGCAGGAGAAGGACCACCTGATGGTCCACAAGAAAAACGTGATAAAGAAGAACAAAAAAGAAAAAATCCTCCTCCACCCCCAATATGTGGTGGACAAACACTCGGTTTTTCTCTTTGTGGGATGCATCTGCAAAACATTATGTCGCATTAAGTGGACATGAAGGACTGAATGGAAGGAGTTGGAGAGAACATCTGTTAATTTTAAGCCTTTCAGAATGGTATATATTATATTTTCCAAATTTTTTTAAGATATATGGCAAAGAAAAAGGATTATCATTTTAAATATCTCGTGGGGAATTTACTCTAAATGTTTAAGGACCCCATCTATCCAAAAGTGTCCAGTTTTGAATTTTAAATAACAAATGTTAGTAAATGTATTGAAATATATGCACAATTCATCTAAACTATCTTAATGAATGAAATAGAGCTTTCTTTTTTATCAAAAAAAAAAGTGTTGGTTGTCGAAGATGATGACTCATTACGTGAACTATTAAAAGCAGAAATTGAAGAAAATAATTATTTAGTGGATGAAGCACCAAATTATAAGACGGCATATAAGAAATTATCCATAAAAAAGTATGATGTTATTATTCTTGATTTATCACTTCCCGATGGTAACGGGTTAGATTTATTCAATAGTCATACCGATTGCCTGAATAATAAAACAATCATTATTACCGGAAATGCAACAATTGAAAACGCAGTAGAAGCTATAAAAAAAGGTGCATTTAATTATATTGAAAAGCCGTTTGACGAAAGCATACTCAGTTTTCAAATAAAGAAAATAATTGAGTTCAACTCCATAAATAATGAATATAAACTCTTGAAAAACGAGATAACCTCAAACTATACGTTTGAAGATATAATATTTGAAAGTAAAAAGATGGAGGAGGTAATTTATAGAGCAAAAATACTTGCAAAAACAAATAATATAATATTAATTGAAGGTGAAACCGGGGTAGGAAAAGAGATACTTTCGCACTCAATTCATAATCTTTCAAATCGAAGTAGAGAAATTTTTCTACCGATCAATTGTGCTGCTATTCCTTCAGAGCTTGTTGAATCCGAGCTTTTTGGTTTTGATAAAGGGGCTTTCACTGGTGCAACCGAAAGCTATGCCGGGAAATTCATACAGGCAGATAAAGGGACTCTTTTTCTAGATGAAATTGGTGATTTATCCCTTCATATACAGGCGAAGCTCCTGAGAGTAATTGATGACAATATGATATACATGCTCAAAAGTAAAAAACCAAAAAACATAGACATCAGAATTATTACTGCTACAAACAAAGATCTTGAAAAAGAAGTTAGTTTTAAAACTTTTCGAAAAGACCTTCTTTATAGACTACAGGAATCAATTATATATATACCGCCTCTTAGGGATAGAAGAGAAGATATTATGCCTTTATTCTATTATTTTTTAAAAACATTTAATATATTATACAAAAAAAATATAACAAAAGTGACAAAAAAAGTAGAACAATATTTAATAAATCATAACTGGGATGGAAATGTAAGAGAGATTAAAAATTTATTAAAAACAATAATTCCATTCAAAAATGATGATTGTATTAGAATTAATGATATTGTTTTTCTCATAAACAGGCAAGTAGAGCAAAAAAGCAAACCCCTATCCTTAGCTGATTATGACAAAAAGTATATAAAGAAAATTTATAATCAGACAGGATTTAATAAAAAAAAGACTTCTGAATTATTAGGTATTTCGATTCCAACCCTATATAAATACCTGAATAGTTAAACTTTGCAAAACAGCCAAATGATTCCAAAATTTATGTTAAAATGTAGTTAATGAAAAATAAAATATTTGTTTTTCTTGTTCTGCTTTTCTGGCTCTTTTTAGTCAATATTAATTCAAAAAATCTGATAAAATTTGAACACATCACACAAAAACATGGTTTATCACAACACATTGTTTACTCTATAATTCAGGATAAATTCGGTTTTCTCTGGTTTGGTACAAGAAATGGACTTAATAAATATGATGGATACAAATTTATAGTCTATACACATAAAAAAAACAAACAAAACTCTCTTTCAAATAATGTAATAAGGTCAATATGTACTGATAATTCAGGAAATCTCTGGATTGGAACCTGGGGAGGGGGGATAAATAAATTTGATATCGAAACAGAACAGTTTACAAGTTTTATTCACAATCCGAAAAACAAAAATAGTTTAAGTGACAATTTTATCTTAAAACTCTATATGGATAGTCAAAATAGACTATGGATTTTATCTAAAAAAGGCTTAGAAAAATTTAATATTGAAAGTCAACAGTTCCATAATTTCAGACATAATCCTCAAATCTATAAAAGCATTAGCTCAAACACTGTCTATTCAATATTAGAAGATAATTATAAAACAATCTGGATTGGAACATCTAACGGCTTAAATGAGTTTAAAAATGATAAAATTGGTTTTAGACAATACAAGGTAAAATCTCAACATTTAAATAGCAATGTAGATAATCATATTTATTCCTTATTTAAAGACAATTTAAACCGATTATGGATAGGAAACAAAAAGGGAGCGATCTATATTTTTTCTATAAAGGAAAAAAAATTTAAAATGATTGATTTATCAATAAATTCAAATATTAAAAAATTAAATTTGGGTATTATCAACTGTTTTTATCAGGATCAATTTAATAATATATGGGTTGGAACAATTTTTCAGGGAATGATTAAAATTAATCTCAAAAAAAATAAATTAATTCATTATAAAAATGATCCCACTGACCAATCAAGCATTAGTGATAACCGGATCAAATCAATATATATGGATAATTCTGCATCACTATGGATCGGTACCGATACAGGAATCAATAAATTCAGTCCATATAAAACAAAATTCAACCATTATAGATTTAACCAAATAAATTCAGGAAGACCAATAGATAATCGTATTCGATCAATAATTGAAGATTGCAATAATATCATTTGGTTGGGGACAGAAAGTGGACTCGTAAGATTTGATAGAATAAATAATAAATATTCCAGATATATCCCGGATGTTTTAAATCAAAAAAACAAAAAGCATTTTTTAATAAATACAATGCTTGAAGATATGTCAAAAACTCTGTGGTTAGGTAGTAATAGCGGGTTAATCGGATTTAAAAAAAAAAGGCGACCTTATATATATCTTAGCGCACTCCAACAAATAAGCAAGATAATCACCGATAAAGTATGGGCAATACACGAATACAATAAAGAGACTCTGTTAATCGGCACTAAAAACGGTTTAATTAAATTTAATAAAAAAACAGGAAAAACCTCACCATTTTTCCAAAATATAAAAGATTCATGTACAGTCTATAGTCGTTTTGTGCATATAATCTACAGGGACAGTTTTGGTAAAATATGGCTGGGAACAGACTCCGGGGTTGATAGATATGATATTACAGAGAATCATTTTAAACACTATCAACATAATCCACAAAAGAAGGAGAGCTTAAGTAATAATAATATCTGGACAATATATGAAGATAAGGACAAAACCCTATGGGTTGGAACTTTAGAAGGACTGAACAAATATAATAGAAATGATGATCATTTTATACTCATAGTCGGAAAACCTGATTTTTCAAATAGAGCAATTTATGGCATACTTGGTGATGAAAAGAATAATCTTTGGATAAGCACAGATAACGGACTATTCAAATTCAATACAAAAACCGAAAGCTCCGATAAATATGATATAAATGATGGTTTACAGAACAATGAATTTGGTTTGGGCAGCTGTTTTAAAAACAATCAGGGAGAAATGTTTTTTGCCGGATCAAATGGTTTTAATGCCTTTTTTCCAGACAAAGTTATTGATAATCCTTATATTCCCCAAATAGTCATAACAGACTTTAAAATTCATGGACAATCAATAAAAGCAGGAGAAAAATCATTTTTAAAAAGAACCATTTCTGCAACAAAATCCATAATATTGTCTTATAAAGAGAATAATATATCTTTTGAGTTTGCAGCACTTGATTTTACAATTACCTCAAAAAACCAATATTCATTTATACTGGAAGGTTTTGATAAAAAATGGAACTTTGTAGGGACAGACCGGCAGGCAACTTATACAAATTTATCTTACGGGAACTATATTTTTAGAGTTAAAGGCTCAAATAATGATAAAATATGGAATAATAAAGGTGTTGAACTGAAAATTAATATAACACCTCCATTCTGGTTTACATGGTGGTTTAAAGCATTTATATTTACCGTTCTAATCTTTATAATACTTGGCTTGTATCTAATCAGGATCAATAGTATTAAAAAAAGAATTTTACTAAAAGAAAAGTCCAAACAGTTAGTTATAGCACAAAAAATGAAACTTGTTGGACTTTTAGCAGCCGGTGCGACCCATGATCTAAGCAATCTTCTATTTACAATTATCAGTTATTCAAGAAAGCTTGAGTCAGAAAACATAAACTCAAAAGAAGTGATAAAAATTAGTAAAGTAAAGAGTGCAGCGGAAAAAGCAATACAAATCGTTAAACAAATCACTGCTTTTTCAAGACCCAATAACATCAGACACACTTCTCAGGACCTGTCCATATTGATTGATGACATCATTAATATTTTAAAAGAATTAATTCCATATAATATAGTTGTTAAATGGAAACCTGAAAAAAAAAAGTTTCTATTTGTAATTGATCCAATTAAATTTCAGCAGATCATATTAAATTTAATTCTCAATGCAGTAGAGGCAATGCCTGATGGTGGTGAGTTAAGGATATCTATGAAAAAGAATAAAACAGATATCAGTGTAATAATTCAAGATACTGGTTACGGAATAGATGAAACCAATATAAAAAAAATCTTCACACCTCAATTTACAACTAAATTAAAAGAAAATGGCTCCGGCTTAGGACTTTTTGTTGTAAATCAAATTGTTAATGAATATAACGGGCAAATAGAGGTGAAAAGTTCTATCGGTAAAGGGACAATATTTAAAATATATTTTCCTTTATAAAGGTTTGAAAAAAAGTAAACTTTTATCCCTTTTTATTCATATCTATCAATATATAAATGCCTTTGTATAAAAAGATTCAAGGAATTCTTTTAGGTATTCTTTTTCACCTGGGACTCCTGGGATAACAAAATATATCTTTCCTTTTCCTGAAACACCAATTAATGATGGTGTATACAGTGTTGAAAATTTTTTGTAATTTTTAATTCCAATAAGTTTAAAAGCAGCACCCGTCTGTTCCCTTATCTCTTGTTCTTTTTTGAGTTCATGTTCAGGTACAATTCCTATTACTTTGAATTGAGAAGGCAATGAATTGAGTACTTCAATAATTTTAAGGCATGGTGGGCAGTTGTTTTTAGAAAAGAATAAAAAAAGATGTAATGAAACATCCCCATCATCAGACTGTTCAAAATCGGTTAGAGGAAATCCGCAGTAAATACTATCCTGAGTGCTGCGGCTATTTTTATATAAAAAACTGCTCAACAGTAAAATTACAACAAGCAAAAAAGCAATTAAATAATTTTTCATTTTATTATTTTATAGGTTGCTACTGTATAGATATCATCTAAGTCTTTATCTAATTTATGATACATATAATATAACAGATTCTTTTTTTTATTATAATAAAAGTCACGCCCTGGTTTACTGGGAGTTTGCACAAGAACTTCAGGAAGAGTTATTTCTTTTAAAAACTTCCCGTTAGGAGTGTATAATTGTAAAAATATCTTCCAGGCTGAGAGATTTTTATAATAATTTCCATAAAGCAGT
The DNA here is from genome assembly GCA_965371805.1 of uncultured bacterium. Lineage (GTDB taxonomy): Bacteria > Acidobacteriota > Aminicenantia > UBA2199 > UBA2199 > JAOZTV01. The sequence continues at coordinate 13,401 of CBDUZW010000074.1, read as the reverse complement.
CCGACAAAATCTTTATTGGCAAAAAGGCCATTAATATAGCTTATTTTCTGCATTTCCCTGATAAGCTGTTTAAAATTTTTTTTCTTATAACAATTAACCATAGTTTTTGAAGATACCAGTTGTATGTAATTTTTCGTTTTTTTTCCAAAAGTAGTTATCTCCCCAGATTCAGAGCTGATTTTAAAAATTTTCAGGTTCCCTTCCCATACATAATAAACATCATTTAACAAATAATCGCAATAACCCATAGTACCTATTGCATATGTTTTTAAATTTCTTAAATATTTCTTATCTTCTTTTAAAGAACTAAAACCATATTTTTTTGCTTCTGTAATTAAAAAGTGAGTCTTATTATCCATAAGGTTATGCATATAAAGTGAATAGGGAGCCCCCTTTTTATCTGTTTTATATGCTGAAATCAATATTTTATTTTTTATAATCTTTATATCAGAACCATATCCTAAACAATAAATACTTTTTATTTGATCGAAACCTGTTTTAGCATTCTGTTTATATATGAAGATTTTTTTTCTCTGATAATCAGTAACTGCAAAATAGGGTTTACTAAAATCACAGATCATTGGACTGATGAACTCTCTAGGTCCCAAGCCCTTTTTTCCAAGGATTTTTAATAGTTTACCGTTATTTTCATATATTTTTATGTTTGCTGCCTTAATATCAACTACTATAAAAGTTTGGTCTTCAGTAACACAGAACGAGAAAGGCATTTGCAATATTTTTTTATCCTGCGATATGTTAACTTCATTAATTTTTTTTATTTCCAGCCCAATTAAAATATTTGTAAAAAACAATACTAAAAATAGAAATTTTTTAATCATAAGATTTCACCTAAAAAGACAGAGAGCAGCTCTTTGGGCTGCTCTCTAAAGAAAATGTCAATTAACTTATCAGTTAATTGTTCCAAATATCTCCTGAACTGTACCAGAGATACATGCATTACCACCATGCACACAATATACATACGGGCCAATTAATTCCCAGCGTCCATTCATCCTGATATCCGCAGCATCTAAATCAGATGCTGTGAAATTTGCAATAGATATAAATACCCCCATGCACATTAAAACAGCCATAATAATGGCAGAAATTTTTTTTAACATTTGTTGCCTCCTTTTTTGGTCTTTTTAGACCATTTTAGCAATATATTATAAATGCAATAAACATGCCATAACAGGTCAAATCCTGTAAAGCCTTATACCGTCAGCCTTATGAACAAAAAATGGTTTTTTAATAGAGGACAAAACATAAAAAATTTTAAAAAACAATAAATATTTTTTATGAAAAGAAATAACTAACATTTAGAAACAGAGAAATTTGTTTCCCAGCTTTATCAATTCTATTGTATTCGTTTAAATAAAGCCATAGAAGGGTACTACCCCGATTGATACAAATACATACATTTAAGGATTTTTCTTTTGGTAAAAACCTTTAATATAGGGATTTTTATAATTAATTATATTTTTTATATAATTCTTCAAATGTTCTTTTTAGGTTAAATAAATAAAAAATAAAAGTAATAAAAAAAAATAATGATGAATTTAAAAACCATACTCATGATTATTACCTTAAGTATAATACTTATGATAAAAAAATTTTATTGCTTAGTAAATTAACTGGAGAAGTTCTCGGATGTAATATTGAAGACAATAAAGTTACTAGACTTGCTAAAGTAAAATTTATAATATTAGAGCCAATTGCAAAAATACATTCTACTGCAGTTAAAACTCTTATTCGTTTGCTGCAATTCTCCCTGGCTTCGTAAAATTGAAAAAAACATCCTCAACATAGTGCTGACTATGTTTCCGGTAATTTTTTAAATTATACTCGCCAGAAAAAATTTCGCTAAACTTCGGTAAGTGTTCAGTGAAGGACACATTCCCTTTGAACGCTTACATAGGTTTTATTGATTTGGGATCGTAGTCGAGGGAGAAGAGATTGAGCGGTTTTTTTAGGCAGAGATCATGTCCCGGCCGCTGATATGGTCAGTTATTTGCCAAGCCCATATTTTAAATGTGTGGCAATGTGGTGCACCGTCCCCCAGTTTTACCGTCACCCATGCCAGGGTGTCGACGTTAATCAACGGCTAGGTGCACTGGTGGCTTTCCCACTTGTATCCGCATTTCCTACAGTGACAGGCTAATACTGTTCCACCGCAGGACGAGCAGCTCTCAGAGCGTTCGTATTCGTATCCCTCGTGCGAACACTTTTTGTCGAGTTCCCGGGCCTCTCGGGCGAAGCGACCAGAATACACTATCTGTGCAAGCTCCCGCGCCCTTCCCTTTGCAGCGTTGCGCACCGATTTGTCCTTGTCGGTCCTCGCGATCTTGGTAAGTGTTTTCTGGCTTCTGAGCTGATTTTCTACCCAGTAACGGCGGTTGGCTGGGTCCGGATGCTTCCATTTCGTTCGAAACATCATTATTTTCAACAAGCCGTCCCACCCGTACTGCATTACAACGATGCCGCAGACTAGGAAGAATCCTCCAACTCCCAAAAGGACTCTAACTAACCACAGGCTGGTGGCGTCCTTAAGAAGGACCAAGGATACACCCAGAGCGCTCATTGATAGCGCCAGACTGTAGAACCACTCATCAAAGTAGGATGCGACGAACAGGAAAAAAACTAGCCCTATAACCGCTCCAAGAGCCACACCCCACCGTGGGGTTTGCAGGATTTGCGATGAAGCGACCGCGCCTATAATGGCGCCCCCAAGGCCCGAAAACCATGTAGCTCCGTCGTCTTCGTCGAGTTGAAAAACCGAAAAGAGGCCCACCACGGCAGCTAGTATCACGCCTGCGAGCGGAGCTCCCAGGAGGTGAGCAATAGCCGCGCCTTCCATCATTGCCACGACAATGACTGTTAACTCTTGGCCTTTGCCCCCCTACGCATCGCTAGCGCCTCCTCCAGTCTGCGTCAAGACGGATCAATACCGACGCCTCGCCGAGTTCGATCTGATGAATCGCTGCCGCCGGTATCGGCATTAGTTGACTTAGTTTAAGGCAGGAATTGTAACTGATAGTACAACCGTATTTTGATAAAGCTCTTAGTAATCCCATAATTTGTCACACCTACTAAATTTTGTGGAATAATCTGTGAAGAACCTGTTGAAAACTCTTGTAAAATGTTGAAAACCTAAATAAGTTATTAACATATTAAAACAGTAGCATATGTAGAATAAAAATTCAATAAAATTCAGAATTTTGGGTAAGTCTGCATATTTAGGGCAATTCAGTCATAGAAATATCTGTATATTCTTTATTATCAATAATATAGATAGAAAAATATTTCCAGTTTTTAGATTTGAAAACCAATAAAATTTGTGGAAATTAAAATAATTTAAATTTTTTTGATATTTAAATAAAAGTAAATTTATAAATATGGGCTTTAAATCATAGAAATCTAATCAAAATCACATATTTAAGCCGTTTTAAAGGCAATATATTGCATAAATAATTAAATAAAAAAGAATATTTAGTTTTCCAAAAATCTTAAAATCCTATGACTGAATTGCCCTAAATATGCAATTACACCCAACGACCTGTAATCATAAACGTTCGGACTTGCAATCAACTTCTAAATATTATGTTTTTTCATCAATGTATAAAGGTATTGTCTAGTAATGTTTAATCTTTTATATATCCTAATCTCTTCCACTGTTCTGTAAGGTATTTTCTAAATTCGGGATCAGGTTTTGACTCACAAATAGTTGATAACTCTATGCCCATTTCGGTAAAGAAAGCTTTTCCTGAAGCAAGATTAAAATCTTTTTCACCTGGAAATTCTATTTGAATAGGGTTATCATAATAATGTATTAGGGTTTTTTTAGTAGAACTTACAGTATTGAACCCAAAATTATTGTGAACAATCAAACGTAAGCGTCTAATTGCTTTAAATTACAAGATATCATAATAAATTTATTTTTTCAACTCCGGATTATCAATATTCATCGGCAATAAATTAAATATCTCTTCCGGAGATTTTGCTTTTGGAAATGTCTCAAACAAAAACTTCAAATATCTATAAGGCTCCAACCCATTTATCTTAGCAGTTTCAATCAAGCTGTAAAACAAAGCACTTGATTCTGCGCCTCTGGGTGCAACAGAAAACATCCAGTTTTTTCTTCCAATGGCAAATGGTCGTATGGCATTTTCAATAAGGTTGTTATCCATCCGGACAAAACTGGTGTCAAGATAAGTTATAAGAGTCGGCCACTGATTTGCCATATAGTTTAAAGCCTTTCCTAAAAGACACTGGGGTGGTACCTTTGGTAAAGTTACTTCCATCCATACTTTTAATTCCTCTATAATTGGAACAGATTTTTTCTGCCTTATGTCATATATAATTTCACCTTCAAGTTTTTTATTTGAAATCTCCCGTTCAATTAAGTACAGGTCCCTGATTTTTCTCAATGCATAATTTGCTTTACTGCTCCCTTTATAAAGTTGTTTGCCTTTCTTCCCTGAAGCATTGATAACATCAGTAAATTTTCTCCTGACATGGGCCCAGCATCCACTATGGACCAAGTTTTTCTTATTATCAATAAAATTATATCCTTGATATCCGTCGGTCTGGAGATATCCTTTAAAATCACCTAGGAAATCCTCTGCAATCTTTCCACCTCTACTTGCTGAATAATGGAAATAGATACCGGGCTTAGATGGTTTACCTCCCCGAAAAACCCACATATAGGATTTTGTAGATGGATCTCTCCCAGGTTCCTTCAAAACCTGAACAGGTGGGTGAGTAGCCCGCGGGCACTTCCCCCACAGGCTCTCTTAGAACCGTACGTGAACCTCTCAGATCATACGGCTCCCATCATCCAGCCATCTGGGATATAAAAATTCCCGATGTGCAAATGTGTCAGGATTAGCCTCCGGTTTTGAGTGGTCTCCTAGTACAAAAAACCCAATATTAGATTTTATCATTTTTTAGCGGGATTAAATTTAACCCCCATGTCTCTTAATCTCTTGCTAATAGTCCCTTTCATTAACAGAAGTACATCTTTTCTGGCATTTTCAACATCCGATCCTCTTTTAATAAGTTCATCCAGAAGTTTTTTAAAAACTTTGCGTCTTTTTTCCCCAACTTGGGAGAGATCTCGACGATCACTGAAAAAATCCATTAATGTAGAACCACATGTGCAGTTTCTGTATAATTCAACTGTATTAATCTTATCTTCTGGGTCATATGATTCTGATAAACCTGAAGGGTGGTGCTCTAATGCTAAAGTCTCCTTTATATAAATATCAACGTTCTCATAAACTTTTTGACACAGAGAGCATTTTTTTGGGAATGAAATTTTTGACAATGCCTGTAAACCATAATAAAAATCATCTATGCTATTATTAATCTCCATATCATCTGCAGAAAAATTACTCATATTGTATAGTATAAAAACATAGTAAAATTGTCAAATTAATTAATTTTTTTTTTAGTCAAGTCTAACTATAAGGAAAATGTGATTTCAATGTTGGCTTGGAATCCAGAAATTCGTTTATTCCATTATGAATTATAGGGTAGTTTAATTGTAAAAGTGGTACCCACATTCAATTCAGATTTAACTTCAATAATTCCGTCATAACTTTCCACCATTGATTTAACTGATGCAAGTCCCAAACCCGTCCCTTTTCCTATTGCTTTTGTTGTAAAATCAGGTAAATATACTAAGTCCAATTTTTCTTTTGGAATACCAGAACCAGTATCTGAAATCTTTATTACAATATACGGTGTAGAAATGGATGTATGAATTGTAAGTACCTTTTTTTTAGAATCTGACATTGCATCAATTGCATTTTTTATTAGATTATCAAATATTTGTTTTATATGAATTCTGTTTCCTGAAAACTGAGGCATTATTTCATCTAATTCTATTCTTTTCTGAAACTCATTTTTGAATATTGGATTAAGCTCAAATAAATTTATTTCATTTGTTAATAATTCGTTTATATCAAATGATTCAATATCACTACTTTTTTCATCTCTAACATGAATTAGGATACTAGAGATAATTTGTTCGAGATCAACTGAACTATTTTTTGCTAATTCTATTAAATATTGTATTTTTTCAATATCTATTGATTCTTTGCATAGATATTCTTCAATCAGTTGAATCGATCCGAGTATTCCATTCAGTGGGTTGTTTAAATTATGTACAATCTGAGAGGTATATTTTCCTATCTCAGCAATATTTTGGATTTTGAAAAGTTCATTTGTTTTTTGCTTTACCTCCTTCTCAAGTACTTTATTATAGTCATTGAGATGAATTAAGAGCTCTTTATTTTCTTGTTTTAAATGGAACAGTTCAAATGCCTGCTCAAGTATATTGACCAGTTCTGTATCATTCCATGGTTTTGTGATGTATCTAAGTACATTCCCTTTATTTATTGCATCTAATATAATTTTTGAATTGGATTTTGCAGAAAGTACCAGCCTAATTATTTCTGGATTCATTTCTTTTATTTTTTTTAAAAGTGTAATACCATTAATCTCAGGCATTTCTAAATCTGAAAGTATCACATGTATATCATTTTTTTCAATTTTTTCAAGTGCTTCCTTGCCACTAAGTGCAGAAGAAATATTAAAACCTTTATGGTAAAGGTTTCTTTTAAGTGAGTTTATAACTGATGCATCATCATCAACAATTAATAAATTATTTATTTTCATCTTATTAAATTAATTTTAAACATTTTATATTCTAGTATATTATTTTTTTTATGTCAAAAATTCATTGTAATCAAATTAATGTAATTTTTTTTATTTTATGATAATATCATATTAAGGAAAAATATGACAAACCAGAGAGATAACTATACAAAGTCTATAGAAAGACAATATGAAACATTATTCCAATCTTCAAAAGATGCTTTGATGATATTATCAAATGAGGAAGGATTTCTTGCCGGCAATAAATCAACAATAGAAATGTTTAAATGTGGTAATGAAAAAAAATTCATTTCGTTAACTCCCCCGGATTTATCCCCTGATTTTCAACCCGATGGAACTCCATCAGGTATTAAAGCATTAGAAATGATGAATATTGCATTGGAAAAAGGAGATCATTTTTTTGAATGGAAACATAAAAGATTTCATGGAGAAGAATTTTATGCTACTGTTTTGTTAACAAAAACAGAATTGAGCGGTAAAGTTGTATTACAGGCAACTGTAAGAGATATTTCAGTTCAAAAGGAACAGGACAAAATTAATTTAGAACAGAGAGAGATCGAAAAAAAATATAGAATAATTTTTGAACAATCTAAAGATTTGATCTTTATAAGTAATGCTAAAGGAAGGTTTATAGATATGAATCCAGCTGGGATTAAGATTTTAGGATATGATAATAAAGAAGAATTATTAAAAATTGATATAAAAGAGGAACTATATTTTAATAAGGAAAAAAGAGATAAATTCAAAGAAGAAATGTCTAGAAAAGGTTTTGTAAAGGATTTTCAAATTACATTGAAGAAAAAGGATAGCACACCAATTGAAATTCTAGAAACTGCTACAATGATCCTGGATGAGATATCGAATGAAGAAGTATATATGGGTATAATGAGAGATATCACAGCGCAAATTCAACATGAAGAAATGCTGCTTAAGATGACTATAGAGCAGGAGATTATTAATAAAGAATTAAAGGAAACTCAGGCCTTTGTGATCCAGCAGGAAAAAATGGCGTCTCTTGGAGGGCTTGCTGCAGGGATCGCTCATGAAATTAATAATCCACTTGGATTTGTAATGGGGAATTTTAGAGCTTTGAAAGATTATATAGATATTATTGAAGAATATCTCATATTAATCAGTAAAAAACCTGAAGATCCTGATTTAATAGAAAAATTGGATGAAAGTAAGAAGGAGATAGATTTCATTTTAAAGGATTTAAAAGGTCTCTTTAGTGAGTCAGAAGATGGATTTGAAAGAATTTCAACAATAGTAGAAAATATGAGACAATTTTCCAGAGTGGATAGTAAAGCCAACATGACTACTATCAACTTAAATGATTCAATAAGAAATACTTTGGTCATTGCGGCTAATTCATATAAGTATGTTGCTGAAGTTAAACTAAATTTATCTAAGATTCCCGAGATTAACTGTAATGGAAGTGAGATCAACCAGGTACTTTTAAATATCATTGTTAATGCTGCTCAGGCAATTGAAGAAATGAAAAGAGATGACAAGGGAACTATCAATATAAAAACTTACACAGAAAATGGTATGGTTTGCTGTTCAATTAGTGATACCGGCCCCGGGATCTATCAAAACAATATTAATAAAATATTTGACCCTTTTTTTACAACTAAAGAAGTCGGTAAAGGAACCGGAATGGGTTTAAGTATCTCCTATGATATTATTGTTAATAAACATAAAGGACAATTGATTGTCGAATCAAATATAGAAGGTGGGGCGACATTTTTAATTAGGCTTCATCAAAACATAAATAAAACTTCAGAAGGAGAAAGATTGTGAAAAAAATAATTCTTTTTGTAGATGATGATATTCCCATACTGAATTCTATTAAACGAGGGTTTATGAGAGCTCAATTCAAAGTTATTACTACAAATTCTCCTAAATCAGCATTGGAAATTCTTAAGGATAATGAAATTGACATCATAGTATCTGATGTAAAAATGCCTGAAATGGATGGAGTTGAGTTTTTAACAATTGTAAAGAAGGAATATCCACATATTAACAGAATTATATTAAGCGGATATGTTGAAGAAGAGACCGTTTTTTTAGCAATACTTCAGGGTATTGCCACGACTTATTTTACTAAACCCTGGAAAGCAGAAGATCTTCGGAAAAAATTAGAACATATCCTCCAAATGCAGGAATTTCTTAAAAACAAAAAACTTTTACATATTCTAAATTCATCGATAAAACTTCCTGTTCTTCCAAAAGTATACTCTGAATTATTAAATGCAATCGGCAAAAAAAAATCAAATAAGGCAATTGCTAATATTATAAGTGATGATGTATCTGTTTCAACGAGGATCCTGCAAGTTGTAAACTCAGCATTTTATGGAATAAAAACAGTTTCTTCAATTGAGCGAGGAATCCTGTTATTAGGCTTAAATAACATTAAAGATTTGGTCTTAACATTAACTATGATATCTGAATTAAAATGGAATAGTTTTCAAAAAAAAGTTTTAGAAGACATTCTGTTTCATTCATCTGTAGTAAATAGTGTTTTTAAGTTATTATATAAAAAAAAATATGATCAGAATATAAGGGATGAATTCAGCTCAATTGGAATTACTCATAATATTGGTAAAATTATCATGCTTCAATACTTCCCTGATGAGTATAAAAAAATCATGGATCAGAATAAAGAACATCCTGAAAAGAACTTTTTCGATTGCGAATTAGAGGTAAATAATGACATTGTCCCCCATACTCAAATCGGTGCATATGTATTAAATTTATGGAATTTACATAGTATAAATGTTGAAGCAGCATTATATCATCATGAGCCTGAAAAATCTTCAGAAACCAACAGAGAGATAATAGAGGTTTTTAGTATGGCTCTAAAAATAATAGAAGAAGTAAAAAATCACTCAAATGAAGAATCATTTGAGGTTGAAAACTTTACAGATAATGATTTTTCATCAGAGGATATAAAAGAGGTTGTGACTGAAATAATAGAGATGAATAAAAACAGATGATATTTATTGGAGAAAAAAATGGATCAAAACTATAAGAATATTAATATTTTATTTGTTGATGATGAAGAAAGTATTTTAAAATCAATTCAGAGAGGCTTATTAAAAGAAAAATTTAATAAATACTATGCTAAAAGTGGAAATGATGCATTAAAACTTATGGAAGAAGTTGAAATTTCAATTCTAGTAACCGATATGAGAATGCCTAATATGTCAGGATTGGAATTATTAAAGATCGTTCAGGAAAAATTTCCTGATACAGTCAGGATAATTCTAACAGGGTATGCTCATATTTCAACATTAATAACTGCAATAAATACCGGTCAGGTTTATAAATATTTAACTAAACCCTGGAAATTAGATCAAGAATTTATTCCAACAATTAAACAGGCTATTGACTATTATTTGATTTTGAAAGAAAGAAAAATAATGTTAAGAAAATTAAAAGTAAAGAATTTTGACTTAAGTAAACAAAATCTTGAGATCAAAACTTTAATTAGAAATAAGGAGATAATTAACAAAAAGAAAACAGAGATAATTTCTCACTTGTCAGGTGAAATTATCCCATTTACCTCAAACATTATAAAAACTACTTCCAGCCTGATAGATGGTTCAAATACTAAATCTGCTTCTGATATAAGAAAAGATTTAAAAGTTATTAATCAAAAAGCTTTGGAGGTTTTTGAGCTGTTAAAAAAGGTTGAAGCTTTAATCAAATAAAAAATAATTGGAGGGAGAAAATGAATAAGAAGAAGTTAAATGTATTATTTGTCGATGATGAGAAGAGTATATTAAATACTTTAAATCGTGAATTGAGGATGGAGAATTATAAAAAATTATTTGCAGAAAATGGAGATGAAGCCTTAAAAATATTATCTGAAAATGAAATAGCAGTAATTGTAACAGATCTGAATATGCCAAGAATTACAGGAATAGATCTTCTCTACAGAGTAAAAAAGCTCTATCCGGATACGATAAGAATGATATTAACTTCTTATTCAGAAATTTCTATAGTTCTTGATGCCATTCATAATGGTGAAACTCATAGGTATATAACAAAACCATGGAAATCAATTGAAGAGTTAAAAGTCGTAATTAATCAATCTATTGATATGTATTTATCAATAATTGAAAAGAAAAACAAAAAATTGAAAATAGAGGAATTAAACCAAAAACTTCTGGAACATAAAGAGCAACTTGATTTTTTAACAAAAAAGACTGAAGAAAACAATAGGGCAATAATTAAGGAATATTCAGAAAACCAAAAGAAACTGAATATCTTTTTATCAAAATTTTTAAATTTTTCAGAAACACTTAAAAACAGACATGAACTTATAGGATATAATGCACTGTATAATGAAGCAATTAAGTTGAAAGAATATATTAATGAATCCAGAATAATTAGCGCTTTGGAGATATTAAATAGTTAATAGTCTTAATGGATTTATTCTAGTGAGAAGGTGTACTTTATTGATCGCTTACATTAATTGCAGAACATAAATACCTAAGAGATAATGGGAAAAATGATTTAGCTGATAGGGCTCTTAAATATCTAAAATAGATAATAGTGCTGGATATGATATAGATTCATTTGATGTAAATGGGAATAAAAAATTTATAGAAGTTAAGGCTACATTAAAATCTACAAATTTTTCAATTGTTTTTATTTCTACAAATAAACTAGAGAAAGCTAAAAGCTATAATAATTATTATTTTTATATTGTTTATGAAGTTGGATCTAAAACACCCAAAATAAGGAAAAATAAAAGTTCTGATTTTCTTAGTGATCATAATCTAAAACTATTGAAGAACAAAAAGACTATACTCGAAATAAATAAAATGAGTAAAATCATTGTTGCTCTGGTTAATACTGAAAAACTAATGAAAGAAATAGATGAAATAGATTTTATAAGGAATTAAATAATAAACGAATTAGGGAGAAAAAATGGAATACATACCACACAAAATTATTTGTGATCTTCGTTGGGGTGGATTTGATGGTACTGATATTGATGAAATTATGTCAGATACTGAAATTGTCTGCAATCACAACTTGCGATGTGAGGTTTCTTACAGTCCTAGTGAAGAAGGTCCGGATAGTTACCGGATTTATGTTGAAATAGGATTAATTCTAGCGTTGGTGACTAAACCATTTTTGGAAGAATTAGGGAAAGATTTATATGGGTGGTGTAAAAGTAAATTATCAAAAGTCTTTAAGAGGAAGAGTAATGGAGAGGGTTGGGCAGAACTTCGATTTGAAGATACCACAATTATAATCTTAGATCATCCCTCACTGGATTCATTTGCAGACTGTTGGCTGGAGTTACCTGAGTTGATAACTTCACAGGATCTTAGCAAGTCAAAGAAATGGGTTTTAAAAATGTGATGAAGATAAAATCTTTAAACTGGTCAAGGAAGAATGATGAAATATATTTTATGGGTAGGGCTAACGGAAACATAGCTGCGATATTCTGCAATAAGAATTCCCAAAACCATTTAAGCACTGGAATAACTTTCTGTTTTTTGCTAATATATTTAATATTTTTGTTAAATATGCTAAAAATATCATAAAAAACTTCCGGTTAAAATTTGAAAAATCAAGACAAGACTAAAGTATTGTTTGTGAGAAAACGACTTTGGTATGTATGGATATTTTTAAAATTAATGCATAATTTTTATGGTTTTTACGTGATGTCCATAATACATATAAAAAATATATGGGCATAATGAGAGTTAAATATTGGTAAGAAGGAGAAAGAAATGAAGAAATATTTTTTAATAGCAATTTTTATAATATTTTCCAGTTTCAATTATACTCAAACATTGAATACTATTGCAAACAGCAAATATAAACTAAAATCATTTACTTTCAGTGTTGGTTTAATTTCCTTAGATGCAAACTTATCTTTTTCAAAAGGAAATAAAGTTGTTACATTTAAGCTTTCAGGCTTAGGGCAAATTGATGATTATAGTTTATTGAATGCAGGAGTAATGTATGAAGTTCCGATTATTTGGTCCCGTTCATTTTATTTTTCATCCGCCGCCGGACTTGGAGTGATTTGGGGAAGTTTTAACCAGGTAGGTAATCAAGAAATAGCATTAAATGTGCCAATCGAAACAAAAATGATTCTAAAACTTTCAAAAAAATTCGGATTGGGTATTTTTGGTTTAGTAAACATCAATCAAAAAAAAATTGTAGGAACTGTTGGAATTTGTTTACATTTTGGCAGGTAACCAACATATAAACTGGTAAAAATAGGGATCAGCTCACGAAAGGGGAAATATTAGGGTACTACCCTATATAGAGATAAAAAAGATTTTAAAGTATATTAAACTATGGCCGATAGAATATCCTGAAAATAGCGTAAATGCTAGAGCATCTCCAAATAATTATTCATTAAATTTGGATCTACTTTCTAAACAGGTAAATTCAAAGCATATAAATCTATAAATTTTATAAGATTAAAAAGGGATAAGTGCGTGATCTTATTGAGAAATTAATAAAAATTTCATAAAAGTATATGTTTTTTATTTTTGATATGCTAATGTTTTACTATGTTAATAACTTATTTGAGTTTTGAACACTTTATAAAAGTTTTCAACAGGATTTCTATACGTTTTTCCGCTGAAATTTCCACAAAATTTGGGAGGTGTGACAAGTTATGGGTTTATAAAGAACTTTATCGAAAAACGGTTGTCCTATCGTGTGCTGTGCAAGCTGTATAGC
>CBDUZW010000073.1:0-26349 GCA_965371805.1 uncultured bacterium | reverse complement strand
TTTTTATGACGCAACCAGTAGTAGTTTAAAGTGTTTTTTTATGATTCAATTCGCATAGTCGTATTCAGGTGCATAAAACAGTATGCTGTTGCCAGTACGTACCATATCTTTTGTTTTTGCGATTATTTTTGTTTCTCTGTAGCCTGATTCCTGAAGCATTTTTCTGAATTCATGCCTGGATAATTTCTGACCCTTTTTAAAAACCCTGAAAAGTCTTCCTGTATCAAATTCCGTTTCAAGTTTCATGCTCAGGGCTGAAATAGTGGTTATTATGATTATCTTCTTTTTGCCGTTAATTGAGTTCTGAAGCTTTATTCTGTCTGCAGTGTACGCTGTATCAACCCTGTTATTTATGAAGGGATCTTCCCACGGGAGTTTGTGGATGTGCAGGTCAGCTTTTACAGAGAGGAATCCGCACCAGGTACTGAGCTCCTCTTTAACTCTATACAGGTCAACACTCTCCTCTGTAATGAGAATTATATTTTTTTCTTTCTTTCTGAAGAGATTTGCAGTAAAGAGTGGTATAAATTCAGGCTGCATTTGAAGCGGAATATCACTGTTTTCTTCATAAATCGGTATATTTTTAATAATTATATTGTCTAAAGGCATTGCTTGATTATACAGTATTGTCATAGTTTATGAAAAGTTTTCCAATTAAAAACGTGCCGGACACATTAGTAGAAATTGCTGAACGGAGGAAGCGTTTTTTTTAATAGAATATCCTTGTGTCAGTTTATCGTCTATTCTCTGACAGATTCTTGAATTTCGGGCTAAGGCATGATATTTTTTTATGAATTCTACTTCCAGTTTTTTTTTATCCAGGGAACAGCATCTTTAAGAGCAGGAACAAATTTATTGGTATGATAATGACTGGTTTTTTCCAGTGCAACGAACTTTACCAACAGTCCCTGGGCTTTTAATTGCTTTGCCATAGCTTCAACTTTTTCAAAATGAAATATTTCATCTTTTTTACTATGAATTATATATATTGGAAGGTTTTTGATCTTCTTTAAAGTTTTTATACGTGACATTGAAGAAATTGGCAGAATAACAGTAAATCGATTAGCATGATTTGCAGCAATATGCCATGTACCAACTCCTCCCATACTAAATCCGGTGAGCAGAATTCTTTTATTGTCAATATTGTATTTTTCCTGAATTAGATCCAAAAGAGATATAATAGTTTTTTCAGAATATGGATCAGTCCAACCTTTCCCTGGGCAATCAGGTGAAACGATAATAGCTCCCAGATCTTTGAGAGCAGGTCCAGTCAAAATATTTAAGTAAGATTGTCCATAATAGGGAGTGACTCTACCACCATAATGAAGCGTCATTACAAGAGGTGTTTTTTTTGACTTACCATAAGATGAAGGAATAGATATTACATAACGGATGGTTTTACCATCTGCTTCATTTAAAGTCATTCTGTGAACTCCGGGAACTTGGGGAAATTCCATTTGGGGTCTTGTATATGATAAAGTTGTCATCAGACTTAAAAAGATAAAGACGCTAAGATTCATTTTTTTTATATTCATTATATCTCTCATTTTTATATTCTAACATAAAAAATGATTAGAAAAAGAATATATATGAGGAACTAATGGGAAAAGGATTTATTATAAAATGTAAAGGTTACCCCTACTTTATCCTGGAAAAATTGTAGGGGCTTTTTTTAGCTTTTAAAACCTCCCTTTTTGGGAGGTTTGGAAGGTGAGTTTTAAGAATTTTTAAAAAGTAAGTACATACCATCCCTTTTTTTGTGCATCTGCAAGATACTGACCTGCATACTTTACTTCAACACCTAAGGCTTTTAATTGATCAGAAATTTTGTACATATCTGAACAAGCCTGGCAGGCGAGAAATTCCACACCTATTTTCTGAAGTTTCTTTACTTTAGCCTGAAGTTCTTTGTCTTCAATTAATAATTTACCTGAAGGACCCCAGATAAGAATATGAACATTATCCATCCATTTCATTTTTTTACTATAAAAACCGTACATACCGACGACCTTCATTCCAACTTCCTTGTCTCCACTTGTCCAAACAATCAATTGGTCAGTTTTTGCAGATTTTTTTTCAACTGCAGATAAAATTCCAGGTACCACAAAACATAAAACTAATAATAACGCTGCATACTTTTTAAACATTTAATTCTCCTTCCGAGAAATACAAGAATTTTTATGCCTGCTATGCATATTTCTCGGTTATAAATGGACCAGGCTGTCCATTAAAATTGAATTATATCATAACAAATATTCATTTGCGTCTATCCCGATGGGATTAGACAAGTGTTTTTTCTAACCTTTTTTTAATTTATTTGTAAGATTTCAAATATATTAACTGGGAGAAATTGAAAAATGTATGAGATTTTGATAGCATTTAATTAAACAAATGGAACTTTTTTCTCTTTTTTTGAGTCTATTAATATATGGAGAGAGAAAAACTTGCCTTATATTTATATACATTGAACCAGACCCTTGTCTCTAAAGAGACTTTTGATTATTCAGAGGAAGCTTTAGATAAATGTTTTGATAGACAGGTGGAATGGGAGGATCAGAATTTAGAAAATTCAAGTCGGTTAAAAAGGGAAAAATATAGAATATATAGTTAAACTTCGAGAAAGTAGAATAAAAATTCTATTTCCATTTAACTATATCTATCAATGTTCTATTTAATATTTGATTCGTTGCGACAACACCTTCATTATTTAAGGTTAATTTAGCACCGGATCTATCAGTACAAAATCCCCCCGCTTCACGAACAATCAGCATACCGGCTGCTATATCCCATGGACTTATTTTATATTCAAAATATCCGTCGTATCTCCCACATGCAACCCAGCAAAGGTCCAGAGCTGCACTGCCCATCCTGCGTATCCCGCATATTTTTTGTTTAAAAAGAGATTTAATCGTATCCAGTGTTTTTTCCATGATTTCCCCTCTTTCATAATTGAAACCGGTCGCAATTATAGCTTGATATATATGATTCTTATTTGAAACCCATATTTTTTCTCCATTAAGATAAGCCCCTTTTCCCTTTATAGATGTAAATAATTCCTTTCTGCAGGGATCATATATAACTCCAGCCAATACGTTACCCTTTTCTGCATAAGCAATTGAAATACAAAACTGGGGGATATTTCTTGCATAATTATTGGTTCCATCCAGTGGATCAATAATCCATAAATTGTCTGAATCATATGCATCTTTTTCTACTAACTCTTCACTTAGTATAGAATGGCCTGGAAATTTACTTTTTATTGTCTTTATTATATATGTCTCTGCTTCAATGTCTGCCTGAGTAACCAGATTATTGCTCTCTTTATATTTGATTTCCTGTTTGTCATAAAATGATAATACTATTTCCCCTGCCTTTTTAGCCGCATTTACTGCCAGTTTTATTTTTTTTTCCATTTTATCCCCAATATATAATTTCCCGTTATATTATATTTTAGTAATGGGTTAAGTTCAATTAGAAATAGAAAAAAAAGGAACAGAGTTTTATTTTTTGTATTCTTTAATAATTCTCATAGTTTAAAAAGTAGCTGTATGTAGTATTTTTTAGCAAGGTACTCTGAATCTGATTGTCAAATATTTATGTTAATTTAGAAAGACAAAAAAATAGCTATAGATATTTGAAATCTAAGCAGGAGTGGAGGAGTTAAAATGATGAATAAAATGAAAATATTTTTGATAGTATTTGTTTTTGCATTGCTTATGACTGGTTGCAGTAGCGCTGTTCAAAAGGTTGAGACAAAACCGGAATCAAATGATGTTAAGCAACAAAAAGCTGAATATATAAAAAAGGTTTATATTGTATTAGGAATGGATTGTCCCGGTTGTCACAGCGGTCTTGAAAAACTGGTAAAACAGATACCCGGAGTTGTAAAGGCAGTAGCCAACTGGGAAAAAAAACAGCTAACGGTATATTTAAAACCGGGTCATAAACTAAATGATCAAGATGTTTTTGATGCCATTAAAAAGGCAAATTTTACACCGGGCAAGCGGCCTCAAAAAAAAAAGTAAAATGAATAAGCTCAATATGTTTATAAAACCTTATGCGGTCATTTTTACCCTGCTGATAATATTCCCTCTCTTCAGTTTCGGCAACGGTGTCAGTGTAGATGCAGGTTTAACACCAGCCAGGGACAAGTGGATATTTCGAACACAGTTGCGCCTAATGGGCAGGGGGGATGATCTCAATTTAATGAGTGCAGCAATGGATAAGAGTGTATTGAATACGGTGCTCGCTTATGGACTATTAAGAAATTTGACTATTATGATCCGGCAGCCATTGATCAGCCAGACTATGTCAATGAACAGCATGGAGACAAAAATGTCAGGAATTGGTGATATGATGATGATGGTAAAGTACAGCCTCTACCGCCGCAATACATACAGTTCCACTTTTGGGGTCGCAACTGTTTTAGGAATTGGTATTCCCACGGGTGCAAAAGAGGTCACTATGGATATGTGGAACTTAAAACCGGGTGTTTATTTTTCATGGCGCGGCAGACCATGGGCCGCTGATTTGAGTCTTGCGTACAAATGGACATCCGTTACCGGAGAAACGGATGAAGGTATGAATCCGGGTAATGAACTATTACTTGACCTGGCAATTTCCTATCAATTCAGTATCGGGAAAAACGCCAGAATGGCATTGGCACCCCTGGTTGAATTTTCTTATTTAAACATGGGTAAAAATAGATTATATAGCGAGGCTGTCCCAAATACAGGTGAATCGGTATTTACAATTGCTCCCGGGATAAAGTGGACCCTTGACTCTTTTGTTGTTGAAAGTGTCGTTTTACTGCCGGTGCAGCAAAAACAGGGAAGTATGGTTTTAAAACGAAAAACAGGCTGGATTTTCGGGATCCGCTATATGTTTTAAAACGGGTAAAAACTCATCCTCTCTATCTTAAAGATATTGGAAAAACCTATTGAATTGATCCGGACTGACCACTGCTGTCCGGATCGAATTCAATAAATATTTAAAACAATCTATCTTTTATAAGGTCTCTGCTTAATACTCCATGTTGTATTTAGGATATGGGGGTCGTTTGTATGTTTTCTGAGGATTATTTTTCAATTCCTTCAACAACAGAGCGACGCCCTTTTCAAGTTGAATATCCCGCCCCTTGCGCCATTGATAGGGATCAAAATCAATTTCATAATCCGGAGCAACTCCTATGTTTTCCACTTCCCAATTGCCACTCAAACCATATATAGCGGCATCCGGTGCGTTTACAGATCCGCCATCCATTAATCGGGGCAATCTGAAGGATGCAACAAGTCCACCCCATGTTTTTTTGCCAATGAGGGGTCCGACACCTGCTTTTTTAAAAAACCACGGCATGGCATCTCCGCCGGATCCAGCTAATTGGTTGATCAGCATCGCCTTGGGACCGTTAATAAGGCCTGCTGGAACAGGAACATCCTGTGAACCATGACGATAAACGATCATACCTAAGGGTTTTCGGGTAAACAGCTGAACCACATAATCAGCCAGCAATCCGCCGCCGTTGAATCGTTCGTCCAACAAGGCGCCTTGTTTGTCAGTTTGAGAAAAGAAGTATCTATTGAAGTTGACAAATCCTTCATTAGACGTGTTGGGCATATAGATATACGCCAGTTTTCCATTGCTCAATCTGGCTACTTTTTTTCTATTTGAGTCTATCCATTCGAGGTGGCGCAACTTGCCCTCACTTCTAATCGGGACCACCTTTATTTCATGGCTGGTTTTTACATCCGCAGTAGAACCAACCCGAAGGGTCACCTGATGACCTGCGGTATTTTCAAAGTGTTTGAACAGGGGTGAGGAGATCGATACCGATTTTTCATTGACAGCAAAGAGATAATCCCCCTCTTTTACCTTAAGTCCCGGTTGGGCCAGGGGGGCGACCAAACGGGGATTCCAATGTTCTCCCCTGTATATTTTTTTTATTCGATAGTGTCCTTTTTCAATTGTAAAGTCACATCCAAGGAGCCCGCCGGGTAGACGGGAGGCGTTTGGGGTATCTCCACCACTGGCCCACATATGGCCGATGGTTAATTGATTTACCATCTCTGTAAAAAGATAATTCAAATCGGATCGGTGCTGAACTGACCCCAGGTATTTGGAGTAGAGCCGTTCCATTTTTATGATATCCATGCCATGGAGATTGGGATCGTAAAAGAAGTCCCGTTCTCCCCGCCAGACTTCATGGAACATCTGTTTCCATTCCGCCTTTGGATTAACCTTGATCTTTATGCTACTTGTTTTGAGCGTATTGGCACCGCCGGGTTTTTTGATTTCTAAAACCTTGCAAATTACCCATTTTTTCATACTGCTGTACAATACTTTTTTACCATCTGCAGATATAGAAAAGGATGAAATCTTGTCCTTTATTTTGCTTAATTTCCGTTTTTTCATGTCAAATTTGTGTAATTGGGAACTGGACCGGGAATGGGTGGTGCCGGGTCCGGCCGGGAGAAATTCTGTCAGGTACAAATTATCTGAATGGCCCGCAGCCAATGCAACCCAGTTTTTTCTGGCAATCGGCAGGTATATGATCCGTAAAGACAACTCTTTCAAATCTATCCGGGTGTTTTTTTTCTTTTTATCCTTCGGTTTCTTTTTATCTTCAGGGGTTTTACTTTCTTTATTTTTGGGTTTATCCAAACTGATTTTCTCTTCATCACTTTCGAAGGATAGGGGTGAGCTTGATTTCTTGGATAATACCACTGCATATACGGACCGTGAAGTTTGATGGCCGATACTGGACATATCTGCAAAGCTGATCAAAGGACCGATGTCGGTACTGGCTGTAAAATATAACAGCGTCCCCTTTGTATTGAATTTGGGGTATCTTGCATCACTCATAGAGTCGGTAACCTGATGGTTTTTCCCGGTTTTCAGTGAGTAGAGGTATATGGCTCTCAGAAGATTTTTTTTCTGTCTGGCATAGGTCAGCCATTGACTATCGGGGGACCAGTCGGTATCCAGTACATTATCCAGTATACCAATTGGATTTTTGTCCACTTTTACCGGTTTTGATCCCTCTTTTTTTATATCAATATACCAGAGTTGAACCATATTGTCGGTAAAGGCAATTTTGCTGCTGTCCGGTGACCATTTGGGGCTGTAATAGAATGCAGGGGGTAGGCTGAATTTTTTTTTCTTCCTGCCATCCTGGCTAACGAGGTGCAAATCATACTCTCCGGATTCATCGGAAAAATAAGCGATCCATTTTCCATCTGGTGACCATGAGGGATCCCGCTCCATCACCCCGGGGGTCCGGGTCAGGTTCCTTGGGTCTCCTTTTTTTGCCGGTAAACTGATGATCTCACCGTGAGCTTCAAAGACAGCCCTCGCTCCTGATGGAGAGATGGCCGCATTTCTTATCTGCGAACCTGCATTGATAAACTTTTCCCGGACATAGACCATATCTGCATTTACATTGATATGGATCTTACGGGATTGCTTTTTAGCAATATCATAAACATGGATGGTACCGAACTGTTCATATACGATGGCATTATGGCCGGCGGTTGCCGATTTAATATCCAGTCCCCTGTCATCTATTAATTGAGAGATCTGAGCTGTTTTGGGGTCAAAACTGAACAGTGATACACGGCCTGACGGGCTGTTTCGGTCTGATAGAAAATAGATCTTGTCTCCCATCCACATCGGGTATTTGCTGCTGACACCAGCTCCGGGTATTTTTTTGATTGAGGAGTCCTTCAAGCTGGCGATCCAGATCACATCCTGTTGACCCCCTTTATAGCGTTTCCAATCGGGCTGCCATTGTTTTAAGGGTTCATATGCAATATAGTTTCCATCTGGTGAGAAGGTCCCCCGTTCTCCCATTGGAAGGGGTAAAGGTTTTGGCAGACCATCACCGATCCCCATGGTATAGAGTCTCGGGTAGCGGGCAACGCTCGACCGTGAAGAGCTGAATAAGACCTTTTTACTGTCCCTTGTCCAACTAACCACCCTGTCTACTGTGGGATGGTAGGTCAAACGGGTTGGAACGCCGCCTGCTGCCGGAATAATAAATACATCGGCGTTCCCGTCATACTGACCGGTAAAGGCAATATACTTCCCATTGGGAGAAAACACAGGGTTTGTCTCCGTCCCGATTCCGTGGGTTAACCGGTGGGCTTCTCCTCCGGAAATGGGTACTTTCCATAAATCCCCGGCATAAACAAATACAATATGGGATTTGTTTGCAGTGGGTTGTTGATATAGGGTATGGTCATTTGTTTTTGCACTCACAAATGTGAGTACAGCCATTAATAAAATAAAAAATAGTTTTTGTTTTTTCATCACATCTCCTTTTATGAAATATTGATATTATAATAGACATATTACGTTATAATTGCAATAAATATTATACGTGGATGTCTCTTTATGGTTTCATAAAAAAAAAAATTAACCTTCCCTTGATTTTTTTTTCTCAATAGAATATTAATATATATTGTTATTTGATTTAACAAAATATAAGTACCATTATTGGTATTTGGAGGAAAGATGCAAAAAAGTACTTTTATGTTAATCGTCATACTCTTGCTAACTGTTTTGGTTACACAGTTACCAGCAGGTGTGAAAACAGTAAAAAAAAATCAACAACCGACAGAAACGTGGCAGTCACCACCGGATGATATCCTAAAAATTCTCCATGCGCCACATTATTATTGGATGAGTCTGGCACCAAAGGGAAAATATATGTTTCTCGCCGATTACGTCCTTTACCCATCGCTCGCTGATCTTGCAGCACCGATGCATAAATTGGCAGGTATGCGGGTTAATCCAGTCACCAACAACCTCCACAGTCCCTTTGGAAGAGTTTCACCCCGGTTGGTCAGGGTGAAAGATGGGAAGATCCAATCCCTTAAACTTCCCAAAGATGCAAGTATCCTATCTCTCCGATGGACTGCTGATGGGAAGCGTTTTGCATTGACTGCGGAACTTGATGATCATATAGGCCTTTGGTTAGGGTCAGTAAGAGGGGATTTAAAAGAGATCAAGGGAGTAGCCCTCAATCCGCTGATGGGATCTGCAGTAAGATGGATGCCCGATCAGAAACGACTCCTCATCCTTAAAATTCCGGAACGCGGCCCTGCCCCAAAACCACCGGCAATACCGGCAGGTCCAAAAATACTTCAGGGATCCGGCGCTACTGCCCGTTCTACCTATGAATCCCGAAACTTACTGGTAACTGCTCACGACGATGCATTGTTTAAGTATTATACAACATCAGAACCGGTTATCCTTGATCCGGATACAGGAAAAATGAACCCAATTGGGAAACCTGCTATCTATAAGACAGTCAATTTTTCTCCTGATGGCAAATATATTCACATTGAGCGTTTGAAGCTACCCTGGTCCCATGAGGTTGCCTGGTGGCGATTTGCCAGTGAAATTGAAATATGGAACAACAATGGCGGGCTGGTGGCAACCATCGCATCCCTACCCTTGTCAGACCAGGTCCCCACTCACGGAGTCCCTATTGGTCCCCGGTCTGTATCGTGGCGTCCCACCGCTCCTCACCAACTTTTTTGGGTAGAGGCTCTCGATGGTGGAAATCCTGTTGCCAAAGTATCTCATCGTGACCGGCTCATGAGCCTGAATGCTCCATTTAAAGCCAAGGCCAAAGAGATCTTTCTGGCTAAACATCGAATTCAACCATGGCGGAATTCCTGGGGTGCAAAGGGAGGTATGCTCATGCTGACAGAACAGGAACGACTCAAACGCTGGCGATATGTATGGCTCCTTGATGTAGACAAGAAAACCTCACGATTATGGTTCGATCTCAATGAGAATGATCGCTATAATAGTCCCGGTAGTCCATTATTCAAAATGCTGCCCAACGGTCGATACGTTATGCATCAAAAAGGTGGTGCCGTATATTTTCGTGGCAGAGGTTCCTCTAAAAAAGGAGCACGTCCTTTCCTTGATCTGCGTTATTTAAACTCAAAGAAGTCCGTGCGTCTTTTCCGATGTGATCCGAAACGTTATGAAAATTTCGTTGGATTTGTCGGAAATGAAAAAAAGTTCCTTATGCAATCAGAGTCTTCCACTGTTCCATTGAATTACTATCTGGCGAAATTTGGGAAAAAGATCAAAGCGGTTAAAGGGGAAGCAACTCGAAGCTTTGCCCAAAAACCAATAACAAAATTCAAAGATCCCGCCCCACAGTTGAGACAGATCAAAAAGCAGATTGTACAATACAAGCGTAAAGATGGCGTTCCCCTCAGTTTCCACCTTTATTTACCCCCGGGATATAAAAAGGGAACACGACTTCCCACTGTACTCTATGCCTATCCACTTGAATATTCAAGTGCTAAAACCGCCGGACAAATTAGCGGTTCAACCCGGAATTTCATGCGCATGTTTGGTCCCAATCACCTCTACTTCTTACTCAGGGGGTATGCGGTGCTGCACAATACAGCGATGCCTATGATTGGAGATCCTGAAACCACATACAATACTTTTGTGCCGCAACTGGTTGCGGACGCAGAGGCCGCTGTTAAAAAAGCGGTGGAGATGGGTGTAGCAGATCCAAAAAGAATCGGTATCATCGGCCATAGCCATGGAGGCTTAATGGTCGCCAATTTATTGGCCCATACGGACCTGTTCAGTGCAGGTATAGCCCGAAGTGGATCCTACAATAAAACGAATCAACCCTTTGGCTTTCAGTCTGAGCGTCGTTCCCTCTTCAAGGCGAGAGATGTCTACATAAATGTCTCACCAACCTTCTTCGCCGATAAAGTAAAAGAACCGATCCTGATAATTCACGGTGATGACGATTCAAATCCAGGAACATTAACCCCGCAGTCTGAAGTATTCTTTGAAGCTGTTAGAGGTTCTGGTGGTACAGCCCGACTTGTTCTACTCCCATTCGAAGATCATGGATACAGAGCGCGGGAGAGTGTCGAACACGTCTTATGGGAACAATTCCGCTGGTTTGACAAGTATGTTAAACATGCGGACAATAAAAAACTAATCAAAAAGTAACAAACAGTATAAAGGGTGCCTGGTAGGGGCAGATTATGAATTGCCCCTACACGCCTACACAGCATCGGTCAGTATGCGGACCTCCATCTTCTAAAAATTCGGTATGGAAATAAAAAAGGTGGCAAGCCGGTTTTTTTATCCTCCAGGATCTTTATCTTCAAGGGAGATGTCTGAATTTACTTACTATTTGCTTTTTTAATATGAACGAGCATCTTGTAAAATTATGCCTTGAATGCTTTAAAATTTAAACCTGCTCCATGCATGACAGTACTCCAGTGACGTGTAAAAGCTGCGCTTGCAATGGCCTCCTGGATCTCCTCATTAGTTGCACCGAACATTTTTGCCATTCCGGTGTGAAAATAGATACAATATTTACATGGGACCTGTGATGCTACTCCCAGCTGTATGAGTTCGTCATATTTGGGTGGTATTGCCGCGTTCGGACTTCGGCGCGCTTTTATCAGTTCCCATGCCGCATTACGTAAATGTTTCGGATATGCTTTCATCCATGATGGAAAAGTACCAAAGGCTTTTTCCATTTCCAACTGAACTTTTTTAGACTTGTCTACCTGGTTTTCTCCTGCGAACAAAGGTGTTGACAGGATAAAAAAACAAGTGAAACAGCAATAACGCTAATTGCTAACTTTATATTTTTATTCATAACATTACCCCTTACTCGATAACGGTTATCGTTACCTGTAGAAGGGAATGTTATAATAACTGATATTTGTCAACAAAAAAATATTTTTTTAACTAAAAAATCTGCAAGATCATATAGTAAATAAGTGGGATAAAAACAGCCGGCAGCATATTGCCAACCTTGATCTTAATTTTCCCAAGCATATTTATACCGAGGGCAACAATTAACAGCCCCCCAACAGATGACATTTGAGAGATAACTTCAGGGATGAGAAAGGGTTTTATATATATTGCAGCAATGGTGATGGTCCCCTGATAAACTAAGACTGAAACCGAGGAGAATATGACACCGATTCCCATCGTAGATGCAAAAACCAGAGCGGTAATACCGTCAATGGTGGCCTTTGCAAAAAGAGTGTCATGATTGCCGGAAAGGCCGCTTTCCAGAGCGCCGATAATTGCCATTGCCCCGATACAGAAAAGTAAGGTGGAGGTTACAAATCCGGTTGCAAAGCTACCCCCGGCATCTTTTGAAATATTTTTTTCAAGCCAGTTGCCGGCTTTCTCCAATCTGAATTCAATTTTACAAAGTTCTCCCAGAAGGCTGCCCAAAGCAAGGGAGATGATGATGAGAATAAAGTCGTCAGATTTAAAAGCACTCTTTAAACCAATAAGTATCACCCCCAGTCCGATTGACTGCAATATCGTCGTATTGTATTTTTTAGATATTCTTCCTTTGAAAATAAGCCCGATTAGACTTCCGGCAATAATTGCCCCAACATTTACAATTGTACCCAACAAGAGAGACTCCTTCTAATTCAATTTATTCAAACAGGTTGAAAAATCCTTTATGTAATGTTCCTGAAAAAAACATTGAAATCCTTAACAAAATGTTTAAAAAATCAGATAATATATGAACAAGGCAAAATAGTAACATATCAAATAGTGTAAAGCTAGACGAATAACAAGTTGAATCTGAAACATGATTAATTATGCGTTCATGTTGAATTTGGAAGAAGTGGGGTGGAGTTTTACTTTTTGTGAATTTTGATTAAAAATGAGGGACTGATAAATTTCTTGACTTTTTTTGTCAGTTCAATTATATATTATAATTATTATATCTTAAAAAAAGCTGATAGATGTAAAATATACTACAATATTGCATATTGTTCGCAGGTATTATAATAGGAGTCTTTTATGAAAAAAATTTTTTTTTTTATTAGTATTATGATTTTTTTTTTAGTACTGTTTGTTAATAATAGTTATGCACAGACAACATTAACACAAGGCGATATTGCCTTTATCGGTTTGAATTCCGATGGAACGACCGATGACTTTTCTTTTATACTTTTAAAAGCAATAGATGCAGGTACTCAGATTAATTTTACCGACTGTGGCTGGAATGACGGCACTGGATTCGTTGTTCAATCAGGTGATTACGGATATTTTACATGGACAGCTGCTTCTTCTATGAGTTGTGGCGATATTGTGCGAATTGTTACTGATAATGGTAATACTACACCGCCAACTGCATCAGTTGGTTCTACATCCGGCTCTGCAATGCTTCTTGCCATTATTGGCGATCAGATATTTGCATTTCAGGGCAGCTTTGATGCAACTGCTACATTTATTTCTGCTATTCATTATAATCTTAATGGGACAACAACATTAAATTGGGATGGAGCTTGTATCTCAAATTCAACTTCTGCACTACCTGATTCATTAACAAATGGCATTGATGCTATTTGGGTTTATGCTCCAGGGCCGACAGAGAATGATAATTTTATTTATAACTGTACTGTTATATCAGGTGACCCGGCAACTATCAGGGGTGCAGTTAATAATGTTAATAACTGGAGTGCAGATACCACGACTCCATTTTCCCAGTCTCCTTTCCCATGTTCATTTACAGTAACCTGTGTAACATGTACAGAACCGACTGTTCCAACAATTACAGCTTCACCAGCATCAGTTTTCTCAGGAGGTTCATCTACAATAACTATTGCAGGTACTCTTAATGATGCAACAGCATGGCATGTATATACTGGAAGCTGTGGAGGAACTGCTGTCACAACTACAGCATCAGGGTCTTTCATTGTTAATCCTACATCGTCAACAACATATTATGTGCGTGGTGAGGGTGCATGTGTAACTCCCGGCTCTTGCGGGGCGGTTACGGTAACTGTTCTTCCCACTCCTGTACCTGAAATGTCATTAAATCAGGGAGGGACTCCCATAGTAGATGGAGGAAGTCAGGACTTTGGCAATCATGCACTTAATTCCAATACAGATTTAGTATTTACAATTACAAACTCAGGAACATCCAATTTGACCTTAACCACTCCACTAACTATAGGAGGAGCAGATGTTTCTCAGTTTAGTGTTAATGCTCAGCCATCATCACCGGTAGCATCAGGAGGCGGTACAACAACCTTTACCATACGTTTTATTCCAACAACAGCCGGAATTAAAACAGCAAACATTGCTATTACAAATAACGATAGTGATGAAAACCCTTATAATTTAACAATTACTGGCACAGGAGTAGCACCTGAAATGTCATTAAGTCAGGGAGCTACTCCCATAGCAGATGGAGGAAGTCAGGACTTTGGAAACCGAGCACTTAATTCCAATACAGATTTAGTATTTACAATTACAAACTCAGGAACATCCAATTTGACCTTAACCACTCCGCTTACTATAGGAGGAGCAGATTCTTCTCAATTTAGTGTTAATGCTCAGCCATCATCACCGGTAACATCAGGAGGCGGCACAACAACCTTTACGATACGTTTTACTCCAACAACACCTGGAACTAAAACAGCTAGCATTGCTATTGTAAATAATGATGGTGATGAAAATCCTTATAATCTGACAATTACAGGCACAGGAGTAGCACCTGAAATGTCATTAAGTCAGGGAGCTACTCCCATAGCAGATGGAGGAAGTCAGGACTTTGGAAACCGAGCACTTAATTCCAATACAGATTTAGTATTTACAATTACAAACTCAGGAACATCCAATTTGACCTTAACCACTCCGCTTACTATAGGCGGAACGGATTCCACTCAGTTTAGTGTTAGTGTTCAGCCATCATCACTGGTAGCATCAGGAGGCGGCACAACAACCTTTACTATACGTTTTACTCCAACAACAACCGGAACTAAAACAGCTGCCATTGTTATAGCAAATAACGATAGTGATGAAAATCCTTATAATTTAATGGTTACAGGCACATGCGTATTTTCTCCTATAGCAATTACTAATGCCGCGACTGGAATAGGTACAACGAAAGCAATCTTAAATGGGACTATAAATGCAAATGATCAAACTACGGCAGTAACCTTTGAATATGGATTAACTATGGTTTACGGAACAACTCTGACTGCAACACCGGGGACAATAAATGGGACAGTAAATACATCAGTGACTTATACAGTGACAGGATTAAACCTGAATACTATGTATCATTACAGAGTTGTAGGACATAATGCATCTGGAATAACTAGTGGATCCGATATGACCTTTACAACAGGTGGAGGTTTGCCAGAAGTTCAAACGACAGAGATTACAGGTATTAATTCGAACTCTGCTATAGGGGGAGGCAAAGTTATCTATGATGGTGGAATGAGAGTTACATCAAGAGGAATATGCTGGAGTACTTCTTTAAATCCGAATATTTCAAATCCTCATACAAATAACGGATCTGGAACTGGAAGTTTTTCAAGTACTTTGACAGGACTTGCAGAAGGCACAATGTACTACGTCAGAGCATATGCCGGAAATGATGCAGGTGTTTTCTATGGAGCAAATATTATATTTACAAGTTTAGCTTTTTTACCCGATATAGTAATAACAAGCCCTGCAGATGCTGAAATTCTTAGTGGAAATGTAAAAATTACAGCAGATTCTTCTGTAACAGCAGATCCGGTTGAGTTTTATATAAATGGTATTCTTCTTGGAAATGGTACGGCAAGTTCCTTATTGGATAAGATGTCCGGTTTGATAAATGTAAATTTTAATATTGACAGATCAAAATATCTTTATATAGATAATGAAAATAGACTTAAAAAGATATCATTAAATGGTGATATTGATGATGTTTTTGACAAAGACCTAAGAGTTAATGATATTGGAGTAAATAGTATAGGAGAGGTTTTTATTACATTTAAAAATGAGGTAGTATTAAGCGGTTATGAAAAATCAGCATATATAAAGATAGATACGTTAAATAAGACTGCTTTTGGTATTAAAAAGCCTGAAATCAGAGATAGACAAGAACCTGTTATGCTCAAATATGATAAATTGTCAGGTAATTATTCGATAGCAGAAAGTTCAGAAGGGGAAATATATAAAAAAACAGGAATAAAAAATATTTTTAAGGAAAAACCGGATAAGGTAATAAAAAACACAATTCTTCCCTCCTACAGGCTTGGGGCAGAGATTTCATTTAGTTTTAAAGGTCAACAGGCGAATAAGAATTCAGGGATTTTTAGTAAATACTCTTATACAACAGTCTGGAATACTCTAAATCACTCGGACGGGATATATAATATAAAAGTAAATGCTTTAGATGAATATAATAGAGAATTTATAGATGAGATCAATGTTATTATTAGAAACTTCAGGATAGACTTAAATGCAGCAAGAAAAGAAGATAGAGCCTATACATTTAAAGTTCATTTTACTGAATTAAAATTCAAAATAGAAAATCCGAAAAACCTTCCTGTAGTAAAATATGTAGTATTAAGAAATGCTTCAGGAGCTGAATTTGAGTCTATAGCAGTAATTGAACCCTCAACTCTTATTGATAATAGCTACACCTATTATGACAAAAATATAGAGAAAGACATTAGTTATACATATAAAGTAATTGCTTATGACGGTTCCGGAAATATTCTTTCCGAATCGGAAGCTAAAACTATATAGGATATAAAAATGATTAAAAAAAATAATTATATTATGCTGGCAATAATTGTATTAAGTTTGTTATTTATACCCTCAATAGTTAAAAGTGCAGAAAAGGGATTTTATGCTGATGTGTCAATAAGTCTTTTTTCAAACTCTGATACTGAATTTAAAGAAGCTTATAAATCATCAATAATGATTCCTGAGATAAACATAGGTTACTTTTTTTCAAAGAGTCTATATGTCTTTAGCGGTTTTGAGTTTTATAAGGCAGATGGAAATACTTCTGAATGGGATTTTAACTTAAATATGGATCAAAAAATATTTTCATTTGGAGCCGGTTATTTTAAAGAGTTCTCGAAAAAACTGGGATTAAGTGGAGAGTTAGGTATTGTGTCTATCAGTTATATTGAAAAACTAATAGATCTTGCGCTTGAAAATAAAGATTCCTGTACAGGATTTCGTATGAGAGCAAAACTTCATTATAAAATAAGTGATCTAATAGGGGTGTATTTAAAACTGGGATATACAATAGCTAAAAATACTATTGATGATTTAGAAAATAATTTTGGAGGAATAAGCACTGGAATAGGGGCAGAGTTTTTTTTTTAAAAAGCAATATGACCGCAGAAAGCATTTCTTACCTGATGCCTTTTTTATAAATTAGTAGAAATGTTTCTATTAATGATTTTGCTCTTATATTTAAATATCTCAATGGCTAAAATAATAAAAGCGCCGAAAGTAATTGAAACATCGGCAATATTAAGTATCCCGGTATGTAGAGCTCCTATTCCAAAGATCATAAAATCCGGAACGTACCCATTATTTAATATTCTATCAGCCATGTTTCCAATCCCGCCGCCAATGATCAGAGAGAATCCAATAATTTGATATAGTGAAAGTTTGTTATTATTATAAAGGATATAAGCAAGTATCGACAGTAGAGAGAATAAAGGTAGATAAATAAATAAAATTGATTTATAAGGCTGACTTATACTTGACCCAAAACCTAAAAATGCACCATTATTTTCAGTATACTTTAATACAAATAAATTACCTGCTACTTTAATGATTCCATGACCTTTTAGATTTTCTCTTGCGATCTCTTTTGTTATCTGGTCACAGGCAATGTTTGAAAATAATATAGCAAATACCAATATAAATATTTTTTTTTTGATTTCATTTTAACTCAAAATTCAGTATAACATAATTTAATTCATATATATAATATGTTAAACAAAACAAATAACAAAACTTCATCTCCTTTTCCAGTATTGCCGAATAATAACAATAAAATAGATTTGTATTAAAAATTTTGTTATGCTAAATTAGTAGATAGCCAGGTTGAGCACTTATATTTAATAAAGATAAGGAGATTAAATGGAAAAACAGATTAAATTTGTTGCCATTATTATGACTTTTTTAGTATTATTAAGCTTAAGTCAATTAATGGGTAGCCATAAAAACAAGATTTGGGGTATCGATATATCAAAATATAGTGGAACAATTAATTGGCAGGAGATAAGAAAAAGTAATCCAGATTTTGTCTTTATCCGTGCGACTGAGGGAATGGATTTAAAAGATGTGTCCTTCGATAAATTCTGGTTAAATTCAAAAAAAAATAATATTCTCAGAGGGGCATATCATTTTTATGTGACCGAGGATGATCCGATTAAACAGGCAAAATTTTTTCTATCTGTTGTAAAATTTGAGAAAGGTGATTTAAGAGCGGTTGTTGATATCGAACAAATAGGGCATGATACAAAAGCCGGATTAATAGAGAGGTTTAAGAAATTTCTAGCTATAATTGAAAAAAAAATCGGAGCTAAACCTATTATATATACCTCTTATAATTTCTGGAATAAACATATGTCAGCTGAATTTGGCAATTATCCTTTATGGATTGCAGATTATGGTGTCAAAAAACCCAAAATCCCAAAAGGCTGGAAGAATTGGAATCTCTGGCAATATAAGGGAGATGGAAAATTGAAGGGTGTAGAAAAGGATGTGGATTTTTCTTTATTTAATTCAAAACAATTTAAGTTGGAACATCTAAAAATTAATTTAGTAAGATAATATGAATAATTGAATTAAAATAATAAATGCTTATATTTAAGTTATTTAATTAACAATATCAAATCTATGAAGTTCCCATTCATCATCATTATCGACGATCTGATACAGTTGCTCTTTGTAAAAAGTAAAGGGCAGTACCTCTTCAACATTTGGAGAAACCAGTGGCGAGTCAATTTTTTTTATCTGCTTACCATTAAGGTCAAAGATATATAGACTTCTTTTTTTCTTTGCACCTGGATAGCTTAATGCAACCAGGTTATTATTATCAGCTAATATATATCTGATCATAGGTAAAAATTCAGGATAGACGAGTCGATCTTTTAACCTTTCATATATTCTTTTAAATTTCGGGTCAGTTTTTAAATAATGAACAAAGTTATTTTTAATTTTTTCTGTTAATGGAATAGGGGGACTTATATTCTTTATACTGTAGAGTAGTTTTCCATCAGAATTAAAAATGTCAAAACAATTACGGTTTCTGGTGGTATTAATAAAAATTTTATCCATATAGACTAATATCTCCGGACCAGTCGCATCAATAGCATTCATTTTGTTTCTTGGATCCATTCTTTCTCTATACAACTCTTTTATAATTTTAAACTGACTGTCATATATATTTATTGTAAAATAAAAAATATCTTTTTCAGCAATAAATCCCTTGGCGACATAATTATCACCTAAAGGATAAGTATAGGTTAGAGGTACCCTGGATTTAGCTTCCTTAATAAAGTCCCCGTTTATTTTATATTTAGAAATTTTATTCAAACTGGTTACATAAAAACAATCTTTTCGTAGAATAATTCTTATTGGACGATTAGGTCTGGTCTTAAATTCTTCAGGCCCCTCACCGTTTCTACCAAACTTTTTTATTAATTCATGTTTGTCAAAAGAGTAGATATAAACTGTTGTCCCATCTGCAAAATAGATCTGATTATGACCGATAGCTACTTGACTGGGATTAGCCAATTCTGAAAATTGACCAACTTTTTTAGATAAGATTACACCGCTTAACAAAAATACCGATAAAACAAGTAAAATTAATTTCTTCTTCATTTTATACATCCTCCCATTTTTATCTAATTTTATTTCCTTTTAATATATATTATACGAAGATTCTCAAAAATAATTTAAATAATTTTTTTTTATTTTTACTACCAGACAAATCTTCAAAGTACCATCCAATTTTAAAATTAAAGCGGGACTGTCATTTATTGCTGTCACTTTTTGCCTGACACCTTTTTTACTTAAAAACTTTTGAGATTTTCAGACGTATAAGTATTATTAAAAAATATTATATATGGAGGAATTAAAGATGATGAAAACCAAAGTATTTCGTTTATTTATGGTAATGGTATTGTCGCTGGCTTTTATGCAGGTTCATGCTGCAAAGAAGACGGATAATATCACCCTTGGAAAAAAAGTGACTTTTCATTCCAAGATTTTAAAAGAAGACCGCGCTTTATGGATTTATCCAGCAGATGCATTGGAAAATAAAAAAACCAAACGTCCGGTGATGTTTCTATTGGATGGGGATGGACACTTTCATCATATTTGCGGATTGGTAGAAGGGCTTAAAAGAAATGGATTAGTCTCAGATATGATAATTGTTGCTTTGCCCAATGTTGACCGGAATCGTGATTTCCTACCCAAAAAAATTGACCGTTTACCTACCAGTGGAAAAGCAGATATGTTCCTTACCTTTTTTAAAGAGGAACTGATCCCTTATATGGAACAAAATTATAATACGGCACCATTCAGGATCCTATTTGGTCACTCTTATGGTGGTGTTTTCAATTTCCATGCCCTTTTTAAGGAACCGGATCTCTTCAGCGCACATATCGCAGTCAGTCCAAGTCTACGGTATGGAGATGAAATGCTGATTAAAAATGGACGGGAATTCTTTAAAAAAAGAAAAAAATTTAATAAGTTTTTATACTATTCCATCGGTGGTGATGAAAGTGCAAGGATGAAAAATCCTGCAAATACAATGTTTGATATTTTGAAAAATAGTGCTCCAGGAGATTTTGACTGGCATTACAGGATATTCGAAAATGAAAATCATGGAACCGTTCCCCATATTACAGCTTATTATGCATTACGGAAGCTCTTTTCAGGATGGAACTATAAACTACCCAATGATAGGGAAAAAACATCCTTTGAAGGTTTTCTGACCCATTATAAGAAATTGTCTGAAAAATATGGATATGAGATCAAACCTTCTGAAGCGGGTATAAATCTTTTTGGTTATTTTTTTCTAAGACAGAAAAAGTTTGATAAAGCTATTGAGGTTTTAACTTATAATGTAAAACAGCATCCTGATTCAGCAAATGTTTATGATAGTCTCGGGGAAGCTTTTGAAGGGAAGAATGATTTTAAATCAGCCATAATCAACTATGCAAAGGCAGTTAAAATTGGAAAAAAGAAATCTGACGGCAACTTAAATGTGTTTATAAAAAATTTGCAACGGGTAAAAGCAGCACTTAAGAAAGCCCAAAAAAAATAATCTGGTTCTTCTATTTAACGGAGAACCTTAGTAAAAGAGGCGTGTTGAGAAATAACGGGAAGAGGATGAGCTAGGATAAGTCGTCCTCGCAGGTCTCCAAAGATATAGATTGATTTGTTCTGAAGGATACCCCAGGAAAATCATGATTATAAATAAATTATTAAGATTTATAAGTCGAATTGTAGTATAATTATTTTTTTATTAAAGGGAATATATGAGCAAAATAGAAATTAGAAAATGTGCTGGGTGCGGTGCCCCATTAAAATCAAATAGTTCCACTTGCAGTTTTTGCAAGTCTGAAAATATTGAAACTTCACCTGAAAATAGGATTGCACGGCTTGATGTTCGAATGATTTCAACCGGTCCTAAATTAATTAGTGTAATTAAACTAATAAGAGAAATTACAAAATTAGGTTTAAAAGAGTCTAAAGAGTTAACTGAAAACTTACCGTCATATATAGTAAAAAATTCGAGAGAGAATATTGTAGAGGACTACATTAAAAAATTTGAATTATTAGGGGCATCAATAGAAACCCTTGAGTCCAACTCGACTAAAATAGTATATAGCTCTCCTGAAAATGGAACATCCGATGATATAAAAAATAAAGCCGAAACAAAATCAGGTCCCGGTTGCTTCACCCTTGCTATAATTATATTTTCTGTCGTGATAATAATGTGCGCTATTATCATCCTATTTGGTCTGGATGATATTCTAAACTTATAAAGATGTCCCTATTTCTCTCGAAAACATTGGAACGGTTTGCAAAATTTTGAGAGTCTGTAATATATGAGCTAGGGTCAGCGGTCCTTATTTAAAGTTTTTTCAACTCGTCCACGGCTGCTTCCAACAACTTGTTAAATTCAGCTGGTTTTTCCATGTGCAGGAAATGTCCTACTTCATCCATGAATGAAACCTTATAGGATGCGGCGTGCCTTTTGCCCTGTTCGATGCTAGCGGCGTTCCTGCGCGCATTGATGCAGCGAATGTGAACCTTGAACTTGTCAGCTACAGCAGCCAAATCCTGCATGAAAAGCGATTTCATCGAGGCTAAGGCGATTTTGGGATCGGCGGCGGTCATCTCCTTGATGATACGCTCTTTTAACTTGGGATCACTCTGGGGTGTGAACATAAAAAGTCCTATAAAATTACGGGTACCTTTAACAAAATCCTCTCTCATGGGAGCGGTGAACTGCTCAAACTGCGCTTCCGGTACTTTCCGTTCCAGGTGAGTCAAGGTGTCTACACCGATGATGCCCACCACTTTCTCTTTCATCAATCCTGCGGCAGTCAGGACAACGGGGCCGCCCATTGAATGGCCGATAAGGATGATTTTTTTCAGTTTTAAGGTTTTTACTACCACGGCAACATCCCGGGCATAAGCTTCAATGGTCCATTTGTCACGATTCTTTCCGGAGTCCCCGTGTCCTGCCAGGTCCATGGTTACAACCCGGTATTTTTTGGAGAAATAGGGAACCTGCGCTTCCCAGAATCCCTTATTGCAACTCCAGCAATGGACAAAAACCAAGGCGGGTCCACCCTTGCCCTGATCAGTGTAAACCAGGGGCACTCCGTCCAAAGACTTGACTGTGGCTGCCTGCAGGTCTGCTGCCGACAAAAATAGGATGCCTGATATAATTATCAATTGCATAATTTTTAATTTTTTCATGATGATCTCTCCTTTATTTACATGTTTAATTCTAATATAATTTTAAAAAATAATCATTAATTATTACTAAATTTTTGAAATCTCATGTATAACTTTATCTACCATTATTATTTAACACCTTCAGAGAGCACCTGAATATAAAAACTGGGAAAATGAGAAATAGCGAGGAGAGGATGAGCTTGGATAGTATCCAGAAACCTCTGACCTTTGGGTTATGAGCCCAAACAGGTATCTGTTTTTAAAAGACACATGTTGTGTTATATAGGGATTATGGAAAGTTGTTGTAAATATGATAATATTTGATTTTTTTTATATATTTATATATAATCGAGCATTCAATGAGACGTAAAATGAAAAAGATTATAGAAAAGATTAAACAGAGAAAAAAATGAAAAACGAAGAATAGAATATAATTATTTATAATACTACTGATGGCAAGGCATCTGTTTCACTTTATGCTAAAGATGGTATGGTATGGATGAACCAGAATCAACTCGCAGAAATTTTTGACACCTCTATACCAAACATTAGTATGCACATCTCTAATATATTGCAAGAACAGGAGTTAGAGCAAAATTCAGTTATTAAGGATTACTTAACAACTGCCGCAGATGGTAAAGAAAAAGGATCTCTGAAAAGAATTGGTGGCACTCGTGGATATTGGGAAATTAAGGAATCAAAGGCTAAATATAATAAAGTTTGATTATGATTGTTAACAATAAACTTAAGAGTAATTAACTATGTATAGTTTCCCTGATTCTTATGAAAAATTGAAAAAAAGAATATCAAGCTATAAATCCTCTTTTAATAAAGAAAAAAAGATCCATGGTTATATAAGAGACGGCAGAGGTAAAAGATATGTATTGTTCTGGCTCTATTTTGCATTAAATGATCTCAATAAATCATATGAATATATTAAATGGTATGAAAAGAAATTTCCGGATGATTTAGGAGAACCGGTACAAAAACTCTGCTGGGCAATTACTTTATACAGATTGAACAATCTCGACAAAGCAAAGTTTATGCTTGCAGATTTAATGTTTTCAAATCTATATTTAATCCCTTACATAATTGGTCATGATGTACAGGAATATGATATCTGGCATTGCAGTAACTACGAAGAGATAGAGTATTTAGATTATATTCCGGAAAAAATAATGGAGTGCTTAAAAAGAAATGAAATTGATTGGATTGAAAAAACATATAACTCAAATGAATTCGGGGATATAAGAAATCGGTTCATAGAAATTCATCATAAATTATTAAGTACCCATGAATATGAAAAACGGAAAAAACTTAATAAAGAGTCGGATCTATTATTAGAGAATCTGAAGAAAAGGTATTCAAACATTAAAGTTCTAAAATGAATACTATGTTGGCTTAATAATGCTGACTGCTTGAATGAAACCTCGTTAATTTAAATTCATTAACCCTGCATTTAAAAATTCATCTTTCATTGCAGATCTTTTTTTAAATGTGAATAAAAGAGAATCAATATAAACTATCAATTTTTTTCTGATCTTTCTGTTTTTAATTTTTGTTAATATTTTTAGCCAATTGGCTGCACTGACATAATATCCTCTACCTACTGATTTTGTTAAAAACTTTGTTGTTTTCATTTTTACAATATTAAAGCACTCTTCCGGGTATATATTTATGATCGGAGTAATAAATATTTCAAACTCATAAGAAGAAGAATTCTTTTTTATATGATCCAGGATTGTTTCAAATTTTTTTTCTTCAACTAATAATTCCACCCAGAACTTATTCTTATATTTTGCACCAATACACTTTATAAAGGATTCAATTGTTTCTATATCAGCAATTTTTTTTAATTCTCGAAAATGAATAATACTGGACCTGTTCCGTGCCAGAGTTTCAAGGATTTTTATATACAGATCTTTATTTTTTTTAATGATCCTGTTTTCATATAGAAATTCAGAAAACTCTTTGGGGGAATTTTCAAACAGTTTTTGTGCATAAGAGATAAAAGATTCTGTGTCACAGTTTTTTTGATAATAATTCAGTAATTGTTTTCCGATCATGATATTATTAAGATAAGATCTATGTGCAATTTCCAGCCATTTTACAGTTTTTTTACTTATTTCAGCTATTTTCATTTTGATCTCATCTTTATCCGCTTCACAAAGTTCTATTTTATCCAGCTCTAAATCGATATATTCAGCGAGTTCGGGATTTTGAACTAATTCCAGTATAAGTATCTTCAGAAAAGATAGATCAAACAATTCGCCTTCATATGAATTGTTTTCTTTTAAATAGATTAGTTCACTAAACAAATTCTCTGATATAATTTTTAATGCTTCTTCACTTTTATCACAGGTTTTGAAGATTTTAAAAAACTCATAAAAGATATGCTTTGCAATATCCAGAAGATAAGATTTGATTTCTTCATAAAATATATCCTGTTCATCCTCTATCTTCTCACTGTCGATCATGAGGACTCCTGTTAAAATTCCAAGATAGTATTTATTTGCTTCTACAATATTCCCGGTTTGCAAATTTTTTATCACCTTTTTTTTATATGGATTTAAAACATTATTTATCATATAATCAGCTCCATCCTGAAAATATTCATAATCCTCTCTATAACCATAATAAGAGGAATTAGTGCCTTTACTGCCGTAGTAGTACAACTCCTCCTGATTCGAAAAATTTAATTTTTCGATCTTTTTTATTAACTCATCTCTTATAGATTTAATCGTCTTTTTTGAAACCAAAGATATCTGTCCAAGAGTCTTAATTAAAAATATTTCTTTTAAATCAGAGTTTTTCTGGAATATTTCTAATAAAAAGGCATCTTTTTTAGAACTTGAAGTGTTTTTTAAGACCTCTCTGATTTTTTTATCTTCTCTCAAGGAAGGTTTTATTTCAGGAATTATTTCCACAAAACCAGGATTATCTAGAATTGTCAGCCCGGTAGCAACACAATGCTTACATAATTCATCCGGAATTGATAGACAATTACAGGAAAAAACCGGAGGTGACTTTGACAGCTCAATACTGACTTCATATTGTTCGCTCCCAAGGACTTCAGCTTTTATAATGGTTCCCTGCCCTAATGAAATTTTTTTTACTGCTCCTTGTTTAAAATAATTATAACCTCTGGCATACTTTGCGGAACTGGACTCATTCATCAGAAAATTTTCATCGATTTTTTCAAGAAAAATTTTAATTTGTTTAGAATCCATTTAATAAATATATCAAAATTTATTTTGTAGTCAAGAAAAAAAATATTATTAATTTTACCATGTGATTTTTTCGCAACTAAAGATCTTTTTCATTGGTTTTGAAGTCCAATCTTCTCCCCGGGTTCTCTCTTGTAATATTCCAAATTCCTTAAGCCGTTCATCATGTGAAAGAGATCTTAATCGTTTATACTCTGCTGCATTTTCTTCTTCAATTGATTTAAAAACTGTTATTTTCAGATTGTCTCTTTACTTTTCCATGGTCAACTAAATTGTACCAAAATTTAATAATTATTGGGTTCTCCGCCAGAATGTGTGGGTAACAGAAAAAAGACCGTTGAAATGACAAGAT
>CBDUZW010000072.1:0-26387 GCA_965371805.1 uncultured bacterium | reverse complement strand
ATCATTTGGGTTTTTTGGGGGATCAGAGTCTAATATGTTTCTGAACTTCAACAATGCTTTCCAGACATTTTTTGTATTTGATCTAATTTACTTCACTTTCATTATTACTATTGTTATATCATCTCTTTGAGGTTCTCCATTTGAAAATTCTCCTATATTACTCATTATAATATTGATTATCTCTTTTGGGCTCTTCTCTTTTGTTTCAATTCCTTTAATTAAGTCCATTAATCTCTTTGTTCCATAAAGTTCATCTTTAGTATTCATAGCCTCTGAAACACCATCTGTATAAAGTAAAAGCGTATCGCCTGATTTCAGTTGAATGTCATTTTCAAGATATTTGCTGTCTTTTTTAATTCCAAGAGGGAACTTTATACCTTTTTGTTTTATTCTAGTCACTGAATTTCCTGATTTGATTATTGGTTCACTTAATCCAGCATTAGTAAATGACATTATTTTTGAATTAATATTAATTGAAACTAAACAGAGTGCTGTAAAAACCTGTTTTTCTGTTTTTAAATAAATGGGTTTATTAATTTTTGTCATTATATCTTTTATTGAATTGGATTCAGAAGCCTGTGAAAATAATATCCCATTTGTCATTATTGCAGTCATAGCTGCTTTCATCGCTTTTCCCGAAACATCACCTATGGCAATACCGAAATTCGATCTATTTTCATCCAACCATAAATAATCATAAAAGTCGCCTCCAACTTCGCTTGCAGGAATACATAATCCTGAAATTTCATATCCCTCGATATTAGGGTCAGATTGAGGCATTATAGACATTTGCGCGTTATGAGCAGCACTTAGTTCAGTTTCAAGTCTCAATCTTGAAGAGACATTTGACATTCTTTTTTTATATAGAATTAGGAAAATAAGTAATATTAATAAAAATGTAGAAATCCTGAAACTCCAGGTATTCCAGAAAGGAGGATTTATAATTAGTTTTATCTCTACTCCTGTTTCATTCCAGACACCATCACTATTTGATCCTTTTACTCTAAAAATATATTCCCCTGGATTTATATTCATATATTGAGCAGATCTTTTCTTATAATCTACAAAATGCCAGACTTTATCAAAATTATCTAATTTATAGGCATATTTATTTTTTCTTGGAGCTGTATAATCCAATGCAACAAATTCAAATGTAAATGTGTTTTTATAATATGGGAGTATTATCTTCCCTACTTCACAGATATCTTTTTTTAAGGTTGAGTTTTTCCCTATTTTAATAGATTCGTTAAATACTTTGAAATCAGTTATGTATATGGCAGGAATTTTTTTGTTTTTTATTATTTTATCCGGGAAAAAAGAGTTGAATCCATTTGTTCCACCAAAAAACATTTCACCAGAAGAATTTTTAAAAGCAGAGACGCCATTAAATTCCATACCTTGTAACCCGTCTTCAATATCATAATTTAAAAAAGTGTTATTTTCAATATTAAATTTTGAAATACCTTTATTTGTGCTTAACCACAAAAATCCATTTGAATCTTCCAATACAGCATATATTACATTATCAGGTAATCCATCTTTAACAGTATATTCTGCTTCAATCTTATTATTTTTAAAATTAAATCCACTTAAACCTTTATCAGTTGACACAAAAATATATCCAGGTTTTGATGGCGCCTCATATAAAAAATAAATGGTATTTGAATTTAGATTTTCATGCATGTTTTTAAATTTTACTGAAGATGGGTCGGACTCTCTGCCTATTGATGTAAAAAATAATTCAAATAACTCTTTTTTTTTATTAAACTTTACTAATCCGCTACCAGCTGTAGCAAGCCATAAAACTCCAGGACTCTTATCAGATTCAAGAATATATTTTACATTGCTGATAGCACCAGGCGCATTAATACCAGGAATATATCTTTTGAAACTATTTTCTTTTTTTATATACTTATTTATTCCATTTCCAAAAGTTCCAATCCAGATATTATCCTCTTTATCCTCAAATAAACATGAAATGTAATCACTGCTAATGCTTTTGCCATCTGATCTGTTAAATCTGTAAAAGGAAAACTGATTCAGTTCTCTGTTTATCTTATTAATGCCACCACCTTGAGTTCCAACCCATAAATTTTTCTTTTTATCTTCAATTATTGAATAAACAAAACTATTACTGAGGCTATTTGGGTTTTGAGGCTCAGGAATATGTTTTTTAAAGAAATCACTTCTTTTAGTAAATTTATTAAGGCCTCTGCCTAAAGTTCCTATCCATAATATTCCATTATTATCTTCAAACATTGCAGAAACCATATTGAAGCTTAAACTAAATGCATTAGACACATTGCTCTTATAAATATAAAAATTCTCTTCTCTCCTGTTAAATCTATTAAGACCATTTGGGGTCCCAACCCATAGCATATTATTTTTACTTTCAAATATAAAATTAATCCTATTATGACTAAGGCTTTTGGGATCATTAGTTTTATGATTATAAAAAACAAAATCTTTTTTTTTTCTTTTGAATATTGCTATACCTCTTCCAAATGTCCCTATCCAGAATTCACCGCTATGATCTTCAAACAATGTAGTTATGAACTTCACATTATTATCTCTAGATTCATAGTTTATAAAAGCATCTTTACCTTCAATATACTTATTTATACCTCCACCTATAGTGCCAATCCATAATATCCCATTTTTATCTTTGAATAGACTTGAAATTCTAATATTATTTATATCGCCTTCTTTATTATTATTAATATATCTTTTAAAATTATTATTTTTATAATTATATCTATTTAATCCATTTGGAGTGCCAACCCATATATCACCATTTTTATCTTCGCAAATAGCTGTAATAGTATTATTGCTGATACTATTGATATTACTGCTTGAGTAATATCTCACAAATCTTTTTTCTGAGGTTATAAATCTATTTAGTCCATTTTGTGTTCCAACCCATAAATCCCCTTTTATATCTTCAAACAGTGCAGTTATATAATTGAATGAAATAGAAAACTGGTCATCAGGGTCATTTAAAAAAACTTCAAATTTGTATCCATCATATTTGTTTAATCC
This sequence comes from uncultured bacterium, assembly GCA_965371805.1. Lineage (GTDB taxonomy): Bacteria > Acidobacteriota > Aminicenantia > UBA2199 > UBA2199 > JAOZTV01. Next base: position 23,348 of record CBDUZW010000072.1, on the reverse strand, counting down.
AGATTGAGTTCCAAACCACATGAATCCATTTTTATCCTGGGTCATACAATTAATACTTCCTTGCGATAAACCATCCATCTGGTTTATATGTTCAAATCTTATATCATGATTAATTGGATAATTTCCAAAAATATTTATTAAATTAATCATGAAAATAATAGTAATTATCAATATAAGCTTTTTACTCATATTTATCTCCTAATATAGTATACTTAAAAATAAAAAAAATGTATTAAAAAAATAAATAAAAAATTTTTAATTTATTTCAAAAACTACAATTTCCTTTTTTAGTTCTTTTGCAACTTTTATTGAATTTGAAGTGCCTCTGGAATTCTTTATTAAAAATGCAATAATAAGATCTGAACTCTTTATAATAGTTCTATTTCGTATTATTCCTGCACTATTTCCATGTTTTTCCCAATCAGGTTTATAAATTATGGTGCTTAAATTATTATCAATAGCATATTTTTCTGCCATAGAATCAGTCCCTTTTGCTCCTCCGGAAACTATATTATCTATCCTGGCCATTAATTTAGAAAGAATTGGTTCTAATTTGTCTTTGAAAACATCGAAATTATTGAAATCCCTTGAACCAACTATTGCTATATTGATTTTTCTTTTAAAACCAAAGAGTTTTTCAAAATTTATTTTTGTCATTTTCTTTACATATCATAACATATCTTATTATTTAATATAAAATAATATTCTATAAAATTAAAAAAAACAAAACATTCATTTAAGGTTGAAAGGTTCTTGTTTAATTGTTGAAGATATTCATTTCTTTTAATAAATACCCTGCTCCTCCAAATTTTTCAAGGAACCAAAGGATGTATCTGATATCAACCCCAATGCTTCTGCTGTAAGATTCTGCCCAGCCATAATCATTGATTGTTGCTTCGAAAACTCTGTCAAAGTTTAATCCGATCAATTCTCCTTTTGCATTTAAAACAGGACTACCGGAATTTCCTCCAGTTGTATCTGTACTATATAGAATATTTACAGGTACATCATTTAAAGAAGGAAGTGTATATGAACCAAAATCTTTATTTTTATATAGATCAAATAATCTTTCTGTAGCAATAAATGGATGTTGGGAAGTGTTCTTTTCGATCAAACCGGTTAAGGTTGTGAAAGGTGTATATACAACTGCATCAGCTGGAGAATATCCTCTAACGTATCCATAAGTCAGCCTGAGTGTGCTATTTGCATCAGGGATAAAACTTGTACCTTTGAATTTTTGTTTTACCTCTATTAACTTTGCAAATAATTTATCTAATTTTCCTTTTTGTTGTTTATATTTATCCTTCTGTTTTTGATAAACTGGATATAGAGAACGTACAAATTTTAAAAGATGTGAATCTATTTTATTAAGTTCTTTAGTAGATTTAAAAAGCATATTTTTCAGATAATCTTTTTTATGAAACTTAGATTGGGTATAAATCTTTTCAATAAATGCATCAATTGCTTTCTCTGCATCTATTCCTTTCTTATTTTTTATTATTTGCTGGATTGGAATTATTGAATACTTTCTATTTAATTTGACTCCTCTCATTAACATTTGCTTAAATGTTATCTTATCAGATTCTGGAGTAAAATTTCTTAAACCAATCATCATATATCTTTTTGTTCTGGTAAAGTTTCTATCCATATATGATGATTCTCTATCAGTATCTTTCTTCTTCCTTTCAATAGAAGCTTCATACACTCTATATGCATTATTAAAAAGAGTACTGCTTCGTTTTATATATTGAAGGAAAAAATCATATTCCGCATCTTGAGTTTTTTCTTTATAGAGAGCACCAATCTCAGAAAAGATATTTCCATACTTTTTCCTAAGATTTTCATTCCCATCTATATATTTTTGTAATTCCTTTTCTTCTTTTATTTTTTTTTCCGTAAGTTTAAGATTATTCATTGCTTTTAACTGGCCTTTATATTTCTTCATTACATTCCATAGCCGCTTTAAACTTGAAGATAATTTGATTTCAGTAGTTCGATTTTTTTTACTTATCGTCTCTAATACATTAATCATCCATGTATATAGTTCTACAACATAAGGTTTTTTAATTTTCTCTTCAAATTGAAAAAAATGTGATGTTCTATGACGAAATGTTCTTCCCGGATAACCAAGAACAAATACAAAATCTTCTTCTTTAACGCCTTCTGGCGCTATTTGCAAATATTTTTTTGGATGAAAAGGTATATTTTTTTCTGAATATTCTGCTGAAGATCCATCTGGAGCAACATAAGCTCTCATAAAAGTAAAATCTCCAGTATGGCGGGGCCACATCCAATTATCAGTTTCTCCTCCATATTCTCCGATGCTTCTTGGAGGAGAATAAACTAAACGGACATCTTTGATATAAACATAAACAAATAGTACATAAGTTTTCCCAAGGAACATCTCTGCAACTTCTGCTCTTTTTCCTGGATACTTTTTCTCTATCTTAATAACGATCTTTTTAATTTTCTTTTCAACTGCCTTTGTACGTTGCTCATAAGACATTTTATTTTTTACAACACTCATGACCTCTTTAGATACATCTTTATAAAAATCAATCATACGAACAGTATATCCTTTAGCAGGTAATTCCTTTGTTCGATCAACTGCCATGAAGCCTTTTTTCATGAAATCCTTTTCTTTAGTAGTAACTCTTTGTATTGCAGGGAATGCACAATGATAGTTTGTAAGTATTAATCCTTCCGGTGAAACAAAAGAGGCAGTACAGCCACTTAAATTTATTATTCCATCAATCAGACTTATTCCTTTTGGATTATATAGTACTTTTGAATCTAATTTAAAACCAAGTGCTTTCAAATCAAGCTTATGTATCTCACTGAGTGGCAGCATACCTTCATCAGCTTGAATTGAATTTCCTAAACCAATAATTAGAAATAGACCTATTACAACTAAATATATATACTTAAATTTCATGAATTGTTCTCCTTTGAAATAGGAGTACTACATTTCATAGTACTCCTATTTCAAATCTATTTTATTATAATCCTCTTTTCTTCAGAAGACCATCGATTTTAGCATCTCTACCTCTAAAGTTTCGATACATAATTTGTTCATCTACCATTCCACCACTTGATAGAATATTGTCTCTGAATGACTTAGCAGTTTTTTGATCATATAAACTTGTCTCTTTAAATGCTTCGAAAGCATCACAATCCAAAACTTCCGCCCAGATATATGCGTGATATCCACTATCATAGCCACCAATAATATGAGCAAAATAAGTACTCCTATACCTGGAAATAATTTCAGGTATCAGACCAATAGATTCAAAATATTTCTTCTCAAATTCATTTGTATTAACCGGGGTTTTATCGGTTAAAGTATGATAATTCATATCAAGAAGAGATGCTGCAAGATATTCTACAGTAGCGAATCCCTGATTAAAATGACTGCTTTTTTCCAGTTTTTTGATTAGTTCGTCTGGAATTGGTTTTCCAGTCTGGTAATGTTTAGCATAAACTTTCATTACTTCAGGTTCTGCTGCCCAGTGTTCCATAATTTGAGAAGGAAGTTCTACAAAATCTCTAGAAACCCTTGATATACCTCTGTATTTTGTTTTATTAAATAAAACATGAAGTGCATGACCAAACTCATGGAATAATGTTGAAGTTTCTTCAAAAGTTAATAGAGAAGGCTTATCCCCGACTGGTGTTGTAAAATTACATACGTTATAAGTAATTGGAAATATTTCCTTTTCAATATTTGAATATCCTTGAAGTCCACCGCACCATGCGCCGCCCCTCTTACTATTTCTATAATAATAATCTGTATATAAAATACCGATATGTTTTCCATCAGCTTCCTGTACTTCAAAAGCTTTAGCATCAGGATGGTAATTAGGAAGATCCTTTCTTTCAATAAATTTTATTCCATAAAGCTTATTGGCTACATAAAAAGCACCTTCTCTTACATTACTAATTTCAAAATAGGGTCTTAATTCATTTTCATCCAGTGCATATTTTTCTTTTCTAAGTTTTTCAGTATAATACCACCAGTCCCATGATTCAAGTTTAAATTTCCCACCCTCTTTATCTATCATAGCCTGCAATGCATCTTTTTCTTTTTTAGCCATGTTTAAAGCAGGTTCCCATAATCTGTTTAAGAGTTTATAAACATTTTCAGGTTTTTTTGACATATTAACTTCAAGTCTATAATCTGCATGAGTTTTATAACCCATGAGATTAGCCTTTTCGACTCTTAAAGCAGTAAGTTTAGCAATAATTTTCTTATTATCAAATTCATTATTATTGTCACCACGGTTAATATATCCCTTATATAATTTTTCTCTTAATTCTCTTTTTGGTGAAGATTGTAAAAATGGGATCCAACTTGGTTTATGTAAAGTAAACAACCATTTCCCTTCCTGACCATCTCTTTTAGCAGCTGCTGCAGATGATTTGATTGAAGCATCAGATAATCCAATAAGATCTTCTTTTTTATCAATATACATTTTGAAGTTATTTGTCTCTTTTAATAAATTCTGTCTAAAATTTAATGCCAAACCTGACATTTCTTCATTTATTTTTTTTACTTTTTCTTTTGCCTCACCTTGAAGATCAGCACCACTTCTAACAAAACTTCTATAGGTTTTTTCAAGTAGTTTCAACTCCTGGGGGGCTAATTTGAGTGTGTCTTTTTGTTTATTAACCACTTTGATTCTCTTAAATAATCCATCATTTAAGGCAATATAATTTCCATGTTTGCTTAACATTGGTGTAACTGCCTGGGCAATTTTTTGAAAATTATCATTAGTGTGACTACCATTGAGATGAAAAAATACAGCACTTACTTTATCAAGTAATTTCCCTGTTTTTTCCAATTCTTCAACAGTATTTTTGAAGGTAGGTGCTTCTGTATTATTTACAATAGCATCAATTTCCGCCTTCTCGTCCTTCATACCTCTTTCAAAAGCAGGCATATAATGAGCCTCTTTAATTTTTTCGAAAGGTGGTATATTAAATAGAGTATTATACTCTTCAAAAAATGGGTTTTTTTTGGTAGCCACTGCAAGTTTCTCCTTCTTAGCCATATTCTCTTTTTTTACCTCTTCCTTTTTGGGGCTAATGGATAAAACCAATACAAAGAAAACCAAAACAAACGGTATTAAAACTTTTTTTATTTTAATTAAATTTTTCATCTGAAATAATGTATGGATTTACAAAATTGAATGCATTAATTGTCATAATAATCTTAACTTTTGGCATTCAATATAATATTATAAATAGCTCAAATAGTCAAGATTTTTGTTATTACCGTCTCCCTTTCCAGTAACCGCTATTTGTAATAACACCATCACTAGTTATGTTTAAACTACCACCCATTGCATTCATGCTGACAACAACTCCATCGTATTGTTCTTCGGTAAGAGGTGTAGTATTTTTTTATTTATTAATTATAAAAATTTATAAGATAAAATTTTCAGAATTCTTTATTTAAAAGTATTTCCCATAAAGACATCTTTTTACACAAATTCTTTTTTCATATAAGCTTAATCCGCAGACAGTTCTATTTCTTGGATATTCAGATAATTATTATGGATACCAAAATACCGGTATACCGCAAACAAACCGTGCACTGTTCCTAAAAATTGGATACGCATTCATTATGTAAATCAATAGATTTTAATAATATTACCTGATCTGGATTTTAATTTAAGTTAAATATTAGGATTTTGATACTATATATCTCCCGTTCTTAGATAAGAACAGGAGATATTGTTATTAAATGCTTATCTCTTACTTCTTCTTTTACTGACCTTTTTGTTTTTTGAAGTCTTTCTTACTTTCCTGCTTCTCTTAGAATTAGATTTCTTAATAGATCTACTGCTCTTTACTATCTTTACCTTCTTCTTAATGCTTCGTTTAACATATCTTTTAGTAAATTTCACTGCTCTCCTAGATCTCTTGTAAACAGGACTTCTTTTCTGAGCAATTTTTCTTTTTTGTACCTTTCTTACTGTATAGTTGCTCTGGCTTTTTGTTGGTATATGTTTTTTTCTATAATCTCCTCTATGACCTCTTTTCTTATAGAATCTTATTTTATATTTCTTATACCTTTTATGCGTCTTTCTGCTTTTATAGTATCTTCTATAATGTCTCCTAAGACCTCTAAACCAATAGCTTCCAAAGCTCCTTCCCATGTAGTAGTTGTATCTAAAATAATCACTATAGAGAGAAAATCTGTAATAGTTATCGTAGTAAGGCATTCCAAAACATGAAAGAGATATAAATCGATCCTGTGATACAAGTTGAAAAAAGTTCCGGTCATAAATTTCATAAAACTTTCCTCTAGGAATTATATATACTTTTCTCCCCACTATTACAAAATTTACATACTTGTATGGATGCTCCCAATAATACACTGTCTCGTATCTACCGATCTGTGAAAGGATATTTTTATAATCATAAGAATACTCCTGATAGATATCAGTAGAATTATAACCATAACCCTGGTCACTATATTGATCATAATATTGATTATTATAATCTTGACCACTTACAGTTAATACAGCCAACATAACAAACATAATCATCAAAATTGTTTTTTTCATTTTATCCTCCTAACTATATAAAGCAATTCTAATGCCAAGAAATTTTATCTAAATGTGTCCTATTATAAGGACATATGTTTAGGTATAGAAAAACCATTTTGATGATAATGGTATATTCTTAGAATCGGTTTGAGCGCCTGAATTCTCTAAAGATGAACTGGAATTTCCATAATTATTATGTTCTTCTGGTCTTGGGATTCAGGGCTACAATTGCCTAAGAGAAAAAAGATGATTAGAATAATCCAAAAAAGAGAATTTTTTTTTTGTATTTTTCATTTTATCCTCACTTCTTCATATTATAGATAAAAAAAAATTATATTCATCAAAAATAAAATAAAATTTAGTTTTTTATGTCCAATCAATCCAGTAAATTCTGATTCCCAGTTTTCTCTGATCAGAAATTTTATTCTGCTGGTCAGATAATTCTTCAGGAATAAATGTATTGCTCTCGAAGGTAATTATTACATTATCTGTTTTTTGCAGATCCGGTCCTTTAATATCAATAATCATTTTTTCTTCAGATGATTTCAATTTGATTTTTTTCTCACCTTGGATTGAAATTTCAAATTCAGCCTCATTTGCACCTTCTAACCTGCTTGCTCCAATACATAATCTATAATTTTTCGCATATGGAACAAGAATTTGCGCTTCACTCCCGATCCACCTATAAGAGTTCTCTAAAGAGCTATCTCCTTCAGGATTGTAAAAACCATCTAATATATGATATAGATCATTTCTTGAACCAATAGAAACTGGTTTCAGATACTTTGATATTTCAGGAATCCCAAAGTTATCTGCAGACATATTTAGATTCCCAGCTCTTAATAATAAAAATCCCCAGGTATCTTTGATTGCAGGTCTGAATTTCATAATTCTTTCAAAAACAAAACCCATAGCTAAATTCCAGACATATTTTTCCTGATTATCAAACTTTTTTAACCGGTTTAAGAGATATGGATCAATTTGAAATTTCATTGGATATTCTATGCTCTGTTTTTTTATTTCTGAGACAGTCATTGGAATGTTAAATTGGAATTGGCTCTCAACATATTTAAAATGTTTACTAAACCTATGTTCATTTTCTTTCTGCCCTTCCATTCCAATGTGACCATCTACTTCAACAAATTGTTTTAACTCCTTTTTTGAAAGAGAATCGTAATTCACCTGATCACTTTCTATACCATGAAGAGTAATCCCTGTAGGTTTCAGGACCCGTTTAATTTCAGATATACATAGATCCTTTTCATTAAAAGCGATGTGTCCAATTACATCCAGCGATAGAACTACATCAAAAGCTTCAGATTGAAAGGGTAGATTGGTTAAATTGCCACAAATGGCATAATCATATCCATTCTCAATAGCTCTTTTACTATTTAAGGGTGAAATATCAAGACCAACAATTTGACATGATTTTTTTTTTAAGAAATTCAGATTACCGCAACCACAGCCTAAATCCAGGACTTTTGAACCTTCAGGTATATTTGAAAAAACCCAATGAAATTTAGACATATCTAGATCATGCCTGAAATCCTGACCTCTCTCTATATAATCAAAAGATTCCAATGTAAAAAATTTTTTTAAATAAAATTCTTTCAAAGATGCAATATTAAAATTTTTTAATATACTCATTTTAAATTTTTCCCTTTCTCCCTGCAAGTCCATTCCATAGTGCACCAGCAATGCCCATCCCAGGCATATATTCTTTTCCACCTAAAATCAACTTATCTGTTTTTAATGATCGTAAATCTCCCGGATCAAGATTTAATGGATCTTTATTTAAAATTACCATATCAGCAATTTTTCCCATTTCTAAACTTCCCCGTTCTTTTTCATCAAATGTAGTCCATGCAACTTCATATGTATACATCTTAAGAGCTTCTAAAATGGATAAGGATTGGTTAGGATCATAAGGATGATTACAGGCGCCATAGATTCCTTCAATAGGATCAGGATGGGTTACAGGTGCATCTGATCCGCTGCTTAGATGTATTCCAGCATTCAATATAGACTTTAATTGTGAACTTTTAATTACACGGGAGCCGAGAATTTCCTTTAAATACTCAATAGGTTCCAATGGGCTTATTAAAAAACCGGGTTGAAGAGTAATCCCAATCCCCAATTTGGCTATTTTTTTCAAGTCTTTTGGTGAAATCATACATGCGTGAATAATTGTATGCCGGTGATCTTCTCTGGGAAAATCAGTTAATGCATTTTCAATTGCTTTTACAGCACGTGATACCGCTGCATCCCCTATTGCATGCATTTGAATTTGTAATCCGGCTCTATTTGCCTTTTTGGCAAATTCAATAATTTCTTCTTCTTTATGAAAAAAAATTCCTTTATTATCCGGATCATTCGTATAAGGTTCGTGTAGGGCAGCATCACAGGCCCCGAAACAGCCATCTATGGCTGTAGCAAAACAACCTCCAATTCGGGGTAATTTTCTTTTTATAACTTTCTCTGTTTTCATTGTTTGAAAGAATAATCTTGTTTGAAATTTGCTTTTTTTTGTTGTTGCTTTTGCAATTAAACTAACAAGGGCAATGTCAAGATCTTTAGGGAATCCAATACCTTCTGTTACATGAATTAAACCAATTCCTTTTTCAGCCAGAAGATCGAAACCTTTTATTATACTTCTTACTAAATTCAAAGGAGGTACTAAAGATGTGGCGAAATCGGTCCCTGCAAAATACGCCTCATTAAATAGATGACCCTTTTCTTCCTCATAACCTCTTAGATTTTTAACTTTATCGGGGAATTTTTCAAGCATTTTGCTATTGAAAACTGCTGAATGACCATCATAACAGATAATCAACATTGGAACATCTGGACAAACCTGGTCCAATTCCTCTCTTGTGATCAACCGTTTTTCTTTTAGACTATGTTTGGATATTCCAAAAGATATAACCGCTTTGAGTCTATTATTTTTTTCAATATATGTCTTTATAATCTGTTGAATTTCAGGAATATTTTTTGCTTCTCTTACATCAAAATAGGATACCGCAATTAATGCCCAACTTGAAAAATGTATATGTCCATCACCAAATGAAGGAAGCAGTACTTGTTTACCTAATTCAAATACAGGGATATCATCAGCATATTTATCCGGCAAAGAATCACCTAAATAAATTATTTTCCCCTGATCTTCAATTAGATAATTATAAATATTATTTTCTTTATCTAATGATATAATTTTTCCATGATAAATCTGAATCATTTTTGGCTCTCCTGACTATTTATCTAGCACAAGTAAGGTGTCTTCCACCATCGATATTGCAGTTAATACCAGTTATCCATCCAGCTTTATCTGAAGCTAAAAATGTGATTAGATTTGCAATTTCCTCTGGTTGCCCGACCCTGCCCATCGGATGAGTTGACTTACTATGTTCAAGGAATTTTATATAATTTTCTTCTTCCATTCCTCCGTTTTTATGAAGATTCGTCTCAACAACTCCCGGGTTTACACCATTTACTCTAACTCCATATTCAGCGAGTTCCAAGGAGAGAACTCTGGTAAGTTGATCAAGTCCTGCTTTACTAACACAATAGGATAGAATTCCTGGAAAAGCTCTTGTACCGGTAACGGATCCAACATTTATTATATTTCCTTTACTTTCTTTTATCATTTTTAAAGACAATTGAGTCAAATGAAATACCGATCTCAGATTTATATCCATCATAGTGTCAAAATCATCTAAACTTGTATTCTCTATCGAGCCACTTGCAATTATACCTGCTGCATTAACAAGTATATCAAGTTTGCCAAAAGATTCGAAAGTTTTATCAATTAGTTTTTCTCTAAATTCCTGATTGGTGATATCTCCGGCAAGGATGATAGATTCCACTCCCATCTTGTCAAGATCAGAGTTCAATTTGTCAAGCTTCTCTTCTTTACGTCCTGTAAGCACTAACTTGGCATTCTGCTTCCCAAATGCAATTGCAGTCGAATACCCAATCCCACTTGTAGCACCAGTAATCAAAGCCACCTTATCTTGAAAATCATTTCCCATAAAACCTCCTAAAACAATTTTAATATTATTTTAACAGATTTTTTTGTATTTTGCTCTTTTTTTTATAATGATCAGAAAATATGTCCAAAATTAAAATAAAACCCTGTTGAATTCTTTCCAAATCCAATATCTAGACGAATAAAAAAGCTTTTCATATAGTACCTCAGACCAATTGTTGGATTTACAGCCCAGTTATGATACCTATAATTAATTATTTTTTCTGAATTCCTTTAGATATTTTTGCGTTTTTTCATAGATCTCTTTTGAAAGAACTTTTCCAATAAGATAATTTACATTTTTCTCAGCTTCAGCAAACCATTTTCTTTTTTGAGTTCTACTTATTATATTTATTTTTAATCCGTTCTTTACCATTGCCTTAATAGCATCTTTTTCAAGTTTCCTTGTTTTTTGATTAAGGGTTAAAGATATCTTTCTGCAGGATTCAAGAAGCTCATCTTTTATATTATCAGGAATTTTTTCCCAGATCCTTTTAGTAAATACAATTCCCCCATATAAGGGTGCAACCTTTATGGAAGCCATATTCGGAGCCAGGGCAAAAAATTGGCCTGATGCTGCAACCAGAGGAGGTAAGTAAAAGGCATTTACCATATCGGTTTGTAGTCCCATCATTAAATCCTTTATCTCATTTGGTATTACCTGGTATCCTGACCTGGTCCATGACTGTTCCATTTTTGGCTCTCCTGTAAAAAAAGATAATTTATGCTTTTTTAGATCATCAGGAGTAAATATTGGTTTTTTGGAAAAGAACTGTAACCAACCTGCCATAGACCAGATAATGATCTTATATCCCCTCTCCTCTATTTTTTTTTTAAAATATTGATCCATTTTTCCAGTTACATAATTTAGTTCTTTTTCGGACTGAATGAGAAGTGGAATACTTAATACAAAAAAATCAGGATAAATACTGGTAATTCCAATATTCGATAATACAGCGCCACCTAGAGAACCGATTTTCATCTTCCTTATAGTTGCCTTTTCACTACCGGCAATCCCTCCTGGATAGATCTTTATACTAATCTTTCCTTTAGATATTTTTTTCCATTCCCTACCCATTTTTCTTAACGCCATATCCCATGGTGATCTTGCAGGTGCAATACTGCCGATCTTTATGGTTAAAGGGTAAATTGAATTTAATATTATCAAAAAAACAGAAAAAAATATTATTTTATTTTTCATCTTAAACTCCTTTATATTTATAAGTATATTATTTAAATTTTCACACTTATTTTTCCAATAATACATTTTTTCCTTCAAATTTATTCCATATAACATAGCAGCAATCTCTATATCAGAATGAACTGTTTTATGTAGAACCTGTATTAAAGGGAGTTAAAGAAGATTTTTAACAAAATTGAGGTCAAAAGTACAACCTGTGTGCTATATTATATAACCAAGAGGTTGTATAAATTAATAATTAAAATATAAAAAATAATGTCAAAAAAATCAAATATATATGGAATTTTTTACTCAATAATGATACAGAAAATATTATAAGTTTTTTTAAATTATCTTTAGTTTTTTTAGTAATTCTTCTTTAGGAATGCCATTGCTGTCATATCCTCTGAGTTTATAATATTTTTTTAACATTTTATCAAGTTTAACGACTCTGCCTTCTGGATCATCTTTTCTAGGTTCATTTAATAATCTGTCGGGTAGAATATCATCTTTTTTACTTATCCCTTCTCGGGTATTCATATATCGTTCAAGTAGATGGACTCTTTCACCAGCTTTTAGAAGATCACTGCTTGATAGTTTTATACCAGTAATTGAAGACCAGAGTTGCGGATATGTACTTATATCAATAAATTTAACTGCTAAAGAAGGAATATTTTGTAAGAAGAATTTTAATATTGGAGCAGGCGTATATTTAATAAGAACAGGTTCCAGTGTATAAGCATAGGCAGTAAACTGACAGGTATGAAGAGAATTTATTGCTGAATTAAGATTTTCAAAAAATTTAACTATATTTGCCTTAGATCTTGTTGAAAATGGATCTAACATATTAAAAAATATCTCCAGGCTAAATATTGCAGTTGATAAGTGACATGCTCCTCTATTTGCGACTGCATAATTAAGTCCCATCCCAATTGTACCTCTTGGATCGTATGCACCCATTTCAAGGCCTTTAACATGAATTGCAAAATCTTTCCCACCATATTTTTCGGAAAGTGCTCTTGATCCATCTGCAAGTTCTTTACTCTTTCCTTTCCTGTTAGCTATCTCATATAATGTATCAGAAATATTTTCAGCTTTCCCGAATTCCAGATCTGAATTGAAGATTCCTTTTTCACTGGCTTCCATAACCCATCCAATAGTCCCACCCGTTGATATCGTATCCATACCCATCCTTCCACATATATCATTCCATTCTGCAAGTTTATATGCATCAAAGATTTCCAGATTAGAACCCATTAATCCAACTGTTTCGTACTCAGGTATTGGTAAAACTTTCTTCTTAGTAGAATCTAAAGCAGAAAATTCACCCTTATGTCCACAGAGAATAGAACATTGTTTGCAGCTAAGATATTTTGTGTTGAATTTTTCTTTATAATATTCTCCAGAGATCAAATTTGCATCTTTATGATTACCAGATTTAAAATTTCTAATGGGAAGGATTCTGGCATTATTACATATCAATACATTTGAATTTGTTCCATAATCTCTGTATGCTTTTGAGGTGATGATATTTCTTTTTATATATTTATTTGCTTTTTTTACTGTTTTTCTAAATTTTTCACTCTCTTTCGGTATAATCTTAAATTCATTTCCTTTTGCAACAATCCCTTTTAATTTTTTAGAACCAAAAACTGCACCCATTCCTCCTCTACCAAGAAAACGATGCCCTGAAGCAATGTTGGCATATTTAACCAGGTTTTCCCCTGCAGGACCTATAACAACTGCTCCAGATCCATATTGTGCGGTATCCTGTTGAACATCAACAGTATCTTTTCCCCATAGTTCTGAACATTCAATGAACTCAACACCCTTTGAATCAATTGATAGAAGCGCAGGTAATGCAAAATTTCCTTTAATAATAATGCCATCCCAACCAGAGGTTTTTAACGCCATTCCGAAGGGACCACCACAAGACGAAGATGTAATTATTCCTGTTAATGGAGATTTTGTCACAGCTGAAAATCTTCCCGAATTAGGAGCTCCTGTACCAAGAATTACCCCTGTTGTAAAAATGATAATATTCTCTTTACCCAATGGATCAATATTTGGTTTTAATCTGTCAAAGAGAAGTTTTAAACCTAGTCCTTTGCCCCCAAGAAATAGTCTTCTATCCTCTTTAGTTATATGTATCTTATTAAATGTTTTACTGCTTAAATCAATTTCAAGGATTAAATTGCTTGAACCTTCAATTATTTTCAATTAAAAAAGTCCTTTTTGAGTACCGGATATATTTTTACTAAAATACTTAAATCCTTTTTCAGTTACAACCCTGCCTCTTGGTGTTATCTGAAGATACCCCTGTTGGACAAGATATGGTTCTACAACATCTTCAATCGTATCTTTCTCTTCATGGACAGATGTTGCAAGAGTTGAGAGGCCAACCGGACCACCGGAAAAATTATCTATTATGGTAAGTAATACTCTCCTATCCAGTTCATCAAATCCTGATTTATCTATATCAAGTGCTTCAAAAGATATCTCACAGATCGCTCTATCAATGATTCCATCGCCCTCTACCTGTGCAAAATCTCTCATTCTTCTTAGAAGTTTATTTGCTATTCTTGGTGTTCCCCTGGATCTTAATGCAATCATTTCTGCAGATTCAACTGTTAACTCTACATTCAGTATATTTGCACTTCTCTTTACAACATCCATTAACTCTTTTTTTGAATAAAAATCAAGATGGAAATCTATTCCGAATCTATCTCTCATTGGAGCAGATAATAAGCCTATTCTGGTTGTTGCACCTATTAAAGTAAATTTATTTATATCAATTGTAATATTCTTTGCACCAACTCCCTGGCCTATTACGATATCCAATTGATAATCTTCCATGGCTTTATATAGAATTTCCTCAAGGGTAGTTTTAATTCTATGAATCTCATCAATAAAAAGGATATCATTATCTTCCAAGTCTGTTAGGATTGCGGTCAGATCACCTTTTTTATCAAGGACAGGTCCTGATGTCTGTTTAATCTCAACTCCCATTTCTGCTGCAATTATATTTGATAAGGTAGTTTTTCCAAGACCGGGAGGACCGTGAAATACAACATGATCCAATGCCTCTCCTCTTTGTTTAGCACCCTGTATAAAGGTCTGAAGATTCTTCTTATGTTTCTGCTGACCTATAAATTCATCTATTCTGCCCGGCCTTAAATTATTTTCTAAATTTGGATTTGTCTCTTCTGAATTATTTGTATTTTCTTCTGTCATTTTCCTGTTTTCTTACCTGCTGATCTTTTTTAATACTTTTTTAAAATAATCCTCAAAAGAGATTTTATCATCATAATCCTTCAGAATTTCTGAAACGATTTTCTTTACATTTTTTATAGGATATCCAAGATTTACAAGTCCTGACATAAGATCATCCTTTATTTTTACTGAATCAGTCACATCTTCTTCTGCAAAAATAATCTTTCCGCTTAATTCAAGAATTATTCTCTGGGCTGTCTTTTTGCCTATACCAGGGACTGTACTGATCTTTTCAGAATCACTGCTATCAATTGCAATCATAATTTCATCAATTGAAAAAGAAGATATTATTGAAATTGCTGTCTTCCCTCCGACACCAGAGATCTTTATTAATTTCTCAAAAAAATATCTCTCTTTTTTTTTAAGAAAACCATAAAGTATCAGGTCCTCATCCTTTATTTTTAGAGTAGTATAGAGAAAAACGGATTCAGATTTTTTTATTTCAGAATAACTTGATACCGGACAGAGAATTTTAACGATCATTCCTCCTGGAGTTTCAACAAATACCTCTCCGGGATTTATTTCAAACAATTTTCCTTTAATTGCTGACAACATTAGTCCCCTCCCTTTTTTAAATACAATGCATGGCAGTAAGCGATAGAAAGTGCATCTGTCTCATCATCTTTTAAATTATCAGTTTTAATATTCAGAAGAGTTGAAACCATCTTTGCTACCTGCACCTTATCTGCATTTCCATTTCCAGTTAATGCTTTCTTTATTTCTCTTGGAGAATATATTTTTACATCAATATTTTTATTTACTAAAGAGGCAATTGCAAAACCCCTTATCTTCGAAAGAGTATCAGCTGATTTTATATTTTTTCCAACAAAACCATCCTCAATAGCAGCGAATACATTTTTATCGTCAATAAGTTCATTATTTGAATAAAACACCCCTAATTTTTCCCATAAGGATTTAAATCTCTGCAGTAAGTCTTTGTCTTTTAAACTAATTATCTCAGAGGATAAATAAGAAATTGTATTTCCTTTTTTTTCGAGTAATGCGATTCCAAAAAATCTGGAACCAGGATCGAATCCAATGACCTTCATTGATTTTTGCTCAACTTAACTATTATAACTTTCTATATCCTCATCAGAAATATCAAAATTTGACCATACATTTTGCACATCATCCAGATCTTCAAGCTTTTCATAAAGTTTTAACATTGAATGTGCCTGTTTACCTTCTATTTTTGCTGAAGTAGATGGTAACATTGACATCTCAGCTGAGATAAATTCAATTTGTTTTTCTTTTATCGCATTTAGAACATTATGAAATTCTTTTACAGAAGTAAAAACTTCATAATTATCATCCTCCGTCTTCAAGTCATCAGCACCATTTTCAAGTACCAGATCCATAAGTTCTTCCTCATCAATATTTACAACAGGAATAACAATTAAACCAATTCTTGAAAAAAGATATCCAACACATCCATTTTCGCCAAGCTTACCATTATATTTATCAAATACATGTCTTACTTCTGCAACAGTTCTATTTTTATTATCAGTTAAAGTTTCAATTAGTATTGCAACTCCTCCTGGTCCATAACCTTCATAGTTGATCTCTTCATAATTAACACCCTCAAGTTCTCCAGTTCCTCTCTGAACAGCTTTTTTAATATTATCACTAGGCATATTCAAACCCTTTGCTTTATCAATTGCCTGCCTTAATCTGGGATTAGATTCAACATCTCCGCCACCTTTCCCTTTTGCAGCTATAGTTATTTCCTTGATTAACTTTGTAAAGGATTTGCCTCTTTTTGCATCTGTAGCTGCTTTTTTGTGTTTTATTGAACTCCATTTTGAATGTCCGGACATGATAATCTCCTATTATAATATATTTTTTTTATATTCTCTTGCCAAAAAACTATCTTTAAATTTTTTTCTGACATCTTTTAATATTTTATCTAATTTTTTATCAGAATAGAAAGGATTATGATGAAATAAATATAATTTTTTTACATTACCTTCAAGAGCATTATTAGCAGCCATTGTAAATGTACTATGACCATATCCCTTTGTAGGTGTTTTTTTATTATAATAATCTTCATCAAGGTATTGAGCATCGTGTATTAAAACATCACTATCTTTAATAAAGGCTTTTAATTCATCAGAAAAACTGTTTTCCGGTTCTATATCTGTTGCAAATACAAGGTTTTTTTCATTATCTTTAACCTTATATAACATTACTCCATGTACAGGGTGAAGGGGATCATAAAAATAATCTATATTTATATCCTTATTTATGTGTATATTTTTATCTTCTTTAATATCCAAAGGTATCAATTCAATATGCGCCTGTATACCATCTTTTCCTATAGGAGAATATGGAGGCTCAAACATGCTGTGTAACACAGATATTACATCCAAACCCTCAATTTCCGGATAATAAATTTTAATTTTATATTTTTTATCAGAAAACGGATAAAAAAAAGACATCCCCATTAAATGGTCAAGATGGTAATGTGTTATAAAAAGACTAATATCAGTTATATTTTCTCTCTCATTCTTTAAATATTCACCGAGTTTAATAATTCCGGTTCCTGCATCGAAAACAATTATTTCATTCCCATTTTCAATTAATAAAGATGTTGTATTACCGCCATATTTTTTAACAGATTCATCGGCCACAGGATAACTTCCTCTGACACCATAAAATGTGAAATATGTTTCAGTCATTCTTATTTATTGATTCTCCAATACTTTATATACACAGAGTTCTCCACACATTGAACATGCAGAAGAATCTGAGCTTCGCTCTTCTCTTTTTTCTTTAAACCTCACAGGATCAATACATAATTTTTCCTGCATTTCCCAATCAAGACTTTTTCTTGCTACCGACATTTTCTTATCCATCTCAATTGCACCCTTAACTCCTTTTGATATATCGGCTGCATGAGCTGCTATTCTTGCAGCAATAATACCCTCTTTAACATCAGCATCATCAGGCAATCCTATATGTTCTGCAGGCGTAACATAACATAAGAAATCTGCACCGGAAGATGCGGCTATTGCTCCTCCAATGGCTGACGTTATATGATCATATCCAGGTGCAATATCAGTTACAAGTGGACCTAGAACATAAAATGGTGCTTCATCACAGATAGATTTTTGGAGTTTGACATTCATTTCAATTTGTTTTAATGGTAAATGCCCCGGTCCTTCAACCATTACCTGAACGCCTGCTTCTCTTGTTCTTTGTACTAATTCCCCCAAAGTAAGAAGTTCCTCAATCTGTCCCCAATCTGTACCATCAGAAATAGATCCTGGTCTTAGTCCATCTCCAAGTGACATTGTAACATCATATTTTTTTGCTATTTTTAATATCTCGTCATAATTTTCATAAAATGGGTTTTCTTTCTTATTATGGATCATCCAGCCAATAGTTAATGAACCCCCTCTCGAAACAATTCCGGCAAGTCTCTTCTGCTTCTTAACTTTTGCAACAGCTCTCTGTGTTAAACCTGCATGGATGGTCATATAGTCAACTCCATCTTTAGCCTGTTCTTCAATATACTCAAGCATTTCATCTTTAGTCATTTCAACAAAGGTTTTTCCTCTATTTATTATGTCAACAACCATCTGATAAACTGGGACATTTCCAAAGGCAATAGTTGATTTTTCAATGAGAGCTTTTCTTATTTTATCAATATCGCCACCTATACTTAAGTCCATAACTGTGTCTGCTTTATATTCAATTACAGAATCTATCTTTTTTAATTCATCATCTATTTTCTTATAATCTCCGGAAGTACCAATATTTGCATTTACTTTTGTTCTCAATCCTTTACCAATTCCAATGGGCTTAAGATTTTTATGGTTTATATTTGCAGGAATTACAACTCTACCTGTTTTAATTAATTCCATTAATTCATTAACATCAATAGACTCATCTTTGGCTACAATTTCCATTTCTTTTGTGATCAAGCCACTCTTTGCACTTTCAATTTGCGTCATTCTTTCTCCTTATTTTTTTACTTCTTATAACAGTATTAAGCCATTTATTAATATTATCTTATTTCTATTTGTAAATCAAGTTTTTAGAGAAATAAATTTCTATTGATAAATAAATTCTATAGATTAAAATATTATTCTTTTTACTTGAAACTTATTGTCATAAATATGCATCTGTAATTCATTAGGGATTTTTGGTATAATAGATAATATGAGAAAAAGCCCATATAATTTAATATAGGAAGAATATTTGAATCAAAAAGATAGAATACAAATTATAGTTGTTTCAGTTTTGCTGCATATACTAATATTTTTAATTTGGGAAGGAGCAAATTTTTTAAATTTATTTAACTCTACTAAAATCCCGGTTGAAACTCTTTCCGAACCAATCATTTTTGACTTAAGAAGTGAGAATAAGCCCAGGAGAGTAATTGAAACACCAAAAAATGCAGAAAATAAGAAACCAAAAAATGCAAAATTACTTTCCGATAAGAATTCGATAGCAAAAAACATTAAAACTGAAAAAAAACTAAAGGTAGATGAGGCTTACTCTAAAGGAGACTATAAATCTTATGAGATACCAAAGCCTCAGGGAGTGATGGTACCCCTACCAGAGAAAAAAATTACTCCCCAAAAAAAAGAAAAAAAAGTAAAGGACTTGAGAGAGTATCTAAATAAAAATAATGTAGAAGATTTATTGGAGAAAGAATACAAAAAACAAAGTCCAATAAAGCAGGGAATTACAAAAACAAAAAGATTTCTTTTCCATGATAATCCGACATCAAAAAGTCTTGATATGGGAGGTCTGTCCTTTAACACTTATAATTGGGATTTTGCGCCTTATTTAATAATGTTAAAAGCTAAGATCCAGAGTAATATATTCCCTCCTCTTGCATTTACCCAGCTTGGAATGATCTCAGGTGCGACTGTGTTAAAATTCAGAATATATCCAGATGGAAGAATGACAGCCTTGAAAATATTGGGTTTTAAGGGGCACAAATCATTAGTTGAAACCAGTTATAATGCAATTAGAGTATCCGCCCCCTTCCCCGAACTTCCTAAAAATTTCCCAGAAGAATATCTTGAAATAACAGGTAAGTTTGTATATATAATAATGGGTAAAAAATAATCTTCAATGAAACATAAAAATAAGTTATATAAGGAGTTAAAATGCTAGATAGTGTAATTATATTTCTAAGTAAAGGTGGATTTATGATGTATCCCCTTTTATTGAGCTCAATAATCGGACTCTCAATAATAATTGAGAAGATGATATCTTTAAGAAGAAAAAAAGTTATTATTCCTGAAATTGTAAATGTACTGGAAAATATTAAAAATTATGATGATATTGACCTTGCGATTTCCATTAGCAGGAAACATAAGGGATCATTTGCAAATATTATTCAGGTAGGATTGAATAATAAAGATCTCTCAAAAGAAGAGATAAAAGAGGTTTTAAATGATCATGGAAGACAGGAAGTTTTTTCACTGGAAAAAGGACTCGGAATTTTAGAGACAATTGCCGGGATTTCTCCACTCATGGGGCTTTTAGGAACGGTAATTGGGATTCTAAAGGTTTTTGATGTTATCCAGACAAAAGGTATGGGTCAGGCAAATATGATGGCAGGTGGTATATCTGAGGCTCTAATAACAACAATTGCAGGACTGGTAATAGGTATACCTGCATTAATTGTTTATAATTACTATACAAATAAAGCTGAAGGGCTTATTCTTGAAATTGAAAAACATTCTTCAGCATTATTAAGAAAGATCTCAATTTTTAAGAAAAAAAAGGGAGAAAAAAATCACAATGCAGTTTAAAACAAAGCAAAAGAAAAAAATCATCATTAATATAACATCACTTATTGATGTTATGTTTTTACTATTGATTTTTTTGCTTATTTCATCAACCTTTTTAGAACAACCCGGTATTAAACTTGAACTGCCTGAAACAAAGAATACCGAAACTGTCAAACAGAGGAAGTTTACTCTTTTTGTTGATAAGACGGGTAAAATATTCTTAAATGAAGCAGAGGTGAGTGAGAGTGAACTTGAAAAACAAATAAAAAAAATATTACCTGAGATGAAAGATAAGGCCATTATTTTGAAAGCAGATAATAGTGCATCACATGGAGTAGTTGTAAAAATAATGGATATTTTAAAAAGAAGCGGTGTTAAAAAACTGGTTATAGGCACTAAAATAGAAGCAGTGAAATAAAATGAAAATAAAAAGAGAATGTATCGTCTGTATATTAAACCAGATTATCAGAGTTTCAGATTTCCTGAATCTATCTGAATTAAAAAAGGATATTATATTAAAAAAAGCATTATCATTATCATCTGAATATGATTATAGAGATATCACACCACCTGAATTTTCAGAATTCCTCTATGATATTGTAATTAATGAAACAATGGAGGATGATCCTTATAAGACATTAAAAAAAGATCAGAATGATATGATCCTTAAACGAGCTGATTTTTTTGAAGATAAAATAAATAATTCTGATGATCCCTTATATAAAGCTGGAACATATGCCCTTGCAGGAAATATTATTGATTATGGTGGTGTACAGACCTTCGATTTGGATCTTGACGATTTTGATAGAATAAAAATTGATATTAATGATTTTGAAAAATTCAGAAAGAAACTCCATGATTCTAAACAAATACTATATATTGCCGATAATGCTGGAGAAGCAGTCTTTGATAAGTTTTTTATTAAACAAATAAAAAAAATATTCAAAAACATAGACATATACTATGCTGTAAAGTCAAAACCTGCAATTAATGATATAACAAAAAGAGATGCAGAATATATAGGGATTGGAGAGTTTACAACTATTATAGAATCTGGAATGGGTATGGCAGGAACAATTATACATAAGACCACTGAGGAATTTAGAAATTTATATAATACCTCAGATATAGTTATATCAAAAGGGCAGGGAAATTTTGAAACCCTTGAAACTGAAGAAAGGGAAATTCTGTTTATTTTTAAGGTTAAATGTAAGATAGTCTCTGAATTTTCAGGAATTAAACAGGGATCAAATATATTTGCATTTAACAAGACATTAACCTAAATTGAGCGTTTCTTTCGGCGAATAGCCCAAGCCTGTTGCACCATAAAGCTTCACAAAAATCCTCGACATACTTATTAGTATGCCTGTGGTTTTTGTAAAACCTTCTGGCAACAAAATTATTAGACTCTTCATCCAAAACAATCGCTCAATTTAGGTTTAAATTTAAAATCGAATCTTCTTAAAAAACAAAAAAGTAAAACTCAGGGGAACGAGAAACTTTTTTAGGGAATCCAAAAACAACTATTTCGTCTCTGAAAAATGTACAAATTATGTGCCATTCTTGTTTTTAATTTGATCCCAAATTTCTTTCAAGTTCAGTTTCGAGACCCACGTTTCAATATATGAAAAGTCAATAAGTTCTTTTGATATTTTTATCATACTCATAATATCTCTTATATGTTTTTCAGAACCTCCTGATTTATAATATTTCATTTTCATTATAAGTACATCTTCAGGAGCAGCAAAATTTACACCCACACCATCCATCTTAAAATTGTTTGTTCTTGAGAATCGCATGTTATCAAAATCATCATTCTTTTTTATAACTACATCTACTTTTAATCCTGAAGCCGGATGTATAATGTTGAATTGAAACGTATGATATATTGCATTTTTTATTGAATCTTCACTGATGTAATACTCTTCTTCCGGGAAGTACTTGATAATGTCCTGTATATGTTCTTTTTTAATATCTGCAACAATATCTATATCATTTGTAAAACGAGACTCCCCATAGGCAATGGAGGCAATAGAACCGGTTACAAAGTAAGGAATATTTAAGCTGTGAAAAGAGATGGATATTTTTTTTAACAAATCATAAACTTTCATTATGTGTAAGCCTTCTTTTTATCTCTTTATTGATAGTGTTATTTTCCCATTCCGGATGAAGTGAACGAAGAACGGATTCCAGTTGCATCCAAGCTGAATCCCACATATCAGATGCGATTTTTACCCTTTCCATTGGTGTTTTTTTTCGGTATATTTCTACCATAGTATCATCAAGACATTCTATCTGCCTATTGTCCAATTTAAAATTTAATTTTTCTTCCATTATTTATTATCTAAAAATGTTTATGTTATTAACATCTAAATGATTTGTCATCACTAAGTTCTCCATATATATTTATACTATATACATATAATATTTTCAACAGAAATCAAGATAAATTATATTGATATTAAAAATATATAGAAGCTAGGAGCCTGTCCGAGAAAAGCAAGAAGTAAAAAAGTAAAACTCCGATAATCATATAGAAGGTTCGTAAAACCACCTTCAGTCTT
>CBDUZW010000071.1:0-26662 GCA_965371805.1 uncultured bacterium | reverse complement strand
ATATTTTACTACATTTGGTCAGCTTTTACTTCAAGTTTTTATAGGACAGTAATGAAAACTGATAACGAATCATTATCTGATTTACTATTTCTAGTGCCCGAGACTGTCTCTTCATTTGTTATCTATGTTATATAGAGCAAATGGACAACCACGAGGGATTCTCCCTGCAATATAACAAATCATAAATCAGAATTTAGGTAGGGGTATTCCTTGTGGGTACCCTGATAATTAAATTGTGAATTAATTATTGTGATTTTTGTAACCAAAAATGGAAATATGGCGTCTAAATTATATTAGTTATTTATTAAGATAACAAAAAAAATAATTCTACGTATATAGATGTTGGAAGGAGACAGTTAATGATGAATGGTTTGACAAAAAAAATACTGGTTTTTATTATTGTAATTTTGTTTTTTAATTTGAATATATATCTTGAAACTGAAAAGAGTAAACAGAAAATAATAAAATTAGTTCCAGTTCTTGCAAAGACGGCTCCTGTTATAGATGGAAAACTGGATGATGAAATATGGAAAAGTCCGGCATCTGTTGATGATGTTTTTATAACTTACAATCCAACAGACGGTGATATACTTCCTCAGAAAACAAAGGTATGGCTTGCCTATGATAAAGATAATCTTTACTTTGCCTTTTACTGCTATGACACAGAACCGGATAAAATTAAAACATCCATAACAAAGAGAGATAATTCATGGGGAGATGACTGGTGTGGCGTCGCTTTAGATCCTCTTGGTAATAAACAAAGTCTTTATGAATTTTTTGTCAATCCTAATGGCATGCAGGGAGATATGTACAATACTCCCGCAAATGGTGAAAATTCAGCGCCTGACTGGGTCTGGTATAGTGGCGGCAGGATTGTAAATGATGGGTATACAACTGAAATAAAGATCCCCTTAAAAAGTATCAGATTTAAACATGGAGAAAATGTTTCAATGAACGTTATTTTCTGGAGGCGGGTGAATAGACTTGGAATGAGTGGTGCCTGGCCTGAAGTCATTCCGGGAAAAGGTTTTTTCAATTCTACAACCGAAGTGGTATATGGGAAACTGTCCAAACAATTGCTTTTAGAGTTTATTCCATCTATTACCTATGGCAGTCTCTGGGACAGAGAAAGTCCAGATACATGGTCAAAGGGGGATAGTGATCTGAATGCTGGAATTAGTATGAAATATGGTATAACATCTACAATTACTGCAGAGTTGACAGTGAACCCTGATTTTAGTCAGGTTGAAAGTGATTCCTTTCAGATATCAAGGAATTTAAGATATCCAATTTTTTATCGTGAAAAAAGACCTTTTTTTATGGAATCAGGTGATCTATTCCAACTTTCAGGGTCACATAATAACCTTTACCCCACAGTTCATACAAGAAAAATAGTTGATCCCTCCTGGGGGGGGAGAATAACCGGTGATGTCGGTAAAGTTACTTTTGGTGCAATGATTGCTTCAGACAAATCTTCTGGACGGGAATTTGAAGATGAGACTAATTATTATCTTGACAAAGAGGCCTTATATACCATTGGAAGGGTGAAATATAGTTTAAATGGAGATAATTATATCGGAGGTCTCTATTCAGGGAAAGAGTTAGGAGACTACTACAACAGAGTCTTTGCCCTTGATACAAAATTCAGATTTGGAAAACCCCATTCAATTTCTGCAAATTTTTATAATACAAATACATATGATCCTGAAACAGAGGATAAGTATAGTGGGATTGCATATACGGGTAGATATAATTATTCAACAAAAAAATTATATGTCGGCTTTAATTTTGAAAAGTATGGAGATAACTTTCAAATGGATACCGCTTTTTATAGACGTACAAATATTTTTTTTTCTGATCTACAGTTGATACCGACTTTCTCAATTAAATCAGAAAAAATAAAATGGCTGCAGTCAATTAAACCTGTATTTCTTACAAGCTATCTCTATGACTATTCAACAGGTATGACAGACAAGTATTTAAATATAGGCGTCATATTCAATTTTATAAAAAATGCAAGTTTAACTTTGGCATGGGATATATTTCAGGAAGAGAACTGGTCTGGAGAAACTTTTGATACCAGTGGTGTCTGGGGAGGAGGAGGTATTCAATTGACAAAATGGTTAAGGATAAATTTAAATCTCCGGGTAAAGAATAGAATATATTATGATAATGAGAATCCATTTCTTGGAAAACAATTTTATATATCTTCCTCATTAACATTTCAGCCATTGCAGACCTTATCATTTAATTTGTCTTATGAATATACTGATTTTGATAAAAAAAGTGATGGAAGCGATGTTTATGATTACCACATCTTGTATACAAGAGCGACATATCAACCAAATAAGCACCTTTTATTCAGGTTTTTAGTTCAATATGACAGTTATTTAGACACTGTTATGAGTGATGTCCTGGCTTCATATGAACTTGTCCCCGGAACTGTAATTCATGTTGGATATGGATCAATGCATGAAAATATTTCCTGGGATCCAAGAAGTAGAAACTGGAGCAATGATCTTAATGCGCGTAAATTTTATCAGACATCGCAGAGCTTTTTTATTAAATGCAGTTATAGATTACAGTTTTAAAAACAAATTTTTCCGGTACAAAGTTCACTTGACAATGGGTTGTCAATATCCTAATATCTAAGAATGATAGATAATAGGATTTTATATCAAGTGGATTCTAAGATAAATTTATCTGGACTACCATGTAAGGCTTTATAAATATGTCATCACCAAAAAATCTTACTGTTAATGATACCCGTTCAGACCGATTGGACAGTTTTATAAAACACCCGAAAAGAGCTGTTTGGATTATTGCATTTCCTATGATGGCAGGATTTATGGTACATGCCCTGTATATGATAGTTGATGCTGCTTTTATAGGTAGATTAGGTCCTGAAGCATTGGCTGCGTCAACCTTTATAGGAGCATTTTTTTTTATTGCAATTGCTTTTACAAACGGTCTAGCCACTGGAATAACGGCTACTATTGCTCAGGCGGTTGGCCGTAGAGATACCAGGAATGTTGACCAGGTGGCCTCCAATGGATTGACCCTTGCTTTTGTATTAGGTATATTATTTGCCTTAACAGGGCTTCTTACGGGACATGACATAATATCTCTTCTGGGTGCTAAGGCAAAAACTGCAGAATTTGCCTGGGAATATCTGGTGCCAATCTGTTTTGCAATGCCGTTTTTTTTTATTTCGACTGTTTTTCGAGCTGTTCTGACAGGAGAGGGTGATGCAAAAACCCCGATGATAGTTCTAGGAGTCAGCACTTTATTAAATGTGGTTTTTGATCCAATTTTTATTTTTGCTCTTGATATGGGAATAAAAGGTGCAGCATATGCAACTCTTATGGCTTCAATGATATCTGTTTTAATATTTTTATATTTAGCGTTAATCTCTAAGAAATTTATGGCAAAATTTCGATTTTCACTTATGCCTCTGGCAAAAAGAATTGTGATTGGAGTTTTTAAACTGGGTGGTCCGGCAACTCTTATTCATTTTGTAATGGCAATAGGAATGATGCTTGTTAACCGGGTTCTGGCAGAATTTGGTCAGTTGGAAGTAGCTGGATATGGTGCGGGATCAAAGATTGATATGATAGTCGCTCTACCGGTATTGGGATTAGCATCTGCGGCAATGACAGTAATCGGAATGTTTGCAGGAGCCAATCGCCCTGATCTGGTACGTTCAACTGCTATATACACTTATAAATGGGCCTTATTTACTGCTGTTTTACTTGGAGGTATTGCATTCTTTTTATCAGAGTATATTGTAAGGATTTTTACTCAGGATCCTACTGTAATTCAAATAGGAACCACTTATATTCATTATATCGTTTTTGCATTTCCTTTTATGTCTTTTGGTATGACAACCGGGCGTATTTTACAGGGTTTAGGTTATGGATGGCCAACCCTGATTATAACCACAGTAAGAGTGTTACTCATAGGTGTTTTGATGTCATATGTGGCTGTTTATTTGTTTGATGCGCCTATTGAAGTGGTATGGATCTCATTTGTTTTTGGTGGTGCAATATCTAATATACTCTCTTTTATATGGATCAGAAAATATGTGTGGCTTAATGATCCCTGTTCAATTGCAGTCTCAACTCCATAAAAATAAAAAATTTTGATCAAGAATCACTAAGAATATATCCAGATAATATCTGGATAGTAAAACGGGAAGTTCAAATATTTCTGTATAGGTTTATTAATTGATTTCTTGATTTCACAGATGATTTTTTGTATATATTTCCCGTATGGAATTTAACGGTTCTCATTGAAATAAAAAGTTTCTGCTCAATTTCTTTATTTGTTTTTCCCTCAAGAATTAATCCTGCAACTTCAGATTCTCTTTTTGATAATTTTAATGAATGTAAAAATTCTATCAATTTTTCCGGTGTGGAATTTTTAATATTATTTTTTTGAAGATATGGTCCAATTAAGAATTTAATAATATAGATTGAAATAAGAGATTGCGCTAAGTAGATACTGGGTATTGTTCTATAAGGAAAATCCCAGCCTCCTTTTAAGGCTAAACTATTAAAAATGAATTTTAAAGAAAAAATAATACTGAAAGCTATAAAAATGAAAGATATAATTTTGATAACATTATCTGTAAAAGAGTTTAATTGCCTGATCTTCCAAAAAACAAAGAAAAATAAGAGCAGGGCAATAAAAGAACCTGAAAATATTAAAATTCTATAAAAATCTGTATCATATCCTTCTAAGAATATTATAAAACCAATACCGACAAAAAATAAACTTGAGATGGAGAGTAGGATAAAATAGTTTGAAAACTTGATTGTTTTCTCTTTTCCAATTAAAGAAATACATCCTTTAAGGATCAGATATATTTCCCAGACAAAAATTAGAAATATTATACTGTAAACAGTGAAAACAATTATTAATATATCAATTTTTGTACTTTGTTCAAGGTCAATTATATTAGCTAAATAATATTTGCTGATCAAATTTAAAATAATGGATAGAAGCAATATAAAAAAATAAAAAATAAAATATAAAAGAAACTTTTTTTTATAAGTTTTTTTATATTGAAAAAGTGTTGTGATAGCAGAGATTGCCGGCACTATGGCAAGAAAATATATAAGAATGTTCAGGTGATTCATTAAGGCTATTTGTAGCATCAAAAAGCAGCAAAGTCAAATTAATAAATAACGCCCTGTACCTTGGTATGAATTTAGAAAACTGTACCGGAATACAGTATAAAAAAATCATAATGTATACTATTTTGTGCATTGGGAGGATTTATGAAAAAAACATTTTTGATAGGTTTTATAATAATAGGATTTATATTTTTAACGGCAAAAACAGAAAAAGACAAATATTTCGGGCAGAAAAAACCCGGACTTACCCCTCAGATCTTTGCTCCGGGTATTATTTCTACTGATCTTCATAACCATAGTTCAGCTGTATTTTCTCCAGACTATACTGAAGTGTATTATTCTATTGCCCACTTAATTCACGTGATAATTTTTATGAAAAAAGTTGATGGTAAATGGTCAAAACCGGAAGTTGCAAGTTTTTCTGGTCAGTATGTTGACGACAATCCTTTTTTTTCACCGGATGGGAAGCGTTTATATTATACATCCACGCGTCCAATATCAGGGAAAGGAAAACCTTCTAAAAAGGATAATATCTGGTTTGTAGAACGAAATGGGAAAACATGGGGTAAACCTGAAATTTTACCATCTGTAATTAATCAACCGGATAGTGATGAAGGATGTCCCAGTCTCTCATCAGGAGGCGATCTATATTTCAGTTCCAACCGGAAGGGTGGTAATGGAAGTATGGACATATATGTTAGTAGATGGGAAAATGGGAAATTCAATAAAGCTGAAAATCTTGGATCTGATATTAACTCAGAATATCAGGAAGGTTGGCCCTGTATATCATCAGATGGAAATTTAATCTTATTTAATCTTTATAGCAGAGGAAAAACTGAAGAGGGTTTTGCTGTATCCTTTCGGACAAAAGATGGAAACTTTCAGAAACCGGTAATCATTAAAGAATTTGCTTATGATACAAGAATGCCAATTTTTTCTCCTGATGGGGAATTTCTTTTTTTGAATATGCAGGGATTTGGAATGAAAAATGAAAATTATTCGGAGAAAAGAATTAAGTTTACTGAATTGAAAGAGAGGCAAAATAGTTGGAAAAACGGAAAAGGAAATATAGTATGGCTCAAAATTGAATTTCTTGATAAATACAATCCACTAAAGAGGAGTAAATAAGATGAAAAAGATAATATGTGTTATATTTGCAATGCTTTTTATATTTAGTATTGATGCAAATGAGAAGAAACCGGCAACACCATTTTTGACCGGATTGGTCAGTACCGGAGCTTATGAAAGGGATGGCTGCTATTCAAAAGATATGAATGAATTTTACTTTAGCAGAATGTTTTATGGTCAGCAGGTTATTCTAAAGATCTCAAAAAATCTTAATGGAGAGTGGCAGGAACCGGAAGTTGCAGAATTCTCAGGACAGTATAGTGATTCATCTCCATTTTTGAGTTCTGATGGCAATACACTGTTTTTTAGTTCAAATCGGCCTGTGGATATAGATAATAAAAAACCAAAGGACTTTGATCTATATTTTGTAAAAAAAAATGAAACAGGATGGACAGAAGTTAATCGGTTCAGTAGAGTAATAAATAGTCCAAGGGGAGAGTATTATCCCTCAATTGCACAGAATGGGAACTTGTATTTTTGTTCTCACCCAAAAGATGATAGTACAAAGATCCATATTTATAAATCTGAATTTAAAGATGGGGTATATCATGAAGCGATTATTTTAGGGAATGAAATTAATTCAGAATCTTCCGAAGTGAATCCATATATATCACCGGATGAGTCTTATTTATTATTCACCTCTTATCGATCAGGTGCTGGAGATATTTATATATCGTATCGGAGAGGAAATAACTGGTCAAAAGCTGAAAAATTACCGGCACCAATAAACTCTAAATGGAGGGATTACAGTCCTTCTGTAAGTCCGGATAAAAAATATCTAATATTCTCCTCCAATCGAATACCCTATGGTAATTTCTGGGAAAAAAAAAGAGACTATAAGCAAATAACTTCAATTTTCAGAGGACCTAGTAATGGTATGATGGATATTTATATGATTAGAATTAATGATTTGAAAAATTCATTTAATATCAAATAGAATGTCAAATTAAAATTTTATTGAAAAAAAAGTTTTATTATGGTAGTTTAACTTATGAATCCTTTTAAAAGGAAATTCAATTAGAAATTAACCAGAAAATGCAGAAGGAGAATTACAATTGAATAAAAGATTATATTGTTTTATTATTATTTTTTTGATGTTTTTTTTATCTCTAGCTGGGAAAAGTAAATTAGAAGATAAACAAAATCTACTTGACCCTGAGATTAAAACTGTTATTGATAAAGCCTTTGCAAATATTGAGTCAAAAGAAACAGGTGAAGAATATCTGTTACAAGCATTAAAAATATCAAAAGAGAATTTTCCTTCTCAAACAGGTAAAGTATATTCAGAAATGGCAAGATTTTTTATAAAAACAAATCAACATAAAAAAAGCATTAATTATCTAAAAAAAGCACTGGATTTTTATAAAAAATTGGATAATAAAAAAAAAATGAGTGATTTTTATAAAAAACTTGGAGAAGAATACTTAGATCAAAGTAAATATAAAGAGGCAGAGAATAATTTTAGGGAATTTGGAAAACTTTGTGAATTACTGGAAAACAAACTGGGATTTGTTGATTATCTAAATAATATTGGTGAAATTTATATACATTTCTATAAATATAAGGATAGTGAAACCTACTTACTTCGTTCTATAAAGTTAGCGAAAAAGAGTAATTATAAAGAAGCAATTTCCATAGCTTTAAACAGTTTAGGTATTCTTTATAGAAAAATAGGTAAAATCTCAAAAACCCTCGAATGCTATTTTAAAAGTATTAAAATTGATGAGGAAATAAAAAACACAACCGGATTAAGTCGGACATATAATAATATTGCAAATATATATATAAGCAGAAAAGATTATAAAAAAGCAATGTCTTATATTGAAAAAGGAATTCTTATGGATAAAAAATCTAATAGAAAGAGATATCTTTGTCAAAAGTATAATACAAAAGCTTTGATTTATGCCTATCAGAATAAAATCAGTAAGGGATTGCCTTTTTTTAAAAAGGCATTAAAGTTGAGTTTAGAAATTAAATTTTATGAAGGTGCAAGCAAATATTATGCAAACATAGCACTATCATATAGAATGTCAAACAATCTTTCTAAAGCAATGTTATATTACAAAAAATCTTTTGAGCTGGCAAAACAAACAAATAATATTGAATCTCAAATCATATTTTATAAAAATACAGGCTATATTTATTTAATACAAAAGAAATATAAAAAAGCTGAATTGAATTATAATAAAGCATTAAAAATGTCAAAAACAGTTAAAACACTATATTTAATTCGAGATACTTATAATAGTTTGACAGAATTGGCAGAAGCAAAAAATAACTATAAAGAGGCATTAGATTATTACAAAAAACATATTGAAGTTAAAGATAAAATTTTAAATAAAGCGTCAAATGATAAAATAGCGGAAATGCAGACGAAGTATGATACAGAAAAAAAGGAAAAAGAGATAACTCTTCTATCTAAAAACAATATCTTACTTGAAAAGGATAATCAGATTAAAAAGCTGGAAATAGTTCAACAGGGGTTTAAGACAAAATTTTTTATTATTGGATTCGTACTGGTTTTTGTTATTTTAATATTGCTGTTTTTTAGATACAAAAAACTGTTTGCATTTTGGAAGAAAAAGAGTCATATAGGTCCTTACAGGCTATTAGACAGAATAGGGTCAGGTGGTATGGCTGTTGTTTTTAAAGGTTTTCATGTGAAAGATAAATCAAAGGAGATTGCAATAAAAATCCTTAAAGAGGATATTGATACAGATATAAACCAGAAAGAAAGATTTTTTAATGAGGCTAAAATATTAAAAGATATTCAACATGAAAATATAATTAAAATATTTGAGGTAGGTGAACTTAATAATCAGTTATTTATTGCTATGGAATATATAAAAGGAGATACACTATCTCATTACATTGATAATAATACTGATTTATTTATAAAAAACAAAATTATGATAATGAGACAAATAATTAATTCAATAGTTGAATTACATAAAAAAGAGATAATTCACCGTGATTTGAAACCGGATAATATTATGCTGTATGAAGATGGTGAACAGCTGAATGTAAAACTTCTTGATTTTGGTCTTGCCAAAACTCAATCTCTAAATAGTTTAACTAAGACAGGAATGATTCTGGGAACAATATATTATATGCCACCGGAACAACTATTTCATTCAGTATTTTCATTTGCTGGTGATATCTATTCATTGGGAATTATCTTTTATGAAATGATAACTGGACAAAAACCTTTTAAAGGTGATACAACCGGTGAAATTATGTTTGAGATTTTAAATAAAGATCCGAATCCCATATTAAAAAAACCAGATCTTCCTGAAGCAATAAATACAATCATATTTAATATGATAAATAAAGAACCTCAAAACAGACCTGATATAATTTCTATTCGAAATCTGTTTAAGCAATTTTAATAAGGAGTAATAATGAAAAAAATCTTAATATTAATAATTTTTATGTTTGTCTTAAGCAGTATTGTTAATGCAGATGATTCAATAGAGACGCTTGAGAAAAAACTACAAACTGTCACAGGAAAAGAAAAAATTGAAGTCTTAGTTAACTTGTCAAAAGCATTAAATAGCAAGTCACCAAAAAAGGCAATAGAATACGCAAAAAAAGCTCTCTCCTTTCTAAAACAATACAAGGATATAAAATTGGAGGGACGTGCATTCCGTTATATTGGGATTTCAAATATGTATTTAAATAATTTAGATAAGGCTATCACTTTTCATGAAAAGTCTGCTGAATCTTTTTTAAAAATAAGTGATAAAAAAAGTCTGGGAGCTTCTTATGCAAATATTGGGATTGTATATAATAAAAAAAGCGATTATACAAGTGCATTGAAATATTATGAAAAGGCAATAAAACTATTTAAGGAAATTAAAAGTTTAAGATTAGTTTCTATAATTTTAAATAATATGGGGACAATACATTTTGTAATGGGGAATTTAGAAAAATCCCTTAATTGTCATTTAAGAGCCTTAAAAATAGATGAAAAGAGAGGGGATAAGTTAGGAATAGCAAATAATCTAAATAATATTGGTCATGTATATAATGATTTGGATCAATACAAATCAGCCTTAATATATTATAATAGAGCTAAAAAAATTTTTAAAAGTATTAACCAATTAAGTCGTTTCGCATCTTGTATAGAAAATACAGGAATTGTTTATCAGGCGATGAATAAATCCAGGAAAGCATTAAACGCTTATAATGAAGCTCTTGAAATCAAAATGAAAATAAATGATAAAACAGGAATGTCAATATCCTTTAATAATATAGGATATGCATATAAAAATTTAAAAGAATATGATAAATCATTAATAAATTATCAAAAAAGTCTGGAAATAAATAAAGAATTAAAAGATAAATTAAATTATGCATTCACATTACAAAACATAGGCGAAATCTATACGGAGAAGAAAGATTATAAAAAAGCGCATATGATACTTAATGAAGCATTTGAGATTTTGAAAAAATTGGGAAATAAAAACCTATTAAAAGATTTTTATTTATATATGTCAGATTTATATGAAAAACAAAAGAATTATAAAGAGGGATTAGAATATTATAAAAAACATATAGAAGTTAAAGATAAAATTTTAAATAAATCGTCTAATGATAAAATCGTCGAGATGCAAACCAAATATGAAACGGAAAAAAAAGAGAAGGAGATAACTCTTTTGTCAAAAAACAATCTCTTACTTGAAAAGGATAATCAAATAAAAAAACTGGAAATAGTTCAACAGGGGTTTAAAACAAAACTTTTTATTATTGGATTTATTCTGGTTCTTGTTATTTTAATATTGCTTTTTTTAAGATATAGAAAACTCTTTGCTTTCTGGAAAAAAAAGAGCCATATAGGTTCTTACAGGCTGTTAAATAGAATTGGGTCTGGTGGGATGGCAGTTGTTTTTAAAGGGTTCCATGTAAAGGATAAATCAAAGGAGATTGCTATAAAAATTCTAAAAGAGGATATAAATACAGATTTAAACCAGAAAAAAAGATTTTTTAACGAGGCTCAGGTATTAAAAAGTATTAATCATGAAAATATAATTAAAATATTTGAAATAGGTGAACATAATAATCAGTTATTTATTGCTATGGAATATATTAAAGGAAATACACTTTCTCATTATATTGATAATAATAATGATTTATTAATTAAAAACAGTATTACGATAATGAGACAAATAATTAATGCAATAGTTGAATTACATAAACAAGAGATAATTCACCGGGATTTGAAACCGGATAATATTATGCTATATAAAGAGGGTGAACAGTTGAATGTAAAACTGCTTGACTTCGGTCTTGCAAAAACCCAGTCTCTAAATAGTTTAACAAAAACAGGGATGGTTCTCGGGACCATATATTATATGCCACCGGAACAACTATTTTACTCAGTTTTTTCATTTGCTGGTGATATCTATTCATTGGGAATTATCTTTTATGAAATGCTGACCGGAGAAAAACCATTTAATGGAGAAACAACTGGTGAAATTATGTTTGAGATTTTAAATAAAGATCCGAAGCCCATAATAAAAAAACCAGATCTGCCAGAGGAAATAAATACAATCATATTCAAAATGATAAATAAAGAGCCTCAAAACAGACCTGATATAATTTCTCTTCAAAAAGAGTTTGATCAATTTTCTATTTAATACCTGAATTGAGCGATTCTTTCGGCGAATAGATCAAAGTTTGTTTGCACCATAAGGGTTTTTAAAAATCCTCAATGTACTCATTATTATTTTTTCTTCTTTTTATTTATATTTGGAAAAGTCGATATTCTGCTAATCAGTTTATCAATTTTTTTCTCTTTTGTTATATCTAATCCGGAAAATACGGGGATTATATGTAAGATTTCTGATGACTTGGCATCAATTACATAAAATAGTATCATTGTTCCTGAATCCGGATAGAATGCAGAAGGATCATGAGAAGTTGTAATTCCATAGGCGCCCTGCATAGCACCTGAATGAGCAGCGCCTAATATTGACATAAATATATTGCCGATTTTTCTACCTTTTGTTTCTGATGTACATTTCCCTAATACATATAGAAAGTAATCTGGAGAAATAGTAATTTCATTGTCCAAAAGAAGTTTATTAATATTTGTTTTTATAAAAGGGGGAGAACCATAATATTTTAACCTTTTTATGTTGATTTTTTGAATATTTTTTCTTATCTCCGGAGACATTTCTGCCCATAACTTTAAAAAATTCTGGTCTTCATAATTGAGTCTGATAATTTGATTATTGTTTTTTAATACCTTATTAAATTTGAATAAAAATTCTTTTGAAACTCTTTGAGATATTTCTGGGGACTTTTTTCTTTTATCCAGTCTTCCAATACCTGAATGTATGGTAACTTCAATATTTGGTGGAAGTAATGCAAATTTACCCGTTAATAAATCCTTTTCTTCAAATACTTTTTGCGAAATGCCATTTATTGGTTCCAGATTAAAATTAATAACTTCATTTGATTCAGGAGTTACTCTTTGTGTTGATTTTTTAAAGCCTCTCTTTTCAACAGTTATAAATTGTTCTTTTTCTTTTCCCCAGAATAAGACATTTTCATTCCCCGGGGTCTCCTGACCATAATTAATGAAAGTTGATTCTTTAAGCTTTTCTTTTTCATGACTCATAATTAACGCTTTATCAGGATTAGAGCTAATCTGAAATTTTTTTGTTTTTGCACAATTAAAAAGAATCATCCCCATAAATAAAATTAATATGTAGTTTGTTATTTTCATTTTTCACCTCAATATTATGTCTGCAATTATCATGCCAAATAATTTAGGATGTTTGTTTTAGATATAATAGACAAATAGATAAAAATTTAAGAATATTTTCATGAACTTGTTCATACTGATGTTAACAAGTTCTTACTAAATATAAGTTAAACAAATTAATCCTGATTAAGCTGGAATAAGTATAATGAGAAAGAAAATACAAATATAATGTGGTTTAGATGTAAATATTTTATCTTAAAAAAAATCAATATCTAAATTGGCATGATAATTGCAATATTAAATTAAAAGGAGGAAGAAAATGATAGAATATGAAAAAATTACGAGTGCTGTTCAGTTTGAAGTAAATTCTGTTTATCATGTATTGCTAGAAACATATGGTAAATTACTAAAAAGTATCAATTTAATTAAAATGAATAATCGTCAGAAATACATAGGACAAAACTGTACTAAACTATTCAATCTAATGTTCCTAATTACGATTATAATTACTCTCACTATATCTAGTGGTTGTCAAACTTCAAGTCAAGATGAAAATCCAATCGCTGGAGTTGATGCCAGTGGGTTCTGGTTCGGTGAGTTTAAAGATAATACTACTGGGAAGATTTTATTGAATTTAACTCAGGAACAATCAGATATTTCAGGAACAATTGCCTTATACGAAGATATGCCTGGATCATTCAATCTAGGGTTTCCTGTTGATGGATTTGTAGATGACAATGAAATTACAATGGAAGATATCGATCCAAGTAGTGATCTTAAGGTCAGCGGACAAATACAGGGTAACGCAATACAAAATGGAGAAATCACTATATCTGGAAACGGTACAACTGCTACAGCTACATTTACGGCGACCAGATATCCAACCACAAATGTAAAAGTGTTAGAAAAATTCAAGGCTCCAGGCAAATACCCGAATATGATCGGCTCTGACGGTAACTCTCTCTGGATTTTTGATGCATATGACGCCAGCTTCATTCAAACAGAATACAATGGCGAAATCATAAAAAGTCTACAGCTATCTGAAGGCTGTTCCGGAATTGCCTTTGAAAACAATAGTATTCTTATAAATACAGGTGGACAGGAACTTTATTGGTATTCAAAACAAAATGGTGTGTTGCTAAGCAAGCTTAGACTCGATATATATGGTAGATCTATCGCTTGTGATAATGATAATCTGTATACCATAGGTGGTTACTCAGGTGACCTAATAACGTTTAATCGCTCAGGCAAAATGATCTCACAAAAGGAGATAATTCGCTACAATTCCACCATGACTTCAAACGGAGAATTCCTATGGATATTACAAAGTTTTATGCCAATTATTCTTAAATATAATAAAACCGGGGATCTCATTCACACATACTATATCCCTGAATTTGGGTATTACAGCGAAACAAAAACTGTAGGTGTGATTCCAATTGGAGTGACATTTGATGGAACTTATCTATGGGCATTGGCTGAAGAAGTTCCTGAAAACTTTAATGATCCCCGGATTATAAACATCTATAAGCTTTCTATGAATCCCTAATAATCATAACCGGATATAATATTTGCCCACTTTTGTAATTTGGACAATGTATGAAGTTTTGATGGATTTATAGGAATCACCACAAGTTTCATGAAAGAATTTGATAGAACTAAGGAGATAAAAATGAAAAAAATTATATTAACAATTATGGTATTGGCAATGTTTATCAGCATAACTATTGCAAAAGAAAAGAAACCAGGGTTTTTCTCAACAAAGAATCTATACTTTTTTTTAGAAGGTGGATCTATAGGGATAAATCCCACTAACCCTTATGACTATGATTCATTAGAAAGAACATTCTCTCCCATATATGGAGTTGGATTCACATTATTAAAATTAAGTGATAGTGGTAGAATGAATTTCGAATTTGATTTTATAAATCCAAGTTATTCAGTTTCATTATATCATGAACCATATAAACAAAAAATAAGCTTTTACAGCTATAAACTTAATCTTGAATATATCCTTAAAAATAAAAAGTTCACTTTTTTTTGTTCTATAGGATTAACAAATATTAAATATAAGGAGAATGAGTATTTCTATAGTAATTCTCTTGCCACACTTCTGATTGATTTTGGAGTAAAAGCAGCAATTCTCAAAAATCTATTTATTAGAGGAGAAATTAAATTCCTTTTAGAACCTGATGAAAATTATAATTACTATAACTCCTATAATAATAAATCTGATCCAATAAGCAATATATTTGCGAT
The DNA here is from genome assembly GCA_965371805.1 of uncultured bacterium. GTDB lineage: Bacteria > Acidobacteriota > Aminicenantia > UBA2199 > UBA2199 > JAOZTV01. The sequence continues at coordinate 11,425 of CBDUZW010000071.1, read as the reverse complement.
CGGTTTAGAATTCAGACTTTAATATAATATAAAAAAGGAGAAATAGAGTGAAAAAATCATCTTTAATTAAAAGTTTTATAGTAACATTTGTTTTAATAGTGTTTTTAGGCAATACTACTCTTATTTGTAAGAATAATGAGAAATTATTCCGTCTTTCTGCAGGATATGGAGTCCCTTATGGGTATATGGGAATTAATTTTGAGGTAAATCCATTACTACCGGAGAATCTTATTCATTTGAATAATTATTTTAGTTTTTCTCTTGGAATGGGATATAGGGAGGGAAAACCCCTTCTGGCTCTTGGTATAAATGGATACCCTCTGGGACGCAAAGGCTTGTTCCAACCAAGACTCTCTTTTTATTATGCAAAGGTGGATAGAATACTGGATGTTTATAATACCTATGAAGAGGACTTTGATACAATTGAAGCCTTATGTCTTGGTACAGGAATTGTGTTTCAAGTATCAGATACCTTATCTATAAATACTGATGTGTTTTACTTAGCTCATATCTATGATGATTTATATATTGATACAGATCATACAAGAATTAAGTTTGCAATAGGTGGACAGTTTCATTTTAAGTCCCTATACACAGAACAAACCACTGAAACTTCATTCTTAAATGCGGGTGTTGGAATAGGTATCCCATATGGGGTAATTGGAATAAATATAGAACTGAACCCATTACTTCCAGGCTCAATAGGAAAAGCCATTCATAGCTATTTCAGCATTAGTATTGGCTCTGGCTTCACGAATGCAGGGAGCTCATATTCAATTGGAGCCCGAATATACCCGATGCAAAAAGACGGGAAATTCATACCCCGTCTGGGCGTATATCATGGAACAGTTGCAGTATACAATTGGAGTTATTCTGCAACAAATCTTGAAGGATATGCTTTCTCAGTTGGCACATTATACAATATTAATGCTCATTTAGCTTTGGATTTTGATTTTATTTATATTGCAGAAGTCTTTGGATGGGAGATGAGCGAATTAAATGCCTCAAGATTTAAGGTCTCATTTGGTGTCAGGTATAAATTAATAAATTAAAGGAGGATAATATGAAATATGGAGGATTTGGAGAACCTTATTGTTCAGACCAGTGTTATAAGCAGGGGGGGAAGTACTCTGCCTCAGTTATGATGAAAAATCAGAGTGGTGTATGTGGGTTTTGTCAGACTCCTGTAAAAGTATCAATGTATGGAGAATCAAATTGCTCGGTAATACCATATGAAGGCGTTAACCTGTTTATATGCAACAACTGTACCGGAAGAGCCGGAGATTATTTGAAAAATTATTTCAAATGTTGTAATTGTCAGACAATTCTGCAATAATTTTATTTGATTTTTGTTTTTCAACTTTTTTTTTCGTGAGTCCTAAGGAGAGATTATGTTTAAATTTTTTAAAAATAAGAAACAGAAAGCAGCAGAAACTATAAGTCAAGATTCAAAAAAGCAAAAAACAAATTCTGAATCTTGGGAAAAGATTTTACTTAAACAATTATTATCAGATAAACCATATGATACTAAACAAAAAGTAAGTAATGCATTTAATAGTGTTAAATTCAATTTTGAGTTTGCAGTATCAGTAGAAATGTCAAAAGCTCAGGAAAGAATGGATGAATCCAGTGATAGGAGCTTTATTGTATGGGGCAATCAGGATGAAACGTCTACTATTATATATGGTGCCGGGAATATTTATCAAAATAGTTTTACAAATACTATTGATTGGCTTAAAAGCATCGGAATAAAAAGTGAGGTTATTTTGATTCACTTTGAAGGTAGGGATGGTGATAAGATTTTATCAATCCAGAATTAATAGTTAAAAAAAACAATAGGAGGAATAATGATGTCAAATATATGTAAAAAAAATTTATTTTATTTTTTAATTATCGGTTTACTTTTTATAAGTTCATGTCAAAGCGGACCTACAGGTCCTGGAAAAAAGGTTATAATGAGTGGAGAAATTGGTATAAAAGGTATTCCAAAAGAGGTAATTCCTTATGGAGAAGGATTGGACATAGTTTTAAAAAATCCAATATTTAATAAGGGGGATTTAGAAATTAAGTTTTCTAATAAAAATAAAACTCCCTTTTCCCTGGTTTGTTATTTTAGTATGAAAAATAAAGTCATTGTTTTTTATTTGGATCAAGACACAAGATTTATAGTTACATCAAAAGGAAAAGTTGGATTTAATCTTGAGGGTTTGAAATTAACTGATTCTAAAAGTGGTAATATAAAATTAAACATTCTGTCCAGTATTTATGGCATTTATGATTTTAAAAAAGATAAAGGGAAACTCTATGTTTTTTGCGTAAAAGGGGAAATTAATGTAAGATCATTACTACCGGGAGAACAAAAAAACACAAAAACTTTCATGGCATTTTCGAATGTTCTTGAAATAGATTTCTCAATGTAGATGAGTTTACTAAGAGCTTTGTCCAAAAACGATTTTCTTGTCAGTTAATCGAATTGTTCAGTAATACCTTACGAAGGGATAAACCTGTTTATATGAAACAACTGTACAGAAGAGTCAGAAATTACTTAAAAATCTTCTTCAAATGTTGTAATTGTCAGACAATTTTGTAAAAAGTCCATTTTATGTATATCAATTTTAAGATACAAGTGTAGCTAAGGTTGAGAATAAAACATTTTTACCTTATAATTCATTAAAAGCTTACTTTTTTATTTTATAAGGAGAATTAGATTGAGAAAGACAAAGTTGTTAATTTATGTTCTGATATTTTTTTCTTTTTTTCTTTTTTCAAAAATTAATTCAATAGAGGATTTACAAAACAAACTGAAAACAAGTTCTGGAAATGAAAGAATTAAAGTTCTAAACAGATTATCGAAAGAATATATTTCAAAATCGCCTTTAGAGACTATTAAATATGCCAAACAAGCCTTAATTCTATCAAAAAAAGCAAATAATCTAAAAGCTGAGGCTGTCGCATTAAAATATATTGCAATTGGAAATAGAGATTCAAATAATAATGAAGAAGCAATAAAATATTATAAAAAAGCTGTTGAACTTTTTATGAAAATAGGGGACAAAAAAAGTAGTGGGCCATGTTATGGAAATATCGGAATGATATATTATGCAAAAAATGATTTTAATAAGGCTATAGAATATTTAAAAAAAGCAAAAAAACAGTTTCAAGAGACTGAAAACCTGAGAGCTGTAGCGGCAACTTTCAATAATATGGGAGCTGTTTATTGGGATTTAGGTAATCTTAAAACCTCACTTTATTGTCACTTTAAAGGATTAAAAATAGATGAAAATTTAGGAAACAAATTTGGCATTGCTAATAATCTAAATAGTATTGGAAATGTTTATTCGAGGCTAAAAAACCATAAACTGGCTATCAAGTATTATACTAAAGCTAAAAAGATTTTTGAAAATCTCAATAACAAAAGGCGTTTAGCAATATGTATAAGTAATACTGGAGCAGCTTATGAGAGTCTTGGAAATAATAGTAGAGCTTTACAACTCTATAAGGAATCACTTAAAATTAGAGAAAAAATCAAAGATAAAAGGGGGATTTCAATATCTCTTAATAACATCGGTGTTGTTTATCGGAATCTAAAAAAATATAATGAAGCTTTAAAATATTATAATAGATCATTGAAAATAGATAGAGAATTAAAAAATCAATTGAGTTTTGCACTTTCTAAACAAAACATAGGTGAAATATATGTGAAAAAAAAATACTACAAAAAAGCTCTCAGCACATTTATTACTGTACTAGAAATAGCAAAAAAAATAAAATCAATGGATCTAATAAAAGATATTCAAAAAAATATATCTGGTTTATTTGAAGAACAAAAAGACTATAAAAAAGCCTTAAAGTATTATCGAGAACATATAAAAACAAAAGACCAATTGTTGAATAAAGAATCTAATAATAAAATTATTGAGATGCAGACAAAATATGAGACTGAAAAAAAAGAAAAAGAATTAGAATTATTAAAAAAAAATAGTGCCCTTCAAATGAAAAATAATAAAATACAATATTTGAAATTAAGTAAAGAGAGAATTATATCAAAAGCGTTTATTATAGGATTTGGGTTGGTTTTAATTATAATGTTACTTCTATTTAAAAAATATCTCAATCTTTTTGCTTTCTGGAAAAAGAAAAACCATATAGGACCATACAGGATAATTGAAAAAATAGGTTCAGGTGGTATGGCTGTTGTTTTTAAAGCAGTTCATTTTAAAGATAAGTCTAAATCAGTTGCAATAAAATTACTCAGAGAAGATCTGAGTTTAAATGATCTGGAGAGACAAAGGTTTTTTAACGAGGCATCAATAATTGATAAAATAGAACATAAAAATATAATTAAAATTTATGAAAGGGGAGAATCTCAAAAACAATTATTTATTGTTATGGAATTTCTTGAGGGAAAAACACTGGCAGAAAGAATAAAAGAAGAAGCAAACTTAACTGAAAATGAATTATTGTTAATAATGAATCAGTTAACAGATGCAATAATAGTTTTACATAATAAAGGTATTATTCACAGGGATCTGAAGCCGGAAAATATAATGCTGTTAATGGATAAAAACAATGAACTTAAAGTGAAACTTCTTGACTTTGGACTTGCAAAAACACAAAGTCTACAAACCCTTACTAAAACGGGTATGATTCTGGGAACAATATATTATATGCCTCCAGAACAGCTTTTTCAATCTGTTTTTTCTACAGCAGGAGACATCTACTCCTTAGGAGTAATTTTTTATGAGATGACAACAAAAGCAAGACCCTTTGCAGGAGATACAACCGGTGAGATCATGTATGAAATTCTTAATAAAAATCCTGAATCTCCGGATTCCTTAAACCTGGATATTTCAAGAAATATTAATAAGCTAATTCTACAAATGATGAACAAAGAGCCACAAAAGCGTCCTGACATCATATCAATCAAATCAATGTTAAATATCCATTGAATATGAACCCGTTCATATTTTATTTTTTTTAATTGTAAACATTCAATAAACCTTTCAATTACCCACATCTTTTGATCCACACAAATTAGACTTGATAATACTATATATAGCTTGTTAAATTATATTTATAAAAATGTTTTAATAATATTGGCATGATAATTGCTAAATAAAATTGGAATTACCAAAAGTTCCATGAAAGAACATGAAGGTATTTGGGGAAGTTATTGTACAAGCAATGAGGGCGATTGAAAGCTTCGTTTGAGGTTTACAATTAAGGAGATAGAATTGAAATGAAAAATTTAATTAAAGAGAAAAAGGAGACCAAAAATGAAGACCTATCACAACAAAAAAAGAAACCTGACAATGGACATTCCACCCGATTGGGAGATTATTTGGGAGAATGAACCAGACGGAGGATGGGAGATCATCGTGGGAGTTGCTGGAAGACAGTCAAGTGCCGGAAGACCATGTGTCAGCATTCGGGTACTGCCGCATCCGGTGTTAAACTTTCATCCATCCAACATAACCGTCTTCGCTTCCGGTGGACCCGAGAGTCCAAGGAAATTGGTCCGCACACCCGAAGAATACAATGAAGAATGCAAACGGGAACTAAAAAATGTGCTTCCCGGTGTTCAGTTCATCTCAGCAGAAACCAGTACTCTAGGAGGAATGCCTATGGCAACGCTTGTTTACAGCTTTGGAGGAAATAACAGTGGAACTATCCGTGAGAAGCAGATCAACCTGTTCGGGAAAGCCGTCACATACCGGCTGATGGCTGAAGCGCCTGAAGATCAAATCGAATTCACGTATAAATACTTCGATGAGGTTGTGGCAAACTTCAAGCCCCAGTAGAGATAAGGAGAGATATAATGGAATTATGGAACAAATTAAAAAAAATCACAAAAAAAGATAAGGATTATAATAGTAAAAGCTACATAAAAGATCCAGTGAGCGATAAGCTTGATGATGAGCTAAAACAAAAAGGAGAAACCGATGAGTAAAATTGTCAATTTGGAACCGGGATCAATTGTAACAAAAACAGGAAATTATAAATGTGAAATGTGTGGCCCGGGAGGCATGATTGAGAAAATCAGTATGAAAACTGCAGCGGAAATAGCAGGTTTTGATTCTTCCCAATTCCAAGACCTTGGTCTGCCAGGACAAAGGAGGGCCATCAAAAAATTTCTCATGAGTGGTTCTACTTTCCCCAATTGTCCCAATTGCGGACCGGCCGGGGGTTGGACATTAATTGATTAAATATTTATTACCCATTTGAAACCAAAAATTAGAACAGACTCTGAATAAAGTGTCGGAAGTATATCGGATAAGATGAGAAAAAAATGAAAAAAGTGCCAGATACTTTATTACAATTGAAGAGGCGGATGTGGGAAATTCGCAAATTTAGATCTGTGAGAGGCGTAGAATTCCTCACAATATTTTAAAAATATAATGGGAAAAGAAAATTTTATCCTAAAGCGAGGAGTTTATATGTCTACTCGACAAAAATTATTAGTAATTATATTTACGTGTGTTTTGTTTTTAGTAAACTGTGAAGATGGTAAACCGAAACAGACAACAACGACAATAAAAACAGCAATAACTAAAGTTAAAGCTCCAGTAACAAAGAAAATAGTTGAGACTATAGACGATTCTAAATTACAGAAAAGAAATGGAATATATTATAAAAAAGATGCTGAAATACCATTTACAGGAAGGGCTGTTGGTTATTATCCGAATGGTCAGAAATACCTTGTAGAAAATTACAAAGATGGGAAGAAACATGGAAAATCTATATGGCGGGATAAGAACGAACAGATTCAAATATTTAGAATAGCTTCCAATACAAAAAAACAAAAAAAAACCAGAATCGCAGCTATTAAGAAGTTAAATGGACCAACATTCATTGCCAAAGCTGTTAAAAAGGATTACATCGAAGGAAGACCCCGTGTTTATGCAGAAGGTATCATACGTTTATGTGAACTCATGAGACATGATAAAAAAAAGAGATCAATATCTCAGAAAATAGTATTTAAGATGCTCGAAAAAACATATGGCGGTTCTGGGACTTTTCAAATTAGTCCTTCCAAGGATCTTAATGCATCTAAACTGGTAGTAAAACTAAAAAACAAAAAAATCCTACAATTCTTCCAGAAGAAGAGGACTAGTTTATATTGCTCTCAATTGGCCAACCTTAAGCTTTTTTTACTAAATTCCCCTTTCCTAAAGAAAACTTACGGAGAACTAAATCTGTACTTTGTCCTCAATCGGATAAAGAATGAAAAGGAATATTGGCGATATGGTGATGGAAGTACCGGAAATGAATATAATGATGAGATTAAGATTATATTGAGAGATCCAAAACTGAAATTAATTTACAGTAAAATTTTCAGAGATAGCCATTCAAGCATTCCAACCAAATCCAATGATCGTATCGGTATAGCCAGAATTAAATTAGATGCCATCCACTATGATTTATTGAGAAAATTAAAGGATCAGGAAGTAATAGCCGGTATTGCAAAAAATGACCCGGATAGAATAGCACGGATAATTGCAGTGAGTAAGTTACTGGATCAGGGACTATTGGCAGAAATTGTCAGAAAAAAGGAGTATCAATCTGTAATAGAAGCAGCACTTAATAAGTTAAAGGACCAGGACTTATTGGCTGCAATTGCGACAAATGACAAGACTGGCTGGATTCGTTTAGGAGCAACTAGAAAATTAAAAGACCAGAAACTAATTGCTGAAATTGCCAAAAATGATGAGATGGAACATATCCGCATTGCTGCAAAGAAAAGATTAAAAAAACTTAGGAAAAAAAATTAACATTTTTTTCATCTCCTCCTGGTTTAAATATAGTTCACTTTTATCGAAAATACTTTATTTATAATATTTGAAATAAGATAAATAAAAAATATTTTTTACTTCCCGAAATTTTATATTATTTTAAAGAAAATAATGGGAAGTGATTTTTTGACCTAAAGTCTTTATAATAGAGGAAATAAAAGAATTTCTATGACAGATTTGCCCTGTTTGTAAATTATGCCCAATGATAGGAAAAATTGCATATTTAGGGCCAATTTGTCCATAACTTGTTCATGTATATATGAACTGGTTCGCCTAAAAATTTATGAATTATTGTCAATATAAGATAAAGCTGCACATTTACGGGTTATCTCATATTACTTATGGCTTTAATATAAACTACAGCAAACATGCATATATCATCACCAAAATGATCAAAATAACATAAATATAGCTTGTTAAATTACATTTATAAAAATGTTTTAATAATATTGGCATGATAATTGCATAAATAAAATTGGAATTACCAAAAGTTCCGTGAAAGAGCATGAAGGTATTTGGGGAAGTTATTGTACGAGCAACAAGGGCGATTGAAATGACAATTAGGAGGTACGACAAATTATGGATTTACTAGGAACTTTATCGAAAAACAGTTTTTCTATCAGTTTTTATTTGGAGGAAATATGAGTAATATAAAAAATGCAAATGTGCAAAAGAAAAAATTATCCGGTATATCCGGCTGGCTGTATCTCCCTCTTTTGGTACTATTAATCCAACCCTTATATTTTATAAAAGTACTGTGGGGTTTTTTGCAGGCAAGTAATCCTTTCCAATTTTCCATAAACATTTATATATTGATCTATGATATCCTTTTGATTTTAACGACCCTGCACCTGATATATCTATTCTTAAAGAAAAAATCTATCACTCCAATTTATTTTTTATTTAATAAGATGTTATTTTTTATTTTATGGACATTTATTGCCGTGTATAGTGTTAATATACACCTGACAGCCGAGTCAAATTTAAATATATTTCAGGTCTTTTTTGCCAATATTATTGGGTTAATAATTTTTATTCCGTATTTTACCTTCTCTAGAAGGGCAAAAAATACTTTTTCTCAAGATTTGGTTCAAAATATTGCCTTAGACAGAATTATTGTCTTTTTGGTTCCATTTTTAGATAAATTACAAATATTTTTCTATAAAATAAGGAAATATTTTTTTCTTTTAATCCCTGCTTTTATTGGTCTGGTGGTGTTTTTAGCAATGGTTATCCTGGTTTTAATAAGTTATTTGTAAAAGACAGGAGAATGAGATGAAAAGAATAAATATCTTTCATCCTTATGAATAAAAATCAGTAAAAGATCTAATTTAGATCAATATTTTGGAAAAGTAAAATTATATAAAGGTTTTTATTAGTTTTATCATAAAAATTTGGAGGTGAGACAAATTATGGATTTACTAAGAACTTTATCGAAAAACAGTTGTACTATCAGTTTAAATAAGGGAGGAAACAATGAAACAATGTCAATTTTGTAAGGAAGAGATTCAAGATGAAGCAATCAAATGTAAGCATTGTATGAGTATGATTGGTGGTGAAGGTGCGCTAGAAACAATGCCAAATGAATTGAATCAGTGGAATTGGGCTGCTTTTTTATGGGGGCCTATATGGGCATGGGGACACCGTGTGACGCTAGGATGGTTGTTTTTTATACCCTATGTGAATATTGTGATGTTTTTTGTCTTTGGTGCCAATGCCAATAAATGGGCATGGGAAGCGAAAAAATATCAGAGTGTTGAACAGTACAAAGCCAAACAGAAGAAATGGGTAAGGGCTTGGCTATTCATTTGGGGTGGATTTCTGATAATAACATTAATAACGCCATTATTGACCAGAATATAAAAAGAAACTAAAAGGTTTAGGAATTTTTCAAAAAAGCAAGGGAGGAAAGGATGAACAGAATAGTGAATAGAGTTTTGTTCTTAGGCTTAATTATGTCTTTTATTTTTTTGTCGTGTAAAGGAGAGAAAAAATAATTGGCAATAGCCTTTTATATAAAGGGTTTTAAAAGTTTTACCTTAAAAACTTTTGGAAATACTTGATTTATTGAAAGGAGAAGATAATGGCTAATAACTGTTTTAAATGTCAAATTGATTTAAACAAGCAAGATTGTTTTGATTGGGAGGGTAAGCAAGTTTGTAGAACTTGTTTGGAGGTTTTAAAGATTAAAGAACAAAGACCAACAACCAGAACTCAGTCTCAAACTGATAAAAAGAAACAAACATTAACATTTAATTCCATGACAAACAATATAAGAATCTGGAGTATAGGTTTGATAATCTTTGGGATTTTACAATTATTAACAGTTAGTTCTTTAAGACCATCATGGAGTTTGATAATTATCATTTTAGGAGTTACAAATCTTTTTTTACCACAATTGAAATTACATCTTACAAATGCTATTTTTTTGATTATAGTCGGTGCCATAGGTATTGTACGTTCTGTTAGAGCTGGAGGGGATGTATGGATAGTAGTTGGAATTCTAGTAGTGATATGGGGAAGATTTGGTATTCAGCAGTTTTCCAGATTTAAAAATGTGAATAAAACCGAAGGTAAATTGGTGTATGAGCAGTTACCAAAAAATTTATCCACAATTAGAGATTTTAAATTTTTAATTAATAGGAAACAATTTGGTGTCAATGTTCATTTGGGAGTTGGACACTTGTTATCAATGATAATGTACAAAGAAATAGTTCGAGCACTATATGCTGTTGTTAAAGGCTACAGTTTTAGTACTGGTTCAGACATTTTTCCATTTATTTTTCATATATTATTGGCAATTGGTTTAGTCACAGTCAATTACTTTTTCTATAAAAACCCAAAATCAATTATTTTGGTTTACACTGGTTTCAATATCCTTTTGAGCTTTCTTTTAGTCCTGTCTGAACACCTATATTTAATACAGAATTCAATTAAATCCCCATTTGAATTCGGGAAAATAATTAGTTTATCCTTAATTGGTTTTCTTTTTATATATAGCTTAATAAAGATTATTAATAAATTTGGATTACAGTGGAAAGCACTAGTCCTTGGTTTTTTATGTATTGGTTTATTACAATTTTTCTTAGTTATAACAATTTATTTTATTTTTCATGGGATTTTTCTATTCGACTTATTTAATTTACTCATGTCGTTATTAAATGGAATGATTTTAGGCTTGCTCATATATTTTGGATTCACCATGCATCTACAGATGAGAACATCTAAATATTAATTTTGACTGCGGGACAGATGGGCGTCACCATTTTTTACTCTTGCTCGTCTTATTAATTGATTATTATAAAAGATATTGTAAAAGAGATGCCAAGCCTTAATAAAAGATCAATCCTGCCAAATATTCAAATTAAAAGGAATCTTGAACCGGATATTTTCAATATTAATGCTGATCCAGCACAAATGAATCAGATATGTAATGAATCTTTGTATTAATTCAACTGGTTTTATTGATTATACAAAAAAAATAAACGAAATTGCATTGTGAAAAAAAAAGTATTAAAATATTTAATAGATATATGTTTGCTTAAAGCTTTACTGAAAAGTAATTGCACTATCAGTTTGGTAACACCAAAAGTTCCATGAAAGAATATGATGGAATTAAGGAGCGTTAAAGT
>CBDUZW010000070.1:0-27814 GCA_965371805.1 uncultured bacterium | reverse complement strand
ACAGTATTGCGTTCAAAAATACAGGCTTATAAAACAATTAAAGAGACAGCCTCCGTGAAACTCCCCTGCATATCTGATTATTTTTTAATAATTTACTCTTTTTATGTTTTTAATTAGAAGTCCGTTAAGAACTTTTTTTGGATCCTGGAATTTATTTGCAAACATCATGGCTGCAATAATGTATGGTTTGTATCCGGCTTCAATATAGGTTTGAATTCTATGTTTTTCAAATACGTCTGATGATACTTCTCCCTCTTTACATGAAACCCCTGATATATCTGCAGGCAGACAATGCATATACAAAGCTTCTCCATTCTTTGTAAGCTTCATTTTTTCTTCTGTACATTCCCAATCCTTATAATTAGCGTTCATTGAAAGGCATTCTTTTTCTAAAGATTTTAATCCTTCAGTATCATTTGCCTTTAGTAATGGCGTTCTTCTTTCCATTACTGAATAAGGCGCCCAACTCTTAGGGTAAACAATATCTGCATCTTTAAAAGCATCATCCATTGAATGTGTTATATTAAAACTTCCACCACTTTTTTTAGCATTTTTACCGGCAACATCAACCACTTCGGGGATAAGATCATATCCTTTAGGGTATGCCAGCGAAACATCCATACCAAATCTGGTCATTAACCCTATAATCCCCTGAGGAACTGATAGAGGTTTTCCATAACTTGGAGAATAAGCCCAGGACATTGCTATTTTTTTTCCTTTTAGATTATTAAGTGAACCAAAATATTTTTTCAAATGTAAAAGATCTGACATTGATTGTGTCGGATGATCAATATCACATTGTAAATTTACAATTCCAGGTCTTTGAGGAAGTACTTTGTTTTCATACCCATCATCTAAGGCTGCCCCTACTTCTCTCATATATTTATTTCCTTCTCCTAAAAACATATCATCTCTGATTCCGATTACATCTGTAAGAAAAGAGATCATATTTGCAGTTTCTCGAACAGTCTCACCATGAGCAATCTGAGATTTTCCCTCATCAAGATCAGATACTTCCAGTCCCAGTAGATTTGCAGCAGAGGCAAAAGAAAATCTAGTTCTCGTAGAATTATCCCTGAATTGAGATACAGCAAGTCCTGAATCAAAAACCTTAGTTGAAATTTTATTATCTCTCAGAGCTTTTAATGCTTCAGCAATAAGCAGGATATTTCCCAAATCATTTTTCTCTTTCTCCCAGGTCAATAAAAAATCCTTCCCAAAAAGTCCGGTTGTTTTTTCAGAAATTTCTCCAATAATAGTTTCAATTTTTTTCATCATAATAATTCTCCTTTTTTAACTAAATAATTCTTCACAAAATATTATACATTCTTAGCCTGGATTTGTACAGAAATTAAAAAAAACTAGTAATTGACAAGGAATTTTTTTACGACAAATTAAATTCTATTTATAAAGTAATTTCGGCAGATCATTGCAGTGAGTGACACTTCTATATACAGGACATTCTCTGCATGAAGGTAAAGGATGGGCACATTTTTCTTTAGAAGCCCAACAGGGAGTAGATTTACTTTTAAAATGCAAGCAGGCTTTTTTCTTTTTATTATCACATTTTCTTAATTTCCAACATGGGATTAAAGCAAGCAATTTTTTAATACCCATAAAATTCAGTCCTTCCTCTTTTATCATATTTTTTATACATTTAACTTTCTGTATTTCCACATCTGAAAAAAGCCTTCTACCCGTTTCAGTCTTATAGGTTAATATTAGGCCTTCATTTTCATATTGCCTGAGAGAATGTACGGATACACCAAGCTTAGAGGAAGCAACACCAATTGTATAAACAGGTTCGGATGAGATGTTTTTATCTATAATCATAGCGCACAGTTTACCTTAAGAACTAGCATCCTTCAAGTTTATTCTTCTTTTTTCTCTTCTTTTTTTTTGATTTTATTTTCTTAACAGGTTTTAAGTCTGATTCAGTCATACCATCAGTTTGGATCCCTTTTAAAGAATTTGCAGCTGATAGATTTTTTTTATAGATCAATAGTTCCTCTTCTGAGAGACTCTCTATTGGTTTTGACGGGTATTTTTTCCAATAATTATATCCACCTTCTAAGACGAATGCCTTGAGACCGGATTTCATTAAGATCATCCATCCTTGAATTGCGTTGGAATCATTATTTGAATATATAATAATAGGTCTATCCTCTGGCAGATCAGAAACTGTGTTCCTTTTAACCAAATCCTTCAAAGGAATATTTTCAGCTGTTGGAATACTACCTTCATCAAACTCTTTTTCTGTTCTTATATCAATTAGCATATAGTTCTGGTTTTTTTCAATTATCCATTCGTTAAGATCTGATGGTTTAATCTGGTCAGTTTTCTTTATAAGATTCTTCACATTTAATTCAGGCTTTACTACATAAGTAGAATTTTCCTCTGCTGATACAAGTAGGAGTAATATCCCAAAAAATATAGCTATTATAATGCCTATTTTATTAAACAATTTCATTTCCAATCTCCTTATCTTTATTTCTAAAATATTTTTCTGCCTTCTCTGATCCCCAAAAACCTAATAAAGCTATTATTATTATTATAAAAGCAACTAATCCCGAACTTATTCCAACTGCCTTATATATAGTAATTGTTCCATTGTCAGCCATTAATCCGCTTTTAAAGAATTTTTCAAAGTACGGCACTGCCTCTCCAAATACAAACATTCCAAATCCAGCTCCAGCAATATAAAACAAAGCATCCATTTTCAGAGTAGATAGACCAACAATACTGGTTCCCGGACAATAACCGCCTACAACAAATCCTATTCCCATAATTAAGCCACCTACAATACCCGGCCATAAAAACGTTTTGTTCATGTAAATACTTCCCAGATCCAGCCAACCTGCAGAATTCATAAGAATTAATCCAGTCATACCTGTAATAATGGCAGTAAACATTACTTTAAAAACTGTCATATCTCTAAAATAGAACTGCAATGCCATTACCTTTGAGTTTCCAAATCCACCTCTTTCAAGAAAAAACCCAAACCCTATTCCAATGAAAAAATATATTAATAAAACAACTTCTTTTGACATATCTGTCATAATTGATATTGGTGCAAACATAGTACCCTCCCTCTTAGATCCATAACTTTCTTACAAAAAACGCAGTAAGATACGCTCCAGCAAAAATTGACATCATAATTATCCAACTTCCAAGATCAAGGGTTGCTCCACCACATAAAGCAACACTACTTGTACATCCTCTTGCAAACTTGGACCCGATTCCAAATAAAGCTCCACCAATAAATGCAAATACCCACCTTTTTTTATTAGATATTCGAGGTCCTTTATTAGTTTCCTTTTTTAACCTTCCAGAAAAAGCTCCTGATATCAAACCTCCGGCAAAAGTCCCAATTACAGCAAAAATTAACCAGAAATCTAATGGATTTTTGTCTCCCCCACCATACTTGGCAAGATAGAAGTTATTATCTACATGTTCCTGCGAAACAACTTTTTCCACAGCGACAACAGTTCTCATTATTGCTCCAGACGCTCCCAGACCAGTTCCAATAACTGTAAATGCAATCAGCATGACAAGTCCAAGACCAATTCCGGCAATATAAGGGTTTGTATATTTATTTTTCATATTATTCTCCTTTAATATGGCAACCAGCCGCTTGTTTGGCCGGCATCTACAATAATAAATCTAAGTATTAATCCACCTAGCAGAACCAGGATAGCAGCATAAGCACTTGGGATCTTCCTTCCCTTTAATTCCAGGATCTCTAATATTGCTGGAATAATCAATGCAAATCCAAACACAAATACCCAGAATACCGGTGTAAATTTCCCGCCAAGTATTAGATCAGCCGCTTTTTTAAATTGAAGAGTTGATGTTGATAAGCCTATAATAAATAGAATAAATAAGACCATTTCTGTAAAGATCAATCCAAGATCAAATTTTGTAAAAAATTCCCTTTCATTATGATCTCTTGAAAAAAGAATAACCATTGCTGCTGCGGTTGAAAGCCCTGAGACTAGAAATATAGGTCCCATTAGAGGAGAATTCCAGAAAGGTCTTGAAGAAAAAGCACTTAATAGTACTCCTGTATATATCCCAAGTAAAATTGCAAAAGGTAAAGTCAGGGCTGCAATTGTCCTGCTTTTTTTTTCTGAAAAATCAAGCAGCCATTTATATATATTCAAAACAAATTTAATTTTTGAAAGTAATTTTTCTATCCAGCCATTGAATTTTGGATATCCCTTTCTAATAGTTGCAAAAATTAGTAGAATGCTTAATGGATATATGATCAATAATACCCACGAACCCCAGGACATTGGAGAAGCAAGATTAAATGTTGTATAAAATCGCCATACAAAAAGCTTATGTTTTAAATCGAGAAAAAGAGCCCCCATACCTATCGACATAATAATCGGAGCATATAAAGCTATCTTATTTGTTGCATAATTAAAGTTCTTTTTATTTCCTAATAGCATCAGGCTGACAATAATTAATATTCCAGCAGTCAATCCTCCCAGAAACAGGTAGACAGGAACTTCCCATCCCCAGATATGGAGAGAAGGGTTAATTTTATTTGTTATAACCGTTATTTCATTCATAATATCTCCTTAACCTTATTCTATGTTAAATAAAAAATATTCGGACTTGTTCCTGCTTCCGGAATAAGCGCTTTATATTTTCTTTCTCTTAATAATCTCGATACTTTGCTCAGTGGATTGTTTAAATCACCAAAAGTAATAGCTTCGGTCGGACAAACTGTGGAACATGCCGGCGCCTTACCTTCATCAATACGATGATCACAAAATGTGCACTTGCTGGCATAGCCTTCAGGCATAATAAATCTCGCATTATAAGGACAGGAAGCAACACAAGCCTTACAGCCTGTACATTTATCAGGTGTTACCTTAACAATGTTGCTACCCTCTTTATGATGACTTGCTCCGGTAGGACAAGCAGAAACACATGGTGCATCTGAACAATGATTACATCTTTCTGACCTTATTTCCATGAACAAATTTGGAAATTTTCCTGATACTTCTTCTACAACCCAATCCCTGTGTAAACCATCCGGGACTTCATTTTCAGTTTTACAGGCGACAACGCATGCACCACAACCTACACATGTTTTAGTGTCTATTACCATTCCATATTTTTTCATTTTCTTCTCCTATACAATGAAAGTAACAAAATTACCTCTAAATCCAGTTCCACCCATTACATCATCATATAGAACCTTAGTAGATAGTAAAGAATCACTTGCGCCTTTCATGTACGCCCTCTTCAATTTTTTTTGTTCACTCCCGAAACCATGAACCATATAAATTGCATCGTGCCTGATTCTCTCAGTTACCTTCACACGTATTTTTGTACTCATAATATCATCCTGATTCTTTAATTTTATATACTGACCATTTTTAATATCCCACTCTTTAGCAACATTACTATTTATCCATACTTCATTTTCCGGATAAAGTTGAGTTAGTAAGGGATTATTTACAGTTCTCGAAAAAGAATGCATCGGAGACCTTCCAGTCAATAACCTGTAAAAGCCTTCTTCGGGTTGTTTATGTTTTTTATATTTTGGAAGAGGATCAAATCCAGCATCTGCAAGAACCGAAGAGTAGAGTTCAACCTTTCCACTTTGTGTATCAAATTCGATCTTTTCACCCTTCTCATAATAAAGGGGATCTTCATTTTTAACTGTCATTACACCTGCTTTCTTCATTTCAGCAAGTGATGTACCCGCTTTTTTCAATCTATAATCAAGATAAGTTTCAATATTCTTCCATGGCATATATTTTTCCAATCCCATTTTTTTAGCCAGTTCTATTGCCATCCACCAGGCAGGTTTACTGTCATATAAAGGTTTAAATGCAGGCATTCTCAAAGCTATCTGAGCTTTTTTACCTTTAGATACTCTCAATTCATCATATCTTTCAAGATAGGAACACTCAGGTAATACAACATCTGCCCATCCTGTAATCTCAGTTGGTAATATATCAACAACAACAAGTAAATCCAGATTTTGGATTGCCTTTAAAGTCTTCTGTCTATCTGGAAAAGTTTTAATTAAGTTGGTTCCATAAACAAGCCATCCTTTAAAACTGCAGTCTCTCTCAACTGACGGAATTGTTGCATCACAGATGCCTGAAGCTAATGCAAGATTTGCAAGGTCATACTTTCCAGGAAAAGCGTCTCTCCAGCTTTTTTCAGGTTTTGGATATTCCGGATGAGGATATTTTGGAACCTTCGCTTTTTGTGGAAGAAAAAAAGCACCTTTTTGTCCCCAATTTCCGAGTAAAGCATTAATAATCGCTCCTGCTCTTACCCTCTGTGTGTCATCACCATACCAAACTGTAAATCTTCCAGGATGCAATAATGTTTTCGAACCATTCTTCGCCATCAATCTTGCAGTTTCTCTTATAATTTCAGGTTTGATTGTTGTTTCAGTATATGCCCATTCAGGAGTATATTTTTTAACATGTTCTTTTAATTGATCAAATCCTACTGTATTATTTTTAATAAATTTTTTATCATATATTTCTTCTTTAATGATAACATGTATCCAAGCCAGTAAAAGAGCCAGATCGGTCCCTGGTTTTACAGGCAGCCAATATTTTGATTTACTTGCAGCGGTGGAAAATCTTGGGTCAACAGTAATTACTTCAGCGCCATTTGCTATTGCCTGGGAAAATTCTCTTACCTGTGAACTATGGGAATTCTCACCTATATGGGTCCCCAACAATACAATACACTTGCTATTTTTCATATCGGTTCGTTCAGGAGATCCAATTCCTTCTCCATATGTTAAAACATAAGCTTCCTCACGTGGACCTCTACAGTTTCCATATGATGGTGCTGCGATATTATTAGACCCATATGCTTTTAATAATTGTTTAAAAAAGGAACCTCCGGCTCCATGTGATAATAACGCGGTACACTCAGGTCCATGATCTTTTTTTAATTTTTGCATTTTTTCTGCAATATATGTAAAAGCTTCATCCCAGCTGACCTCTTTAAAAACCTGTTTCCCTCTTTCTGAAGTTCTTATAAGTGGTTTTTTCAGCCTGTCAGGATCTGTATAAGCTCCAATACCTGCACTTCCCTTGGTACATAATCTACCATTTGAATGATGATCTGTCTTATTTCCCTTTATCTTCCAGGGTTTTCCATTCTTCTCATATACCCAACCAGCGCATTTAAATGTACACATTTCACAATAAGTTGGAGTGATTTTTAATTCACTTTTAGACTTTTTCTTAGCTACCTCTTTTGTTCCCGATAACTTTGCAATACTGCCGGCAGCAATAATACCTGCTGTTCCAACACTACTGATTTTAATAAAACTTCTTCTGGATACATTCTTCATTCATTCACCTCAAATTCATTTGATTATGCTTTTTTGTACCTTGTGATATAACTAAGCTATATTGCAAAATATATATATACCATATTGTTTATTAATTAACAAGGAAGGTTTGTAAAAAAAATATTTTTTATTGATTAAATAAAAACTGTATATTCCTCCAATATAATGATGAACCACACCACTTAAAAAAATATTCAAATAAACTTGATTATACAATAAAGTTTAAAGAGTATATGGATCATTACCTTAAGGGGACACCTGCCCCGGATTGGATGACAAAAGGCGTACCTTTTAGAAAAAAATAAATATAATTTTTCTACTATTTATAACAATATCACATCTATATGTGACTTGAGTACATCAAAAACAATATACTAGAAAGACTTGTAGATATTCAGCTCAAAAAGAAACAGGGTAATATTAAGTTCAAAATAGTTTAGTGAATATTTAATAACTAAAATTTATATAAGTTGACAATTTAATATCATCTATATATCATTTAAATATGAGCAAAATAAATTCTGTGATTCTATTTGTACTGTTGGTATTTCCATTATATGCAGTAGATCTGGATCTACTGAAAAAAAACCTGACTGTTTCAGATGGAAAGAAAAAAGTTGAGATACTAATTAAGCTTAGCAATGAGTATCTTGATATAGACCTAAAAAAGGCAACAAAATATTTAGATCAGGTAGATAAATTGATTGGCTCTCAAAATGACCCGGTACTAAAGATTGATTATTATAATTTGAAATCTGCATTTCTGACTTATCAAAGTAATTATAAGGAGAGTATGAAATTTGCAAAAATATCCCTCCAAATTGCAGAAAAACTTAAAAACAATAATAAATTAGCTGAATCTTTGATGGTATATGGAAGAGTTTTAAATGGGACAAACAAATTTAAAGAGGCACTTGAAACGTATCATAGAGCATTGGAGTTAAACTCTTCAACAAAAGATCTCCTGCTCAAAGGAAGACTTAATATCTATATAGGACACGTACACAATAACAGAAGTGAGTTAGATATAGCAAAAAGATTCTACGAAAATGCACTGAAGATATTCAGTTCAATAAAAAACAAGATGAATGAGGCAGAAGCATTACGAATGGTAGGATCGATATACCTTGGGCAGGATGATTATTCAACTGCTCTTAAATATCTTATTAAGGTACTTAAATTCTATGAGAAAAGTTTATATAGAAGAAGGCATGCATCAGTTCTAAATGATATAGGCATACTTTATACAAATCTCGGCAATAATAAGAAAGCCCTTGAATTGTTTTCCCAGGCTTCAGTAATTGCTGAAAAGGAAAATGATCAAGATTTGATCTCGACACTTTTAAACAATATCGGGACAATTTATCAGGACATTGGGAAACTTGATAAATCTCTGGAATACTATTTTAAAGCATTAAAATTTGAAAGGAAAAAAGATTATAAACTGGGAATTGCAATTGACCTTTATAATATTGGCAGTATTTATATTGAAAAAAACCAGCTTGGGAATGCCGAAAGTTACTTAATGGAATCTCTGCAAATAAGCAACGACATAAAAGACAGGACAGGTATAGCAATGAGCTATACATCACTAGCTCAGGTATACAAAAGACAAAATAAATTCCAAAAAGCTTTAAACTATCTTCAAAGAGCTCTGAAAGAGACAGAAGGAATTGGATCTAAGGAGTTATTGAGAAGTATCTATGAAGAGTATTCAACCATATATACCGCAAGTCACGAATATAATAAAAGCACTATATATAAAAACAAAGCAGAAAAGTTAAGAAAAGAGATTCTAAATGAAAAAAGTACAAAAAGGATTGCGGAGACAAGAACAAAATTTGAGACAGAAAAAAAAGAAATGCAAATTGAAAAGCTTCAACTTGATAAAAACCTTAGAATCCTTGAATTAAAAAAAAACCAGCTGCAAAAGAATATTGTATTTGTCGGTTTGTTGATTGGATTGATTATTATTATACTATTGTACAGACAGTTTAGATTGAAGCACAAATCAAATCAACTAATTCAATCAAAAAATGTAGAATTGGAAAAGGCATATAAAAAACTTGAACTGGTTGCTGCTACCGATCCACTCACTAAACTGTCTAACCGAAGGGATATCCTGGAGAAAATCTCATATGAGCTGGACCGTTTTAAAAGATATAAAAGAGTTTTTGCCTTAATAATCTGTGATATTGATGATTTTAAACTTATCAATGACCAGTATGGACATGATGCCGGGGATCTTATCCTAACATCCATTTCAGACATCCTTAGTGATAATGTAAGACAACAGGATACTGTCAGTAGATGGGGAGGAGAGGAATTTCTAATATTTATACCTGAAACAGATTTGAAAGGAGGTTTTACTCTTGCGGAAAAGATCCGCAAAAAAATTAATGCACATAAATTCACATATAAAGAGACAAGTTTTAATGTAAGCTTAACATTCGGAGTCAGTGAATTCAGAGAGGGAATGGATCTTGACAAGTGTATAAAGAATGCAGATCAGGCTCTTTATAAAGGGAAAAAAGAAGGAAAAAACAGAGTGATACTCAGATCAACATAGAAATAAATTTTCTATATTAATAAGTCAAGTTATTTTTTTTCAAATCTATTTAATTTACTTATGGAACTTTTTTATATAATATCCGTTATTAATTTGTTAACTATAATATGAAAAGACCGTATAGAACATAAGGAGAGTTAAAATGAAGAAAGTATTTTTTTTTATAATTGTTTTGTTGATTTATTCAGGTTTATTTTCAGAGTCTGTGGTATTGAATGACATATTTAATCCAAGTTCGATAAAGATTGAAAAAGACAAGATTTTCATTGTTCAGGATACAGATGTTTTTATATACTCAGCAAAAGATTTTAAATTAATAAAAAAGTTTGGAAAAAAAGGTTCAGGTCCCAAAGAGTTTCAAAAATCTCCAGCACCATGGATCCCCAGTTTGACTCTATATAGTCAAAACAATGATCTATTTATCAATAGTATGGGAAAAGTATCATTTTTCTCAAAAAATGGCGAATTTAAAAAAGAGATAAGGACGACAGGTATTGGGAGATTCGGAAGATATATCCCAAATGGAGAAAATTATATTTTAATCAAATATATGCGGATCGAAAAAATTAATTATTCAATCTCATATCTTACCGATTCCAGTCTAAAAGAGATCAAAGAACTATGCAGAGTAAAATTCCCACAACAATCCGGGAAAAAAAGAAATCCTATCCTGATGGCAAAAATGGCTGATTATTTTGACAGATATTCCTATAATAATAAATTTATTATTCCAAATGAAACAGGAGAAATCTATGTTTTTGATAAAACCGGTAAAAAAATAGTTACTTTTAAACCGGAATATTCAAAGAAGATTATTACCGGGGAATTTAAAAAAGAACTTGATGATTTTTTCTCAAATCATACACTTTTTAAAAGACCCTATTTACAAGATAAAAGCAGGGGCTTAATGGATTTTGGAAAAGCTCTTCCTTTATTCAATACTTACTGTCTTTCAAATGATAAGATATATATTATTTCAAACTTTAAAAAAGATAATAAATATGAAACATTTGAATATGATTTTAATGGAAAATTGATTAAAAAATTCTTTATACCTTTAAAAAGCCTTGATGTTTTTAGCGCTGTTCCATTCGATATACATAATAACAAACTTTATCAACTGGTATTTGATGAAGAAAATGAAGAACTGAAATTAATCATAGATAAGCTCTAATTATAATTAACTAAATTGAAATTCTAAAAATTTTAAAATAATGATTATATTTATGATATAATCATTATATGTTTTTAATAGATATTTTTTATTTTCTGATACTTCTTCTAACAATCATATTTATGCCTAAATATCTCTTTAAAAAGGAGTATCGGAAACTTTTAACACAAAGACTCAATCCGGAGAATTTACCAGTTTCAGATAAAAAGAGGATATGGATTCATGCCGTATCAGTCGGTGAAGTAAAGAGTATAAAAAAATTAATAACTGATTTGATCAATATAAAAAACACTGAAATCATTCTATCGGTAACAACACCTACCGGATATAAAGTTGCAAATAATGAATATAATTCAATCAAAGTAATTATGGCTCCTATTGATTTTTCTTTTACTATCAAAAAATTCATAAAGAACATTAAGCCAGATGTATTAATCTTAAATGAATTGGAATTATGGCCAAACTGGATATCTGAATTCAACAAAAAGAAAATCCCTATCCTTCTTATAAATGGCAGAGTATCTATAACAGCGATGGCAAAATATAAAAGATCCAGATTTCTACTTAAATTTTTTTTTAATAAGATCAATCTCTTTCTGGTCCAGGAAGAAATCTATAAAAAAAGATTTATTGAACTAGGTGTTAAACCTGACAAAATTAAAATATGCGGAAACATTAAAGCTGATGAAGCTATCAGTACTCTTAAAAATGTAATCAGCCAAAAAGAGATTTTAAACTATTTAAAAATAGAGCAAAAGAACAGTATAATAATAACATGTGCAAGCACACATATTTCAGATGAAAAGGTCATTTTTCCAGTTATATCTAAATCATATAAGGAACATAGTTTCATCATCGTTCCAAGGCATCCGGCAAGAACCTCTGATATATCCAGAGAACTTGACCAATTAGGTATTAAATATGAAATTTGGAGCAAAAGTAAAGGCGTCGATCTAAAAAATAAAGTCCTGATTTTTGACATGATCGGGTATTTATTTAATATACAATCTATTTCTAATATAGTAATCATGGGGGGCACATTTGATAAAAAGATTGGCGGGCATAATCTTTTTGAACCAGCTGTTCTAGGCAAGAATATAATTGGAGGGCCATTTTATAATAATTTCCCTGATATTGGAGAAGAATTAGTAAAATCTGGAATTTATAAAGAAGTAAAAAATTCAGATAAAATGATTGATGAAATTAATTCAATTTCCCTTAATAATGTTAGTATCAAAGAAGAAGCCATAGAAATAGTTTCCAGAAGAAGAGGATCTATAGAGTATATAATAAAGGAGATTCAAAAATTATTAAACTAAAAACTATTTTCTTAAACTCAGTATCTATAATTTTTAAAAGTATATCCTATCTTAATTTGAAACTTAAAGCAATAAATAGCAAAAGGTATGATAACGCCTATATAATATCAGTTGATAATCTGGCTTTTGGCGGTACTGGCAAAACACCACTTGTGATAAAAATTGGTAAAGATCTAAACAAAAAAAGAATTAATTTTTGTATAATCACCCGGGGATACAAATCAAAATTCGAAAAGAAAGGAATTAAAGTCACAAACAGACATTCTATTTCTGATATTGGGGACGAAGCTGCACTATTTAGACACTATTTTCCAAAAAATGACATTTACATTGGTAAAAACAGATTCAAATCAATTGAGAATGCGATCAAGGATAATAATAAAATTATTATCCTTGATGATGGATTTCAAACTTCAGGACTTTTTAAAGATTTTAAGATCATGCTATTAAACCCGAATCATAAATATTATTATTTAAGGAATTTTAAGTTTTTTAAAAATAATGAAGACATTGTTTTTTACTTAAACGAAGAAAATAACAAATCTGATACAAGCTACACATATCACTTTGACGTTGAAGGACTCTATAATCAGAAGGGACTAAGAATTATTAATCCAGAAACTGAAAATGGCATTATAGGATTTAGTGCATTAGGAGATAATAAAAGGTTCAAACAGACTCTGATAGATTTAAATCTTAATATAATAGATTTTCAGGAGTATAATGATCACTATCCTTATACAAAGGAAATCATAAATAAATTAAATAATAAGAGAAAAAATGGCAATTATTCCTTCCTGATTTGCTCTGAAAAGGACTTTATAAAAATTAAAGAATTAAATCTCATAAATATCCCTTTAATTTATATTAAAAATAGTATAAAATTAAGTTTAAATTTAACAGAGAAAATTATTCAGGATGCAGAAAAAAAACATATTAAAACACAGAATTGAATATTTAATATTTAAGGCATATATTCTCAAAGTAAAAATTCTCCCCCATTTTTTGATTAAACTTGATAGGATAATAATATTACTATTATTTAGAATGCTTAGTAAAAAACACTCTAATATTGTCAACAAAAACTTAAAGATTGTTTTCCCTCACTATAACCAGGAGGAAATATCTTCTTTGAAAATTGATATATACTCTCACTTTTCAAGAATTTTTCTAGAGATAATATATCTATTTGTGAAGAAAAATCCAAAAAAAACACTTTTAAATATAAAAACTAAAAATTTAGAAATAATATCCGAAGTTCTGTCCAGAAACAAAGGAGCTATAATTTTTTCTGCCCATTTCGGAAACTGGGAACTGATCCCTTTCATTTTAAGTAAAGAGCTGAACAAAACAATACACAGTATTGCAAGAAAGATGGATAATCCACTAATTGAAAACCTGGTTGCAAATTTTAGGGAGTATATGGGATCAGATATAATATATAAAGATAAGGCAATCAGGACCATGTTGTCACTCCTTGAAAAAAATGAAATTATTTATCTTCTTATTGACCAAAATACTATAAGCAGAGAGGGAGTAATTGTTGATTTCTTTGGTAAAAAAGTTTCCGCGACCACATCCGTAGCTCAATTATATTTAAAAAAAGACATTCCTGTGATTCCAGCATTTATTCATTATGAAAAAAATGAGGTTGTTTTTGAAGTTTCTGATGAAGTTATATTTAAAAAAGGTCCTGATCACAATGAAAATATCCAAAAACTAACACAACAATATTCAAATATTATTGAAAAAAATATAAAAAGAAACCCAAATCAATGGTTTTGGTTTCACAATAGATGGAAGACAGTAATGGAGAACAAAGATGATCAGAAAAGATAAAAGAGCTTTCGACGAAATAAGAGATATTAAAGTCTCTCCCAACTTTGTTTCGAATATTCCAGGATCAGTATTTATTGAACAAGGTAGGACTAGAATTCTATGTTCATCAACTATTGAGTACAAAGTCCCACACTTTATGAAAGAGGAAAAAAAAGGATGGATAAATGCTGAATACGCAATGCTTCCAGGGTCAACCGGTAAAAGAAGGGTACCAAGGGAAAGATATAGAGCAAATGGAAGAAACATAGAAATCCAGAGATTTATAAGCAGAGCATTGAGGAATACATTTAAACTAAAATCAATAAACGGGATAATGATCCATATAGACTGTGATGTTATTGAAGCTGATGGTGGAACAAGATGCGCTTCATTAAATGGTGGAATGATCGTTTTAAAAAAAGCACTGGAATATTTAGTCTTTGAAAATAAAATAAGTAAATTACCTGAAATTGAATATATTGCAGCAGTTTCTATAGGTGTTAAGGGAGATGAAATTCTTACTGACTTAACTTATGAGGAAGACTCAAAAGTTGATGCAGATATAAATATTGTTTCTTCAGAACAAGGAAATATAATTGAAGTCTCTGCATTTGCAGAAGAGAGTCCTCTATCAAAAGCAGTCTTTGATGAAGTATTAAATATTGGAATCAAAAAAAACCTTGAAATCATAGAAAAATTAAAATAACTATTAGGAGAATAGATTGGAACATAGATCAATAAAAAAAATAATATTTATAGTATTAACAATATTTCTAAGTACAGTGATTTTCTCAGAGACAATACCATCATGTATCACAAATTATAAATTTGGTAAAGAAAAACATATAATTATTGTAGAGAAATCTACTCAAAAATTATTTATATATTCAAACTATAACGCAAGACCTATTAGTACATTCAAAATCACAACCGGAAAAAAAAAGGGGCAAAAATTCTTTGAAGGAGATCTGAAAACACCTGAAGGAATTTACTATTTTAGAAGAACACTAAGCGGGAACCAACTTCCAAAAATTGATGATTATGGAGAAAAA
Organism: uncultured bacterium; assembly: GCA_965371805.1. Taxonomy (GTDB): domain Bacteria; phylum Acidobacteriota; class Aminicenantia; order UBA2199; family UBA2199; genus JAOZTV01. Next base: position 12,534 of record CBDUZW010000070.1, on the reverse strand, counting down.
GCATTTACCATGAATTTTCCAAATCCAATTGATAAACTTGAAAGACGTAAAGGATCCGGAATCTGGCTGCACGGTGCAAATGATTCAAATAAAGTTGATACAGCCTATAGCTCAAGAGGTTGTGTTGTAATGAAGAATAAAGATCTTAATAAAGTATCTAAATATGTATTTTTAAATGATACCCCTATATTCGTTTATAATAACATCGAATATAATACAGAAGAAGAGATAAAAAAAAAGAGAAAGATTTTCTTAACGAATTTTAAAAATTGGAAAGAATCCTGGGAAAACAAAAATATAGACGGATATATTAATAGTTATTTTCCATTTTTTAGATATAATAACATGGATCTTGATCAATTCAAAAGATATAAGAATAGACTTAATAAGGCATACAAATTTATCCGGCTTAAATTGTCTGATATCACTATTTACTCATTTAAGAATTATTATTATACATCTTTTAATCAACTATATATATCAGATAAAAATCATTTTTTCAGTAAGAAGATACAGTACTGGTATACCTCCGATATGAAACCAAAGATTGCATTTGAAACTTCTATTCCAAAACCCAAAGTCAATAAAATTGAAATTTCAAAAGGAAACTATATTTCTATCAATGAATATAGAAATAACATTTTAAATGAAGAAAAAGCAAGTTCATATTCTATATATCCATCAGGTATCTCCTTAAATAGTATAAAAAAAAATACTGGAAGTATCAATCTATCTATAAAAAACCAGAATATAAAGAAACATTTTAAAGCTATACCAGTCTTACTATTAAAAAAAGATGATTCTTCAACTTATAAAACATTAAATAATATCACCTTAAAGAATGGCGTACCTCAAAATCCGGATGGAGCGATCAGTTTAAGAGCTAGAGAAACTTCCATATCTATAAATACCGGAGAAAAAATCTTTATAAACAGTGTGAGTTTATTTATATTTGATAACAATAATAATTTCAAACAGATACTGACATATTTTATTAAGCAATAATATTTAAATTTAATATTGTTTTTCGATCCAGCCAAATAAATATGACATTTTTATGACATTCTTATTTCATTTCCATAACAACTAATTAAATCACTTCAATTATAATACGATATTGGAGGAATAATGAACCTTTTTAAAAACAAAAAAAAAAAGCCGATAGGTTTAATAATAAAGATTATATTAAGGTTTCTAGAAACAATTCTCATCTTTCTTTTTGTCTTAATTATTATTAACCAGTTTGATATAAAAGAGGTTAAAAGTGAGTATTTAGAAAAATCACCGGAAGAAATTTTTGGAAAACCTGATTATAGTAAAAAAAACGCTTATTATCGTTTATTTACCCTTGATGAACCTGAAGATGTAAATGTGGAGTCAGATGAGGTTTACTGGAAATACAGGAAATTTTTAGACCCATCGTATAATAAAGACCAGTCTGGTTTAACCAAGGCAAAATTAGATCCTATATTAAAAAAAATAAATGAAACATCAAAAAAATACCCTAATATATTAAATTTAATTAACCCAACTTTAAATGACAAGACTCTTTGGTTTAAAAAAGTTCAAAAATATAAAGATGAAATCCCCATATTGAAAGAATCCATGAGCACTTATCTAAAAAGATATAGAAATATAGTAAATAGTGTCATATTCGATGATATTTGTAATATTGACCTATATGAACTGGATATAAATAGAGAAAAAAAAGGAAGTATTCCTAACTATTTTGCTTTAATGAGAATAGGCAGAATATATAATATAACCCTAGTATTAAATATTATCGATGGAAACTGGGAAAGTGGTATTAGATCTTTAATACAACACATAAATACCCTTAAAAAAATTGCACGGACTAACAAAATATGGGAAATGAACTTAATAACCAAAGGATTGATATTAAACACAATTTCAAATCTTAACAGTTTAATTAATATCAGGGAATTTCCAAAAAAATATTTGAATCAAATAATAGATATGCCGGATACAAAATATGAGCTCATAGAGAATAAAAAAGTATTTATTGAGAGAATGGTTTTTGATCTTTCAGGAAGAAATTTTTATAACAAATCTTATCTAAAATTTAATAAATATAGACCCCACTTTCCATTCAGTTTATTCTATCAAAAGAACAGGACATTTAAGATCTATGATGATAATTTGAAACATATCTTATATATGGATAAGACTCCACCCTATTTATGGAAGAAGGATTTTAAAATATACAAGAATCCTACAGAGAGTTTCTTCTGGTGGGTCCAAAATCCACTTGGGAAAAGCTGGGAAATTATTTTAAACATTTCAGAACCAACAAATAAGAGAGAAATATCTAAAAACCTTGAAATAAAAGCAATGCTGGATATGTTGAAAATTGGTGCTGAGTTAAAACTTCTCTATAATGGAGAAAAAGATATTAATCGTCTTCTAAAAACGCTTAAAATCTATAATTCATATATTGATCTCTGCAGTGGAACCCCCTATAAATGGAATGGAGAAAAGCAAGTGTTATATAGCATTGGAATTGACAGAAAAGATAATAAAGGCGATTTTAATTGGCACTGGGAAGAAAAAGAGACAGACTACCCACTTCCAATTATACTTTATGTTAATTAAACACTTATGGAATTAAAAAAATTGAAAAAGGAGAAAAATTATGAAAAAAATCATATTAAGATTTTTTATTGTCATACTTATATTAGCAGCAGCATATATTATTTTTAACCAATTTGATATTGCAGAGGTTAAAACTGAATTTACAGGAAAAACTGAAGTAGGAATTTTAGGAAAACCGGATTACAGCAAAGAAAATGGCTTCTACCGTTTATTGAGTCTTAGTGAACCTGAAGACGTAGATGTAGAATCTGATGAAATTTATATGAAATACAGAAAACTGCATGACCCACAGTATGACAATAAATTATTTATAAAACAATATAAACGGCTAAAGAGTAGCATCGATAAATTGAAGACTCTTTCAAATAAACTTCCAGGTGGAATATTTAATATTGATCTCAATAATGCCGATTGGTGTAAAAGAGTTTTAAAAGAGAAAAAAACGCTTCTAGAATTAAAGTCTCCCTTGTCATTACTGTTAAATAGATATACCCGGCTCCTGAACAGTATGAAACTGAATGATTTCACCAACCTGACATTTATTTTTGATGATGATAACAAGGAGTATTCCAGTATACCCAATCTGCTCACCTGGTTGAAATTAGCAAAGCTATACAATGTTTTGAATGCGCTGGATGCACTGGAGGGAAATTGGGAACGATCGATAAAAAATTTAATTATTCAAATTAATTTTTCAAAAAAACTGGCAAGGACTAATAAAGTATTAATAACAAATCTGATTACGAGAGCCGTCATGTCGATGTCCATTAAGACAATAAACACCCTGTTTAATGAAAAAAACTGTCCCATAGAGATGTTTGATCTGATTTTGGAAATGGATAATATTGAATATGAAGAATATGGAAATGAAAGAGCCATTCTTAGTGAATTTGTCTTCGCAGGTGGAAAAGACCGTTCTAAAAAATTCACTGAGGGAATTGAGTTTTTTGAAAATTTTTTATTTCAGAAAAACAGAACTTTTAAAATCATTATTGATTCAGTTAGTAATTACTTGAAATTTGACAAAGAAAAACCATATCTATGGTCCAGAGAATTTGACTTCTCAAGAAACCAAAAGAAAGGACTTTTCTGGTGGCTGCAAAATCCGATCGGTAAAACCATTGTAGCAGTCAATTCTACCAATTTTCAACATTTACTTCATGGTAGTTATAGTTTAAAAGCACAGTATGATATATTCAAGATATCTGCTGAACTCCGGAAAAATTATACCGGTGAAAAATCAGTTGAAGATCTATTGAATACACTTAAATCCTATCGAACTTTAATGGACCCTTGCAGCGGAAAACCATATAAATGGAATAAAAAGAACCAATTACTTTATGGAATTGGGATTGATCGAAAGGATGATGAGGGAAAGTCTAATTTTAGTATGGACACAGATATTCCACTTCACATCGTACTTTATGTAAGGTAATTTTAAGTTGCCTTCACCAGTTTATAACCGGCACCGTGTACTGTTACAAAAAACTGTGGTTTCTTTGGATTATCTTCGATCATTGACCGCAATTTTAGCATAAAATTATCAATTGTTCGGGGAGATGGATCATACTCGTCTCCCCAGACATCATCAATGATCCTATCTCTACTGATGACCTCATTTGGATTATCAACAAAGAGTTTCAGGATCTTATTCTCCTTTGGAGAGAGCTGAAATGATTCTCCATTTTTTATTATAATAAAGTTTTTAAAATTTACATCAACATCTCCAATCATCTCAATACATCTGTCATCACAGTCCTCTTTGACTGAAACAGTCCTTTTTAATGCCACTTTAACTCTGGCGATCAGTTCTTTTAAACTGAAGGGTTTGACTATATAATCATCGACACCCAGTTCAAATCCAAGCAGTTTATCACTCTCAAGAGATTTAGCCGTCAGCATTATAATGGGAATTGTAGTGTTTTTCTCTCTTATCTTCTTCAATACTTCAAAGCCATCGACTCCCGGAAGCATAACATCAAGTATCACCAGATCCGGTCCTATTATATTAAATTGTTTTATACCCTCAATACCATCAAAACTGGATGACACCTTATATTCAAAAAAACTCAGCGCATCCGCCAGTTCTTTTGAAATCGTTCGATCATCTTCTATAATTAGAATTTTTGTCATTTTTCAGTTTTCTCCACTATTGGAATTATAATTGTCACTTCCAGCCCCCCGCCAGTTCGGTTCTTTATTGAAATTTTACCCTTATGTTCAGTAACTGCATGTTTTACAAGAAAAAGTCCCAGGCCACTTCCTTCAATGGTCTTTACTAAATTATCATCAGCTCTAAAGAACTTATCAAATACGGATTTTAAATGTTTTTGTGATATTCCAATGCCCCTGTCTGCAAGTTTAAAAATAATTTTATTATTTGTATAAGATAGATCTATCCAGATTCTCTTTGTATCTGTTGAATATTTAATACTGTTCTGCATTAGATTAATGAAGATCATTTTAAATGCTTCTCTATCAAAATATATTATTGGGATATTCGGGGAGATATTTAATTCCAGAGTGAAGTCCTTAGAATGTAGATAAGATTTATAATTGTCAACAAGTTCATTTAGATATGCCGATATATCCAAGCTGTTCTTCTTATACAAGAACTTTCCTGAATCTATTTTTGAAAAGTTGAGCATATTCTCTATCGTTTCAGCCATTAGATCTGTCTCTGTCTGAATCACTCTAAGAGCCTCTTCTTTTGACCTATTATCCTTCGTCCAACCCAGTTCCAGTTTTTCTGAGATCAATCTTATCCGGGTCAGGGGCGTTTTCAGAGTATGAGATACCGAATCAACAAAATCTGATTTCATTCTGACCAGATTCCGCTCTTTATTAAATATTCTTATAAAAAAGAATAAGCCTAAGATCAAGATTAACAATAAAAAAAAAATTGTTAGATAATTTATAAAAAGTTCATTTTCGATTATTATATCTACATAGTTTTCTTTATCAGAAATAACATACAATTTTGAGTTGGGAAAGAATTTTTTAAATCCTTTAAACGCAACTACATTATTTAAGTTAGGAGTACTATTTACATTGTCTATCTGCATACTGAGATCATTTGTCTTAAAATATTCAAATTCAATCGAAGATAGTATAAGCGAATTAACTTTTTGTTTTGATATATAATATCCAAAAAAAAGAGATTGATCAGGCTTGTCTGATAAGAGTTTTGAATAAACAACCGCTACTTTTTCCTTATTCTTTTCAATGATTTTTGTATTTATACTCATAGCATCATTCTGTTTTTCCAGCCATATTTCCGTATTTAACAGTTTTGTATAATATACCGTTTTATCATCACTACTGATATAAAGCTCCCGTATCCGGTTTAGTCTGAATCTATTGTTTTTACTAATTCTATTCAGTTCTTCCGGTGATTGACCCCTTAAAGCATATATCAGATCAAGGTTAGTTCTGGACAGTTCTGAATCAGAATCCAATTTGTCATCTTTTTTTATTTTTTCATAATCTTTTCTGCTTTTTTTTATACTATCAATATTATTTTCCAGATAGTCCCGGACACCGGATTTTATTGAAGAATAATCATTCCTGTTCGTCAGTTTTTCAAAATTCAGTATACGGTCATAGAGGTCAATATAAATATTTATACTTTCAGACTTATGTCCAAGAACATGATAACAATCCGCCTTGTCAGAAAGTACTTTAAACTCCATATAATGATCATTTATCTTTTCGATTTCAAATATTTTAGTAATGTCATCCAGATATGCAATTGCCTGAATATAATTTTCATTTCCCCTGTAGCATCTTGATATTGCGTAAAGAATTTCGACCCTGATTAAAGGATCCCTTACCCTGTTTAAAATTTTTAAATATGATTTAATGGCCAGTAAATATTTTTTTTGTTCAAATTCATAACGTTCTCCACTTGAATAGTATTCATTAATTTTCTTATCCGAATTTGAAAACTTTTCCAAAGCTGTCATTTTACTGATCTTAGATAGAAATGTTCTTTTTATATTCCTTGATTGAGGCCTTGGGAAAAGATACTGTCCCTTAGTATCAAGAATAAATGGATATGTTATGATTGGATGTTTTAATAATATTTGTTTCAGGAGACTTATATAGGTCTTTGGTGCAGGGTTTTTAAACTCTTCAGATTTTTTTATATCTGATAAGATCTCTATAAAACTATTTTCTATCTCCTTTTCTATCTTCTCAACTGCTGATTCTGTTTTGTTTGATAATTCTTCATTTAAGTATAATATCCTGGAAGCCTTTTGTTTGCCAATTGATATTATGGACATTCCAATTAAAATAAGTCCTGGAATTATTATTAATAATAGAACATATATAGTATATGAATTATGTTTTTTCAGCCTTGAAATCATTATTAATTATAGTACAAGATGACTTTTTTTTCTAGTTTTGATGTTATAAGTCGAATATAATATTTAAAAAATGATTCCACAAAACTCACTCGTATCAATTTGTACATTTACGCCTAGCGGGACTGTTTGTATGTTCTCTGAATGACCTAAAGGCAAATTTATTAGTACTGGTATTTTATATGGTGCAAGGTATTTTCTAAGACTTGAATAAAATTCATCTTTTTCATTTGAATCAGTAAAACAGCCTGGAAACTCTCCCAAAACAATAGCAGAAACAGAGGAAAATATCCCATGATTTTTTAATTGCCATAACATTCTATCTAATTTATATGGCCTTTCATTTAAGTCCTCCAATAATAGCACTCTATTCTTAAGTTCCGGGAAAAATGGAGTTCCAATTAAAGAGACAAGATTTGACATACAACCTCCTGTCAAGAGACCTTCACATTTACCCTCGATTAAAATATCTGCTTTTATTTTTAATTTTTTTTCAGATGAGCACAATAATTCCATTAACTGAGATTCATTGAATTTACCTTCTGCAATAGATGAATAGACCATTGGACCATACAATATCGTAAATTCTGGAATATCAAGTAAAGACCATAGTAAATAACTTACATCTGAACTTCCTATAATTATTTTTGATCCTGATATTTTTATTTTTTTTTTAAATTCTTTTAAAAAAGGGAGTAGATGGTTTGATCCATATCCACCACGAGCAGACCATATGATTTTTATCTCTTCGTTCTCAATAAATTTTTTTAGATCATCAAGAGTATCAACTGGATTTTTTGCAACAAATCCATCTGATGAGAATATATTTTCACACTCAACAGGAACGAAGCCCATTTTTTTTAGCCTTTTGAGCCCTTTGGATCTATATGGCTCTTTTACAGGAGACGAAGGAACAAAAACAGCAACCTTACCTTCATTTCTAACTGAATTGAAATTTAATCTCTTTTTAAACATTTATTTATACCGGTAATGAAATTAAGACAATAGTCCCCCCGGATATGCCGGGTTTTATCTCAATTTTACCATTATGTAATTCAATAATTCTTTTTGCAACAAATAATCCAATACCTGTCCCATTTTCCTTTGTTGAATAATCCTCTTCAAATAACAGATCCATTTCAGATTCATTTAGACCGACACCATTATCCTTTATAGCAATATTTATAAAATTTTCATTCTTATTTATAATGACACTAATCAGTCCCTTATCTTTATCTATCGCTTCAATTGAATTTAATATAACATTTTTAAATAATTGCGTGATTTTTAACCTGTCTAAATTAATATTTATTTTTTCCATATCTTTCTCAATTTTGAAATTTATAGATGGATAGGATTGTTTAAATAATACTATTTGATCTTCAATTAATGATATAAGTTCCAGATTTTTCTTGGCAATTTCGTCAATATGGGATAAATCCAGAAAACCATGAGAAACTTTTTTTAAATGATCCGTTTCACTAACAATATATTTAACAGATTTTTTAATTATATCTTCATAATTCTCTTTTTTATCATTTATAGATTTAAGGATCTGCTCTGCAGAAAGTTTAATCGGAGTTAGTGGATTTTTAACTTCATGTGCAACCCTTCTTCCTAATTTAATTACAGTTTTCATTCTTGAAATATCTGATGCATTTTTTTTTTGTTCTTCGACACCAATAACCATTGAATTAAAACCGCTATACAATGTTTTCAATTCAATTTCTACTGGTTCATACTCAATTCTTTTTAAATCTCCTTTTTCAACTTCAGACATTTTCTTATTCAAAAAAAGAATTGGGGCCATTATTTTATTCCGTACTATGATAACAATTATTAGAGACCCCAGTAAAAGCAAAAAAAATAATGAGATTATAAAATCAAAGCTTCTATTTTTGCCAAAATTATAGTCTTTTTCATTAAACGTAAAGTTTACACAAAAAATATACTTATAAATTTTGAAGTATAGATTAAAGTTATCTTTTTCACCTTCAATATAGTAACTTTGTTTTTCACTCCCAAACATTTCGATTGTATTTGAATGAATGTATTTTGGTATTTTTAGATCATTTATTTCCTTATAATTTGATGAAAAAAACAATTCGTTATCATAATAAACATGGATATCATTGTCTATTATATTTGCTATAAAAAAAACATCATTCTGGGTTAATTCACCACTATCTTCAAGTAATTGGCCAATTAAATTTTGAGCAATCCTTCCGTTCTTTAATATTTTATTTCTAAAACCACTTTGTACAGTCTGATTGTTATAATTGATTGTAAAAATTGAAAACAATATTATACTTATTAGTGAAAGTGAGGTCAGAATTATGAAAATCCTGCTTGACAATGAATAGTAAATAAATCCTAAAGCATTCTTTTTTATTTCATTAGCAGACATTAGGATAAATATCACCATAAAGAGGATAGAAATTTTAATTATTTCTGCAATCCATTCAATAAAGCTTTTTTTAGGAGAAAATATTATAATACTGTGTTCACCAGAAATAAATCTATACCCTTCATACCAATTCTCCATAAAACTAAAGTTAAACCACTTATCTTTATAGTTTATTATTTCAACAAGATTATTAAGATTTATATTTAAAGGATTCTCAATAATTTTATGGTCTTTTAATTTCAAATAATTCAGTTTTGCATTCTTTAATTTTCTATCCAATCCAAAAATAGTTAACCCACTATTTCGTAGAATCATCTCAGGAGAATTTATTACTTGAATAACAATATACCCTAAATGTTCTGCATTATCATTAACTTTAATGGAACCAAAGGATACTGACAATTCTTTTCCATATAAGGTTCCATCAGTCTCTTCAGTAGTCCAGACGGGAAGTTCCAATGTTGGTTTTACATTTAGATAAGGTATCTTATATGAAAATTGATTAATTATGTTTCTTTCTTTATCTAATACATATATACCGGAAACTATCGATTCCGTTGAAGCAATACTGTGATTCCATATATCTGCCAATATATTATCATTAATTGCTTTATTTTTACTATTAAAAAAAGATTTTAATCTAATCTTTGAGAGTTCAAACTCCTCAATAATCTCTCCAATTACCAATTTGCTATAATTTTCCTGATTTAGAAATATTCTATTTAAATTTGAACTGACAAATCCTTTTTTTAAATCAGAAAAACTAATATTGATTATTACGCTTATTAAGGCAGCTGTAATAATAACATACATTATTCTCCTAATAATATCAGTGTTTTTTAATAACACTAGAGAGATTGTTGAAAGTATGTATATTATAGAGAGAATAAAGTCCAGTTTCAATAAAATAACAAAAATAAATAACGAAAATATCTGAAATAATAAGAAAGATACTCTTTTTTTTTTACTATTTCCCAAATCAAAGTTTTTAATCAAAACAAATGGTACTAAAAATATCATAAACAAAGTAGAAATTAATGATAAATACCCCAATTCAAAAAGAAATTCTGAGATTGGAACAGTACTATTTCTAAGCAGGTAGAAGGAAAATGATAATAATAATGGAAATAGTAAATTAGTTAGAATTAATGAAATAAAATTGTTTTTTACAAACTTTGTAAAAATTACCAGAATAACAATAATTCCAAATAAAATGAAAAACAGTTGATTTACATATAAAATATCAATCCCGAGAAAGGTGATTTCAAGATTTTGAGTACTAAAATTAGATACTAGGTTTATTATAGAATAAAACAAACTAGAAAATATGATTATAACAAAAAAATATTTTAAATAAGTAATTTTATTTATTTTTGATTTAAAATTTCCAATATTAAATTTGAAAAGATAAAAACCCAATAATATAAGAAGAATAACCATAAAAAAAAGAAGAAAACTATGAATATCATAGGTTTTCTTTTTAATAAAATTTGAGTAATCTTTTTCGGATATTCTTAGATATAATTGCAATTGATTATTGGAATTTCTTAATATATCTTCAATAAAGTAATCTTCTTTAAGCTCTGTTTTAATTGTTTTTTTTTTTTTTTAAATACATTTGAATAAATTCAATCTCTTTTAATAATGAAAGGCCTTTAATTTCATCCAATATAAAATTTTTTTTTAGATTGCAAAAAAATCTTATATAAAAGATATTACTTTTTATTTTATAAAGAAAGTAAATATTCATTTTATGCTTAATGAATTTCCACTTATTATTTTCTAAATCTGTATATGTAAAAAAATGAACTGCACCCTTATAATTTTTTATTATGCCATTTTCGGTTTGTATATATGCTTCGTCTTTGCTTAAATCTGAGTGTAAAAGATTTTTATTACTTTGCTTATCACTTATCTCTAATGCTCTATTGATATACTTATTAACTTTTGAATTTATCATATTCTCAGCCGACTGTATATCTTTCTCAATAGAATTAAATCTATTTTCAAAATCTGAGTTAAAATTTACAGCAAGATATGATAAAAAAACTATAACCAGAATGTTGGCAATAATGATACCGGTTATTAGATTTTTATTCCCCTTAGATAGTATATTTTCCATTCAATTCCTTTTTCTCTTACCATAAAAAAAATAAACTTATATACAATATTTTCACCCGATCTTAAACTTGTAAGATATAGATTCAAGGATTGTACTGCATAAGTATCATCTTCTTTTTTTAACTTTACTAAGTTTTGTAAAGATGACCATTCTGTTTTAGTAACTTTATATTTTTTAAAAAAGCTTGAAATATTTTTTGAAAATTTTTTACTCTTAAGATATCCACTGTTTAAAAATGGTTTTTCAAGATTTATAGAGATCATTTCTGTGCAAATTTTCGAAAATTTAGAAAAATCTCCAGTTTCAATGGATTTCTGGATAGGTTGCATTAATAAAAAATTTTGAACAACTGCCAGAAACAAAATTAATGTTTTCATTAAATATTTTTATTTTGAATAATCAATATTTTAGATAACTATGAACTGAATATTCTTTTAATTTATCTCTACCCTTTAAAAACTCTAATTCAACTAAAAAATCAATGCTGATAATATTCCCTTTCAATCTTGAAACTAATTTTGCTGCTGCTTTTGCAGTCCCGCCAGTTGCAAGTAAGTCATCAATTATCACGACTCGTTCTCCTTCTTTAAGAGCATCCGTATGGATTTCTAATGTATTCTTCCCATATTCTAATGAATAATCTTCTTTTATGCTGTCATAAGGAAGTTTTCCCGGTTTCCTAACTGGGATAAATCCACAACCGAGTTTATATGCTAATGCAGCACCAAAAATAAATCCTCTGGACTCAATTCCAATTATTTTATCAATTTTTTTATCTAAATATCTTTTTTCCATTAGATCAATTGAATAAGCAAATCCTTCTCCATCTGAGAGTAGAGTAGTTATATCTTTAAATATAATCCCTTTCTTAGGGAAATCAGGAATATCCCGAATCAACTTATTTAAATCCACATAAACCTCCATAATAGTCAAATTACAACAGTTAATATTAAATCGTTTAAACTTTTTTGTCAAATAATTGTACGAGTCCATAACATATTAGATTTAAAAGAATTTTTAATCAC
>CBDUZW010000069.1:0-28084 GCA_965371805.1 uncultured bacterium | reverse complement strand
ACGAATATGGTGATTAAAAATTCTTTTAAATCTAATATGTTATGGACTCGTACAGCAATTTTGAAAATACAAATAGATATGATAAAATACAAAACATGAAAAAGAACAATTTTGCATTAATAATGGCAGGTGGTCAGGGAACACGTTTCTGGCCTTACAGTACACTAGAAGAGCCAAAACAGTTTTTGAACATTGTCGGCAATGAATCTCTTATCCTACAGACATTCAATAGACTCATAAAAATAGTCCCAAAAGATAATATATTTGTTGTTGCCAATAATAGATATCTGAATGCTACTATTGAAGCACTTCCAGACTTTAATAAATCAAATTTTATTGATGAGCCGGTTGCAAGAAACACTGCACCCTGCCTTATACTCTCTAATATTTTTTTATCAAATATTGATAAGGATGCGAATCTGCTTGTTGTTCCGGCAGACCATTATATTCCGGATTCAGATATTTTTGCAGATCAGATGAAAGATGCATTTATACTTGCAGAGAAAAGAAATATTGTTACATTTGGAATACAGCCGGATTCTCCGCATACAGGGTATGGATATATAAAATTTGAAAAAAACAACAAAGAGACAATTAATAGAACTGAGTTTTTTGATGCCTTACAATTTAAAGAAAAACCGGACAAGGTGACAGCTCAAAAGTATCTTAAAGATGGGAATTTTCTCTGGAACTCAGGAATGTTTGTTTATAGATTAGAAAATTTCAAGTTTTTCCTCAAAGAATATTCAACTTATTACTACGACCAATATATACAACTTGAAAATAACATAAAAAATGAAGAAAAAATTTTCAATCTTTTTTCTTCTATAGAACCAGATTCAATAGACTATGCCCTAATGGAAAGAGTAAAAGAGGTTAAGATCTCTCCTGTGCAATTCAAATGGAATGATGTAGGTTCATGGTCAAGTGTTTATGAATTAAAAGATTTGGATAAAAATGGTAATGCAAAAATTGGTAAAAGTGCATTAATAGATACCAAAAACTCAATGACATTTTCAACAGAAGACAAACCAATTGCAATAATCGGGTTAGAGAATGTGATTGTTGTTAATACAAAGAACGGAATACTGGTTTCACATATAGACAAATTGCAAGAGGTAAAAAAAGTTCAGGAATTGCTTAAAAATCAAATATAAATAATTTATAGTCAAATTTTTGCTACTGGAAGGTAAAAAGTAACATCTGTACTTGTACCTAATTCTGACTTCACTTCAATATAACCATTATGGTAAGAAATTACGGAATATGTAATTGAAAGTCCCATTCCAAGTCCCTTCTGTGTCACTCTTTGTCTAGTACTAAAATACGGATCAAAGATCTTTGTTCCATTCTCAGTTGATATACCTTCCCCGTCATCAATTATCTTTACTTTAACATATTTACCATCTTTAAGTTCTCCTATCTGTCCCTTTTTTATTACAATATTTTCGGCTATAATTTTTATTTTTCCCTTATCGATAATTGCTTCAATTGAATTGAGTAATATATTATTTATAACCAATTCTATCTGTTCAATATCACAATACACAGCCCATAGATCATCTGGTATAAAAGATTCAAATTCTATCACCGTCTCTTCTAAAATATTTTTTCCAATTGTTTTTAAAGAATCTTGAATAAATTCATTTTTTTTTATTGTTATATCACCTTCTGAGAAAGCAAGAAAATTCTTTACCAGGTCACTTACAGAGAAAGCAGATTGTTCAATTATATCTATCTGGTCTAATATAGCCTGTTCTATATTTAATTGTTTAATAAGGTTTAGACGTCCCAGTATTACTGTCAAAAGATTATTAAAATCATGAGCAATTCCTCCTGCAAGCAGTCCAATTGATTCAAGCTTTTTACTCTTTAGTCTCACTTCCTCTAATCTCTTTCTATCACTAATATCATGAAAAAAAACCATTGTGACAGGATAACTGTTATAAGAGATGTTTCTTGTTTTTACTATTACATCTAATACAATACCATTTTTACTTAATAGCTGAGTTTCAAAACTTTTTGGAATATTATCATCTCTAACCATGTCATTATAACTTGTTCGAAAAGAGTTCCTGTATTTAGGATTAATAATATTATCTATTTCCAAACCTATTAATTCTTCATTACTATATTTTAGTAATTGAGCCACCTTAGGATTAAAATAAACAAATTTTTCATCTTTTAAAATTGCAATCCCATCATCAGCCAATTCTACCAGATTCCTGTACTTTTCTTCTGATTCTTTTAATAGTTCTGCTTGTTCCAAGGTATTTAATTTTCTTTTTTCAATTTCTGCAGTTCTTTCATCAACAATTTTTTCAAGTTTGTTTTTCGAAGAAATCAGCCTCATAGAATTGAGCCTTATCCCCCAAAAATATAAGAAAATACCTGCAAGCAAATAACCTAAAATTGCATAGATTGTAAAATACCAGGGAGTAGAAACTGTAAATTTAAATTCATCAATAAGACTCTCATGATCAAATATATTTTTAGCCTTTATTTTAAAAACATAATTTCCTGAGGAGAGGTTTGTATATATTGCTTTTGTCTCACTATTCCAGCCTTTCCAGTCTTTATCAAATCCTTCAAGATACCAATTATATTTCATGTCTTTAATATTTTCATAATATGCAGCTGCAAATTCAAAAGAGACTGAATTGTTTTTATGTTGTATTTGTGTCAACGATTTTTTCTTATTATTTCCATAGTAGATTACATTTTTTTCTGCAACTGTAACTTTTCGTATATAAACGTTAAAATCATTTTTATAGTTTTTTTTTATGAATGGATCATACCTGTAAATTGCAGGTTTATGAGAACTGATCCAGGCTATGCCTTTATCATCTAAGAATATATTTTCGACTTCACTATTTATTTTTTTAAATGGTATATCATTCCAGTTATATAAGCCATTTATTTCTTCATTTATAATTCCCATTCCTTTATCTGTAGAAATCCAATAATCATTTTTAGTATTTTTGAAAATATGAGTTATATTTAAAGAATGTTTTTTAATCAAACCGTTAAAAATTTCTATAGGAGTAAATCTTATTTTCCGGGGATCGGATTTATAATCTTCTGGAAACACAGCTTTATATATACCTTTTTGAGTTATTGCCAATAATTGATCATCAATTACATTAATTCTATTCCAGTCACCTTGAGGTAGACCTTCAGCAACACTATATCTATAGATATTAAAATCAGATATATCGTCACTATTGAATCTAATATAAATAACACCATTATATCTTGTAGTTAACCATAAATTCCCCTCTTTGTCCATGACAATTTTCCGAATAATATCCTTAATTTTTTCAAATTGTCCATTAGAAATAAAATCCAGCGAAACATCTTTATCATGTAATCCTTTTTTGCTATTAGATAGATTTACCTTAACAGCAATCAATCCATCTCTTAGGCCACAGAAAAAATAATCAGGAAATTTTTTTGATTTTCCAAAAGAATAAGGAAAAGATCTTAAATTGTAGTTTATTGCTGAGTTACCTTTAAGATGGAAAAGTCCGTACCTGCTAAAACCAAAAAGTATATTCTTAAAAATAGTCAGATCAAAACACTCTATATCAGCATCAACAACAGTTTTGAAAAAAGGCTGTTTACTATATAAGCTTCTATTTTTTTTTTGTTGGTAGAATGTACCATTAATTGCACCTAAATAGATTTTATCATTAAATTTTTTTATCGGAATAACAACTTCATCAACCCCGTTTAAATCAGTAAATTTTGAAAGAGGAGAATTAATTATCACATATGATAAACCTTTCATAGAAGTTACCCAAAGATTTTGATTTTGATCACAATTAACACTAACAAGGGTGTTACTAGAAAGTCCATCTTTTTTAGTAATAATGCTATCTATCGTCCCATCAGGTTTCATAAGAATAATGCCACCATGTAAGGTGATAATTGCATATAACTTATTGTTTACTTTTATTCCTTTACTTAATTTATTTAGTTTTAAATAGTCATCGACATCAGTTCTAAATTCATTTATAAATTTCGAAGGAAACTTAGAAGCTGATTTATAATTCCTGGATAAGGCATTTATATCATGTTTAAAAAATCCCTTTTTTTCTGTAATTATTAAAAATTGTTCATTGCTATAGGGAAGAATTTCTACTATACCCGTATTATCTTCAGTAAATTGTTCACAATTTGGCAAAGAATGTAGCTCATCTCCTTGAAGATAAATAATACCTTTATTTTTATCGTAGAGGACAAGCTTATCAACAATTTTAAATCCCCTTCTAATATTTGTACCATTAATTACCTGAATTTTCCCATTTTTTAATTTAAATATCTTTTGGAAAGTACAGAAATAAATGCCATCTGTTGTTTCAATTATGTCCCATACATTGCTGAACTTCCTATCTTCTTCTTTAAGCATTTTAGATAAGGAGATATAAACCATTTCACCATTTAAATCAGGTTCAAGATACCCAAACTCACCTACTGCACCAACTAATACTCTATTATTCCTATCAACAGCAAGAGAACGAACAAGTGAATTGTTCGATATTTTAGTTATTCTCCAGTGTACTCCATCAAATTCTAAAACACCATTGGGGTTTCCAAAATAAACAAGCCCTCGTTTGTCCTGTACGACTGCAAAGTTTTGTAAATGTCCCTTATAATCTTCATGTGAGAAATTTTGAATAAAAGGTGAGCCTTTTTCAATTCCATAAGAAAATGTTGTGGATATCATGATTATTATAATAAACAATCCACAAACAAAACTATTTTTTCTTTCTTTTATCATTTTAGATTTTCAAATTATTCATACTTAGGAAAAATAAAGCATTAAAAACTATACAAGAAATTCTCCCGGCACATTTTTTAGCCTGACAATATCTGTCAATCTTTCTTTAAGATCAAAGCCCATAGTACACGTTACTTTACAAGATGAGCAATCATTACAACTTAAGTAGCTAAGATCAAGACCTTCGATCGTTTCCTTTGCTGCATTAATATTTTTATATCCATAAACATACATATAACTTCTCATCATATCAGGTATATTCAACTTTGTATCGCATTGAGTAATACAGCTTCCGCATTGTTGACAATAAAGCCCTACCATTTTTGTTTTATCACCGAATGTTAGATCTTTTATCTCAGTTGAGGTAAGTTTCAGATCTTCCATTATTGACATATTCAGGTTTAATTGATCAAAAGTTTGAAAACCTGGGATAGCAGTATGTACATTTTCATCCTGTAATGCCCATTTTAAAGCAGCTTTCATATTTATCTTATGGGTTTTCTCTTTATCCCAATAAACACCTGCCTGAGTTTTCATAGCTACTACACCAACACCAGCCTTTGCAGCATAGGCTATTGCTTCCTTAACATCCTTTACATGAGGTTGTTTAAAATTATAAGCAGTGAGTACTACATCATAAAATTTTGAATCAACTGCAGCTCTAATCACTTCAGGTTCATTTTTATGTGTTGAGAGTCCAATATATTTTATTTTTCCCTGTTTTTTTAATTCTGCCATTGCCTTCATAAGAGATTTGTACGTTGCTCCAGCTTTACTTTTCACACTATGTAGATATAGTAGATCAACTGATTTCATCTGAAGTCTCTTTAAACTTAATTCAAATTTTTCTAAAAATTGTTTTGCATCAGCATTTTCTATTATTTTCCCGGTTTTTCTATCCTCATGAAAACCAGGCACTTTTGTAGCAACAAAATATGAATTTTTTGGGTATTTTTTTACAACTTCACCAACCATTTCTTCATTTTTACCTCTTTGATAATAGTGAGCTGTATCAAGGTGGATGATTCCGGAATCCAGAGCTGATTTAACAAGATTTGGATTATCTGCATTCATGACTCCCATACTTATAATAGGAAGTTTAATACCAGTCTTTCCTAATGTCCTGTAGATAATTTTTTTTTTCTTTTCTTCAACTGTTTTATTATCACCTTTAATAATTGTTGGAAGAACAGCTGCTCCAGTAATACCTAAGATACCTTTTTTTAAAAAATCTCTCCTATTATTCATATTCTCTCCTATAAATTTAATTCTATTAATAATAATATAATATTATATTAGAAATTTCAAGAAATTATTTTAAAATAAAAATTAATTATGATATATTACACTACTTAAACCGATTCAATGTTTTTTCAGAATTTTAGTCAATGAATATATGATAAGAAGAATTGCTAAAAACTGAACTATTACAATTATCTGATTTAAAGCAAGTAATGACACTAATAATGGATAAATAATATTTGCCGAATATTGTACAGGGCCTAATATGATAATTTCACCCATTTTTAATGCTATCTGTAAAGAGAAGAAAGATAATAATGCAAATCCAATATATAAATACAGATAGATAGAATTAAAATATAATAGAATCTTATATTGATAATTTAATACAAGTAAGCTTAAAAATACAACCATTAATCCAGCAGATATTCCAGATACTAATGCAAATATAATTGTCTTTATTTTTGAAGAAATTTTCTTTAGGAAACCAGTTAAGAAGAGAATTAAAGGAAAAATACCTAGCATAATCATCCAGATAATTTTAATTTCCAATTGATCAGAAGGATTATTAAATATATTTAATAGTATTATCCCGATAACGATAATAATAGAAAAAAAATAATCAGATGAATATATCTTTTCTTTTAAAAAATAATGGGATAGGAATACCAGTACAATGATTCCCCATCCTGCAAATGCTGCTACTATATATGCAGGAATATTTCTTAAAGCGATCGCACTTGGAACCCCATATATATTCATAATGACAAATCCTGATATCCAGAGAAAGAGGTTTAAAAAATATTTCTTGTTTTTTTTATCTTTCCATCCAATCCAGGAAATCCCTTTCTTCATTAGAACAAAACCTGCAGAGATGCAGGTATAAGCAGTCATAGCCATTATAATAGAAAAGATTTCCTTCATCATCAATTATACTTCAAAAAAGATATTTAAGCTAATTTAGTTCAGAAGTATGTTCCATTATGGAACCTACTGAATTTTCTTCCAATTCTTTTTCTTTTTGAACTATTTCTAAAATGGAAATAGTTGATTATTTTTTAAATAGATCAAAAGTGCAATTACAGGAAATGCTTATTATACAAACTGTCAATCATAAAAGATAAAAAATAATAGATCCGCTTTTTTCTTTATATTTTTTTTCCCATTTCCAAGCTAGAATCATTCCATTTTTCTTTAGAGTATTTGCTAATTTTTCAACGCTGTCCCTTAATACTGATCCGGATACAGAATGGTGCCCCTTTCCAGTTACAACTCTGACTGTTTTTAATCCCCTGTTTTTTGAGTCGTTTAAAAATTTTTCAGTTATTGAATCAGCTTCTAAAGCAGTAAGACCATGAAGATCATATTTTTCCTGAGGTTTAGGATATAATTTAATTCTTTCTTTAAGAGAGATTACTTTTTTATCTATATTATTATTAGATTTATTTTCCTGTAATTTTCTCAGTTCCGGATCTTTCTCTGATAATTTTAACAGCTCTTCAAAATTATTTTCATCAGCTCCTTCTTTTTTAAGATCAAATAAGTCATAAAAATCTTCCGAATCAGCAATTTTTTTTATATTCTTTTTTTCCATAAATCAAATCCATATCTTATAGGTGTAGAAAAGCTCTAACATACATTATCTTTAATTATATATAAATTCAAATCACATTATAATAAAACAATCCATATAATAAAAGAGAGGCATAAAAACCACTTATTATATCATCAAGAATGATTCCGGTTGCATTATGCATTTTCTTATCTACCTGCCATGCAGGAGGTATTTTTATCATATCTAATATTCTGAAAAGTATAAATCCCCATAAGATCATTTTATTTGTGGAATAATTTATTGAATGAAAAAATGAAGGATTAAAAATAAGCAGAAGTATTATAAATTGAATCTGTGTATATAAATAGCCAACAATTTCATCTAATACAAATTGTGAAGGGTCATTATCATTATAGTAAACTACTGCCCATGCTGTAAGTTTATAATGTATCAAAGACACAAAAATAAAATAAACTATTAAGAAGAGAAGCTGTAATAAGAGATCTTTTGTATAAAGTGTAAATAGATAATGTAATAATACTCCTGGAAGAGTACCAAAAGTACCAGGTAGTATTGGGGCAAAACCTAATCCAAAAGACGACCCTATTGCATTTTTACAAAATACTATATTTTTATCTTTCATTAGAATTTAATTCCAAGAATTGTAATATCATCCTGCTGTTCCCATTTTTTCTTATGATCTTCCAATTCTTCCAGCAGGATTTTTTTTTGTTCTTTCAGACTCTTTGAGTTTATTGTATTTATAACTTCACGAAGTTTTTTAATCCCGAATTTTTTCTCATCTTCATTCTGCTGATCCACAAAACCATCCGAGAACATATAAATTGTATCTCCGGATATATATTCAATTTCCTTTTTTTCAAAAATCCGTTTCTCTTCCTTCTGTCTTCCACCAATTGATTTTCTATCACCTTTTATTTCAATTAATTCCCTGCTTTTTCCCTTAATCAGAAAAAGAGGTCTTCTGGCTCCGGCAAAGCTTATTTTATTATTCTTTTTCTCAATTACACAGAAAGCGACATCCATTCCATCTCTTGAATTACTTCCACGTTCTTCCTGTTTCAGAACTTTTCTGACACCTTTATGTAATTCTTCCAGTATAATCTCTGGAGAATAAATTTTATTCTCATTTACAATCTGATTTAAAAGAGAATTTCCAATCAACGACATAAATGCTCCTGGTACACCATGCCCTGTGCAATCAAGTGCTGCAATAAAAATCAAGTCATCTATATTATTAAACCAGTAAAAATCTCCCGAAACAATATCTTTTGGAAGAAAGATTACAAATGAGTCTTTAAATTCCTCCTCTATTTTCTCATTTTGAGGCAGGATGGATTGCTGAATATTTTTTGCATATTCTATACTACTGGTAATTTGTCTGTTTTTTTCCTCAATAATTTCATTTTGTTTTTGAATCTCAAGTGTTTTTTCAGCAAGTTCCAGTTCCAGTTTTCTTTTCTGACCCAAGGCAGATTGATGTCTAACTCTTGCAATAAATTCAATCTTATCCGGTAGTTTTACCATATAATCATCAGCGCCGGTCTTGAAAGCATCAGCTTTTGTTTTCCCATCTTCTTTCATAGACATTACAACTATTGGAATATCTTTAAGATTGCTATTTGCTCTAAAAAATTTCACCAGAGTTAAGCCATTTATTCCCGGCATTATCAAATCAAGTAAAATAACTGTAGGTGATATCTCCATTGCAGTCTGTAAAGCCATAGATGGATCCTGACAATAATGAAAATGTATATCATCATGTCCCTCCAACATCCTCTTAACTGCAGATGCAACGATATTCTGATCATCGACCAAAAGTAAAATTATATCCTTTGCATGATCATTAACACTTTTTTTGTTTTCCATATATTTCCCTTATAATTCTATATTTTTTTTAACATTGCTTCGCATATCAAATCTATTGGCAATATTGCATTTGCAGCACCTAAGGCAATCGCTGCTTTTGGCATCCCGAAAATTACGGAGCTTTCCTCATTTTGCGCAATTGTATACCAGGCTTCCTTCTTTAATAAGAGTAGTCCACTTGCCCCATCTCTTCCCATTCCAGTTAAGATGGCAGCTACACCTTTTCTATTCCAGTTATTTTTTAAACTTCTAAAAAAAACATCTATTGATGGCTTGAAAGGATAATCTTCCGGTTCTGAAATATAATGAAAATTCAAATCTGCACCTACTATGAGATGTTTATCACTTGCAGCAAGATAAATATTATTTTTTTTTAGTTGCATATTTTCCTCTATTAAATTAAGAGGAATCATCGTCTGTTTTCGTAACCATCCTGATAATTCAATTGCAAATTTTGAATCCACATGTTGTACGATTACAATTGCAGTATCAATTTTCATAGGAAGTTTAGAGAGAATCTCAGCTAGTGCCTTTGGGCCACCTGTCGAAGATCCAATAACAATTAAGGGAAAAGAACTGTCTTCGTTTTGTAATTCATTAATTCTTATTGAATAATCAGTTTTAGCTTTTTGAAGCAGTTGCCTTATCTTCTCAATTTTTTTCAATAGATCTGCACCACCACTGAGTTTACCCTTACTTCCAAGATTTGGTGTGCAAACTACATCAAGTGCTCCATAACCCATTGCATCAAACACTCTTGAAGAGCTATCTTTAATTGTTGATGTTACAATAAGGATTGGACAATTATATTTTTCAGTTATTAGTTTAGTCGCTTCAACTCCATTCATAACAGGCATGACCAGATCCATCAATATTAAGTCAGGAAGATCTTTTTCACAATTATCCAAAGCCTCTTTTCCATTTTTTGCTATCCAGGCTATTCTATACTCAGAATTAGTAGTGAGTACTCTCCTTAGAGCTTCCAGTGCAAGTATCTGATCATCAACTATCGCAATACGCATTTAGACATCTCCAATAAGGTCCCTGACAGTATTAATGAAATTTTTATCATGAAAACTACTCTTTGTCAGGTAATGATTTGCACCAGCATTTAATCCCCTGATTTTATCTTCTTCTCTATCTTTATATGAGATAATAATGATAGGAATATCTTTATATTTTTTATCACCTTTTATTGTACTTACAAATTGTATCCCATTCATTCTAGGCATATCTATATCTGAAATTATCAGATCAAAAGATCTTTTTTGAACTAAATTCCAGCCATCCATACCATCAACTGCAGTAGTAACATCATATCCTGCATTTTCAAGTAGACGTCTTTCTACCTCCCTCACTGTTAATGAATCATCAACAACAAGTATCTTTTTTCTCATAATCACACTTTTTGTAACTGCTTTTTTGATATGACTTAAATGTGTTCCTGAAATTATATTATCAACCGATCTGACAATATCATCTGCATCTAGAATTATTACAGGTAAGCTATTCTCCATAATTGCTACAGCACTTATATTCTGTATTTTTCCTAATCTCAGATCAAGAGGTCTAATTACCAGCTCTCTTTCTCCCAGGACTTCGTCAACCACAAACCCGAATTTATTCATCCTATCACTAATAATAATAGTTTTTACCGGAAAAACGAATTCTTTGTCACTATTTGTATCTAAAACCTGTGAAGCACTTACGAGTCCAATATTTTCCTTATTAAAGATAAAATACTGGTGATCCTCTGCCGAAAGCAACTCATCTGCTGAAAGTTCAATTATATGATCAATTTTTGAAAGAGGTATTGCATAAGGCTCTTCATTTATATCAACAAGTAAAGCTCTGACTACAGATAAAGTTAACGGTAGCTGAAGGAAAAAAGTAGTTCCTGCACCTTTTACAGATTCGACATGAACTGTTCCTGAAACCTCTCCTACCATTGAATACACTACATCCAGTCCAACTCCCCTTCCTGATATTTCTGATACTTCAGAAGCAGTAGAAAATCCAGGCAAAAACAAAAAATCTATCAACTCACTATCTGCCATACTTTTGGCCATCTTTTTAGACACATATCCTTTCTCTACAACAGATACTCTCAAATCTTCTATATCTATCCCAGCTCCATCATCTGTCAAACTAATATGAAAGGCTCCTGCCTTATGTTCAGCTTTTAATATTAGCGAACCTGTTTCATCTTTTTTGTTATTTACTCTCTCATCTTCTGTTTCAAGCCCATGACTCAATGCATTTCTAATAAGATGCATTAATGGAGATTCCAATTTTTCCAGGATATCTCTATCAATTTTTGTATTACTCCCAATAATTCTGAAATCAACTTTTTTATTAAGAGTTTTTGAAATATCCCTGACCATTCTTTTAAAACCAACAAGTCCTTCGGAAAAAGGGACCATTCTGCTTTCAAGAACTTCATTATGCATTTTTTCAGTTAATAATTCCAATCTTCTTGAATATTTTTCAAACTTTTCTGAATATGACAATAACGATGCTTTAATATTCTCAACATCATTTACCAGCCTTGTTACATTTTTTTTTATATCTTCTGAAATAGACATATTCTGAATTGAATGAAACAACTCCTCTGATAGAGATTCTATCCCAAGATATGAATTTCTGATTTTTTGTAATGGATAAACCAGAGGTCTTAAGGTTCTTGCTTCTACAAGGCTTTCACCCGCCAAACCGAGTAACCGGTTGAGATTATCAGAAAGTACCCTCACATAGCCACTCTCTTCAATCACTTCAGGTACTCTTTCTTCTTTTTCTTTCTTCTTAACTTTCTTAATGTTTTCTTTTTTTCCAACTATATTTTTGGAAGCAACGATAGATATACCTTTAGAAATTTTACTTAGGTCCTTACAAATTAGTTCTATTTCTTCTTCCTGATCCATAAACCAAGGGGGAACAAGTTCTGGCGACATGCCTACCAGCTTTTTAAAAATATCATTACTTTTTAATAATACATCAATTGAATCAGATTCTAGAATCAGCTCTCCATTCATAGCTTTTTCAAGTATTTCTTCCATATTATGAGCCAGGCCAACCGCTATATCCAAACCTACTATTCTTGCAGCTCCTTTGATTGAATGTGCTGCTCTCATTAATGGCTCTATAAACTCTCTTGAATTATTACCCTCAGCTTCTATAAGATTTTCTTCAAGAACTCTACTATTATTTTCAGATTCAATTTGGAATAAATCTATCATAGAAACATCAGAATATTCCTGACTAACTATCTTCTGTGATGGAGTAGAATCATCTTTTTTTATCTTGTCTTCAATATCAGTAAATAACTCAAGGATTTCATCAATCTTATTAAGCTGATCAGTAATTTTCTCAGAAAAAGTATCTATCTTAGAGGCGATCTCTTTTTTACTATTTCCTGAAATCTCTGATAAAATATTATTACTCTCATGTAATGTCCAACTTACCTTTTCAGCTAATTCTGAATCTATTCCTTTCTCTTTTGAATGTTTTAATAAGTTTGATACTTTTACACAAATATCTTCAACAGGTTTAAACCCAATAATCCTTGATGCCCCCTCAATCGATTGAAATGAGATCATTATAGAATCAATATCTTCGTTTTCAAGAAAATTTTTCTTTAAATTTAATAATGTATTTATATCTTTTGAATTTACGGTTAGTTCTGATTGAAATAAGTCAAACATAGAACTATCAATACTTAGGATATCTTCTACTTGTTTCATCCTTTATTTAAACTCTCCCTTAATGTCTTAAAAAAAGCATCACCCTTAAGAATACCTACTTCGATACCTTCAATCAAAAAAACACTTTTTGTATATGATTTTGCTGATTTTGTAAGTGTTGCCGGAGGCTTTCTCATTTCATCAGAAGAAATCCTCTGCGCCCTTAATAGTTCATCCACCTTAAAAACAAATGTATCATCTTTATGTTTAATAGTTACCATCCTGCCATAGCCTATTTGTTTTTCATTTTTTGTGTCTCTTATTTTTAAACCTAATACTTCATATGCAGAAACACAGCATAATAATTCGCCATTTACATTTACAAGTCCTTCAAAAATATTATTTGTCCTATGAGGCACAGAATGAACTGTTAATACTTCAGTTGCACCAATTAATAAATTTGTAGGCAGTGCGAACCATTCATCTGTTAATCTGAAAGGAACAATTGAGAGGTCACCAACTACATCATCTTTTTTGGGGATAGCGTTCTTTATTGTCCATTCATCTAATTGCTTTTTTGTTATAATTTTCTTATTGAATAATTCTCTACCTGATCGTGTGAATTGAGGACAATTTCTACAATGGATAAATTCAGAAAGTTCTGGGCAGGATAAATCACCGGAAACACCAATGATTTTCCAGCACTTTTCTTTAGGAATTTCTACATTTTTACTCATTTATTTTTTTCTCCAAAAAATCATTTTCAAATTTTCCTATTAAGGAAAAAGACTTCTGTGCTCTTTTTTTAAATCGTTCTGATTGATCAAGACTACCTTTTTTTTCATATAGAATGCTCATATGCAGTAAGGCGTCATAATAATAAGGTTTTAAGTATATAGCTTTTTCAAAGCATTTTTGGGCCATATCAAGATCATTTTGTAATTGATGTATTAAACCTTTAATGCAATAAATTTCTGCATTCGGGTTCTTCATATCTAAATAAGACTCACATAAATCCATAGCCTGTTTATAATCTCCATTATCTGCAAAAGATTTTATTTCCTGTAAAGAAAAAAATTTTCCATCTTTTTTCTCTATTAATGTTTCAACCAGTTTAGTTTTTTCTTTAAATACTCTAGTAAAATCTACTTTTCTCCTATCAACTTTTACTTTTTTAATTTTTTTTATAATAGTCTTTTTGTTCTCTCTTTTTTCGATTTTACAAACAAATGAATTCTTTGAATCAACTTTTATAAATCCACAGTTAAAAAATATATTTATTTCAGCATGACCTGTAAAAAGCATCCCATTTTTTGCAAGCTTATTTTTTAAATTTGTTATTACCGCATTTCTTGATTTTTGATTTAAATATATAAAAACATTTCTACAGAAGATCACATCATATTTAGTATTATTAATGCCAAATACATCCAATAAATTCGCATTAAAAAAAGTAATCTGATCTTTTAAAATATCATCAACCATGATAGAACCATCTTTTTCAAAAATGTATTTTTCTGAATAATCTACTTCCTCAAAATAGGATTGTTTTTTTAAATAAACTCCATTTTTTGCAATGGAAATTGACTTATTACTAATATCCATTGCATCAATATGAAACTGATTTTTTTTTAACCCAGCTTCAAATAGAGTAGCTGCAATGGAATATGGTTCCTCTCCAGTTGAACATGGTATAGATAATATTTTAATGAAATAGTCTTTATTTGATTTTAATTCTTTTGAGACCTCTTCTTTTAAGAATAAAAAAGAATCTTTATTTCTAAAAAACCAGGTTTTTGGAACAATTATTTCGTCTATAAAAGAGTTGTAAATATCATTATCAATCCTAAGCAGTTTCTCAAATTCTCCAATTGAATCAGCTTTTGATTTCTTCATCTCACTAAGAACTGCTGATTCAATGCTTTTGGCTCCCATTAAGTCAATATCCGCACCAAGCTTTCGTTCAATAATATTTTTAATTTTATCTGTCAGGATCATTTTATCTTATTTTTTAAGAGAGAGTCTCTAAGTTCTTCAGGTAATACTTTTTCAATTTCCAGCAAATGAATTATTTCTCCATTATTTGATATAACTTCACCTAGATAAGGGATAAAGTCTAATTTTATTCCAGACTTCTTGATTTTTTTCTTATCAAATTCTACTGTTTCTGTCAGGTTTTCTGCAATAAGTCCAAGTATAATTTTTTTTTTTTTTACAATAAAATCAATTAAGACTATTCTAGTACTGAGCATAGGCTTAAAAATCCTTTTTAGAAAAAGATATGGGAGATCTATAACAGGTAATATATCTCCTCTGTAATTCATTAATCCACTTATAAATTCCGGGGTTTGAGGTATTTTTGTGAAATTAACAAGGTCAACAACTTCTACCACTTTTTTTGCCGGTATAGCATATTTTCCATCATCAATTTTAAATATTAGAAATAACATTATATCTTTTTACCATATCTATTCTCCAACAAGGAATTTCGTCACTTCATCCTGCAATTCCTTAATTGCAGAATCTAATACATCAGTCGCTGTTTTAAATTCAATAGCTGAATCCCTTGTATGGGACGCAACTTCATTTAACTGTTCCATAGTCTCATTAATCTGGTCTGAATTTTGAGTCTGTAGCTGCATTCCTTTATAAACTTCTTCAAATTCAGGTCTTAAATCACTGGTTTTTTCAATAATTCCTGAAAGGTTTTCACTTATACTGTTAACATTATTAGAATCTTTTTTTACCTGAGTACTAAACTTTTCAACAGATAAGGTCCCGTCATTAACAGCTGTTTTCATCTCTGTGATCATATCCTCAATATCCAATGTTGCAACAGCAGTCTGATCAGCTAATCTCCTGATCTCTCTTGCTACAACTGCAAAACCAATTCCATATTCACCCGCTTTTTCAGCTTCAATCGCAGCATTCAAAGATAATAAATTGGTTTGATTAGCAACTTTTGTAACAGTTGCAATGACCTTGTTAATGTTATCTGTTTTTTTTCTTATTATTTTTAATTTATCATCAATCTCATCACTGGAGCTTAAAAGTGTTTTCATTGTTTCTTTAATACTCAGTATCTTTTCATTTCCCTCTTGTGCATCATCTGAAGCATTAACTGCCATATTGGTGACATTTTCCATAGTTTTAGAAAGAGAATTTGTTGTTTTGGAAATTTCCTTGCTCATTGCAGCAACCTCGTTCGTTGAAGAGGCCTGCTCAGCAACCGTTGCCTCAAGCTGCCTTGCCGACCCTGCTATCTGAGTAGCTGAAGTGGTAACCTGAGCACTGGATTTTGTTACTTGAGTAAGTAAAGAATCAATGTTAACAGTCATTACATCTATAGATAATACTAATTTATGAAGCTCATTCTGGCTTGAACTAAGAGAAATTTCATTTTTAGTTATATTATCAAGTTTTGTCTTTGCAATTCCAATTTTTCCATTTGCAATATCTTCAGAGATTAGAATGATGTTTTTTAATGGAGAAGATATCCCAAAAGAGATTAGAATTGCCATCCCAAGTGCTAAAATAAATGTAAAAAGACTTATGAATACAGCAACAAATTTTTTCTTCTCATTACTTTTTTTTCTAATAATTATTTTTGCTTTTAGATCGCTTATAATCTCACCCCAGAATATAAATGATGATTTTATCGCATTATCTATATCTTCAATAAATTTTTTTTTATTTATTCTCCCTCTATTTATTATAGAATCCAGATAAGTACTAATACCAAAAATTGTCTTATCATATTTTTTATAATTTACAGGATTATTTTTATTTATTTTGTCAAGATCATTCTGGAATTCATAATTAAGTTGATTTATCTTCCCTCTAAGATCTCTATTGCTTTGTGTTTTAAATACTTCAATACTTTTTGATTTAAACTCATTCATCCTTAAATGGAAATCCGGCATTATTAAGAGTGATGTATCCATAGAATGATATGTCATTGTATCTGGGTCATGCATTAACTTTGATTCATTTCCAATCCGGGTAAGAAGGAGTTTTAGATTATTAATTGTATTATCTTCCTCAATTTGTACTTCGCTGATATCATCTCCATCATTTATCATTTTTTTCTCGTTCTGTTCAATATTCTCCATATTGAGATTTTCAAGATCAAGCTCCATTTCAGGTTTATCTTTATTCTCTTCTGCATTGGCAACATCCGGGACAATTTGGGCTTTTTTCCATAAACTAAAAATTTTAACTGGATTAATTTTATTTAGTTTTTCACCTTCTTCAACTTTTGATTTTAACTTAAGGAGACCAGCATTTTTTTCAGTTTGATTTACTAAAAGTTCAAACTGCTTTTCTATTAACTCTTTTAATTTAGAAATTATTATTTCATTTTCATTTTCATTTTTTTTATTTTTATTTTTTTCAAGCTTGTTTTGTTCATTTAATAAAGTGTATTCAGGTATTCTGTGTAAAAGATTTCTTATTGGATCCAATAATTGTATTCCAGTCAATTCCTTATTTGCAAAATCGATATGATAATTAAATCCATTTATAGTAAAATAAAGTAATACGCCAATAGGAATTGTAAAAATCAAACTACCAATAATCATCTTATAAATAATCTTTGATCTGCTGTAAAAACTATAATATTTCTTTAAGTTCATATACTTGTCCCCTATTCTTTAGATCTTAAACCTTGATATTTCATCTCTTAATCTATTTACTGCTTTTTTTAATACTTCTGTAACTTTTTTAAATTCAATCATTGAATTTTTCGTCTGTTTTGTCGATTCAGCTAATTGCCCCATAGATTCACTTATTTGAGCAGTTCCATTACTCTGGATACTTATTCCATCCCTTATTACTTCAAATTCCGGTTCAAGACCTTGAACCTGAGTTATAATCTCTGTAAGATTCTCTCCAATTCCGCCAACTTCATCAACTCTCTTTTTAACTTC
This sequence comes from uncultured bacterium, assembly GCA_965371805.1. GTDB lineage: Bacteria > Acidobacteriota > Aminicenantia > UBA2199 > UBA2199 > JAOZTV01. The sequence continues at coordinate 10,006 of CBDUZW010000069.1, read as the reverse complement.
ACCTGAAAACTTATCCATTTCCATAACCCCGGAAAGGACAGAGGACTGCATCTCACTTACCATATTTTCAATTTCCTGAGTAGCAACTGTTGTCTGATTTGCAAGATGATTTATCTCTTTTGCAATAACAAGAAACCCCTTCCCATAATCTCCAGCTTTTTCAGCTTCAATTGCTGCATTTATTGATAAAAGATTTGTCTGGTCAGAAATAGCATTTATTGTTGTACTAACACCTGATATTTTATTAGTTTTACTATTAATAACTGCAAGTTTTGAAGAAATAGATCTTGTAGAATGAATCAACTGGTTCATAGCTTCTTCCATATTATGAAGTCCATCTTTTCCTGAGCTTGCAAGAGTAGCCGTTTTCTTAATTTCTGTACCAATATTTTCAATATTTGAATATAATTCATTTGAAGTTGATCCAACTTCTTTATTAGTTACAGATATTTCATGTGTTGAAGCTGATTGTTGAATTGAAGAAGCTTCAATATCTCTTGCGCCTGAAGCTATTTCTTCTGCTGAATCCGAAACTGAATCTTCAGTCCTTTTTATTCTACTTACCAGAAGACTTAGATTTCTAACCATTGAGTAAAACTCAATAAGAACACTATTTAATTCATCTCTATTACCTAATTGTTTACTCAGATCCATTTTTTTAAATAGCATCTCATCATTAAGATTTGCAAATTCTTTTTTTCCAATTTGCTCTCTAAAAGTTTTTATCAGTATCTCTTTTGATGCTGCCAGATCACCTTTTGCTATTTTATTTGAAATATCAATGAGAAGTATTAATCTTTTTTTTATTTTTTCAAAAGTTATAGATATTATTAGAATTGAAAACAAGAAGATTAAACAACCAATAATTATATTACTGAAAAGTATTGAATTTATTTCCTCTCTAATTTCATTTTCGGTATAATAAATATTCAGAGAACCAATTTTTTTTTTACCTTTTTCAACTATGAAAGTAATGAAGCCATTACTTTTATCCGAAGAAATTTTTATCCAGTTACCCTTTATTTTAGATTTAGATATCGATGCACCTGTTATATTTTTACTCTTAGATATCATTTGTTCTAATACACTTCTAACATTCTGCTTCCGGTCAAAATCCATTAATGGTCCAAGAATTACTGTAAGGATTTCTCCATTTGCTCGAATTTCTCTATCCAAAGTTCTTTCCAGAGTTTCTTTCTGCTTTATATAAGAGTTTAAAACAAGCCCCAATACAACAAGGAAAATCATTATACCTGTTACAAGTAGTAATTTAGTCTTTATACTAATCCCTTTCATTTATGCTCCATAACTAATAAGATTGTAGATTTAATCTGTTTTAAAATTTCTTTTTTCCTTCCATTAACAATTTCGCATTTTCAGCAAATTCAATTATCATATTATTATGTTTCAATTTTGCAAGAATCATATTAATTCTTTTAAGAAGTTTTTTATCACCTTTTTTTACAGCAATTGCTGATCCAAGAAAACTTGATTCTGATACACATTTAATATTAATAAGTCCTTTATTCCTTTTAGCAAAAGATTCTGCTACTGGTTTTTCGAGTATTATTACATCTAATTTACCTTTTTTTAAATCATCAACAAGTTTAATGATTGTATCCTCTTCAAAAAAAAGAGCCCCTGCAATTTGCTGTTTTACCAACTCCTCCTGAATTGACCCTTTTTGAGTTCCAACTTTTTTTCCTCTTAAATCTTCAAGAGAATTAATCTTATTTACATCTGCTGATCGTATTAACATATTTTGAAGAGCTTTATAGTATGGCACCGAAAAATCAACAATTTTTTTTCTTTTTTCTGTTGGACTAAGTCCAGCAATAATAAAGTCAATCTCCCCTTTTCTCACGGCATCAAATAATCTAGAAAAAACTATTTCCTTTATCTCTAGTTTTACGCCAAGATCTTTTGCAATTTCATTTGCAATATCAATGTCCATACCATAAATTGTATCATCATCGTTTATAGCTCTGAATTCATAAGGTGGATAATCTGCACTGGTACCAGCAACAATCTTTCCAGACTTAATAATCTTATCAATTTTCATTTGTTCTTTAGTTGCATTTAAATCATTAATAACAAAAAATAATAAAAAAAATGACAATAATATAACAAAAATTTTTTTCCCATTGTTTAATTCCATGTATCCTCCTGTTTTTTAAATCTACTATAAGTAAATATATTTCAGAAATTTTTTTTTGTCAACATATATTAGAAAAATAAAAAAGAATATGATAAAATATCTTCAAGGAGATACATTAATGAAAGCAGAATTTGGAGCATCAGTATTTGATTTTTTACAATTAAAGGAAAACCTGCCCACTAACATTTATGAAAAATTTATTGGAACAGTAAATGAAAGAAAAACTCTTTTACCTGAAATTGCAGAATATATAGCAAGAGAAATAAAAAAATGGGCTGAATTAAAACAGGTAACACATTTTACAAAATGGTTTCTCCCATTAACTGGTCTGACTGCAGGAAAGCAGAATACTTTCCTTGATATTGACAAATCCGGACATATTATTTCAAAATTTTCAGGAAAAGATTTGATTAAGGATGAACCAGACGCTTCATCATTTCCACACGGCGGGATGAGATCAACCTTTGAAGCAAGAGGATACACTGCATGGGATCCTAGTTCTCCTGTTTTTATAATAAAAAACAGTAAAAATTCTATTCTATATATTCCTTCAGTTTTTTTTAGCTATGATGGTAAAGTTCTTGACAAAAAAACTCCCTTACTTCGTTCTCTTAAATCTATAAATGATATATCTATAAAAATATTGAAAAAATTTAAAAACCACTCCAAATGGGTTAAGAACATGATTGGAGCTGAACAGGAATTCTTTCTAATTGATGAAAAAGATTATAAAAGAAGACCTGACATTAATACAGTAGGAAGAACTCTCTTTGCTGCAAGACCTCCCAAAGGACAACAGATGGGAGATCATTATTTTGGTTCCATTCCTCAAAAAGTCATTTCCTTTCTTGATGAGGTTGAAGAGGAAGCAACAAAGATAGGAATACCAATAAAGACCCGTCATAATGAAGTTGCACCTAATCAGTTTGAAGTTGCTCCTATCCATGAAGAAGCTAATATTAGTGCTGATCATAATCAAATCTTAATGGAGCTTTTGCAAAACATTGCACGTAAAAACAAAATGGTTTGCCTGCTGCATGAAAAGCCATTTAAATACTTTAATGGAAGTGGTAAACATATAAACTGGTCTTTAATGGATAGTTCAGGCAATAACATTTTCTCATTAAAAGGATCTAAATCTTCAAGAATGATATTTATAAGTTTTTTAGCTGCCTTTATCTACGGGGTAAGTAAACATAATGATCTTATTCAGGCAACACTTGCATCTGCAGGAAATGAACTCAGATTAGGAGGAAACGAAGCACCTCCATCCATTATCTCTATTTATCTGGGAGAAGAGGTTCAAAGTATCATTAAGAATATGAATGCCTTTGTAAATAGTAATAAACGGTCAGCAACGACAATGCAGTTTGAACAATTTATCCCTCATATAACACACGATAGATCAGATAGAAACAGAACCTCACCTATCGCTTTTACAGGAAATAGATTTGAATTCAGAATGCCAGGATCTTCTGCATCAATTTCTTTTCCAATATCAATAATTAATTTGATTATTGTAGATGGTTTAAATTTTGTATATGACAGAATTTTTGCAGAAAATGATAATCAAAAAATAATTAAAATAATAGGAAATATTATTCTAGATAATTCCGGATGTATATTTGAAGGTGATAATTATAGTGAAAAATGGAGAACAGAAGCTGAGCATAGAGGCCTATTCATTCCTAAATCTATACCACATACTATTTCAGTCTTTAAAAGTAAAAAAAATGTAGCTCTTATTGAGAAATATAATTATCTTAGCAAGGAAGAAATTGAAGCAAGAGCAGATATCAAGATCGAAATGTATGTAAAGACAATTGAGATTGAACTAAGAGTTGCCCGTCTTATGTTGCGAACATATATAATTCCTGCAGCACTAAAAAATCAAAAAATGTTAATTGAAGCTGTCAATAATTTTCCTGATAGTATTTTAAAAAATAATCCTGATATTTTAGAAAGCCAGTATAAATTTATTGAAAAATGTACATATAAACTTAATGAGTTGATGGATCAATTATCAATTCTGGATAAGGATAATGAAAAATTGAAACTTGGAACAACTCTTGAAAGTGCATTTTATTGTTCGGAAGTGATCAGACCTCATATTGATGAAACTGCATTAATAGCTGAAAAAATTGAAGAGAGAGTTAACCAAAAGCTATGGAATATGCCGAGAATATCCAAGATTCTATTTAGGTAAAATACTGACTATGTCACAAGGTGCTAGCAATAAATAACTGAATAATTCTTTGTTCAAAGATAAACTTAAATATTTTTAAAATTATTTGACATATATTTTCTATTTATATATAATTTTTTTTTTAAGATCAGGTTGATCTTAATTAAGTTTCTTTGACTCTTTCGTTTTTGTTGTTATTTATGTAAAAAAAGTCAAGAAATTCCACAAGTACAAAAGCATTTATTTAATTAAAAAACCAAAAATTTTTCTCTAATAAGGTGACAGTCCACAAAATGATTGTTTTTATTGATGATGAATAATTCTTGGTTTTTTTTTATTAGTCTAACAGTTGTAGTATATGGGATTTTTGATTCTTTAGACAATTGTCTAACAGTTATCTCATTATGTAGGTTTTTTCCCAATGTTTGTATTAAATTAAGTAGATTCTCCATTTTTGGTTAACATTAACCATTTATGGTATTTAAATGTTTTGTTTTTGGCCTCAAATTCTAACCGCTCAAAGATATTTATATACTTTGGGTGCATTTGTCCAGTGTGGCTTGTGAGAACGTTCGAAAAACACCTTAAAATCAGACAATATTCACTAGCCAGTGACAACAGAACCGAAACATTTATAAATAATCGAAATAATTAAATATGTATCACAATAATAAAATAAAAAACACCCTAAACGGAGGTTAACAAAATGACTACACACGCAATAAACCCAAATACAATCGCACTTACAGGAGATCTTTTTAATCATATGAAAAATAAAGCGATAGCGAGTTATCAAAATAATTTAGCTTTAGAAGTTAAACAAGATGGACTTCAATTAGTAGAGGGATATAAACAAGAGCTTCTTGATCAAGGATTCTCAAATACTGATATCAAAACATTTTTAGGATATGATTCCGAAAATGTAGTTCTGACGGAAAATCAGAAAGTTATAGGTTCTGCACTTAGAACAACTGAAAAGGTAACTGCATTAGAAAACATTCTTTCTGTAACTCGAGGTTTGAGTTCTACCGAAAACTTTGATAAAAAAGAATACATGGCAACTTTAAAAGAACAAATTGATGAAGCAAAAACTGTTCCATTAACAAAAGATGGAAAACCTGATCAACAATATTCAAATATGTTCACTCAAGCTACTGATTGGACAGGATATGAATCCTCTAGAACTTCTCTTGAAGGAGTAATTAAAACTACTGGTAAATTACTGACTATTGCTTTAGCTGCAGGAATTGCAGGTGGTTGTGTAGGTCCAAATGATCCTGATCCTAACCCTAATCCAAACCCTGTTGACAATGATGTAACTGTAAACTTTCACGCTTATAATACAAACGGTCAAAGAATTGAAATGGACTTATTCTTAAATGGTGAATCAAAAGGTTTAATTCCTGGAAATAATGGCTTAGCTGTTACTCTAGAAAAAGATAAGAATTATTCTCTTAAAGGAATGGGAGATAATACTCACATGGCTTGGTTACTTGTAAGAGAAAATTTAAATGGAAAAAATATTGATCAAAAAGATGCTGTAGATAGAGATGCTTCAATTAAAGGAAAAAATGGAGACATTTATTTAATTAAAATTCCCGATACTTGGGACATGGAATCACATGCTGAGATTTTAGAAAGAAGACCTCATGATGCAGACCCTGCTAAGAAAGGAATGTATGCTTTAGATCTTAAACAAGAACAAAGAACTGATGAAAACGGAAATACTTACATGGCAAATCTTCCTGTACTCGTTCAATATAATGAGGAAGGAATGGTCGGTTCAGATTATGCAAAATCACTTGTTTTAGATAACATGACTCAAACAAACGAAGCTCAGATGAGAGGAGAGTTTGGTGCAAGACAATACCATCAATTAAAAACCGATTCAGACACAGAAGACGCAAGAATTGATATAAGATTTTTGGATATACCTTCTAACGGAGCTAGACATGGCGAATTTGTTGATGAGACTACTAAAGAAATAACTAGTTTTTACAATAAACTTGCAGGAACAGTGGAACACAGTAAATTCATGACTACTTTTCAAGAATGGTTTGAAGCGCATGTGCATAAACAATTAGATTCTTTGTTATATGATGGAAGTTTTATTAACAAGACTCAAAATGGAGATGGTAATGATGTATTTAGTTATACTGATAAGACTAAGCAGTTGATAATGTTAAATTCTCATTTTGATCCAAATACTCGATATGTTGGCGGAACAAACATAACAGAATAAAAATAAAAAATATTTTTTCAAGTTAACTTGTGCCAGAAGATTTTTTCTTCTGAGCATTTAATAATTTTTTTCTTAGTATATTGTTATCTCCTGAAAATATGGTCCTATAGTTCCAAAAGCAGAAGTACTTGAACAACATGCTAATTTAGTATTTGATGTGATGTATGGCGAGAATGTTCCGCTTGGATTATACCATGTTTTAGTTGGATAAGTTTGATATCCGTCTGCCGTACATTGGACATTTCCTCCTTCACAAACGCCGTCTGCTTCATTCCATACGTCCCCATCTTCACAACAGTGAGGGCTGCTTGGAGTTGATAAGTCATCACACCATATGGTATCTGCATTACATTCATTTCCGGTTGCACAGCATGGTTCTCCTGGTTCACCACAGTTGCCACCGATACATTCTCCTGTTCCTCTATTACATGTTATGCTTCCTACACAATCATCATCAGTCCAACAAAATGTATTGCATGCTCCGTCTAAGCATTTAAAATTTCCTGGGCATGTTGTTTGTATTGATTCTAACTCATCTGGGTCTCCGCCTTCACCGTCTAGAAAGTATTTTATTACTCTTGAGTCTGATCCTGGTACACATTCATCATCTATTGTAGTTCCTGTTTCATCATTATGAGTTGTTCCCATTCTGCTTAAACAAATACCGTTAAATATTCCTCCTCCACATAACCAGTTACTATTATATTCTGTTTTAATATTATTTTCCATTCTGTATGAGTCGCTATCTAAACACCATGGGCAATTACCGTCAGCGCAGGAATTACTTATCTTGCTAGTCGCTTCAATAATTCCATTTGTCCATAAGAAACTCTCATCTATTCCTATGAAGTGTTCTGATGTTCCTGGACATGTTCCTGTACTAACTGTTATTAGTGGTTTACATAGTCCTATCTTTCCTATTGGTATTAAATCTCCTTTATCAAATGTGCCTAGGCTTCCGTCATCAAGTATGTAACAGTAGTATCCTGCACTACATTCATCATCATCTCTACATGCATTTGGTGGTACGTATGCTATGCAATTTCCTGCTGAACATTCATCTGTTCCCAAACAAGTTCCGCAAGTTCCTGTGCAAGTACTTAAACTATTTCCGCATTCTCTTCCTGTACAATCAGGTATGCAATTATTAACACAGTTTCCTGAAGCATCACATGATTTTAAGTCTCCGTTAACGTCGGTACATGTTGTTCCTGTAGCGGCATATACTTCAGTACATGCTCCTCCTGAACAAGTACTTGCTTTTACACAATCTTCTCCTATTGCGGTACATACTTCAGAAAGTACCCATCTTGGAATTCCTGTTTTTGAATGAATGGTGCACGTCTCTGCATTTCCATTGTCACATCTTGTATCTCCTGGAGAACATTCTGCACAAACCTCATCTCCTGCATTAGTCATAACACATGTTTCTCCTCCTGGACAGTCACTTCCTGCAACTCCTGTATCTCCGCTACATAGTAATACGTTTGGAAATAAAGGTGGAAATAAAGGTGACAGTCCACAAAATGAAAAAAGTTATAAATTTTATTGAATAAAAAATATTTTTGTATTATATTTAAAGAAGATAGGAGCCAATTATCTCAGAGCGACCTACACAACAAATTAAATTTTATTTTTAAAGGAGTTTGTTATGGGAAGAGCAAAGAGACGTTGGGTCAATCAATATCATGGATCAAATCATTTGATATCAAGAATAACCGGAGGAGATTTTCTATTAAAGGATACAGAAAAGGAGTATTTTGTAAAACTCATGTTTAAATTTGCGAGAGGTTTTTTTATAGATATTCACTCATATACGATAATGTCAAACCATTTTCATATCCTTGCAACAGAACTGAATGAGGATGCACAAAATGCTGATAGAGACGAACTAATATCAAGATATAAGAATATTTTTGGGAAAAAAGCAGAATATCCTGAAGGCTCATATAAAAGTAATGGTGAGATAATTCCCGATGATGATGGTGGCATTGAGAGATTAAGATACCGTTTAGGCTCAATATCAAGATTTGTTCAGGAGTTAAAGCAGACCTTCAGCAAGTGGTATAATTGGAAACATAAAAGAAAAGGATATCTTTGGAGTGAAAGGTTTAAAGGTGTAATAATGGAAAAGGGAGACCCTGAACTTATTTGCAGTGCATATATTGATTTAAATCCAGTCAGAGCAGGGATAGTAAAAAAACCGGAAGATTATAGATGGAGTAGTATTGGATTAAGAGTAAGAAATCCTAAAAAAGCTGAGAAATTCCTTAAAAAAATTGTAATATCTGAAAGAAAGGTTATTACAGAAGTAGATGAAAGGACCGGATGGATAAAACAAAAAACAGAAACAACAAAAAAAGAAGTATCTTTTTCGGTATACCGGGCTTTTTTATATAATTCAGGTTGTAATGAGGTTGAAGGTAAGGCTCATATTCATATGGATATATATAAAGAGGCAATGAAGTTGAATGGAGAATTAAGAATTGGTGATAAATTAAAATACAGGTTTAGGAATCTATCAGAAGGTATTGCAACAGGATCATACCAATTTATAGAAAATATTCAGTTAGAATTGGAAAGAAAATATATAAAACCCAGGGAAATTTTAAATGGAGAGAATCATAAACTTTACTCAACAAGGAACTTAAAACCAATATAGCCTCTAAATAAAAACTACTAAATACTCATTTTTTTTTATTGTAGAAGTCTAAATAAAATATAATGAAAAATTGAAAACATCAAGCAAAGAACTAATATATACAAGAAATTATTTAAAATATAGTTGTTTTAATAATTTTAGGCAAACTTGATAAACAATATCAGGAATTACAATATTGTATTCAACAAATTTTACCCTTCCCAGTTTCTTGACTGACACATATTATACATAAAAAAGCTGACAAAATTCTTAAAAATATTGTAATATCCGAGCGGAAGTTAATAACAAAAGTAGACGAAAGAACCGGATGGATAAAACAGACTACAAAAACTACAAATAGAGAAGTATCTTTTCCGGTATATAGAGCCTTTTTATATAAATCAGGTTGTAATGAGGTTGAAGGAAAGGGTCATATTCATATGGATATATATAAAGAAGCAATGAAGTTGAATGGAGAATTAAGAGTTGGTGATAAATTAAAATATAGGTTTAGAAATCTATCAGAAGGTATTGCAACAGGATCATACCAATTTATAGAAAACATTCAGTTAGAATTGGAAAGAAAATATATAAAACCCAGAGAAATTTTAAATGGAGAGAACCATAAACTCTACTCAACAAGGAACTTAAAACCAATATAATATAGCCTCTATATAAAAACTACTAAATACTCATTTTTTTTATATTGTAGAAGTCTAAATAAAATATCATTACTGTCCTATAAAAACTTGAAGTAAAAGCTGACCAAATGTAGTAAAA
>CBDUZW010000068.1:0-28131 GCA_965371805.1 uncultured bacterium | reverse complement strand
TTTTTATGACGCAACCAGTAGTAGTTTAAAGTGTTTTTTTATGATTCAATTCGTAATATTGACTATGACGGGAGTAGTGTATATAATGGATTTATTTTAAAAAGGAGAATACAATGACAATGAAGTCAAATAGTAGTACAGAAGAGAATTCTATCGAAGAAAAAAAGGATGAAAAAGCCATTTTTGAAGAAACTGAACAAAAATCACCATTTCTAAAAGTTTTTTTCTCAGTTTTATTGGTTGTTTTGCTTATAACTGCAGGATACTTATTATTTAAAAAAGATGGGAAAGTAAAAGTAGTAGAAAAAGTGTCACCAAAAATCCAGAAAATGCAGGAACTTGCTTCTAAGATTGATACAATGAAATCTGAAGTTAATAGTAAGCAGGATCAAATTTTTGACCTAATTACTAAGTACAAAGAAGAGGGAGGAACTGATATTCCAACCTATAATTCAATGAATCTGTCTGATACAGAGAGACAACTCTTAGAACAAAGAATTGCTGCAGAACAAGACAATTCAGTAAAATCCCTATTAAATGGCATTTTAAAAAAGAATGAAGAAATAAGCGAATTAAATAAAAAAATTGCTGCAATTGAATTACTCTTGCCTAAACCACATATCGTGCAAAAAGGTGAAAACCATTTTAAAATATCAATGGACTATCTTATTAATCAGAAAGGAATTGCAAAGTCTAAAGCTAAAAAACTTGCAGAAAGAGCAGGAATGTTTGAAAGTCTCGTACCTGGATTTCGTGTGTGGAATTTTTATTCTGATGGAATATATGGTACTTTTGTAACTCAGGGTAGTGCTGTTATTTCCCCAAATCAAGTAAACCGAAATGTAAAAAAAGTACTTGTTGATGCAAAAGACAAAGCTATATCAGAAAGAGACCAACTCGCTATTGAGCTAAAAGATTTAGTACAGAAAAAACTGGAAATCATTGTCCAATTAGCTCTTCTTAGTACTGAAAAACATAAATTAATAGAAAGTATTGGTGTATTGAGTGCCAAAAATGAAGTTTTCAAAACAAAGATCAATTCACTTTATTTTAGATTGGACACAAAAAGCAAACTAAAGGAAAAAGGCATTATAAAAGGTGGCTTTTTAAGAAAATTAAAAATTCAGGATTATTCTGCAAATGACTTTAATAATTCTATTGACCTGAGACTTGTGAAAACAGTTACAGTTTTAGCAAAAACTTTTAAATTAGATAAAATTAAAAACCTTGCTATATATCCAAGATTTCTAAAAAAAGACAAAGATTATAAAGTTGTAATTAGTAAAGATAAACTAAATGCAGAGTTGATAATTATTAATATAGAAAAAATGAAAAACGAAAGGATTGTAATCTCAGTAATCTAATTGACATAAGGGGCATAATTTCATATTATATTGAATAATATGAAATTATTCTACTAGGAGAACTTTAATGAAAAAAATACTTATAACTGGATATGCAGGTCAAATTGGAACTGAACTAACAATGTTTCTGGTAAACAAATATGGCTGTGAATGTGTATTTGGTACAGATCTTAAGAAGCCAAATGAAAAACTATTAAGTTTATGCCCCTTTAAGCAGCTTGATGTAACAAATAAACAGGAAGTTTTTGATTTTGTTGAGAAAAATGAGATTAATACTATTTACCATATGGCTGCAATTCTTTCTGCAACGGGAGAGAACAATCCTGCTTTGGCATGGGATGTAAATATGAATGGTCTATATAATATTTTAGAAGCATCAAGGGAATATAGTTGTTCAGTTTTTATTCCAAGTTCCATTGCTGCCTTTGGTCCTGAAACCCCAAAAAATGATACGCCACAGGATACAATTCAACGTCCTACTTCAATGTATGGAGTAACGAAGGTAGCTGGCGAATTACTCGCGGACTACTATTTTAAAAGATTTGGTGTGGATGCAAGAGGTGTTAGATATCCAGGTATTATTTCACATGAGACATTGCCAGGTGGTGGTACCACTGATTATGCTGTAGAGATATTTTATGAAGCAATCAAAAACAAGAAATTCACATGTTTCTTAAAAGATGATACTTTGCTTGATATGATGTATATGCCGGATGCTATAAAGGCTACAGTAGATCTGATGGAAGCAGACCCCGAATCATTAAAGCATAGAAACGCATTCAATATAACGGCAATTCCTGTAAGTCCGAGAGAACTTGCAGAAGCAATTAAAAAAATCATACCTGAATTTACTATAGATTATGCTGTGGATCCTGTAAGACAGGCAATTGCTGATTCATGGCCGAGCCATATGGATGATAGTGTTGCTAAAAAGGAGTGGGGTTGGGCTCCTTCATACGATCTGGACTCTATGGTAAAAGAAATGCTGGAAAAACTGACTATCAAATTATCTTAAATTAATTTGACAGTTATATATAAATGTGTTAAAAATTTCATTCTAATTTTAAATTAAAGGAGGATAATATGAAAGTATTACCATTAGATGATAGGGTATTAGTTGAACCAATTGAAGAAAGTGAGCAAGTTGGATCAATAATAATTCCTGAAACAGCAAAAGAAAAACCTATTATGGGTACAGTTGTTGCAGTTGGAACAGATGAAGACCTTAAAGAGCTTATAAAAGTTGGCGATAAAGTTATCTTTGGCAAGTTTATGGGAGATGAGATCAAGATTGAAGGAAAAAAACAGCTTTTACTCTCTCGTCCTGACATATTAGCTACAGTTCAGTAATTCTGGATTTAGTAAACCAGGGTATTTGTAAATCATTTTCTGGGAAAAAGTTATGGGGATAGCTTATTTTTCATTAATAAAAAGAAATATGTATACATTTCAATTTAAAAATTAGAAGAGATAAATAGATAAAAAATGAGAGTAAAAATATTTAAAGGTGTTGAATTAGAAGAAAAAATAAACTCATGGATTGAAGAAATGGAAGGAGTTTATGTGGATTTTGAAATAATAGAAATTGCTCAGAGTCTTGGAGAAAAAGGTTCAATTATTATTAGTGTCTGGTATGAAAATGAATTGGAAGAGGTACCTTTTTTAGATTACGACAAAATGGACAATTAGAATTTTATGTTTAAGGTTTTTTTCAAGCACTCTTCACGATGTCCAATTAGTTTTATGGCCAAAAAAGAAGTCAGAAAATTTTTAGAAAATAATTCAGAAAAGGTACACTTTGAAGAGATTGATGTTATAAATAATAAGAAGAGGTCTAATGAAATTCAAGAACTCTTTAATATTGATCATGAATCTCCGCAGATCATTATCTGCGATAAAAATAACACAGTAATTTGGAATGGTTCACATAGCAGTATTACTGAAAAAAAACTAATTAACGTTATTAACTCCTAAAATTTAACCAAACTTTCTTATTCAAATTTACAAAAAACTCTTAAATTAGGTATAATTACTATTTTAAGGAGAGATAAAATGATATTTAAACAGATTGATTCTGGTGGTGATCGGAACTATGCTTATTTGATTGGCTGTCCTATTTCCCAAAATGGAGTGTTAATTGATCCGTCTCCTGATTTTGAAAAGTGTGAATTGGAGGTTAAGAAAGCAGGATTAAATTTAATCTATATAGTAAACACACACTCCCATATAGACCATACAGGTGGGAATGACTATTTTTGTAATAAAATGAAAATTAAATTAATTACTCATCCTTCAAGTAATGGAGATATTCATATAAAAGATAATGGGGTCCTAAAATTAAGTAATATAGATAATTCTATTAACTTATCTTTTTTCCACACTCCTGGACATACTAAAGATTCAATTTGTGTAAAAGTTGAAAATAATCTGATAACCGGTGATACTTTATTTGTGGGAAAGGTTGGAGGAACATACACTGAAATTGATGCAAAAGAAGAATTTAATAGTCTTAAACGTCTTATGGGGCTACCTCCAAATACTCTTGTATGGCCCGGGCATAACTATGGTACTTCTCCTCAATCAACAATTGAAAATGAAATTAAGACTAATCCATTTATTATGAGACTGGATAATTTTGAAAATTTTATATCATTAAAACAAAACTGGGCAGAATATAAAATTACACATGGAATAAAATGACTGGAGCAGATCAACCATGGTATCAAAAATGGTTCAATGAAGACTATCTGAAATTATATCAAAAAAGGGATACCAATGATGCAAAGATGCAAATAGAGCTTGTCCTGAATACAATTAAACCAGACTTAAAAAACACATTACTTGATCTTGCTTGTGGAGAGGGTAGACATCTATCGATCCTGAATAAATACGGATATAAAGTATTTGGATTGGATCTTTCAGAAAATCTGATTAATAGTGGTAGAAGAAAATATGGGAAACAAAAATTCATTATTGGAGATATTAGAAATATTCCAGGGAAATTTGACATTATACTCTCTTTTTTCTCCAGTTTTGGATATTTTGAATCAGATGAAGAAAACTTCTCTGTTTTTGATGCCATTTTTGAATCGCTAAATCAAAACGGGAAATTCTGGTTTGATTTTTTTAATGCAGATTTTGTAAAAAACAACATAGCTGGAATAAGCAAAAAAAAAATCTCAGAAGAGATAACGGCTCTGGAAGAGAGAAAAATTGAGAATAAAAGAGTAATAAAAAAAATTTCATTTATCTCAAAAGATAAAGAGGAAATCTATTTTGAATCTGTTCGTTTGTTTGAAAAAACAGAATTAGAAAATGCCCTCAAGAAATCTGGTTTTATAATAAATAAAATCTTTGGAAACTATTCAGGAGATGATTGGTCACAAAACTCAGAAAGGGTTATATTCTACTGTTCAAAGCCTGGGTATTAAGAAAAGAGTAACTCTCTTTTTAATGGATTATATTTTTGCATCACCTGTATTCACATTTATCTACAAAAAAGCTTAACTTATCAACAATTATTTCCAACTCTTTATCAGAATAGGTTTTTTCTGATTTAAAATTTATGTCCAATACATTATCAGGTCTGAATTTCTGTAGATAATAAGTCCCGGTTCCCTCTATCAATCGCCCGCATTCTAAAATATCCGGCTCTGCCAGCATTGAACGGACCAGAGTCGTTCTGAACTCATGTTTAATATTTGAGTTTTTTATGAGTTCAATACTCTCTTTTATATTTTCAATATTAATATTTGTATTTATAATTTCAGGGTACCTTTTCAAAGGCCCTTTTATATCCATTGCAATATAATCCAGTAAATTCTGATCTAATAATCTGGATATTATCTCAGGTTTATTTCCGTTTGTATCTAATTTGATGAGAAAGCCCATTTCCTTGATTCTTTTTGCAAAACTCACTATGTTTTTCTGAATTGTAGGCTCACCTCCCGATAATACAACCCCATCAAGTTTGCCCACCCTGTCCTTGAGCAGTTCAAAAACATCATTTGCAGAAAAAAGTGGCTTTTCATTGTCCAGCAGCCAGGAATTTTGGCAGTATGGACATCTGAAATTACAGCCAATACAAAAGACCACTGCCGATATTTTCCCTGGATAATCCAAAAGAGAGCTGGGGATAATTCCGCCGATCTGCACTATCCCATTCCCGATATACTAAACCGCAATCTTCTTCAACTCATTTTTTGCTTTCCCTAAAGAGAAAGTCTTTCTCATTTTAAATTCTTCGGTTTTTCCAATATTCCACTGTTTTAGAGGCCTAATATATCCAACAATACGTGAATAAATTTCACATACTTCGTTGCATTCAGGACAGACTTCTACTTCTCCAGAGATAAACCCATGGTTTGGACAGATACTAAATGTGGGTGATATAGTAAAATAAGGTAGATGATAGTTATAGCATATTTTCTTCACCAGATTTTTAATACTATCTTTATCAAGGTTCTTTTCTCCACAGAATATATGGAGAACTGTACCACCGGTATACTGTGTCTGGATCTTATCCTGTAAGTCCAGGACCTTAAAAATATCATCAGTAAAATTAACAGGTAGTTGAGATGAGTTTGTGTAAAATGGGATGCCACTTTTTTTATATTCAATTTCATTTGCACAGATTATTTCTGGATACAGTTTCTTGTCAATTTTTGCCAGCCGATAAGAGGTCCCTTCTGCCGGAGTTGCTTCAAGATTATAATTATTGCCAGTTTCTTTTTGATATTGTATTAGGATATCTCGGATAAAATCCATCGTCTTTTCTGCAAAATCGATACCCTGTTTAGAACCGATATTTACTCCAAGAAAATTTTCAAGCGCTTCATTCATTCCGATAATGCCAATTGTGGAAAAATGATTTTCCCAGTATTTATTATAGTTTTCTTTAATATTTCTTAGATAAAAAGAGGTATAGGGATATAGATTTGTAGCAGTTAGTTTTTCCAGAACTTTTCTCTTAATTTCAAGGCTTTTTTTTGCCATTTCCATAAGCTTTTTAATCTCTGCAAAAAATTCAGTTTCGTTCTCAGCTAAATATCCAATACGAGGTAAATTTAGCGTGACAACCCCGATGGAACCGGTTAATGGATTTGCACCAAATAGACCACCTCCCTTATTTTCCAATTTACGTGTATCCAGTCTTAATCTGCAGCACATCGATCTTGCATCTTCCGGATCAAGATCTGAATTAATAAAATTTGAGAAATATGGAATTCCATACCTGGCAGTTGACTCCCATAAAGCATCTAATTCTGGATTATCCCAGTTGAAATTTTTTGTTATATTATATGTCGGGATCGGAAAAGTAAAAACTCTCCCCTTTGCATCACCCTCTTTCATAATTTCAAGAAAGGCATTATTCAACATATTCATCTCATTTTGAAATTCAGAATATGTCTCTTCTTTTTTTTCTCCTCCGATTATGACAGGGGCATCTTTTAATAGCGGCGAAACTTCAAGATCCATTGTAATATTGGTAAAAGGACTCTGAAATCCAACTCGGGTCGGTATATTAATATTAAAAATAAATTCCTGCATTGCCTGTTTTACCTCTTTATAGGTAAGATCGTCATATCGGATAAATGGCGCCAGAAGGGTATCAAAATTCGAAAAAGCCTGTGCTCCTGCAGCCTCTCCCTGAAGAGTATAGAAAAAATTCACAATCTGATTGAGGGCGCTTTTTAAATGTTTTGGTGGTTTACTTTCAACTTTGCCTGAAACTCCTTTAAAGCCAGTCATTAATAAATCCTGCAGATCCCAGCCAACACAGTAGACGGATAATGTGTTCAGATCATGAATATGAAAAGCACCGCTTTGATGAGCCTCTCTGACTTCAGATGAGTAAATCTTATTAAGCCAGTATGTTTTACTTATTTCAGAAGAAAGATAATTATTCAAACCCTGTAAGGAAAATGACATATTGCTATTCTCTTTTACCTGCCAGTCTAATTTCTCAAGATATTGATCAACCATATCTACGTTTACCTTTGAAGCAAGTTTACGTATTTTTTCATGCTGATCTCTATAGATAATATATTTCTTTGCTGTTTTTTTATAAACTGAATTAAGCAGTACATCCTCAACAATATCCTGAATTTGCTCAACTGAGGGATTTTGGTTTTGAATAAGTTGATCAGCAATATTTATGACTCTGATTGTAAGCTTTTCTGCAACTTTAAGTTCAAATTCTCCTGAAGCTTTTCCGGCTTTACACAATGCCTCTGAGATCTTTGTGACTTCAAAATCAAGCAATCTGCCATCTCTTTTAGAAATTTTTTTAAACATTCTTTCTCCTTTTCATAATTTAACAATTTTATTTTTATTACAATGGGGGAAAGAAATTAAAGATAATATTTTATCAAAAAAAATCTTTCTTCTGCCACCCGCAGAAATAAAAACAGTCTCTATGATGAAACAGGTCTTCCGACTCCTGGGAATCTTTAAGGCCTTCCCACCCAAAACTGGGCAGTGGCTATGTTCTTAAAGACTTTATCAGATTTTGCAATCTGAACCGGTCACGGCAGCGGGGGCTGTGGGGTTATGATCCCTCTTCCCTTGAATTGCACCATAAATCATAGTTTAATTCCTAATTCAGAAAATGTCAATATAGGTAAAAATAATATCAAATAAATTATACAACAGCCACATAGCAGTATTTAAAGTGACATTTAAAACCATAGCAGCCTGACTAACCATTTGGAATTATTCATTGATAATCTTTATGATTTATGTTAGAACAAAATTACCTCTCTATTGCCACTATCTGCTTAATCCTATATAATATTGATGATATAGGAGATTAAAATGGGTAAAAAAGATGGATTTGTAAATCAGATAACAAAAAGATCTGAAGATTTTTCAAAATGGTATACTGAATTAATAAGACGTGCAGAGCTTGCTGATTACTCACCGACAAAAGGTGTTATGGTTATCAGACCTTATGGTTATGAGATCTGGGAACATATAAAAGATAATTTAGATAGAATGTTCAAAGAAACCGGACATAGAAATGCATATTTCCCCCTTTTAATTCCTGAGAGTTTTCTAAAAAAAGAAGCAGAACACGTTGAAGGGTTTGCTCCTGAAGTTGCCTGGGTAACTCATGGTGGTGATAATGAACTTGAAGAGAGACTCGCTATAAGACCAACTTCGGAAGCGATAATATGTCATATGTATTCAAAATGGATCACATCATGGAGAGATTTACCCGTCCTTATTAATCAATGGGCAAATGTAGTAAGATGGGAAAAAGTCACAAGGCCATTCTTAAGAACAACTGAGTTCTTATGGCAGGAAGGACACACAGTGCATGAGAGCTCTGAAGAAGCAATGGAAGAGACTTTAAAAATTCTTGATATATATAAAACCTTCTGTGAAGAATATCTTGCTATTCCAGTTATTACAGGATTAAAATCAGAGAAGGAAAAATTTGCTGGAGCAGTTCAGACTTACTGTATTGAGGCATTAATGCCAGATGGCAAAGCCTTGCAGGCTGGTACATCTCACTTCCTTGGTCAAAACTTTTCAAAGGCATTTAATATCCGTTTTGAAACAAAAGAACAGGGTTTGGAATATGGCTGGCAGACATCATGGGGAGTGTCTACAAGACTTATTGGCGCTTTAATTATGCTTCATGGTGATGATTCCGGATTGATAATACCTCCTAAAGTAGCACCTTTTCAGGGAGTAATAATTCCAATTTCAAAGGGAAACTGGAAAGAGACTGTATTACCGAAAGCCAATGAGATATTTGTGAATTTGAAAAAGAGTGGATTCAGGGTTCAATTAGATGATAGTGATGTATACACTCCAGGATGGAAATTTTCTGAATGGGAGATGAGAGGCGTTCCTGTTAGAATAGAGATCGGGCCAAAAGATATTGAAAAAAATCAGGTTGTGCTGGTAAACAGGATCAATAGAGAAAAAACGTTTGTAAGTATAGATGAATTAAGTGAAAAATTTACAGAACTTTTAGATAAGATACAAGGTATGCTTTTTGAAAAAGCAAAAAACTTTAGAGAAGAAAACACCTCGGAAGCAGAGACATTTGACGAACTCTCTAATATTATAGAAACAAAAAGAGGATTAGTTAAAACGGGATGGTGTGGATCTGAAGTATGTGAAGCAGCTGTTAAGGAAAAAAATGCCACGACTATCAGAGCTATAATTAAAGATGCTGACAGTAAGCATACAAAATGTGTTGTCTGTGGCAAGGAATCAAAACATACAGTTCTTTTCGCAAAGGCTTATTAATTTCAATTCTTATTTTAGTTTTATTTAGGAGGTTTAAATGAAGAAAATAGCATTGGTGTTTCTTGTTTTAGTTTTACTTTCAATTACATGCATTGGAACAGGTAAAAAAGAGGGAAAAATTGTTCCAATTAATTCCTGGTTATTTTTAGGACCTGCAGAAGTAGAAACAAATGGTAATAGAGAAAAAAATATTATAGAAATCTTAAATTATAAATTTGTTAATATAAGTAAACTTATTCCAAAAAAAGGGGAAACAGTCTCGTGGAACCAAACTCTGGATTTAAAGTGGAAACCTCTTAAGGACGGCTTGTTCAGGTCGAATAAAAATAAAATTCTATATTTTGCAACTTACTTGAAAACAAACAGATGGCTTAAAGCAAAATTTATAATTAAAAATTTTGAAAGTAATTTAAAAATATATTTAAATGGGAAAAAGATAAAAGCTGTTAAAAATAGAGAAAATATTGCTGCTGAATTGAATCTGACAAACGAAAAACACTTATTATTAATTAAAGTAGTTGTAAAAAAAGACAAAAAGTTTGTTTTTAAACCTTTTTTGCATCTTGCTTCTCCATTTGATAAGGCAAAAATTATTAGCTCAATTAGTAGTAGTCACAGGGTTAATATTAAAAACATACTTAATGCAAATAATATCAACTCTATTTCTCTTTCAAAAAACGGAAAATTTGTGAAGGTAGGATTAAATAGAGTAAATCCCCACACAGAAAAAAATATGCGATGGATTGAAGTTCTTAGAGTCAATGATGGTAAATTATTATTTTCATCAAAAAACATAGGAAATATAAGTGGATTTCAATGGTTAAAATCTTCAGGAAAATTTTCATACTTAATTGACAATAAGGAGTTAAGCTCTATATATATTGATGACCTTAATAAAAACTCCCAAAGATTAGTCCTTTCAGATATAAAAAATTTCTCAACTTATTGGTGGTCTCCTGACAACAAATATTTCATCTATTCAACATCTAAAATATTTGATAAAAATAAGGGTTTTAATCATATAAAAGAGTTACCACTAAGAGCAATAAACTCCGGAAACAAGTCTGCCCTGCATATAGTTTATATCAACAAATCCAGAGAGGGTTTAAGTAGTGTATCTCATAAACTTGCAGATTATAAAGATAATTATAATATGGTCTTAATAAGTCCAAACAGTAAAAATGTTATCGTAAGCAGATTTATAAATGATTATTCGCATAGACCCTATCAAAAACTTTCAGCATCATTACTGAATCTAAGCTCCAGGAAAATTAAAAAACTGATAAGTAGTTATTGGATAAAAAGTATAGTCTGGTCTCCGGATTCAGAAAAACTATTGATGACTGGTGGGCCATCTTCATTTAATAATATTGGAAATGCTCTTCCTAAAAATACCACTCCAAATGATTTTGATGGCCAAATGTTTCTTTTTGATTTAAAGACAAAACAACCAAGACAATTATCAAAAAACTTTAATCCATCAATTGGATCAGTTTATTGGAAACAAAAAAACACAATATATTTAAGTGCAACTGACAAGTCATATTCAAGAATATACAAATACAATATAAAAAAAAAGAAATTTGTGAAATTGAAAACAAAGGTCGATGTTGTACGTGCTTTTGATATTTCAAAAAACACTGCAGTGTATTCCGGTTCAAGCACTACTAAATCTCCAAAACTTTATAAAGTGAATCTCTCTTCAAAAAGTGTTTCTATATTAAAAGATTATGATAAAAGTATGTTTAATAATGTTATTTTCGGACAATGTAAAGACTGGGATTTTAAAGCCCAATCTAATAGAATTATTAAAGGAAGGCTCTATTATCCGCCTAATTTTAACAGAGCAAAGAAATATCCATGCATAGTTTATTATTATGGCGGGACTTCTCCGGTAACCCGTGAATTTGGTGGCAGATATCCTAAAAACTGGTATGCTGCAAATGGCTATATTGTTTATGTTCCCCAACCAACAGGAACGGTAGGTTTTGGTCAGGAGTCATCAAGTGTCCATGTAAATGATTGGGGTAAGATAACATCACAGGAGATAATTGAAGGTATAAAAAAACTCACTAAAGAACATCCCTATATTGATTCAAAAAGAATTGGATCTATGGGGGCTTCATATGGAGGTTTTTTAACTCAATATCTGGCAACCCAGACTGATAAGATTGCGGCATTTATCTCTCATGCCGGTATAAGTGCTCTTGCAAGTTACTGGGGAATTGGAGAATGGGGGTATCTTTATAGTGGAGTAGCTTCTGCAAATAGTTTTCCATGGAATAGAAAGGACCTATACATTGGGCACAGTCCACTTTATATGGTTGACCGTATCAAAAACCCTATTTTATTACTTCATGGAGACAGTGACAATAATGTTCCTCCTGGTGAAAGTTACCAGATGTATGCAGCATTAAAGCTTGCAGGAAAAGAAGCAGAGCTTATTACTTTTAAAGGTCAAAAACATTTTATATTAGAACACAAAAAGCGGATAAGGTGGATGCGGACTATTATTGCCTGGTTTGATAAATGGTTGAAGGCAGAGCCTGAACATTGGCAGGAAATGTACAAAAAATAAATTTTTATATAGCTTAATCTCAATTGCTGTTATAAATTTAATTTATTTGACATTATTAAAGAAAAAATGTAATTATTTATATTGGTAAAATAAAAAAAAATTATTAGTAAGAAATGCGGAGGAAAAAATGAAGAACTGTGAAACCTGTAACCAAGAATACCAAGAGGAATATGTCTTCTGTCCGATGTGCGGAATGCCTTTTACTGACCACAAAAACCCTATATATTGGCGAGAAGTTGCAAAAGCGGCAAGAATAAAAGGTGACATTAAACAGGCAATTGAAGCATGTAACAATTGTAATGATTTAGATGGAACAAATCCACATACATATTTTGTTCTGGGATCTTTGTATTATTATTCCGGAGAAATGAAAAAATCTATTGAAAATTTTAGAAAAAGCCTTGAGTTTAACCCTGATCATCCTGACACATATTATTATCTCGGAATTAGTTTATATAGGAGCGGCAGTATTAAGGCTGCTATTGAAAGTTTAAATAAGTGTCTGGAAATAAACCCGGAATTTACAATTGCATATTATTGGTTAGGTATTACAAATTATCATAAAGGAGAGAGACAAAAATCAATCAAAGCATTTCTCAAATTATTAGATAGAAATCCGGAATCAATAATAGCCAATTATCACATTGGTGTTAGTTTAAGTTCAGTAGGAAAATACAAAGAAGCTATTTTGCATTTCGAGAAAGTCAAAGATTCTGGTCCAGAAAATGAAGCTGTTCTATATCACCTTGGAACCGCATATTTTAGAATTGGAAATTTCCCACTCTCAGTTGAAAATTTCAAAAAATCTATAGAGTTAAACCCTGAGGATGACAGGTCAAAAAAAATGCTTGATTTTATGCTGAATGTGCCAAAAATATAAATAGTTTTAATTGCTTTTTTTTCTTTATTTTGATATTATTAAAGCATGAAAAGATTAAAGGGCTTTTTTTTTATTACATCACTACTTGTTTCAGTTTTATTGATGTGGAACTTTATTCAAACTCAAACTGAATTTTCTAAAAAAAAAGTGAAATCAAATGATTTTAAAATAATTGAAGTAACTGGTGATGGAGTCTTCTATAAAAGCCAAATAATTGACAAAGATAATATTCAAAAAATTGATTTATCAAATCAGGATATAATTGATAAACTCTCTATCTATGTAGACAATAATACTACATTTAAATTTCGTTTTTTCGATTCATTTTTTATTGTTCTACCAGATTCTTTTTTAAAATATAATCTCTCAATAATTTCATTATTAAAGGGGGAATTCTATTGGAATGAGGAGAAATCAAAAAAAAATAAAAAGATTTCCAGTTATGCTATCTCTTTACCCGATAATAAAAAATTATTTTTATCGAGAAAGGGTAGGATAGTGATTTCAGATTCAGAAATCAAAGTGTGGAATTACGATGGGTCATTAACACTAAGGTCATCAACAGAAGAATTTCAAATAAATAAAGGAGAGTATTTATCATTAAAAGATGGAATAGTTCCAATACCAGTAAAATTCCCTCCAAAACCAATCATTTTAAGACCAGAAAACAATTTAATTATTCTTCGAGCAAAAAATACAATTGTTCAATTTCAATGGAAAGAATTACTTGATTTTAAACAAAATAAAGAAACTATATATATACTTAAGCTATACTCATCGGTCAATATGGGCAAGCTATATGAAGATCAGGAAAAGAATGCAAACGGACTATTTTCTGCAGAGCGTAGAACTAATGCTACTAACATTCCTGTTGATTTTTCTGCATTAAGTCAGACGAACACAATATTCTGGAGAATATTCCCATATGATAAAACAACAAATCTAGAGGGAGAGCCTTCAGAAATCAGGAAACTTCAAATAGCCAATTTCCTTTTAAATAATAAGAAGGCACAACTGCCGCCAAAACTATTAGTTGATCCCCCGAGTATTTCTGGCAATATTGTTATATTGAGTGGTGAAGCAGATCCAAAGTCCAGGCTGTTTGTAGATGGAAAGGAATATGATATTGACGAAGACGGTAAGTTCAATCTTAATTTAAGTTTTGAGAAAAGTGGAATATATACAATTGTATTTGAATTGATATCCCCGTCAGACAGAAAAAATATTCAAAAAAAGATTGTGAGAATTTACTAACTTAAAATAGTAGTAAACATGACGAAAATGAAAATAGATCTTGAAAAGTTGCTTTTAAAAATACAATTGAGTGAAAACATAAAAGATATATGGTCGATTTTTATAGAACTTTTTGATATAAATACAATAAGAGACAATTCATATTTAATCATAAAAAGTCCTTTTAAATATAAAAAGTTCTATTTAAAAAACCATATTATAAAAACTAAAAATTTAGATGAAAACAAATCGATATTAAAAAAACCATTTTTTAATGAAAAAGGGTATTCTTTTAATAAAAAGGAAAAAAATATATCTGGATGCTGGAGTTTATCCTCTTCAGAAATAGAGTTTTCTATCTCTGCAGATAATTACAATAGTATTGAGTCATTTGAACAGTTTGAAGAACACAATTTAATCATTTCCTTTATTATTAATCATATTAATTTAATTCTACATATTGATCACTTAAACATGCATTCAATTAAGGATGACTTAACTTTGCTATATAATCAAAATTATTTGAAATCATTTATTGATCGAGAAATTAACAGAAGTAAAAGATATAAGCTTCAATTTTCTGTTATTTTTTTTGACCTTGATTATTTAAAAGATATAAATGAAAAACATGGCCACCTAATTGGAACTGAAGTACTTAAAGAAGTATCCAGAATATTAAAGGATTCAATAAGAAATATAGATGTTGTAGCACGGTTTGGTGGAGATGAATTTGTGATTGTTCTTTCTGATTCAAACCCGGACCATGCCTTACGGATCAGTAAACGATTAAGAGAGAAAATAAAGAAGAATTATTTTTTAAAGAAAGAAGGGCTGAGTTTACAAATTTCCGGATGTTTTGGGATTTCAAACTTTCCTGAACATGGTGATTCAGTTAAAGACCTTATTAAAAAGGCTGATATGGCAATGTACGAAGTTAAAAGAAGCGGAAAAGACGGAATTAAAGTTTATAAGGGAGATTAAAAATATGGGTGTTTTCTCAAAAATACACGAATACTTTAGCACTGACCTGGCTATTGATTTAGGAACAGCAAATACATTGGTAATTGCAAAAGGAAAAGGGGTTGTTAGCAGAGAACCATCAATAGTTGCTATTGATGCAAATACGAGAAAAATACTCGCAGTTGGTACAGAAGCAAAATTAATGTTGGGAAAGACCCCAGCTCACATTATTGCAATAAGGCCTATGAAAGACGGTGTTATTGCAGATTTTGAAATCACAGAACAAATGCTTGAATATTTTATAAAAAAGGCTAGATCCGGGGGGCAGTTTCTAAAACCAAGAATTGTTATAGGTGTTCCCTCAGAAATTACTCAGGTAGAAAGAAGGGCTGTAAAAGATGCTGCCTTACGAGCAAAAGCAAGTGAGGTTTATTTGATTGAGCAGGCTATGGCTGCTGCAATCGGAGCTGAATTACCTATTACTGAACCAGGTGGAAATATGATTGTTGATATTGGCGGAGGTACAACAGATGTTGCTGTAATATCTCTTTCAGGTATAGTGATATCTAAATCTATAAGAATTGCAAGTAATGAAATGGATGAGGCAATAATAAACTATATAAAAAAAAAGTATAATCTTCTCATAGGTCTTAGAACTGCAGAGCAAATTAAAATCCAGATAGGATCTGCTTATCCCTTAGATGAAAATCTCGAAATGGAAATAAAGGGTAGAGACCTTTCGCATGGGATACCTAAAACGATAACAATAAATGATAACGAGATAAGAGAAGCTTTAGAAAATGTTGTTTTAGCAATTGTTGAAGCAGTCAAAAATACGCTTGAAAAAACGCCGCCTGAATTATCTGCAGATATTGTAGACAGGGGCATTATCATGGCAGGTGGAGGGTCATTATTAAAAAATCTTGATAAAAGATTAAAAGAAGAGACATTACTTCCTGTTTTTATCGCTGAGGATCCACTTTCTTCAGTTGTTATTGGTGCTGGAAAAATTTTAGATAGTATTGACTTGTTAAAAAGTGTAGGGCAGAGTTATTAAGATTGAAAAAAAACATATTTGAAAGGAAAACACTAATTATTGTTTCTTTCCTATTTTTGAATCTGATTATTATGTCGGCAAATATTGTTGTAAAGGATAATCGGACTTTGTTGGAATATTCAATTGGATCAATTATTTCTCCAATTCAAATTGCTATTTTCAGTACAACAGATTTTATAAAATCAAAATGGGAAAAATATTTTTTCTCAAAGCATATCTATCAAAAATATAAGAAAACAAGACATAAAATATTTGATTTAAAAAAAAAAAACTATATTTTAAACTCAAAAATAGATCATCTTACAAGCCAATTAAAAATAAATAGTATTAAATCTGATTTATTTAGAGTTGTAACGAAAACAAAAATTATTTCAATAGATAAAAATTTTTCATTAAATAGTCTTATCATAAATTCAGGGGCTATTGATAATGTAAAAAAAAACATGGTAGTAGTAAATGAAGATTTTGAATTAGTTGGGAAAATTACAGATTCTATTACACCTTTAACTTCAAAAGTAAGGCTAATAACAAGTAAAATAGGCGGTGTTGGTGCTCATATTTTAAGTAATGAAATGGAAGGTTTTTTAACCGGAAATAATAATAAAATATGCTTATTTGAATATCTAATAGAGAGTAAACCAATAGCTGTTGGAAATATCGTATTGTCTTCTGGAACTGGGGGTATCTTCCCGGAAAAAATTCCAATTGGAAAAGTGATTAAAGTAAAAAAAGGATATTTAGTACAGAAAATTGAAGTCAGTCCCTTTTTTTTGAATAAACCATTCAATAACCTGATAATAATTGAGAGATTGCAATGAGAGGAAAGACAAAGATTTTATTAATGATAGCTCTTATAGGTTTATATTTTTTTCAAAATATATATCTTTCTTCTTCATGGTTCAGTATTGATTTTACTTTTTTAATAATTATTTTTGTCGCTCTGAAATCAAGTGTCTTTAAAACAGGACTTATAGCGACTTTTATTGGTTTGATGATAGATTTTCTTTCTGGAGGTACTTTAGGCGTTTATGGTTTTTCCAGAACACTTATTGCATTTATAATAAGGGAAGTATTAACATTTATAGATTTAAAAAAAGGGGTGTATGTTTTTCTTATCACAGCAATTTCTCTTTCCATCTCAAATATAACAGCAAATTTTTTAATGTTTTTAATTTTAGATTTTCCATTTAATATTAATTTTATTTTATTGCAACCCATTTTTACAGGTTTGACAGCAAATTTTATTCTTAAAAGTTCTTACTTAAAAGAAAAATTAGATGTATATTAGTAATAATATTTCCACTGACAAAGTCGAAAAAAGTGCATTAATTGCAAAAATTATAATTGCATCAATATTTCTCCTTTTATTGTTCTCATTTTGGAGTATACAGATATTAAAACATGAGTATTATAATGAACTTGCTTTGGGAAATATTACAGATAGCTTGGATATCAAGGCCCCTAGAGGTGTAATTGCTGACAAAAATGGAATTGTTATTGCTGAAAATAAGATAAATTTTATCCTATTACTAAATAGAAAAAACACTGAAGATATGGAAAAAACTTTACGTAAAATTTCTCAAGTAACAGGGAAAAGCATTTCTCTATTAAAGAAGAAAATCAAAAAATTTAGAAATATTCCCAAAATTCGTGCAGTTCCCTTACTGAAAGATCTTTCGATCAATGAAGTAATCTATATAAAGAGCAGACCAGTGCAATATAAAGAATTTGAAATAGCTGTTGAGCCTGATAGAGCATATCCTCTTGATAAAACAGCATCACATGTGATTGGCTATATATCTGAAATTTCAGAGAGAGAGCTAAAAAACAATCCAAATAGGAGCTATAAACTTGGTGATGCAATTGGGAAAAGTGGAATAGAAAAAGAATATGAAACCTTTTTAAATGGAAAAAAAGGAATAAGAGATGTTCTGAAAAATAATCTAGGCGTTGTAAAAAAAATAATTAATGAAAAAAAGCCCGAAATTGGAAATAAAATTTTTCTTACAATAGACATAGAGTTACAAAAATTGGTTGAGGAATCAATGGCAAAAAACAAATTAAAAGGAACAATAGGTGTAGTCGATCTAAAAACTGGAGGCATTATAGCATTAACGAGCAGTCCTGGTTTTAGTCCTTATTCTTTCTGGAATATTTATTCTAAAAAAAATCAGGCTTTAGTTTCAGTTGTTCTGCCAGCAGTATTAGCTATGCCAAACTCTCCGACAAAACTTAGACTGTTATTGGAAATATCTGCAACCATACTAATAACAATAGAGCATTTGAAGGACAGCTATTCCCTCCATAATAAATTCATACAAGGACGTTATTCACCTGGATCTGTTTTTAAAATCATTATGGCTCTGGCAGGATTAGAAGAAAAGGTAATAACAAAAGATACCAAAATAAATTGTATAGGAGTTACTAAGATTTATAAAAGACCATGGCATTGTTGGAAGGAATATGGACATGGTATTGTTGATTTAGCCGGAGCAATAAAAGATTCGTGTAATATTTATTTTTATAATCTTGGAAAAAAACTCAACATCGATATTATTGCAAAATATGCAAAATTGCTTGGTCTTGGAACCAGGACTAATATTGATATTCCGAATGAAATTAATGGTTTAATTCCTACAGGATCTTTTAAATTTAAAGATAATAGAAGGTGGTTTCTAGGGGATACAATTTCAATTTCGATAGGTGGCGGAATGATTGAAGTTACACCGGTTCAGGCTTTATTAATGATCAGTACAGTCGCTTTAAGGGGAAACAAGCCACAATTGCACATTCTAGACAGGATTGAAAAAAATGGTAAAGTAATAAAAAAAATATCACCTGTTTTTAAAAAGATACCAATAAAAAAAGAAAATTTTGAATTAGTTATAAACGGATTGTTTAGTGTTGTAAATGAAGAAGGGACAGCAAAGCTAGCAATGATTAAAGAGTATAATATATGTGGAAAGACCGGTACACAGCAGATTATTTCAAAGGAGAATCCCAGGTATAAAGAGTTAGTTAAAATAAAAAAATTTATGCCTCATGCATGGTTTGTCTCTTTTGCTCCAAAAGAAAACCCAAAATATGCTTCAGTTATTTTTGTGGAAAACGGTGGAGGGGCCGGCACTATTGCTGCACCACTTGCGGTTGATATATACAAAAAACTATTTGAAAAATGAAAGATTCAGTAAAATTTTTTGATAAAATCACCTTTGCGATATTATTGGCAATTTCAATTATAGGTATTTTTCTAATATATAGTGCTTCATATACAGAAACAAACACATATTTTCAAAAACAACTAATCTGGCTTTGTTTTTCTATTGCAATATTTTTTATTGTTTTTAAAATCCGAACAGAGTTACTTTTTAGATATGGCTTGTTTTTTTATATTGCTATTGTGATCGCTCTTTTATTTCAACTTATTTCAGGGAAAATTATTGCAGGGACAAAGAGTTGGGTGAAATTTGGTTTTTTCTCAGTTCAGGTCTCTGAATTCATGAAGATAGCCCTTGCAATAGTAATTGCAAAGTATATAACAACAATTAAAATGATAAAATGGAAAGAATTTTTTGTGCTTGGAATTATGATAGGGATTCCGTTTGTATTAATTGCACTTCAACCTGATATGGGAACGGCATTAATTTTTGCTTCACTTTTTATAACTTCTGTTTTACTAAAAGGAATTAAAAAATCTATAATAATATTTTTAATATTAAGTATTTTTATATCCTCTTTTTTTCTATGGAACTATGTCCTAAAACCTTATCAAAAAGACAGAATTATCTCTTTTATGAATCCAGAACTTTACAGTCATTCATCCGGATATCAAGTTATTCAATCAAAAATTGCAATTGGTGCAGGAGGAATAAAGGGAAAGGGGTATTTAAATGGTTCACAATCAAAATATAAATTTCTTCCTGTAAGACATACTGACTTTATTATTTCATTACTGGGAGAAGAATTTGGCTTCTTAGGTATAAGTTTTTTTCTGTTACTCTTTTTTATTCTTTTTTATAGACAATTTATTTTTATTACTGAGATAGAAGAAGAGTTAAACTTGGTTTATTTGTTATTAGGACTAGTTTTGTTTCAATTTTTAATTAATGCTTTAATGTCAATTGGATTCATTCCAATTCTTGGGCTGCCTCTCCCTTTTGTCTCATATGGAGGCTCTTCATTACTTGCTTTCTTTATACTAGAAGGTATAATATTTAAAATAAGGATAAATAGTTATATAAATGAATTTTAAAAAAAAAATAGAAAAATTTTTGGGTGGGTGTGAAAACCCACAAGTGTATACAGGCAGAGAGATTAATGTTATAAAAAACGAATTTAATTCGTCAAATATAAATATTTGTCTTGTTTTTCCTGATAAATATGAAATTGGAATGAGTCATTATGGACTAAAACTTCTTTATCATTTTTTGAACAAGATCGATAAAGTGAATGTTGAAAGATGTTTTCTTCCAGACAGAAATTCTATAAATCTTTTAAAGGAATTAGACTTGCCATTATTTTCCATAGAGAACAAAATGCCTCTGAAAGAGTTTGACATGATTGGATTTTCTTTATTAAGTGAAATGAATTATACAAACCTTCTTGCTATCCTTGATCTAGCACAAATCCCTTTATTTTCTGAAGAAAGAGATGAGAACGATCCAATTATTGCTGCTGGAGGTATCTCAGTGCTAAATCCCGAACCTATAAGATCATTTATTGATTTTTTTGCAATTGGGGATGGAGAAGTTTTATTTCCAGAGATTCTGTCCATATTATCTAAAAAAAAGGAAAATGGCTTTTCTAAAAATCACTTTTTTGAAACACTGAGTAAAGAAAGAGGTATGTATGTTCCTTCAATTTATAAATTAATAGATGCAGACGGATTTGTTCGGCCTGATCTTCCCATTCAGTTCATAAAAAAATCAGTTTTAAAAAAACTTGATTCAGTAGTAGATGAAGAAAAAATTATCGTCCCTATAACAAATGTTGTTTTTGACAGGTTAGATGTTGAGATTGCAAGGGGTTGTCCTCAAAATTGTCGATTTTGCCAGGCAAAATCATATTATTCTCCCTATAGATTTAAAAAACCGGCTACTAATTTATCAAACATAAAAAATGGTTTGGAAAATACAGGGTTTGAATCCGCTGCCCTTTCCACACTTAGTGCCGGAGATTACCCACACATTGAGGAACTATTAACTGAGATTCCAAATTGTCTACCTCCGTCAACAGCAATATCTTTCTCATCGTTAAGACCTTCTTCTATCTCTGACCAATTATTAGGGACAATTGCTCAATTTAGAAAAACCGGACTTACTATCGTTCCAGAAGCAGGTAGCGAAAGATTAAGAAACGTTATTAATAAAAATGTAACAGATGATCAAATATTGACTGCTGTTGAAAAAGCCATTAATTTTGGTTGGCAGAAAATAAAGCTGTATTTTATGATAGGCCTTCCAACTGAAACAGATGAAGACATCTTTGCAATTATCACATTAATAAAAAAAATAATAGACATTACCAAGGAAAAAAAGAAAAGACTTAAAATCACAGCATCTTTTTCTGCATTTGTTCCAAAACCACATACACCTTTGCAATGGGCAAAAAGAGAGGACAAAGAGATTTTACAATCAAGAACTAAACTTATTAGAACTGAATTGTCCAGGTTTAGATTTCTTGTACTAGATTTTCATAAAATCGATCGTGGAATAGTTGAAACTGTGCTTGCCCGTGGGGATAGCAGGATTGGCAACTTATTAATAGAAGTTTATAAAAGAGGAGAACTGTTTTCGGCATGGGATTCAGAATTTAATTATAATATTTGGAAAGAAGAAATGGAAAAATTAAATTATGAAAAGTATTTAAATGAGCTAAATGTAAACAATTCTCTTCCCTGGGATTTTATAGAAATAAACTTTAATAATGAATTTTTAAAAAATGATTATATTAATGCTATAAAAGGGCTGCCAGCAGTTTCTTGTATTGATGCTGACTGCAAAGCTTGCAATGGGTGCGGTTATCGTTTTCCAAAAACAAAAAAAATTCCTGATCTCAAAAAAGTGAATATTGATGGTGAGTTAAAAAAAAGTTCTGATATTGAGTATAATAAGGTTAGAGTTTACTTTGAAAAAACGAATGATTTTACATACTTTTCTCACCTTTCGTTGAGTAAGTATCTTGAACGTATAATAAGAAAATCTAAAATGCCATTTAAGAGCACAGAAGGTTTTAGGCCACGGATAAAAATAGCCTACCTTCCTCCACTTCCAGTTTATGCAGTAGGCGCGAAGGAAGTTTTTGAAGTTTTTATAGATAAGTCTTTATCTGAAAAGGAAATAGAACTAAAATTTAAAGAGTCATCAGGAAGTCTCAATATTCTTACTGTCTCAATTTGTAATGAAACAAAATCTCTTAATAAGGATATAAAATTTATTACATATGAGTTAAGTACAAAAACAGACCAGGAACAAAAAGAAAGTATTAGTAAAACTTTAAGGGAAACGGATAAAATTGAGTATACTGAAGATATTATTTATTTAAAAATAGATTTCATGGATAAAGGTCCTGAACAATTCTCAAAAATTTATAAATTAATTGATCCTGAAAAAAAGAGGACAAAAATGATAAAAAGGACGGAGATAGTTTTTTAGTATTACAGCTCAATTAATCGAAACTCTTTTTTTTATGATAATGTTTTGTATTATTATAACTCCAGAACCTTGATCAATTCAGAGATTTGTTTTAACTCTACATAATTATTTTTGTAATCAAATTTATCTGATTTTCCACATTTATTACTTTTTTATATCCTTTACACATCTGAATCCGATTGCAATATCAACCCAGGTACCTCTAACGGCATTCCGGATAAATACTTTTTTACAACCTGAACCTGATTTCCATCCTCCACCTCGAACGACTGTCAATCGTCCTTTTTTAGGACCTTTTGGGTTTTTTACGGGACTATGTTTATAATAATTTTTATCATATATATCGCTAACCCACTCTCGTGCATTGCCGCACATTCCGTATAAGCCAAACTTATTTTGATTTCCAGATGAAACATTATAAGGGTGTCTCGCTCCTTTTTTGGAGATAGAGTCAAGATTAATACAGCTATTAAACTTGTCTCCATTAGAGTAGTTTTTATCAACTAAACCACCACGCGCAGCTAATTCCCATTCTGCTTCAGTAGGCAATCGTTTGCCTGCATATTCAGCATATTTTTTTGCATCCTTTTTGCTTACTCCAATTACAGGATAGTCTGGATATTTCAGTCCACTCCGATATTTATCTGTCCCCCAAAATTCCGGCAATATATGTCCAGTTTTTTTACAAAAATTATAGTATTCTATATTTGTCACTTCATAAACATCTATATAAAAAGAATCCACAATTACTTTATGTGCAGGGCTATAGGGAGTGTTTTCGGATTTCGATTCTGAGTTTTTTCCCATTGTGTATTCTCCACCAGGAATCAGCTTCATTTCTGTCTTTAAAGATTTTGCATGCTTTACAAAAACTACAATAGATAGAAGTATTAAAAATAGTAATATTTTTTTTTTCATTTGATAAATCCTCCACATAAAATTATATCAAATTTTATAAAATTAATCTTAGTTTATCATAAAAACGGTGTTGTAATAAAAAATTTGTTTAAGTATAATGAATTTTTAGGTTTATAAGAGAGATAATGAATTATTTTTGTTATGTTTAGATTACGGAGTGAAAAACCATGAAGACAAACAATTCAAACAAATCAATTGAATTTTCATTTAGACCGGCAATTCTTGCTATTTCACTTGGATCTTTAGCAATGGCAATGACGCTTTTTATCGGATACTATACCTATTCAAATTCATTATCTATAGCTGAACATAATTATCATGATTTATATATGAAGCAGGCTAATAACCTTGCATTATCCGCATCTTTTTTTAAAGAATTACCTGAGAATGAATTATTGAATTTAATCGAACAAAACTGGCGTAATTCTGGAAAAAAACCATCTGATGAATATGTTTGTATTGTTGATAAAAAATCGAATCTTATGCTGCATAGTCATTCTCCGAATACTGTGGGAAATTTTGCCGGTAATAATAAAATAATTGATCTAGAGGATATTGAGCAATGCAAACTTTCAGATGTTGTTAACACAAAATCTAATATAGTTGGTAGATATATTTCAAGTGCAGGCAGAAAACAAGTTGCTGCTTTTGCCTATGTAAAAGGAAGAGAATGGGTAATCGGAGTCCATAGAGATCACTTAGCTTTACAAAATGAAATTAATGGAATATTCAAGATGTCCTTGATAGGGTTTTGGATTATTGGACTGTTTGTAATTCCAGCAACAATTATTATTCTTTTATTTACTTTTTTAAGATATAGAAAACAGGTTACTCAATCAAGAGAGACTTTAAAAAAAACTCAGGCAAAACAGAGTTCAATGATCTCGAATATTTCAGATGTAATTGCTATTTTAGATCAGAATGGATTAATCAAATATAAAAGTCCGAACATCACCAGGTTTTTTGGTTGGGATCCCAAAGAAATGATAGGTCAGGAAGGATGGATAACTGTTTTTTCAGAAGATCTGGATTATGTAAAAAAAGTTTTTTTAAAACTTCTGCAAGAACCAGACAGAACGATAACTATAGAATATAGATATAAGTGTAAAAATGGGTCTTATAAACCTGTTGAACTTACAGGGAAAAACTTATTAAAGGACTCTAATGTAAAAGGGATACTGTTTAACTATCGTGATATTTCTGAACGTAAACAAGCTGAGATTGAAAAAAAAACACTTCAAGACCAACTAAGTCAATCTCACAAAATGGAAGCAATAGGGACACTTGCAGGTGGAATTGCACATGATTTTAATAATATTCTCAGTGTAATAATTGGATATGGCGAAATGACTATGGAAGAGTCAGGTGAATCAAAAATCATAAAAAATAATCTCGATCATATACTTAAAGCTTCATTTAGAGCCAAAAATATGATCCAACAGATAATGTCCTTCAGTAGAAAAAGTGACACTATATTAAAACCAATACTTATATCAGATGTAATTAAAGAAACCATTAAATTCCTGAGGTCATCACTTCCAGCAACAATAATAATAAAAACCAATTTAGAAAATGATAATGCGATGGTATTAGCGGACTCTACTCAAATCACTCAGATATTAATGAATTTAGGTACAAATGCAGGATACTCAATGAATAAATCTGGAGGTCAATTAGAAATATCATTAAAACAGGAAAAAATAGTGCATGAAAACTCAATAAAAAAAATAGAACCGGGTGTTTATCAGCTCTTAACAGTTAAAGATTCGGGATCTGGTATGAAAAAGGATACACTTAATAAAATTTTTGATCCCTATTTTACAACAAAACCATTTGGGGAAGGTACTGGTATGGGACTCTCAGTAGTTTATGGTATTGTAAAAAACTATGGCGGATATATAAATGTAAACTCAAAACCGGGGAAGGGTACTGTCTTTGAAATTTATCTACCGGAGGTAAAATCTTCCAAAAACATTGAAATACAAGAAATTAAAAAAACTAATACTGATAGTGGTATAGAACGGGTGATTTATGTTGATGATGAACCTGATCTAACAAATATAGTTTCAAGTTTTTTGAAAAAAGCAGGATATAAAGTTGAATCCAGTACTAACAGTATTGATGCCTTAAAGCTTTTTAGCCGGAATCCGGGAACATATGACCTTTTAATATCAGATATGACCATGCCAAATATGACTGGGGTTGAATTAGCATCAGAATTTCACAAAATAATCCCTGACTTTCCTGTTATAATCTGTACTGGATATAGCAATATAATCAATAAAAATAATTACAAAAGTATGAATATTAATGCTTTAGTGGAAAAACCGATTGAACAAAAAGTGTTAATTGAAGTAATAAGAAATGTACTTGATAAGAAATCAAAGTTCTGATTGCTTTATAATCTTGTTATTTTTTTCGAATCATCAGTAGGTAAATAATATTTAAACAGGTTTGCAGTCATACAGGAATGGATAGGAAGTACTGTTATATAGTCTCCAACTTTGAATTCTGATAGCATAGAATCTGGGACAACTACTACTCCATGTTCCTGGGATAGGCTCTTAATATACATATTGTGAATTATAGGTCCCCAGCCATTGTCTCTGCTTTCGGCTATTTTCCCATAAATAGTTCCATTTTTATCATCCTCTATTTTTTCTTTCGATAAATGCACACCACCTCCATAGATGACAATTTCATTTCTTTTTTTATGAATAGCGACAATAGGACAAGCCAGGGCAACGGCTATTTGGGAAATAGGGCTTGAACCGAGTTGGTTTTGCATAAGGTCATAGAAAACAAAATTTCCAGGTCTCATTTCGTCTATTCCGTTGAAATCATTTACAATACTGCAACTGGGTGTATCGCCTATTGATATGATAATATCAGGGTAGTTCTTTTCATATTGAACTTTTAATGAGGTCAATATTTCAACACTTTTTTTATGAATGTTCACGATCTCCTTTTTATTTTTACATCTGTAAGTATGTCCTGCATGAGTTAAAAAACCTTTAAAAACTAAGTTCTCAATTGAATTAGAATATTCAATTATCTCAGTTATTTTATTTTTATTTGATGAATCAATACCTGTTCTATTATAACCGACATCAATTTTTATAAAAAAACCAGCTTTATATTTTAGATGCTTTTTTAAGAATTCTATAGACTCTATAGATTCAATTAATATATTCAGTGTTATCTGTTTTGCAAGAGTATTAATTGTATCTATTTCTAAAATATTTACAGGGAAAGCGACTGTAATGTCATTCCATTCTGAGGAAAAGTATTTCGCCATTACCAGAGATGAAACAGTGATTCTGTCAACTCCAAACTCCTTAAACCAATTCCCTATTTCTAAAGATTGGTGAGTCTTAAAATGAGGGCGAAAAGAGACCCGACTCTTTGCAGCCTTTACTGCCATCTCCTCGATGTTTTTCCTGCATTTTTTTCTATCCAATAATAATGTTGGTTTACTTATCATTGTCAATTATAGCATACCTTTTCAAAAAATATTAATTCCTATTTTTTACAGTGTATATAATATCCTTTGTCATGTTGGAAGTTAATTTCATTAAAACCTGTTGTTATTAAAGTTTCTACTACTTGATCAATTGTATATTTTTTAAAAATATCATCTTTAGTAAATTTCAGTTTTGCTAGTTGATCTGGATGATCCATGTATAAAAACAAAATTCCTCTATCCTTTAATCCATCTCTAATCTTTGAAAATGGAATTTCAAGATCATCCCAAAAATAGACCACATTAAGACAAAGGATTTTATCATACTTTTCTGAGTCCATATTGTATTTTAAAAAGTCTCCATAATATAACTTAACTTTTCCGTTATCAATGTGCCTTTTATTTCGTTTTGAGGCTTCTTTATGCATTAATTCAGAGAAGTCTATTCCGGAAATAAAACAATTCTTTTTTAATAAAATTTTTTCAATTCCAAGCCCGTGCCCATAACCTATCTCAAATAAATTTTCTCTATTTTGAATATCTATTTTTTCAACTAGTTTGTCATAGATACTATTATTTCCTTTCTTCATTAATGCTAAAACAATTCTTCCAAGAAATCCACTTGGTTTTCTAAATTGTTTTCCTATTCTGCGTAACACTCTCTACTCCTAAAATTAAATTCTTCTAATATTAAATATACAACAAATCCGTGTTGCATCATAAAAAAAACACTATAAACGATAGGTCGTTGCTTCATAAA
>CBDUZW010000067.1:0-28176 GCA_965371805.1 uncultured bacterium | reverse complement strand
TTTTTTATGACGCAACCAGTAGTAGTTTAAAGTGTTTTTTTATGATTCAATTCGTCTATTTGTATTTCCTTTTAAAAAATGATATATTAGTTTATGGAAAGAATGAAACCAATGGTGATTGGAGTTGCCGGCGGAAGTGGCTCTGGAAAAACTACTATTATTAACGCTATAACAAAAGAATTGAATGAAGATGACTTTGTTGCACTCCAACATGATGCATATTATAAAAACATTAATCATCTCCCTCTTTTAGAACGGGAAAGAACAAATTATGATCACCCTGATGCTTTAGCAACAGATCTGTTAATCTCTCATGTTAGAGACTTATTGAATTGGAAAGAAATTGAAGCACCAATATACAATTTTGCCACTCATTCAAGAGAGGATTCTGGAATCATTAAGAAACCAGCAAAGCTGATCATAGTTGATGGGATCCTTATATTTCTTGAGAAAGCCCTTAGAGAGCTGATGGATGTAAAGTTATTTGTAAGCACTGATAATGACATAAGGTTTATAAGAAGACTAAAGAGAGATATAATTGAAAGAGGCAGGAGCATGGATTCGGTTGTCAATCAATACCTTGAAACTGTTCGCCCAATGCATATAGCCTTTGTTGAGCCAAGCAGAAAATTTGCAGATATAATAATCCCGGAAGGAAGAAATCCCGTTTCAGTTAATATGGTGGTTTCAATGATACAAAAACAACTAAGTGCAGTAAACAAATAGGGAGTAATTTCAAATGGTGGAAAAAACATATATTGGAGCACAGGAGTTATTAGAAGATTCAATGCAGCTGGGTCTTAATATTTATAAGAGTGGATTTAAACCAAATTTCATTATTGCTATTTGGAGAGGGGGAACTCCTGTAGGAATAGCAGTACAGGAATTACTGGATTATTTTGGTATAAAAACCGATCATATTTCTATAAGAACTTCATCATATGAAGGCATAGGTCAAAGAAGCAGGAATATTAGAGTTCATGGACTTGATTATATAATAAAAAACATAAATGCTGAAGACAAACTTTTAATTATTGATGATGTTTTTGATACAGGCTTGAGTATTGATGCTGTGATTAAGCACATTAGAACCCATGCAAGAAAAAACACACCATTAGATATTAAGGTAGCAACACCGTACTATAAACCAAAAAACAATAAAACTAATTTTGCCCCTGAATATTATATACAGGAGACTGACCAATGGTTGATATTTCCACATGAACTGGATGGTCTGTCTAAAGAAGAAATAAAAAAGAATAAGCCAATGATCTTTGAGCTTATATCATCTATAAAAGAGGAGAAATGAAATGAAAAATTTAATTAGCAGAGAATTTATTGAAGCAATTCCAAAAACTGACTTACACTTACATCTTGACGGTTCATTAAGATTGTCAACATTAATTGAACTTTCAAAAGAAAAAAATATAAAGTTACCATCTTATAATGAAGATGAATTAAAAAAACTTGTTTTTAAAAGTAATTATAACGATCTGGGCGAATATTTACAGGGCTTTGGTTATACTTGTGCAGTTATGCAGGATAGTGAATCACTCGAAAGAATTGCCTTTGAATTAGCTGAAGATAATATAAATGAGGGTGTTAGATATATAGAGGTAAGATTTGCACCGCAACTCCATCAAAGTTCAAAACTAGATGTAATTGATGTACTAAAGGCTGTAAATAAAGGGTTATTAAAGGCTAAAGAACAGTATAACTTAACAGATAAAGTTAAAAACGGAATTGAACCAAAATTTGAATATGGAATAATATCCTGTGCAATGAGGATGTTCGACTATGGTTTTTCTGAGTATTTCGACGATCTCCTGAATGTTCATAAATATTCTGATAAAAAATGGATCTTTTCACTTGCCTCTGTGGAGCTTGTAAAGGCATCTGTTGATGCTAGAGATAATTATAGTATACCGGTAGTTGGTTTTGACCTTGCAGGTATGGAAAGAGGATACCCGGCCGTTGACCATAAACATGCCTATACTCTTGCTCATAAACATTTTATGAAAAAAACAGTTCATGCCGGTGAAGCATTTGGACCGGAGAGTATATTTCAAGCAATTACTGAGCTTCATGCAGATAGAATAGGACATGGGGTTCATCTTTTTAATGAAGATATGATCTTCAATCCTGCAATAAAGGATAAGAAAGATTATGTCAAAGATCTTGCCCAGTATATTGGTGATGGAAGAACTACTCTTGAAATCTGCCTAACATCAAATATGCAGACCCTCCCCAGCATAAAGGAACTGAAAGACCATCCATTCAAAAAAATGAGAGAGGCAAAGTTATCAACAACTATATGCACAGACAATAGGCTTGTCTCAAGAACAACAGTTACAGATGAACTGCAGAAAGCAGTTGAATCATTTGGAATAACACCAAAGGAATTAAAGGATATTGTTATATATGGATTTAAAAGAAGCTTTTTTCCTGACTCTTATCTAGTAAAAAGAAAATATGTCAGATCTGTCATTAATTATTATGAAGCACTAGAGAAGAAATTTAATATAAAAAAATAGGGAAAATATGGAAATAATGACAATAGTTCGAGGTATTATTGGAATGGCGCTTTTGGTATCCATTGGCGTTTTATTTTCAAATAATAGAAAAAAAATAAGTTGGGCTTTAGTTGGAAAAGGACTCTTAATTCAACTTTTTTTTGCTATTTTCATCATTCATAGCGAAACACTCAGAGGATTTTTTTTCATACTCGGGTGGATCAAAGATGGTGTCTCTCTGCTTGGATCAGGCGTGGTAAAATTACTTGACTTTATTACAATTGGTTCAGAGTTTGTATTTGGGGGCCTTGCATCACCTGCCGGAACAAAAGGAAGTATGGGGTTTTTCTTTGCATTTCAGGTACTACCAACAATTTTGTTTTTTGCAGCATTAACCTCCGTTTTATATTATCTGGGGATACTTCAGGCAATTGTCAAAGTAATGGCAAAAGTAATGGCAAAACTCCTTGGAACAAGCGGAGCAGAATCTTTATCAAATACAGCAAACATATTTATCGGACAGACAGAAGCCCCAATCTTGATAAAACCATATATTGGGACTATGACGAGATCCGAAATCCTGACAATAATGGTTGGTGGTATGGCTACAGTTGCCGGTGGTGTTTTAGCAACCTATATTCAGATACTTGGAGAAGCAATGGCTTCACTTCAGGACATTGACTATATGACATTGATTGAATCAATAAGAAATTTATCTTTTATTCCTTTTGGTAGTGAGATAGGACATGGAATGGACGTTTCAAAAGAGGCCTTTCATTTAATAGCTCTTAAGGGAGCAAAACTAGATTTTGCAGTACATCTGATCACAGCGAGTGTTATGGCTGCTCCTGCTTCAATCGTGATATCAAAGATCCTGTACCCTGAAACTGAAGTCCCAAAAACAAAGGGCACTGTAAAACTAAAGGTTGAACAAACGGCTTCAAATGTCATAGAAGCTGCTGCAAATGGTACTTCTGAGGGATTAAAACTGGCTTTAAATGTCGGAGCAATGCTTTTAGTATTTATTGCATTAATACAGATGATAAACTTCATTTTGATCTCAATAGGCGGAATTGAGTTGTTTGGGCTTCCCAGCCTTAACTCAATAATTGCTGAATCATTTGGGGCTGGACACAAACTGTCTATGGAATTTGTACTTGGGAATATTTTTAGATACCTGGCAATAGGAATTGGAGTTCCGGTTAAGGATGCATTAGCATTTGGAAGTTTATTCGGAACAAAAATTGTAGTTAATGAGTTTTTGGCATATATAAACCTTGTTGAAATTATAAAAACCGGTGCATTACATTCTAAATCAATTGTTATGTTAACATTTGCCCTCTGTGGTTTTGC
The DNA here is from genome assembly GCA_965371805.1 of uncultured bacterium. GTDB lineage: Bacteria > Acidobacteriota > Aminicenantia > UBA2199 > UBA2199 > JAOZTV01. The sequence continues at coordinate 24,310 of CBDUZW010000067.1, read as the reverse complement.
AAATTTCTCATCAATTGCTATTCAGATCGGTGGAATTGCTCCAATGGCCCCACATAGAAAAAAAGATATAGCATCACTTGGATTAAAAGCCTTACTCGGAGGATTAATTGCAACATTAATGAATGCAACTCTCGCCGGGGTATTATTATAAAATAGAGATTATTACCTTAAAATTTCTTTTTATTAATTTTCTGTTCAAAGTAATAGCTATTTGCTCAATAGTAAAACATATTTAACTTAAGTTTTTTAATAGGGCTTCTCGCGTAATTATCATAAAAAATGCATGGGGCATATATTCTCCCTGCTTATGCAATTTAATTCTTTCATTAAATGTCTATCAGTTGAATCTGTATAAACATTAAAAAATGGTTTTCTACCTCCCTTTTTTAAAATTGGATATATTCCTTTAAATAGAAACTTTTTGAGCACCACAGGGTATCATTTTTAATCTCTGTGGGAAATGTATAAAATAAAGATAAAAATCATTTTTAATTTTGAAATAAAATTATTTTCATGATAATATGAAGATGATTATTATAAACAGTAGAGGGCAACGATGGAATCTCAAGAAAATAGTAATGGTAATTTATATGGTAATTTATTAGAGAGGCGTAAAGAAACTGATAGCCGGGATAAGAAATCTGATATTCAGAAAATTAATCAAATTTCAATTTATATTTGTAACCTCCAACAGATTCTTGTATACATGAACCAGAATGCTGCGGATAAACTGAAAGGAAAACCAGAAGATTTTGTCGGAAAATCACTGTCAGAAGTTTTTCCTGATAGATATGAGAATATTAAAACGAGACATGAACAGGTATTAACCACAGAAAATGAAATGGTCTTTGAAGAGATAATTGATCTCCCTATAGGTAGAAAATGGATCTGGTCAAATATCCTCCTCTTAAGAGACCTCAATGGCGAAATAACAGAAATCCAAACTGTAGAACACGATATTTTATGGAGAAGAAGAGCAGAGGAAGAATTAAAAAAATATCATAACCAACTAGAGGAGCTTGTAAAAGAAAGAACTGTTGAGCTAACCGAACTGAATAAAAAACTAACAGAGGATATGATAAAAATTAAGAATGCAGAAGAAAAAAACTGGTTTCAGCAGGAGCAACTTATTCAAGCTGACAAAATGACCTCTCTTGGAATCCTCGTTTCTGGAGTTGCCCATGAGATAAACAATCCAAATGGGATTTTAATGCTTAATATTCCAATTCTTCAAAAAATTTGGAAGAGTGTTTTTCCAATTTTAGATGAACATTATAAGAAAAATGGAGATTTTACAGTTGCAAATCAAAATTATTCTGTTATTAAACACACCGTGTCATCATTATTGTCAAGTATGATCAATGCCTCAAGACGAATAAAGAACATTGTTAGTGGATTGAAAAATTATTCTCGCAAAGAGCCTTCAGATCTTACTCAAAATATAGATATCAATGCAATTGTGAATACAGCAATTGCATTAATGTCAAATCTTATAAAAAAATCTACCAATAATTTCTCAACAGATTTGGAGAGAAACCTCCCAACAATCACAGGAAATTCTCAAAGACTTGAGCAGGTTATCATTAATCTTATTGAAAATAGTTGCCAGGCTCTGAAAAACAAAAAATGCGAAATATCAATTTCCACAAAATATTGCCCTGATGACAAAAAAATCACAGTATCTGTAAAGGATGAAGGAATTGGAATAGAGGCCGAAAATTTAAAAAAATTAACGGATCCTTTTTATACTACAAAACGGAGTTATGGAGGAACAGGGCTGGGATTATCAATATCATCTAAAATTGTAAGGGACCATAATGGGATATTGACATTCGAATCAACAAAAGAAAAAGGAACTATAGCAACCCTGATATTCCATAAAGGAGAATAATTGTAAATAATCAGGCAATGATAACAATTCGAATAACATGTATAATTGAAGTACTTTTTTTAAAGGAGGTAAAATGAAAGAATCACTCTATCCGGAATATCCAATATTAATTATCGATGATGAAGCTCAGTTTTTATATAGTTGTGAGCTTACTTTAAAACTAGCTATGATAAATAATGTAATCACATGTAATGACAGCAGGAGAGCTATATCTCTAATCAAGAAATATGGCGTAAGGGTTGTATTATTGGATCTATCCATGCCCCACATTGGGGGAGAAGAAATTCTGGATAGAATCGTGAGAGAGCATCCTGATGTTTCTGTCATCATTGTGACTGGGGACAATGAGATAGATACCGCCATAAAGTGTATGAAATTAGGTGCTTTTGACTATCTGTTAAAACCTGTTGAAGAAAACCGATTGGTGACAAATATAAGAAGAATCATAGAGTATCTTGAAATAAAAAAAGAAAATATTGAATTAAAAAAAACTTTTTTTTCAAATAAATTGCAAAATCCTGAAGCTTTTAAAGAGATTATTACCAGAAATCCTGAAATGATAAAAATTCTGCATTATATAGAAAGTATAGCAATTACCTCTGAACCGATTCTGATAACCGGGGAAACTGGTGTAGGAAAAGAACTTGTTGCAAAGGCATTACATATACTTAGTGGTAGAAAAGGTACTTTTGTTACTGTAAATGTTGCTGGCCTTGACGACCAGATGTTCACAGACACTCTATTTGGCCATAAAAAAGGCGCATTTACAGATGCAATTATAACTAGGCAAGGACTTCTTGAGAAAGCTCAAGGAGGAACTTTATTGCTTGATGAGATAGGCGATCTGTCTATATCATCACAGACTAAGCTTTTGAGATTATTACAGGAAAACGAGTATTATCCCCTTGGAATGGATGAACCCAGTTATTCAACAGCTCAAATTATTGTCTCTACAAACAAAGATTTATTTTTACTTCAAGACGTAGAAAAATTCCGAAATGATCTTTTTTATAGGCTGAATGTACACCATATACAATTACCGAGGTTGAAAGACAGGTTAGAAGACCTACCTTTGCTAATTAGTCATTTTATCAATGAAGCTTGTAAAGATTTAAATAAAAAAACACCCACTTTGCCAAGTGAGTTACTAACGCTTCTACAAACATATCATTTCCCTGGCAATATCAGAGAACTTCGAGCGATGATATATAATGCTATAAGCACTCACAAATCTAAAATCCTATCTCTAAGCTCTTTTAAACAGGCTATTAGTACAAACCGGTTTAATAAGGGTGAAAAAAGAAATTCGCATATCATAAAAGACAAAGATCTTATTAGTTTTTCGGACCAACTACCTACACTAAAAGAAATTCAAAATATCCTTATAGATGAAGCATTGAAAAGGTCAGGCAATAATCAAAGTATTGCAGCTTGTATGTTGGGGATTTCCAGACAAGCATTGTGTAAAAGATTAAAAAACAAAGAATAATCTTACTATTTCAAGTTTTATCTTCTACTGGAAAGGATGCAACTTTTGGAAATATGTAAACTTTTGTATTCTTATTATAAACCAGGCCAGACATCACATTTTCATATTATGACAAGAATATGTTTACTTTTTTTGCAGGGGTTTATTTAAAAAAAAACACGGAATTAATCTGCAATAATTTATTTAAAAGAAAAAGATTGGAATAATATCCTATCTGTCTTATATATAAAGCTCCAAAATTTGCTTTTTTCTAGGTAATCAAATAATTAATACCGCTTTCAATTCTTTTGGCATAGAAATTGCTACCTAAATTATTCAATGCTATAAATTTATGGAGAGTGTAAATGAAAGACAGAAAAGAAGAAAGATGTGGAAAAAAATTTATTGTTAGCTTTACAAGAATCGAAGATCAGATTTTAAGTTATGTTGGAGTTACAACAAATATTTCAAAAAATGGAATGTGTATAATGTCAAACACCTTGATTCCTGAAAACAAAAACATTTCTGTTTTAATTGCTGCAGAAAATGAAATTATTGCCTTAAATGGAAATTCTCAATGGAATTACACATATCCAGATTCCTTAATTGGAACCGGAGTACACATTACCTCACCTCCAGAAGAGTATATTAAATTCATATCCAGGATAAATAATGATTAGTATATCAGCATTTGGTAAATTAAAAGTGTATGAACATTTTAATTTTATAAAATAGTACTTTTTGCCAGGAGAGACAAATTGATTAAATTAAACAGAAAAAATGAAAATTTGAAAAGAGTACAGATAGTCTTTATGGTCATGCTTTGTTTTTTTGTTCTTAGCAGCTGTAAGAAAAATGAGATAAAAATAGATGGGAATTGGCAGGGGGAATTAACAATTGAAATGAGCCATAACCATGAAGAATATCAAACTTGGGAAGAGAGAATTGTGGATGCTTTAGGAAACGTTGAAATTATCGAGCATATAGAATTTATAATATGGAAATTTGCGAATACAGTTGTTATTAAATTTGGATTTGATCTAGAAACTCCTATATATAATTCACAGATAGAGGGTAATGGTACAGGAGTACAGTCTGCTTTATTTTCAGCTCCAACCCAGTGTTCTATCGTAAATTCAACAGATGAAAATTTTGATATTTCAATATTTGGGTCAGTTCAAAGTACCTATTTTGATCTGAATGTTGTACCAAAGGTAATTCCACATCTAAAAATTGAATTGGAATGCAGTGAAAATGTCCAAGTGTTATTGCCTGACTATAAAACATTTATTACAAGTATTTTATCCAATATCGACCTAAGGGTACCTATAGGTGATATGATGTCTACAGGTGGGTCAGGTACCATCAATGTAGCAGGTAGTATTTCGCCATTAGCATATATATATTCATTAAAATTAAATAGGAATTAAATGGACATTAGCTATAATAAAACAACTGCAAAAAACCTGAAAAACCATATATTCAAGGAGCGCAGGACAAAATCCATTCGGAAAAGTAAAATAACAGTATTATATCTAACAGATTGGCTCCTATTCACACTCTCATTTTTACTAACATATCTAGCTAAAAAAGGAAATTTAAATATTGATGTTCAGTATTTCGAAATATATCCATTGATTTTCTTATGGTGGTTTTTTTCTTTGCTTATCTCAAGTAAATTCAGAAATTTTGACCAGGAAAAACGTAGACAAACAAGACTTGAACCTTTTTTTATTTCATTTTTATATTTAGTTGGAATGATCTCTATCCAGATTTTGATTTTTGGTCAAAACAATACTTCAAGAGTAATTATTTTTGGCAATTTAGTTTTTTATCTATTATTTGAAATAATATTTTTATCAGGTATTTATTTTAATCCAGTAAAAAAAATAAACAAAAAAAGTGATTTTTCATTTCTAATGTTCAGCTTTGAGCTATTATACATTGTTGGTTATTTGTTTTTTTTCCCTTACTATACTCATGACATTGCAAGCAATAGTGAACTCTTTCGAAACATTTTATTTGCATTTGCTTTATTATGGCTGCTCAACTCTTTGCTTGTACATAGATTTAGACTTACATTTGATAGAAATTTTTTAAAATTTACCTATCCCTTTCTTAAATCTACTTTTATCTATATGTCATATGTTTCATTTCTGACATTACTATTTAGCTTATCATACTTAAAGGGAACAGTTCTTTTAAGTATAATAATATTTTCATCATTTGAATTTATATTTGTTTCTATTTTTTATCTTAAAAAACTCTTTGAAAATGGTAGTGAACCGGCTCAAGAGCACTATGATATTTTAAATTCATGGGGACCAAAACGAATTAAAGGTGTTATTGAGCGGGATCAGCATGAAAAGAAAAAATTTTTTTTAAAGAAGGGATTTCAGTCCGTTTTTATAAAGGAAAAATTAAACCATACATACTTATCGAACGAACCAAAAGTTTTTAAATTTATTGATGATAACATAGGGCTTGACTCAATCGACATTCTAAATGCAGAAATAATTGATTCTGCAAACCCCTATCACACTAATATATTTCCGACCAGTTCCTTGGAATTACTCATAAATCTTCATAAATTTAATTCCTATGAAAACATAAATAAATACTTCATAAATGTACATAGTAAGCTAAAAACCGATGGGATTTTTATAAGTAAATTTGAACCCTGTGAAAGAAGAAAACTCCACTTCCTCTTAAACTATCCTCATGCTTTAGGAAATATTCTTTATATTTTTGACTTTATATGGAAAAGAGCTTTTGCGAAATTGCCATTATTCAAACATATCTATTTTTACATTACAAAGGGAAGAAATAGAGTATATTCAATGGCTGAAGGTCTTGGTAGATTATATTTTTGTGGTTTTGAACTTGTTGCACTCAAGGAAATTGAAAATTTTGTCTATTTTATTGTAAAAAAAACCAAAGATCCATTAATAAATCTATCACCATCTACAGGATTGATTTTTTCTCAGAGACGTGTTGGGAACAACGGAAAACTAATAAATGTATTTAAAATGAGAACAATGCATCCTTACTCAGAATATATTCATAAATATGCATTAAAAAAAGGAACATTAAGTAATAAAGGAAAACTTCAGGATGACTTCAGAATTACATACTGGGGTAGAATTTTCCGTAAATACTGGATAGATGAATTACCAATGATTCTGAATTTAATTAAAGGAGAGATGAAATTAGTGGGTGTCAGACCTCTCAGCGAAACTTTTTATAATATTTACCCTGATGATCTTAAGAAAAAAAGGATAGAGAATAAACCAGGTTTGGTTCCACCATTTTATGCAGACATACCAACGTCTATTGAGGAGGTTTTTGAATCTGAAAGGACTTATCTTGAAAAATACAAGAAGGAAAAATTCAAAACAGATCTTAGTTACTTTATGAGATCTTTTTATAACATCATTGTTAAAAAGGCAAAAAGTGGTTAATTATATTTATAATAGAAAAAGAAATATTTTCATATTACTTATTATTTTACTCTCTTATAATCAGTTTCCAGAGGATTTTTTTAGAGTAAAAGAAGACATTATGAATAATTTCAAAAGGAAAATACTGGGTGTCTATATAAATTCAAGTTTTGAAATAAACAATCTTGGTTATTCATCAAATATCTATTCTTATGAATCAAGAAAAAAAGCTGATTATACTTCTGAGTATCAATTTAGTTTTAATACTGCGATAATCCTGAGAGATAAGTTTATTATTAAGATTGATGATTCTCCTTCATATACATATTATAATGAAACCTCGAAGAATAGAGGATTCTTTAATAATTTTGCATTTTCTTTTTTCTCATATATAGGTAGGTTAAATATCAATTATTCCTTTAGAAACAGTCATATTAACACAATACCCTCTGATGAATTCGGGATTAGGTTAAGACGTAACGATACAGATCATTTTATATCTGCTGATTATGGTAATCTGAATCATTTTTATATGAATTTTTTTTTTAGAAGTAGGAAACTGGAGTACAAAAACTTGTTATACTTAAGTTTATTTGATATAAGCACTCTTATGAGTAGAAGAGAAAATACAATAGGAGTAAGTTTAAATAAGAGAATATTTACCTCAACTAGATTATCTATTGGAATCGATTATTTTGAGCATAAGTTTATTTATTCATATGACAGGAACAGTAGAGGGATAAATACATTTTTTTCGATTTCTTTTAGAAACAGAGGAAAAGTAACTGGAGATCTGAGATTAGGCATGAGATATTTTAACTCTAATAATGTTTTATTCAAGGACTATTTAACACCTTTTGGGTTTGGGCAAATAAATTTTAGAATTCTTAATGGACTAACTCTGATAGCAAATTATCTGTTAGACATATCATATTCATTTACCGGAAGAGATATATATTATAAAAACAACACCTTAGGTATTGGTTTTAATTATAGATTTAACAGGCAATTCAGGATTGAATATTTTTCCAGGTTTGGAACTTTACATTACAAGTATCTAACCTATGGATTTAAGTATAGAGAAGACCTTTCATTTAACCATAGAATTACTTTAAGATATTTTCTTACGCCTCAGATCCAGATTGGAGTTTCAATGAGCAGATTTAATTCAACTTCAACAGATCTCTTTTATAACCGGAATGTGGATTTTTTTGGGAGCTTCTTAAGATTTAATTTATAAATTTGAAAATAAGAATAGAATAATAATGGAGAAATAGAATGAAAAACAGAAATTTAATGGCAATGCTTATGACACTTTTTTTTATAATGGCCATCTGTAGCTCAGTATTTTGTCAAAATAATCCAGAAGAGAAAAAACATCCAGATTCATATATTATTGGTCCTAAAGATCTATTAACTGTAACTGTTTTTGGGGCCTCTGAGTTAAATACAAGAGCTCGGATCTCTGAAGATGGAGAGATAACATTGCCCCTACTGGGAAGAATTAAACTTGCTGGTCTTTCTAGAATTGAAGCAGAAAAAAACATTGAAAAATTTCTAGACAAAAAGTATTTGAAAAATGCCAGGGTTTCAATATATATCGAAGAGTATCGAAGTAAAACCGTTTCTGTAATTGGTGCCGTGGCTAATTCAGGTGATCAGGAACTAATTGGTCAGAAAACCCTTCTTCAAATAATTTCAAAGGCAGGTGGCTTGATGGAATTTGCTGCCGGCAAAATAATTATCTTTAGAGAAGTCAAGGGCAAAAAGACGACTAAGGTTGTGGACATTAACGAACTTATAACAGAGGGAAACATTAGTCTCAATATTAAAATTCTGCCCGGGGATATAATTAATATCCCAAGAGCCCAATTTTTAAATGTCTATATTTTTGGACAGGTAAGAACTCCGGGAAACCATAGAATCAGGGTAAATCAAAAAGGGGCCACTCTATTAAAGGCAATTGCTCAAGCTGGTGGTTTTACTGAAAGGGCAAGACGGAGAGGGGTTATGATCACTAGATCTACAAAAATTGGCCCGAAAAGAATTAAAGTAAATATCAAGAAAATAATTGCAGGAAAAAAAAAGGATATCATCTTAAAACAGGATGATATAATTTTTATTCCTGAAAGTTTGTTTTAAGGAGGTTTCTTTGAATGCACAAGGAACAGAAGGGATGGAACAAGAGATAAATATTGAAAAATACTGGAATATTATAAAATCCCGATTGCATGTTTTATTAATAACTATTTTTATCATTACACTTCTGGGAATAATTTATAGTTTTTCTGTATCTCCGGTTTATGAGGCATCCGGGCTAATAATGGTAGCTCCTGAGAATCAAAACATCGTAATGTTTAGCGATAGAATGATGGTAGGCCGCCCATCTAATGAATATTTTAATACACAACTCAGAATATTAAAAAGCCGTTCAGTTGCCAGAAATGTTTTAACTGGACTTTTAAAACCACAATATCAGAAACTGTCAGGCAAAACAAAGGAAAAAAGTGATAGAATAGACGTACACAAACTAGATCGTTTTCTTTCACACTTAAGTGTAAATAATATTATTGACACACATTTAATAAGAGTTAGTTATAACTCTTCCGAACCAAAAAAAGCAGCACTTGTTGTAAATCAGGTGTTTAAAGAATTTATAGACTTTAACAAAAAACTTAAGTCAAGTTCTTCACAAAAATCATCAAAATTTATCGGCAATCAGATAGAAACTTTAAAAACTAGATTAACTCAAAAAGAGGAGGAACTTCAAAAATATAGTACTAATAAAAATCTCCTTTTTCTTTCAAATGAAGAGAATGCAATTGTTGGTAAGTATTCGGTACTTAACACCGCATATACAAATGCACAGATCGAAAGAGTCAATAAAGAGTCTGTATTCAAAGAATTAAAAAATAAAAAACATGAAAACATCCCAGGGATTTCAAATAATCAATTAATTGCAAATTTGAAGAATTCATATTCTCAATTAGAAGGAGAGTATACCAAAAAAAGAGAGATCTATAAAGACTCATATCCAGATCTGGTGCAATTAAAGAGTCAAATGAAAACATTAAAGTCCAGAGTGGATGAAGAGATAGATGATCTGGCAAAAAGAATTTTAGGACAGGCAAAAAATGAATTTGAAACTGCATTAGAAAAAGAGCACTCTGTTAAAAACCTGTTAAAAAAACAAAAAGATGAAATGACCAGCAGTAATTCAGATGCAATCTATTACAAAAGCCTGAATATTGAAGTTGAAAACATGAGAAATCTGTTGAATTATCTGGACAAAAAATTTCAGGAATCAATTTTTACCTCAAATATAGAGGACCTTCAGATAAATAATATTAAAGTTATTGATAGAGCAGAAGCTCCTACTTTCCGAATTAAACCCAAAAGAAAAAAGTTGATCCTGACAGCAATGTTTTTTGGTTTTTTTGGTGGAGTCTTTCTTATTTTTATGCTTGATCTGTTTGATAAATCATTAATTAACCCTGAGGATGTAAAAAATATCTTAAATACTCCTCTTCTTGGAATTATTTTTTCTGTTGGGCATAAAAAGGGCTATTATAATTACCTATCCTATAATAATTACTTTCAAAAAAAAAAAGCTATTGAGGTTATTGAATTAGCAAATCATTCTGATCCAGAGTCACATATCTCTGAGTGTTTCAGAAACATTCGAACTTCAATACTACTATCCACAGCAGGAAAACCACCAAGAATAATAGCAATCTCCAGTTCTAATCCCTCTGAAGGAAAGACAACTTCAGCAGTAAACCTGGCAATTTCATTTTGCCAACTAGGTAAAAAAGTTGTTTTAATCGATGGGGATTTAAGAAAACCCAGAATTCATAAAATATTTAAGAAAAAAAATACATTCGGATTGTCATCTTTTTTAGTAGGTAGCAATAATCTTGACAGTATTATTACTAAAACAGATATCCCGAATCTTTCAGTTATTACATCGGGCCCTATCCCACCCAATCCAGTTGAACTTCTCGGTTCTGATCAAATGAAAAATTTGATAGATAGACTTTCGCCAAGTCAATATGATTTTATTGTTATTGATACACCTCCATTTATAAATATTGTTGACCCGGTTCTATTGGGCAAGTTAGCTGACGGCATGATATTGATTGTTTTACATAATAAAACAAGAAAAAATGAAATAAAGAATTCAATTGATAAGATGAAAGAGTTTTCCATAAAGCATTTAGGAATAGTCTTAAATAACATGAGTTTAAAAAATAAATATGATAGTTATGCATATTCTTATAAGATTTCAGAAAACGAGAACAATGAGGAGAACGAAAACAGGAAAACAATCAATATAAAAAATAACAAAAAAAATTCAGGAAAAACTAAATGATAGACATACATACACATGTTATTCCTGGAGTTGATGATGGAGCTCAAACGCTGGAAGATTCAACAAATATTCTACTTAAAGCAGAGTCAGAAGGCATTAAAACTATGGTTGCAACACCACATATTAATCCTCACTCTTTTTTTAGAAAGGAAAGTTTCTCAGAAAATAAAAATAAATTTAAAACCCAATATAAACTTCTTCTTGATCATATAAAAAAAAAGAAGATCAAGGTAAAGGTCCTTCTTGGAGGCGAGATCTATTTTGATCCAATTATAAAAGAAGTCTTACCCCTTCACAAAAAAATCCTCACTTTAAATAATAGTGATTATTTCTTGTTAGAATTTCCAGTTAATTTTGTTCCTCCTGGAGTTAAACAGTTTATATATGATGTGATGACACTTGGATTCATTCCTATACTGGCCCATCCTGAGAAAAATCTTATGTTTCAGAATGATCTTAGTTTGCTTTACCAGTTGCTCTCTGCTGGTGCTTTATGTCAGATAGATGCAGATAGCTTTTCAGCACCTAATAACGCTACAAAAAAAAAAATAGCTATGACATTAATTAAAAAAAATATGGCACATATTATTTCAACAGATTGCCATGATGCAATTCACAGGCCACCGGTAATCTCATTTTTATATAAAGTGTTAAAAAAGATAGGAAGAGAAAAAATCGACACATATATTAACAAAATACCTGAAGCTATTATTATGAATAAAGTCCCACCAGATATTGGATTTATTGAGGATCCCTCCAGTAAAAAATTTTTTTTTGAGAGATTTATAAAATGAAAAAAATAAACTTAGTTTTAATTCTCGAGGCCTTTATTCTATTTACCATAGGATCCTTTTTATTTGCTGAAACACTTTCATTCGCGATATTTTCTTTTTTTATGATCTATTTTACCTATCTGACAAATAAAGCAGACACACTTTATAAAGAGATTTTATATTTTTATTGGATTAAACGCTCACTCATACTTTTTTTCTTGTTTTTAGCATTACAGTTGGTTCCATTACCATCTTTATTGCTAAAAAAAATGTCTGGGACCAGCTACAAACTCCTTACTTCAATTTATGATTCCATGCCTGATTTTCATTCAATATCTATTATACCTTATGAAACATTTTTTTTTACTATAGAAATGCTTATCCTTTTACTATTTGGATATAGTTTGTTTATTCTAAAATTAAAAAAAAGTGAGATTGTATTGATCATAGAAATATTTGTATATTCAATTATCTTAAAAGTTTTTCTCTCTTGTATATCATTTTATTTTCAGAAAAATACTAGTGGCTTACAAAGCTATTTATTATCTAACAAAGAGCTGAGGTTTTCTCTCTTGTTAATACTTCCACTGATAATGGGACTAATCTTCTTCAGAGTGGATTTTTTAAGAAAAAGTATCAGTATTTCAGAACGTTTTAAACTTCTTTTCAATAATACCAGACATTGGTATATATATTTTTTGGGGCTTTCGATAGCTCTTTTTAGCTTAATAATATTGGGAAACAAATTGGATATGTTTATAAGTTTTTTTTCTATAGTAGCCTTTTTCTCTATAAGTTTTTATTTAAAACAGAATAAGAAAAAAAAAAAATTACTCAAACCACTGCTATTTATTTCATTAATCATATTTTTTACAACAGGTCTAATTAAAATAAATAATTCTCCTGACAATAAAGAGCAAAAACATAAAACATTTAAGAGCAGCACTTTGAGTGGTATTGGATTGGGGACATCCAGGTTTATTGCCCCATCAATATTAAACTATAATTTGATAAACAATGAAAAAAAACTGATAAATTTTAATTTATTTTATTATGAATTAGGCATTATAGGTTTGTTAACTATTGGAGCTACTATATTCCTCATCATTTTATCCCTGCTAAAGATGTGGAGAAGAAGAAGACATCCTGACATAAAAATATTGGTACTTGGGCTTTTATGTGCACTTGGATGTGTACTTATTTCTGGTTTTATTGTTTCCATCTATCAAATTAGATTTTATAGATTTACTACCGTCCTTCTGTTAACAATTACATTTAAACTTTTATACTATAAACGGGATTCTTTTTCATGAAAAACATAAAATTTACATTTACAGCTATGATCATTCTTCTTATATTTGTATCTATTAAAATAGGTATAGATATTTACATTCATAATTTCATCACTAATACAGAATTACAGCCATATCATCTTAAGAGTAGCAATGAATTGAAGATTGACAAAAAATTTATAGAGAAAAAGCTGTTTTTTAATCCTTTCCTATATAAATACTTGCTTAAAGCGGGAAATATAAATTATGCACTTCTGTTGAAAGGAGAAAATGACTACCTGAACGATACAGTAAAAAATCTCAAACTTTCAATTATATTTAATCAGAGTGATATGGATATCTCTATTAATGGTGTTAAGAAATTATTGTATTTATGGAATAAACTTAGTGCTAAAGACAAATCATTTTGCAGCTCAGTATTCATGAACATACTAAAAACTTTAGAGGAGAAGGAATTAGACAGCATTCTTGATATTTGGCAAAAGAGATCGATGGAAATCTCATTTTTTGAAAAAGCATTGTTTAATAGACCCGTTTTTTTTAAAAAAATTGCTGACCGTTTAATACATTTTAAAAAATATTTGAAGGAGAGATGGGTTTTTTTGTCTAATCATGAAATATACTACCTACTTGAGAAAAGAAAGTTATTTTATAATTCACTTTCAGAACTATCAAAATCAATACAGCAGCAACAAAATTTTCTTCAAGATATTATTGCAAATATTAAGGGGTACTATAAATTATCAAAAAACAATAATTTTAATGAGACAGTTTATTTGAAGTTTTTATCAGAAATTTACCTTACTATAATTGATAGCTATGTTAGTAAAATAGATGCTAAAAATTCAGATGAAGTTAGTTTTAAGCTAATTGAAACCATAGAAGAGTATTTAAAATATAGAAAATTCCCTAATAATATCACTAACCTTATGCAGGTATTTGAAAAATATGATTTGTTCAGGTATAAAGGTCAGAAAATATTGTATATAAAGAATCTGATCTCTTTTGAAAGCAGGGAGTTCAGCAAAGTAATAAATAAAATCAATCAATTTTTTCAATCAAATGATAAAATTGATATCAATCTAAATGAAAAATTTATTTTCCTCTTAATTGATTCATGCATTTCTAATAATCTCTTTTTTAAAGCAGAAGCCATTATTAACAAATATGAATCTATAATAAACAATAAAGACAAACTTCTTCAAAGAATATATATAATTAACAGCTCCCTTAACAGGGATTTGAAAGTAACAGTACCCGACAATACAGATCTTGATAAACTCAAAAGACATGGCTATATTGAATTTAAGGGCGACAGTATTGAAAAGAAAATTTATTTAACAGGAAAAAAAAGAGTTTTTATAAAAATATCTGATGAAGCTAAACATAAAAATAAAGATCAGAAGTTATTACAGATATTTATTAATAATAGAATAATAGATGAAATTTATATAGATGACATTAATAATTTTATAGATTATCAGATGCCAAAGAGTAAGTCCGGTAAATTGGATTGCTGGAAAGTTAAACTCAGATTGGCAGATAAAAGGAGAATTTAAAATGGAAAAAAACGTTATGATAATTGACAATAATGAGGTAACTGCATATTTAAGCTCATGTATTTTAAAAGATCTTGGAAATAATGCATTTTATTGTACAGATGAGATGGATTTGATTGAAAAAGTAAAAAGACATCCTCATTTTTTTAACCTTGTTATTTGTAGCCAGGCAATGAATAGAATAACAGGAACCGATATTGCCGAAGAACTATATAATATAAATTCAGATATTTCGGTTATCATGTTGACTGGCAATAGAAAAATGCAGAACAGGTTAGATAAATACCCTAATATTAAAGATACAATTTTAAAACCTGTTTCTAAAGAGAGTTTGAGTGACTCAATCACAAATATATTCGGCAAAATAAATGTTAATTAGTAATTTTCTAGAAATAAGTTCAGAACTTTACCCTGAAAAAAAGGCCGCTTTTTATAATAATGAATGGAAAAGTTTTTCAGAACTTGAAATTCTTGCTAATCGTATCGGGAATTATTTACATAGTATTGGAGTACAAAGAGGAGATAGAGTTGCAATTTTATATGAAAATTCTTTTGAATATATTGCTTCCTATTATGGAATATTAAAAATTGGTGCTGTTACAGTTGCATTAAATACAGACACAAATTCAGATATGTTAAAATATACTCTTACCAACTCAGATTCAAAAGTATTGATCACAAATTCTAAGTATAATAAACATTTGAAACTGACAATTCCATTTATCCCAAAACTTACTCATTTATTAACAAATAGCGATGAGAATTCTGAGTATGAGAATTGTACAGTTGTAGATCTGGGAGATATATTAAAAAATGGTGAAGGCAAAAGACCGGATGTACGCTGTATAGATATTGATCTAGCATCGATCGTATATACATCTGGAAGTACCGGAACTCCTAAAGGGGTTTCTCTCACCCATCTTAATGTTATTACCAATACAAAATCGATTGTAAAATATCTGAAATTAACAGAAAATGACAGAATTATGGTGGTATTACCTTTTTATTATATATATGGAAAATCTCTTTTAAATACCCACTTCAGTGTCGGGGGATCAGTTGTTATAGATAACCGGTTCATGTTTCCCCAGGTAGTTTTAGAGAGTATGAAACAAAATGAAGTCACCGGATTTTCAGGTGTTCCATCTACGTTTATGATCCTGCTTGACAAATCTGCTGTAAGGAAATTTTCATTTCCTAAACTTCGTTACCTAACACAGGCAGGTGGTGCAATGGCTCCAGCAGTACAGGAAAAAGTGATTGATGTCTTTGACCCTGCTAAATTATTTGTAATGTACGGTGCAACGGAGGCTTCTGCAAGACTTTCATATCTTGAACCTGAGCGATTAAAAGACAAATTGGGCTCAATTGGGAAGGCAATTCCCAATGTAGACCTTTTTGTTGCTTCTGAAGATGGAGTTAAACTTCCACCATGGGAAAAAGGTGAAATTGTTGCAAGAGGTGCAAATATAATGACAGGATATTGGAAGGATCCTGAGACAACAGCAAAAATCTTAAAAAATGGATTATATTATTCAGGTGATATTGGAGTTGAAGATGAGGATGGCTTTATTTTTGTTGTCGGAAGAAGTAAAGACATTATAAAGCCTGGTGGATTGAGGGTTAGTGCAAAAGAGGTGGAGGAAGCACTTCTTGAGATTGATGGAATCTTTAAAGTTGCAGTAATAGGAGTTGATGATAAACTGCTGGGAGAGGCGATTAAGGCTTACATTGTTCTAAGTGATCGGGTAGAGCTGGAAGAAGAAACTATAAAGAAAAAAGTAGCATTAAAATTACCACATTTTAAAAATCCAAAATTCTATGAGTTTAGAAGAGATCTTCCTATGAATAAATCTGGTAAAATCATGAAAGAAACACTTAAAGAAGAATCAAAAATGGAGGTTCAGATCTAGCATGAAACTAGAAAACAGTTTTAATGAAAATATTGTTGAGTTTGACATAGAAAAAGCTGTTGAATATATATCCATAAAAATAAGGTCTCTTTTAAAAGGACCTTTAAAAAGGAGAGGTATTGTTCTCGGACTATCCGGAGGCATTGACAGCAGTACTACAGCGGCTCTATGTGTTAATGCAGTAGGACAGAACAAAACTATTGGACTATTGATGCCAGAAGAGCATTCTTCGGATGAATCATATGTGTTAGGTCAAAAAGTAGCTGAAACTTTAGGGATAAAGAGTTTTGATGAATATATTACTCCCGTTTTAAAAGCGGTTGGGTTTTATTCCAAATATGTAGATGCAGTTAGAACAATATTTCCTGAATATAGTGATGAATGGAAGTCAAAGATAGTGTTACCAGATATAGTAAATACTGATGAATACTCAATCTATTCAATAGTTGTCCAAAACCCGGATGGTGAAACTTTTAAAAAGCGCTTATCTCTCAAGGGATATCTAGGAATTGTTGCAGCAACAAACTTTAAACAGAGAATCAGAAAAATGATGGAATATTATTATGCGGACCTTAATAATTATGCTGTTGCCGGGACACCGAACAGGCTTGAATATGATCAGGGATTCTTTGTGAAACTTGGCGATGGGGCAGCAGATCTTAAACCTATTGCACATCTGTACAAAACTCAAGTCTTTAAAGTTGCAGAATATTTTGGTATTCCATCAGAAATAATTAGCCGTATCCCAACAACTGACACCTATTCGATGAAACAGGGACAGGATGAATTCTATTTTTCATTAGCTTATGAAAAAATGGATATATGTCTTTATGCCAGAAACAATAATTTTTCTGTTGAAGAAACGGCTGAGTTTGTAGGATTAACGGCAAAACAGGTAAAAAAAGTATTTACAGATATTGAAATTAAGCGAAACACAACTAAGTATCTACATCTTCATCCATTATTAATGGAAAAAATTAAGGAGGTTGAGCTAACTATCTAAAGGACTCAATTTATTATGATTTATATTCATTACAAATATGTTTGTTATAAATGGGGCTCGTAATATGTTTTATTTATTATATCTAAGAAATGGATTTATTAAAAAATTTCCACTAAGTAAAAAAAACATTCATTTAGGAAGAGGAAATTCTAATGAACTGCAATTAGATGAAGTTTTTGTTTCAAAAACACACGCAAAAATAATTATTGAAGAAGATTATATTGAAATAGTTGACCTAAACTCAACCAATGGTGTTTTTTCTAAAAACGGAAAAATCACAAAAGAAACTATACTCTTAAATCAATATTTTCAGATTGGTCACATTAAATTTTATCTTAAAAGCGGAGATGCAAAAGAACTATTTTTATCAGATAAAATTCATACAAAGCTAAATAAAGTTTTCAATCCGCAGTTTTCAAATAAAGAGAAAACAACCAGAATTATAACTCACCTTTATTCTGAACAACTTAAAGAAATCCTAAATATTGGTTTTGGACTTCCTGATATAACTGAAATACTGGAATGCTCAAAAGATCTTCTTCAAAAAACCTTGGAAAAGGGGACATTATTGATTATTTCCAGAAATCAAGGAGAGAATAAAATTATTTCCAAATGGAATTACTCATTAAAATTTGAAAAAATCATTGATGAAATTTTAAAAAAACTCCCTCTTTATAATAAGCAATACACAGATATCAATGATGCAAATGGTTATTATTTTTGCTCTTTTCCTTTCCACTTGAACTATCTCCCATCGGCATTATTATATATAAATATAGAAAAAAACAGTATTTCAAATCACATGCTGGAATTTATAGAGATACTATCAATTGAGCTCTCAATTATTGATGAATTAATCAAAGAAAATAAAGCTATAAAAAAACATGATAAAACTCATGAAAATTTTATCTCTGCAAATCCCAGTTTAAATAATTTGCTTGCTCAAAGCAAGAAAATCTCTAAAAGTAATATCTCAATCCTTATTGTGGGAGAAACAGGAACAGGAAAAGAATTACTTGCAAAATATATTCACTACAATTCAGCAAATGATGAAGATAAATATATAGCACTGAATTGTTCTGCTA
Source organism: uncultured bacterium (assembly GCA_965371805.1). GTDB lineage: Bacteria > Acidobacteriota > Aminicenantia > UBA2199 > UBA2199 > JAOZTV01. Next base: position 5,514 of record CBDUZW010000067.1, on the reverse strand, counting down.
TCCCGGAAAACCTTATGGAGGCAGAGCTTTTCGGTTATGAAAAAGGTGCATTTACTGATGCCATAATGCAGAAAAAAGGTAAGCTTGAATTATCGTCAGGAGGTACTCTTGTGCTTGATGAGATTGGCGACATGCCGCTAAACCTGCAGGCAAAACTATTAAGAGCTGTTCAGGAAGAACAGTTTTACAGCCTTGGAGGGACCAAGCCTATCAATGTGAAGTTACGTATTATTTCAATGACAAATAAAGACATATCTGAATTAATAAAAACAGGACATTTCAGAAAGGATCTTTATTATAGAATTGCACATATTGTTTTAAAGATTCCTCCACTCAGGCAAAGAAAAGAAGATATAATTCCTTTAATAAATCACTTTATAGATAAAAACTCAAATCTTATAAAGGTCCTTATAAAAGGTTTCTCAAATAAAACTATTAGAGCATTAGAAATATTTAATTGGCCCGGAAATATCAGGGAACTGGAAAACGAGATTGAAAAGCTTTTAAGTCTTGCAGAAAATAATGACATAATTATTTTTAATATGTTGAAAGATGAGATAAAAGAGTTTTATAAGAAGAATGAACCTGAAACATATTCAGCTGAGAATGAAAAACAGATCATTTTGCAATTATTAGAGGAGCATAAATGGAACAAATCAATCGTTGCCGACAAAATGAAAATTAGTAGAACTGCACTCTATAATAGATTGAAGAAATACTCTATTAATAATTAAAATCTTCAATAATAGATTATATTTTTATCATCACAGACATCTATGGCGGTTTTAACTACGATTTATTGCATGATGTCTGAACATACTCAATGCTTTACACAATAAAATATTAAATACATAATAAAACTACTTTTTTGTCAGTTTCATATCTTTTAATAACTTTAAAAAAATCATTTCGTGGAAAAGGCAGAATTGGCATAAACATTATTATTATTTTATATAATTTAATTTGGACTTTTGGGGTAGATCAAAGTCCAGTATGTTTCTGAACTTTAACAATAAAAAATAATTTTTATTGTTGACATGCAGAACAATTAAGAGTCCTTATTAAAGATACAGATATTTATAATCAACCAAATTCCTGTTTCTTCCCATTTCTTGTTTTAAAGAATGCCCAAACTCCACTTGATTTAACAATTAATTCATTCAAATCACTTGTATCATTTACACTAAGTCGTTTTAGCCTGAATAAATCTGTTTTTATTGTATTAAATCCAAAATCAACAGTTATCCCGCACTTATAGTTTGCCTCTTTAGAGAGCTTAATGTCTCTTTCTGAATAATCACCATTAGGATATGCTATCGCATTTATATTTAGATCAAATTTTTTTTTAAGCATTTCTCTTGAGTAAAATATTTCCTTTCTTGCTTCATTATCGTCACATTTAGGTAAACATGGGTGAAACATGGTATGAGATTGAATATTAATATAATTTTTCATCTCATTAATTTGTTTTCTTGAAAGAGCCTGTGGCTCATGAAAATCCTTTTCTTGTTCAAAACCATTTTTTGACAGAATATTAATTCTTTCCTTATTAGACATATGCTTTAAGTCAGATGTACATATTGAATTTTGTTTGAATTTAAACCAGAAATGTCTATTGCTATCAATTATAGCAGTACACAAAAATATAGTAATTGGAATATTATATTTTTTAATAATTGGTAACATTTTGTAATTTCCAATATGACCATCATCAAAGGTAATAATTAATGATTTTTTTTTAATTTTAGTTTTATCCTTATTCTCACAAGCTTTAATATAATCGTTTAAATCGAGGATATTATATTTCTTTATTAAGTATACAAATGTTTGTTCAGCAATTTCTACACTTATATCATGAAATAACAAAATTCTTACTTTATCCTTATATATTATTTCTCGAAACAGAAATGGGAGTCCTGAAAATCTTATTAATTTAAAGAGTAATTTTCTCATCTCACCTACCTAAAATTATTAAATATTTTTTACTCATCATGAATCATTAAATTTTTCTTGTTTTTGTAAAATATACGATAATTTATATATAAGTAAAAGATCAACATATGAAATCCATAATGGCTCATACTTATAAATTTATAAACCAAATTAACTGCAGCAAGAACAGAAATAAAAGCAATAAAAACCCCATTCCCGGATATATTAAAAAGCAGAATCCCTTTTTTTAGTATATAATACCAGAAACTAAAATAAAGAAATACACCGAATAAACCATTCTGAAATAATATTTCCAGATATCCATTATGAACTTCCGGTCTGCCATATTCTTTGAACATACCACTATAGTCACTATCGATGCCAAATCCCAAAAGCATATTCTTTCCAAAAAAATGTTTCATGTATACATCAAGAGACTCAAATCGACCTTCATAAGTTCTAACAGTTACTCGTTCTCTATAAAAACCAGATTTTTCAAGTTGAGAAAAAAAACTAAGATATAAAATGAGTATAAGTATAATACCTCCTGATACTATAAGTATTTTTTCTTTAAAAGGTTTAAAAAATACAAACCAGCTAATCCCTATTAATGGAATTATCCAGTTTGACCTTGTATATGTAAAATATGTTGATATTGTCATAAGAACAAAAAGTCCTGAATATATATATTTAAATTTTTTATGGTTTAGAAACAAAAAAATAAGACACAATACACCTATTGCAATTCCAGCTTGATAAAAATCTATAGAACGAAATATTGATGCATGTCTGTATTGTTCTTCCCCATAAGTATATCTTTCAAGCCATCTTACTCCACGTATCCCGGAATAAAATGACCTGTTTAAATAATTTTGAATAAAAGAAACTATAAAAACAATTACAGCAAGAACGCTTATCATCCTATAAAAAATTTTTAGATCGTCTTTATTAAAATTTAGATTTTCAAAACACAGCAATAATAAGAAAGGAAAAGAAAAATTAATGACATTCGCTATAGCATAATGATCCTGTCTCCAACTGTTGAAAATTGCAAAAACAACATATAAAAAAAGATAGATGTTCTCTTTGGAAATCCTCAAATGTCCCCTATTATTAAAAAATAATATAAAGAGATATATTATTGGAATAATTAAAAAAATTCTAAATGGATTTAATTCAACTATTCCAAGATCAATATTGGGAATGAATGCATTAATAAGTGGATAACAAAAGAAATATCCCCATATTATATATTTTTTGATTAAATTATCCAAATTATACATTTCATTTTATTATATTATATTTAAGAATACTATCATAAACATTTTTAAAATGCAAAAACTTTTAAATTTGTCAAAAAAACATTTTAATATTTATTACAATATCATTTTGAAACAAATCGCACTATTGACTTTTTTTTACTAATATATAAAAATGTTATAGATGAATTTAAATATTATTAATAATAAATATATAATGACAATCCGATCTAAAACAAAAATCTTTATTTTTGCTGTTTTACTTGTCTTTATTATTTCTGTTTCTTTATATTCATCTTCTAATGTAAAATTTGAGACAAGGGCCACATGGCTCTGGGGAAGTAGTATTGATTCAAATGAAAAAATAAATAGAAATATTAAAAAAATATTAAAGGCAAATTTAAATACAGTTTTTATTATGATTCCAAAAACATTTTATGGTCACGGTTATGGAAAAGAAAAGCTCTTTGCCTCTTTTCTCAAACTTGCCTATAGAAACGGTATAAGCTTACATGCCTGGTTTGCCAATGGGAGACGATTAGGAAGAAAAAACCAAATAAACTTTAGTGATAAAAATGAACAACAAAATCAAGTTTTATGGGTTTCCCATTTTCTAAATAGATATAGTAAATATCTTGATGGAATCCATCTTGATCATATCAGAATAAAGAAAGGTGTCCCTGTTAATTCAGATGCAATTAAAGGGATCACAGATACAATTTCTGGAATCCGAAAATTTATGAAAAAAAATTATCCGGAAAAATTTCTAACAACCACAATATTTAGTGTTTCTCCAGTATTTATTAGACCATATAATACACCTTTTGTATGGAATCAGGATGTCCCAAGTTGGCATAAAGACTGGATAAAGCATAACCCTAATTCCTGGTATAGAGTAAAAAAAAGAGGCCAGATAATAATTGGAACACCATATTTTTTGATTTATCAGCAAGATCCTATTTTTTGGATTAAGCAAGGTCTTGTTGATGCCATTATTTCTATGCAATATACAACACTTGACAAGAAATGGAGAGATGAATTCACTCAATTCCACTCTTTTTTTAAATATGCTGGAATTAAGGACAGACATTTATTAATGGGTTTAGGGTGGGTTCCAAAAAGGAATGAAAAAAGTACAAGAGGATATAATGCTCCGGGTATTGTTCGCAAAATCAAAGAAGGGAGAAGAAACAGTTTAAAAGGGTTTAGTATCTTCATTCTCTCCAACCATGGTCATGACGATTCACAACTTATCAAGGCATTAACAATACCAAGTGAAACTAATGATTTTAATCCTCCATTTTCAAAGCGGGCAATCTCTTTAATTTCAAGATATAATAAAACAAAAAAGGAGTAAAATATGTCTGACTTAGATATAAAAGTAATTAAAAATAATTTAATTACTCAGCTAGACACCATATCAAAAGATATACTAAATAATTTCCCAACTTCAGCATATATAGAATATATTAATAACTATCCACAATATGTCGCCCACAAATTTGTTAGTATTAAAATAAAAGAAATTACAACTAAAATAATAAAAATTTCAGATCTACCTACCCTTGAAATATATCATAAACTTATTCTTATTAATTTGATGCAATATTCAATTGCCGGAGATTTAATTAATACCTTCCCGGCAGACATTAAAATCCTTATTTTTAATAATTTTAAATTAATACTAGAAAAAATCATATCACCCAGAACTAAAAAGAGTTTTTTTCTTTATTCAGAAGACAAATTTAATAAATATATGGCTATCGCCAGATTAAAAATGATCCCCTGCGGTGCTCAAAAGATCTATGCAGGCAGCCTGCCTAAAAAATTTTTGTTTTCCCATAGACCTCATCAATTTCTTAAAGGAATATCATTGATTATAAAAGCCGGTGGCAGAAAACCATTTTTTAAAATGAAGGCAGACTCAACAGACAAACAGTTAATGAGAGAATTTAACCCTGAAGGATGGGACAGATTTTTTAAAAGGGTTGGGGAATTACTAAAAACACAAAAAGAGATTAAAGGGGTATGTGGAGGTAGCTGGCTCTTTGACCCCATTTTAAAAGAAATCAGCCCGGAACTGTATTATATCAGAGAGATTTCAGCTAGATATGGTGCATTATTTTTTTATCAGGGTTCAAATAAAAGAATTATCCAAGATGCCACATTTATGTCGCCAAAAAGAATTAAATTATTTGATCAGAGAGAATATATACCCACAAGTTACTTAATGATAATTACAAGAAAAAATCTTCTTAGCAACTTGAAGTAAACTGGTGAGTCGACCAGGGATTTTCACCCCAGCCTCTCTTAGAACGGTACG
>CBDUZW010000066.1:0-28826 GCA_965371805.1 uncultured bacterium | reverse complement strand
GCGGGTCTAACTAACAAAAAAATCAACCTAAATTTAAGTTGATTAAAAATTTAGGAATAAGAATTTAATTGACAAAAATATATTATAATATTAACATACTCTTAGAGGTAGGAAATGAATAAAGATGATGTATTAGTAACATTAAAAAGTTTGAAACCAATACTCTATAAACAGTTTTCTGTTAAAAAAATTGGAATTTTTGGTTCATTTGCAGATAAAACAAATACGGATGACAGTGACATTGATATTATTATTGAATTAGAAAAGCCGATAGGGTGGAAATATTTTTCACTTGAAGTGTATCTTGAGGCAATTTTTGGTCGAAAAATAGATTTAGTAACAAAAAAATCGCTAAAGCAACAAATAAAAAACAATATTTTAGATCAGGTAAATTATGTATAAATGAAACAAGAAGATAGAACCTATCAAATGTGTCTTTTAAGAAATAGGGTGTCGCATGGATATTTTGTTATTGATTTTGAAATTATTTGGGATATAGCTAAGAACTATTTGCCTGAAAATAAAATACAAATTAAAAATATAATACAAAAAGAAAATAAAAAATCACAATAAAACTTTCACTCTACTCCAGAATTGGTAAATTTGGTGGCATTCATGATGGTCGTCCTCATTTAGAGGTTATAAAGATAATTTCTTAGTAAGGGCTCACATATAAATAATTTGGATTTTATACTTGTTCTTGAACTGATTTTCTTCGTTGAGAAACCATTTACATATCTATAAATACAAATTTATAAATTCAGCAAAGAGTTGAAAAAATCTTTTTATTGCATATAATAATTATATGGTAAACACATCGGAGGTGAAAAAAACATCAAAAGCAGTAATAAGTATATCTAGAAAAGAACCATTTTTAGAAACAAATTTTATTACCAGGAGCTCCCTTTTTTTTAATTCAACTAAAAGAAATGCATTTGTAGCAAAGCAGATTAATTTCAAAAAACAGATATTTAGTTGAATCTTTTTATGTTTTAAAAAAATAATTTTAACCTAAGCTCAACTTAGGTAAAAAAAAGGAGGCTAAGATGTTTAAAGATGTGATTATCAGTTCAATTAGTACAAGGTTGAAGGTTAAAAAAGGGCTTATTATGATTTTCTCTTTTTTATTCCATTCGACAATAATTTTCGCCGTGTTCATTGGTCCGCTGTTAGAGACAGATACAGCTTTTTCAAAAATTAAAGTTGTTGATGTTTTTTTAACTCAGGCACCACCTCAGGCACCTAAAGCTATTAGAGGCAGAGAACCTGTAAAGCAAAAGCCTAAATCTAGAATTCTAGACCAAAAGAATCCTGAGAAGAAAGCTGCTGCTCCGCAAATTGATAAGCTAATAGTTCCAGATATTATTCCTGATATAATTGAAGATGATGAGCCATGGGAAAATGATGACTCTGACATTGATCTAGGACCAGATATAGAAGGTACAGCGTATGATGAAGGTCTTAAACCTGATGATACACTTCCATGGGATCCTCCAGCAAAAAACCCCGGTACAACAAGGATAAGCGTCAAACAGGCTAGACGAATTGATTATGTAAGACCAATATATCCAGAAATGGCGAGAAGGGCACATATAAGATTTGCAACTGTTATCATTGAAGCTAAAACAGACGTATTTGGAAATGTTGTAGAATGGAAGATAAAATCAGGTCATCCTCTATTCAATAGTTCAGCTGTTAATGCTATAAAAAAATGGAAATATGAGCCTTATATGGTAGGAGGGATTCCAAAGCCTGTTATATTTACCGTTACAATTAACTTTACATTAGCAAAATAATTGGAATAAAGTTAAACAAAATACAAAGGTGTTGATGGTTTCAACATCTTTGTATGGTTCTCATTTATATATTTAAACTAAAAATAGGAGATAAAAATGATGAATAATATATTTATATCACCACGGAGCAATAGATCAAAAATATTCATAGGTTCGCTGATAATAGTTTCTTTTTTATTACATTTAACAATAATATCTATGATTTTAATTAATCAGAATGATATAAAAAATATAGAAATGCCGGAAATAAAAGTTATAAGAGTATATTCTGTCCCTCATATATATTACTCACCTGGAAGTTGTATGTCAAAAGCAGTCTTTTATATATCTACAAGAAGAATTCAAATTTTATAAAAAAAGAGAATATTCAATTTTTTTAAAAAATAATACTTTTTTTTATTTTTTATCCGCCAGGAGTTCTTTTATTAGTTGATCAACTATATTTGTCAGTAGTTTTATGAAATTTGCTTTAACTTTATTTGCTGTTTCTGTAACTTCTTTATGATCAAGTTCAGTTTTAGAAATACCGGCTGCAAGATTTGTTATACAGGAAATTCCTGCTACTTCTACTCCCATATGTCTTGCAGCTATTGCTTCAGGAACTGTTGACATCCCTACTGCATCGGCACCTAAAACCCCTAGCATCTTTATTTCTGCAGGAGTTTCATAAGAGGGACCACTTAGTGCCAGATAGACACCTTTTTTTACTTTTAAATCTATTGCTTTCATATTTTCTTCAATTACAGAAACGAGTTTCCTGGTATATATATTTGTCATATCTGGAAATCTAGTGCCTATTCTATCATCATTATCACCTCTTAGAGGATTTATCCCCATCATATTAATGTGATCAGTAATGATCATTAGATCTCCTGGAGAAAACTCCGGGTTTATACCTCCAGCAGCATTAGTCAATATTAATTTTTTTACTCCTAATCCGCCTAAAACTCTTATTGGGAAAATCGTGTCCTGAATATCATGACCTTCGTAATAGTGAAATCTTCCCTGCATAATTGCAATATTTATCCCATTAATTTCACTTAAAACCAGTTTGCCTGCATGACCTGTTATATTGGCAGATTTAAAGTTTGGAATATCAGAATAATCTATTATTGTAGGGTTGCTTATTGTATTTGCAAAATCACCAAGTCCCGATCCTAATACAATTCCGATATCAGGTTTTTTTGCATACTTACTTTTAATAAAATCTACAGCCTCGGTCATTTGTTCATATGTACTCATTATTCCTCCAGTCCAAAATTAAATAAAAAAATAACACAAAAAAACAGATTAGTCAAAAGTAAATTGTTTAATATTAAGAAAAGTATGTAATCCAGCATGATAAATAAAAAATATATAATTTACAATGATTAATGTAAAAATTTATATAAAAAAAAATGAAACTCTAATTGTTAAGATAGTTGAAAAAAAACTCTATTTTTGTTATATTTATTCATGAGTTTTAAAAACATTTTTTTTGAAATATTTGTCATACTAATATTAAGTATGACAATAGGTTTATTTTTTAATGAAGCCCGGGATATTCCTTTAAGTATAATTGGTGATTTTAATCAGAACATAGAAACAGGAATACAAAATTATCAAGAGAAAACTGTCAGTGCTGATGAATTAAATTTTTATATATCAAATGGTGAAGCTATTATCTTTGATGCCCGTGATAATGAATATTATAAGGAAGGCCATATTCCATTTGCAATCTCTTTACCTATCAGAGAGTTTGAAAATGTTTTTGACACAATAAAGGGAATTATATCAAATCAAAAAACTATTATAATTTATTGCACTGGAATAAATTGTATAGACTCATCTGACCTGGCAAAAAAATTATTTTCATTTGGATATTCTGATATTTATATCTATAAAGGTGGTATTTCAGAATGGAGAGATGAATTACAAAATCGCGTAGAAATGGAAAATTAATAATGAAAGTAAAATTAATTAAACTTTTAGAGAATTCATATATTCAATTTATTTCACAATTGTTTTTGGGAGGTATCTTTATATATGCAAGTTTTCATAAGATTGCAAATCCCGCAGAATTTGCTGAGATAATAAATAATTATAAATTATTTCCAGAATTTTCTATAAATTTTTTTGCAATAATATTACCCTGGATAGAGCTTATTGCTGGAATATTTCTTGTATCGGGTAAATATAAAAAAGGTAGTACTATTATTTTATCCACTCTTTTAGTGATCTTTATTATTGCCATATCTATTAATATAATAAGAGGACTTGACTTTGATTGTGGTTGTTTTGCTTCATCTGGAAAAGGCAGTAATCCATTATACCTGTTAATAAGGGATATTTTAATCTTAATACCTGGAATAATAATATTCTTTTTTGATCCTAAAAAAAATTGATAAATTAGTTATCTTTTTCTTAATATTTAAGACTCAGAATTTATGCCTTATAATTATATTTTTTTTTGAAACTCTCTATATCTTCAATTGGAAGTTCTTTATAATATCCGGGAAGAAGTTTTTTAATTGGAATATTTCCTATCATAGTTCTTTTAAGTTTTTCAACTGGATGTCCTGAATACAAAAACAACTTTCTTACAATATGCTTTGTCCCTTCAATTATTGTTACCTTTAACCAACTATTTCCTTTTCCGGTTTTCTTCACAAAACTGACTTGAAGGGGTTTAACCCTTACTCTGTCAATCACGACACCGGTAACTCTCATTTTTTTCTGCAATTCGTTATCTGGAATACCCTTTACTTTAATTAAATAAACTTTAGGTACTTTGTTTCTTGGAGATATTATGAAATTTGTAAGATCACCATCATTAGTTAGCAATATCAGCCCTTCTGAATGAAAATCCAGTCTTCCTACAGGATAAACTCTTGTTTTTATCTTTTTAATATATTCTGAAATGGTTACTCTTCCTTCAGGGTCTGAAAGGGTTGCAACAACTCCATATGGTTTATTAAAGATATAATAGCATTTCTTTTCTATTCTTAGTTTTAATTTCTTTTCTCCATGCTGAATTTTATCTTTTGCAGGATCTATTAGAAAATTTGGATCTTTAATCACTTTGCTATTGACATTTATTTCCCCAGTATTGATCCATTTTCTGATATTTCGCCTGTTATCATATCCAGCATCCTGCAAGAATTTTTGTAATTTAATTGTTGTGTCTTTGTTCATAAATTTTTTTTTGTTTTCCATTTTTATTCACCTATTTTGTTATATCTAATCTTTTCATTAATTCTGAAATAGTTGTTGCCTTAAGTCCAAGGGAAGAGGCAGCTTTTTTTTGTATCCAATTGTTTTCATTTAGAGATCTTATTATTAATTTTCTTTTATAGAGATCAATCTGAGTATTGAAATCATTTTTACTATCATTATTTAAATCAAACTCTGGATTAAAATTTGTTATTTCATATGGTAGAGCATGATAATCGAGTTCTTTATCAGAACTAAGAAGCACAGCTCTATTAATTGCATTCTCTAATTCTCTGATATTACCAGGCCAATTATAGTCAATTAAAAATTTTATAAATTTTTCGGGTATTATTTTTATTTTTTTATCATTTTCTTTATTGTATTTATCTAAAAAATGGGGAATTAATAAAGGTATATCTTCTTTTCTTTCTCTTAATGAAGGTAGATTTACATCGATTACATTAAGTCTGAAAAAAAGATCATCTCTAAATTCATTGTTTTTTACTTTTTCCCTTAGATCAACATTGGTTGCAGCAATTATTCTTACATCAACTTTAAATGCCTGATTACTTCCAAGAGGCTGGATTTCCTTTTCCTGTAAAACTCTTAATATTTTTGCTTGAATATCTAAACTGATATTTGAGATTTCATCAAAAAATATTGTTCCTTTATCAGCTTCTTCAAATGCTCCTTTTTTGTCAATATGAGCGCCTGTAAAAGAGCCTTTTTTATGTCCAAAGAGCATACTTTCAAATAATGTCTCAGGAATATTGCTTGAGTTGAATGAAATAAATGGTCTTTTTGTTCTATTCGAATTCTGAAAGATTGCTTTTGCTATCAATTCTTTCCCAGTGCCACTCTCTCCTGTTATTAGTATTGTTGAGTTTGATTTTGCAACACTTTCAACTATACTAAGGGTTTTTTTTAATGCTTTACTTACCCCAATTATATTACCAAAATTAAATCTTTTATTTAATACCTTCTTTAATTCAATGTTTTCATTTATTGTATTTTTTTCATTAATAATTCTATTGATTCTATGTTTCAAATCAACATTATTGAAGGGTTTTTGAAGATAATCCAATGCGCCAAGTTTAATTGTTTCAATAGCTGTATCGATAGTGCCATAAGCAGTTAAAAAAATTGCTTTAATTTCAGGATCTGTTTTTATTAATTCTTTATATATTTCAATTCCTGAAGTTCCAGGGATCATTAAATCCATGATGACAACATCAACATCTGTTGTATGATTTGATATTGCTGTATGTTTGTTCTCAGAAATAATTAATTCATATTCATCAGGATTAAATATTCTTTTTATAATATCATGAATAATGTACTCGTCATCGACAAGATGTATCTTTGGTCTCTTCATCATAATTTAATCCTCCTTAATGGACTTATTTTGGGGATAGTTATTGAAAAGGTGGTTTCTTGATCTTTTACACTGTTTACTTTTATATCGCCATAGTGTTCTCTTATTATGTTATATATAATAGATAATCCTAATCCAGTCCCTTCACCCTTTTTTTTTGTAGTGAAAAAAGGTTCGAATATTTTTTTTATGCTGTCTTTATCAATGCCTTTTCCATTATCTTTAATCGTAATAATAATATTCTTTATAGTTTCAATTGTAGAAATCTTTATATTACCACCGTCAATCTTAACAGAGTCACTTGCATTTATTAACAGGTTTATAATCATTTGCTGGAGTCGGGTTGGAAATCCGAAAAATTGTGATTTCGAATCCAGATCCTTCTCAATTTTAATGTTTTTCGTTTTAATTTTATGCTCTATTAATGGGATGCTCTCTTCAATAATACTATTTATATTTAATTCCACTGGAACTTCTCCTTTTTGCCTTGAGAAATCCAAGAGAGTTCTTGTTATTTTATTTGCTCTTATTACCTGATCCTGAATTTTTGAGACAAGTGAAATATTTTCTTCATTATCAGGTTCATCCAGTATAAGCTGGCAATATGATGAAATTCCGGTTAGCGGTGTATTTATCTCATGTGCAATCCCTGCAGATAGAAGACCGATAGATGCCATTTTTTCATTCGTTATAAGTTGATTAAGTATCAGGTTCTTTTCTGTTCTATCCTCAAAAACGAGAATAGAACCAATATTTCGATTATTATTATCAATTAAAGCAGAGACATGAATATCAAAAATGAGATCTATGTCTTTAATAGAGATCTCTATATTATTTAATGTAGCCGATCTTTCTTTCTTTCCCATAGATATCTTTTTCCACATTCCGCTTCCGAATATCGATAGAGCCTTCTTATTGATTGCATCAACTCTAAGTGTATTGAATTTTTTTTCCATAAATTTATTCCAGGTTTTAATTATATTCAATTTTGAAATAACTATAACGCCAAAATTAAGGTTTTCAATAATATTTTCATTAAATTCTTTAAGAATGTTAATTTCTCTAATTTGGTTCTCCAATTGGGAGTATAAAAGAGCGTTTTCTACAGATATTGTTAGTGATGATGAGATATTATAGATTAGGTCCCATTCGTATGATGATAAAAAAATATTATTATCTTTTAATCCAAGAGCAATTAATCCAATCAATTTGTTATTTGAGATGAGAGGAAAAAATTGACTGCATTCACCTAGTCTTTGGGCAGCAAAATCCTTAGGGTATAACTCTTTAAAATTCTCTCTTGTAAGCATCAATGGTGAAATAGAATCACTTAGATCCCGTATGAATTTAGAAGAAATTGTAATTCTTTTATTTTTAGGAAATAGATGAAAAGTGTTTTTTTTATAAAAAACTATTAGAGAACTATGTTTTAAATTAAATCCTTTATTTATAGCATCTAGAACACTATTTGATAAATAAACCAGATTCTTCTCTGTTCTAATTGATGAAATTAATTCGGTCAACTGATTTTTGAAATTATAACTTCCCCTGGAAAAGATCTTTTCTATACTGTTTTGGATTGTTCCTTCTATTGGTTTGAATATTAAACCTGCGGTAAGTATTGCCGTTATAGACCAGAAAATCCCTACAACCTTATTTTGCTCAATATTTGTTCCCAGAAAAAAATATATTCCAAAAATAAAGAGAAATATTGAAGCTAATCCTGTGGTTTTCTGAATAATCTTGTTAATTAATGAAATCTTATTAACGTCAATATAATATGCCAATCCTATTGGTATCAATGGGAGGGCAAATATTAAAACTGTAAGCATTAGAAAAGAATAATTCAGGATCTTGAAAAAATATAAGTTGAGGACAAGAAGCGAAGAAACTCCAATAATGAGTATTAAAAACAAAGATGCAACCCTGAATCTTTTTGTTCTATAAATAAAATATATCCCTGAAGAAATAATCAATAATATTGATAATATCAAATATATTGTAAAATAATCTGATAAAACACTTCTGAACTTTTCAATTATAAGAGATATCATCTCAGGAGTAGTACTAAATACAGAGTTGAGAATAAAATATAAATAGAATAATAATAATAGAACAGGGATAAGGAAAATGATTTTTTTTAAGGATTTTTGGTTAAAAAATCTTAATATTGGAGATTTTATAGGATAATATAGTGAGAACAATAGTAAAAATGCCGGAAATAAAGTAAATGATATCCTGTCAAAGAATAGTATTACAAAATCAATTAGCTGGTAAGAGTTGGTAGGAGAAAGTACGACCATTCCTGAAAAGGATAATGTAAGAAGATGAAAAATACTTGGAATTTTAATCATATTTTCCTGTTTAAGATTTATATTCAGGATATTTAATGTTAATATAACAAAAATGATTCCGGAAAAAACCATTAGATAGTAATATGAGGGTGTAAATTTGTTCATACTTTGCAAAGTCCTGATCTTATCAAGTTCATTTCGTTCAATTGTATATAAAGGGGTTTTTTTAAGTTGACTTAATTTTTGTATAACTCTATAAAGGTCAATATGGTTTTTTATAGGATATTTATTTATATTAAAAAGTATATCTCCCTTGGAAATATTGCTTCCTTCAGGAGCTTTCTTACAGACTAATCTTGTTTCATTATCTGTAATTTTTGTTAGTTCCCAATCTATCGCATCAGTTGGTGTGTTCCACCTTAATTTCTGCATTATATTCGTCAGACTAATAATTATAAAAATCAGGTAGATGAAATGCCAGGGATATTTTTTTATCATTTAAATAAAGGGATTTTCTAATGCGGTCCGGTATGCCCAAATAATTTTTTCTTTTCTTTTAAGAGGTTCCAACTTATTTTCTTCTGTATACATGTCTATTTCGTATTCATCCGGAAAGTTCGAATCATCCTCTCTCTTATCAAAAACATCTCCAAATTTAGTCTTATCTTTATCATTATTTGTGTTCTCTTTTGTATCCTGATTTATTGCCGGAAATGCTACCAAAATAAATAAAACAAAAATAATCAATTTTTTCATATCTATATTATAACAGTTTATATAAAAGAATAAAATAGATATAATATTCATAGAAATGAGAATTAAAAAAATTTTATGTTTAATTTATTTGAAAAAAAAACAAATTTACTTTAGAATTTAAAATAAAAAATATATATTTTGAGGAAATAATATGGAATTTGCTTTTAGTTTTCAAAAGATTTTAGATGGTAATGGGCTGGCTATTTCAATGACTGGCATGTTTATTGTATTTTCTGCTTTAATTACAATAACTGTTTTTGTATTTTTGCTCCCAAAAATGTTAAAATTATTTAATAATATTTTCCCAGAAGAAGAGGAAGGCATTGTATTTTCAGAACCTAGAGTTGATGGGAAAGAAATTGTTGCTGCAATTGGATATGCGCTTGCAAAAAGTAAGAATAATGCTTAATTAGAGGATAAACTATGGATATTTTGTTAAAGTTTTTAAATACAACTGGGATTGCAAACCTTACACTTGGCAATGTTGTCATGCTCATAATAGGAATAGCGTTTATAGCACTTGCTATTATCAAGGATTATGAGCCGCTATTACTTATACCGATTGGATTTGGCATAATTTTAGGTAATATCCCTAGTATTGCGGGGATGGCACTAAGTGTTTATGATGAGGGAAGTGTTTTCTATTATATTTATTTTGGGGTAAAACAGGGTATTTTTCCGCCATTAATTTTTCTGGGGATTGGAGCAATGACAGATTTTTCAACAATGCTGTCAAATCCAAAATTAATTTTACTTGGTGCCGCTGCTCAGATAGGTATTTTTCTAACCCTAATGGGTGCTTTATTTCTTGGTTTTTCTCCGGCTCAGGCAGGAGCAATTGGAATAATAGGCGGTGCTGACGGACCTACTGCAATATTTTTATCTTCAAAACTTGCGCCTGAATTATTAGGTGCAATAGCCATTGCTGCATATTCATATATGGCATTAGTTCCTGTTATTCAACCTCCGATTATGAAACTATTAACCACAAAGAAAGAGAGGTTGATTAGAATGAAGGCTCCACGGAAGGTTTCAAAAAGAGAAAAAATGGTTTTACCAATTGTAGGAACTTTAATAGCAGCTTTGATAGCTCCTGGTTCTTTATTCCTGGTTGGAATGTTGTTTCTTGGAAATATATTAAAGGAGAGTACTGTAACAGAAAGACTTGCTAATACAGCAAGAAATTCTCTTATTGATATTGTTACTATTCTTCTGGGATTTTCAGTTGGAGCCAGTACTCAGGCACAGACATTTATTAAACCTGAAAGCTTATTGATCTTTGGACTTGGTGCTTTTTCATTCATGATTGCAACAGCAGGTGGAATTATATTTGCAAAATTTATGAACCTCTTTTTAAAGGAGGAGAATAAAATAAATCCTTTAATCGGTGCTGCGGGTGTATCTGCTGTACCTGATTCTGCAAGAGTTGTTCAAATGGTTGGAAGAGAGGCAGACCCGGATAACCATTTGTTAATGCATGCAATGGCACCGAATGTTGCTGGTGTTATTGGCTCTGCAATTGGAGCTGGAGTACTTTGGGCAGTGTTGGTATAGAAAAAATAAAAAGAGGAAAGGAAAATATGGGAAAGAAAAAAATTGATTTTATGTGTACTGCATTTAGAGATGGGTTCCAATCTGTTTTTGGAGCTAGGGTTTTTACAAAGGATTTCTTGCCAGCAGTACAGGCTGCGAAGGAAGCTGGAATAAACTATTTTGAAGCTGGAGGTGGTGCACGTTTCCAATCATTATATTTTTATTGTAATGAAGATGCATTTGAGATGATGGATTCTTTTAGAGAAGCTGCAGGGCCGGACGCAAATTTACAAACACTTGCAAGAGGTGTGAATGTTGTTGGTCTTGAATCACAGCCCTCAGATGTGATTGAAATGCATGCAAAACTTTTCAAAAAACATGGGATAACGACGATACGAAATTTTGATGCATTAAATGATGTTGATAATTTAATATTTAGTGGACAGAGTATAGCAAATGCAGGTCTTAAACATCAGGTTTGTGTAACTATGATGGAGTTGCCTCCTGGAAGTAAAGGGTCACATGATCCTGCATTCTATGAAATGACCCTGAAAAAGATTATTGATTCGGATATCCCTTTTGATTCAGTCTGCTTTAAAGATGCATCTGGAACTGCTGTACCTTCAAAAGTCTATGAAACAATAAAAAGAGCAAGAAAAATATTGCCAGAGGATGCATATATACATTTCCATACACATGAAACTGCAGGTATCAGTATTGCAACATACAAAGCTGCTATTGATGCCGGTGCCAATGCTATTGATCTTTCAATGATGCCGGCATCAGGTGGAACATGTCAACCTGACATTCTTACTATGTGGCACGCATTAAGAGGGACTGATTATACTCTTGATATTGATATAGATAAGGTTAGAGATGCTGAAGAGGTATTTAAGGATTGTATGAAAGACTATTTTATGCCTCCGGAATCCAGATCCGTTGAACCGATAATTCCCTGGAGTCCAATGCCTGGTGGAGCACTGACCGCGAATACTCAAATGTTAAGAGATAATGGGATTATGGATAAATATCCTGAAATTATTAAAGCAATGGGTGATGTTGTAAAGAAGGGGGGATTTGGAACATCAGTAACCCCTGTATCACAATTTTATTTCCAACAGGCCTTTAATAATGTAATGTTCGGGCCATGGGAAAAAATTGCAGAATCCTTTGGGAAAATGGTTCTTGGATATTTTGGAAAAACTCCAGTTCCGGCAGACCCTGATATTATAAAACTTGCTACAGAACAGTTAAAAATGGAACCTACAACTAAAACTGCACTAGAAATTAACAATAAAGATCCTAAGAAGGGTTTAAAAATTGCTGAAGAGATAGTAAAAAAAGAGGGGTTTGATCTAACAGACGAAAATATTTTTATTGTCGCGACATGTAAAGATAAAGGTGTAAAGTTTCTTAAAGGAGAAGCTGAAGTTGGTGTAAGAAAAATTGATAAAACCAAGAAAAGTGATATTACAGCAGATTCTGGAAATTTTATCGTTACTGTAAATGAGACTGAATATAGCCTCCAGTTAGATGGAAAAAACGTAATAGTAGATGGACAATCATTCAATGTTGATATGAAAGAAGCTTCTGAGGCAGATACAGTAAATAAACCTGAAGGTAAGGGTATTGATATTAAAGCGCCAATGCCCGGCTCTGTTTTTAAGATAATAAAACCTTCAGGGCTGGTAAAAAAAGGTGAAACTATTATTATTATTGAAGCTATGAAAATGGAAACAAAAATCACAGCCCCGCAGAATGGAACAGTAAAAGAGATTAAATTTGCAGTTGGAGCTCAATTCGCATCTGGTGATGTTCTAGCAGTTCTTTCTGTCTAAATATTAAATTTAATTGAAGAAGAAAAAATCTGCCAGATTAGATGTTGAGCTGGTTTTGAGAAAAATGGCTCCTGATAAGGAGTCTTCTTTACCTTTAATAATGTCTGGTTCAGTACTTGTAAATGGGCAGGTTGAGTATAAGGCTTCGACTCTTGTAAAGGAAACAGATTTAATATCGCTTAAAATTAAAAATCCCTTTGTTTCAAGGGGTGGATTAAAGATAGAAAAAGCTTTTGATACTTTCGCGATAAACATCCGGGGATTAAAGATACTCGATATAGGAATTTCTACAGGCGGTTTCTCAGATTTTGTATTAAAGAATGGTGCGGAAATAGTAAAAGGTGTTGATGTTAATATTGATCAGGTTGACTATAACCTGAGAAAAAATCCTAGGCTTACATTATTAAAAAAAAATGCCAGAGATCTTGAGAAAGAAGATGTAGAGTTTACACCGGATTTAATTGTAATGGATCTTTCATTTATTTCCATCACAAAAGTTATCCCAGCACTTAAAGTTTTTAAGAAAGCGAAAATATTAACCCTTATAAAGCCTCAGTTTGAGGCGCCAAAAAACAAAGTCAAAAAAGGTGGAATAATCGATTCATTGGAAGATAGAATAGAGATTGTATTAAGTGTAAAGAGTATAATTGAAAAAGAAAATTTTGGGATAGTAAATTTTACAAAAGCTGGGGTAAAAGGACAAAAAGGGAATCAGGAATATTTTTTTCTATTAAAATATGGAAAAAAAAGTATAAATAATGATAAAATAGTATCCGAGATGAAAAATGTATAATAAAATAGGAATAGTTATAAAGCCTCCTCGCAGGGAGATTGAAGCAAAGGTAAAGGATTATCTGAAAGAAGCAGTAAATATATTGAAAGATTCAAGCAAAGAGGTAATTCTGGAAAGTATTGCGTCAGAATTATTAAATCAGAAAGATGGAGTCTTAAGAGAAGATATTGTTCAATTAAGTGACATAATATTGATTATCGGTGGGGATGGTACTTTTTTATCAATCGCAAATGATGCAGCTAAAAACAATGTCCCAGTTGTTGGATTTAATATGGGAACACTTGGCTTTTTAACTGAATTTAATATTGCACAGTTAAATATTGAATTAAAAGACATTATGAATGGAAAATATCGTATATCAGAAAGAAAATTAATAAAATTAAAATATAAAAACATTAGTATCTCAGCCCTCAATGATATAGTTGTCAGTAAAGGTGATATCGCAAGAGTGATAAAGCTTTCTCTTATCATTGATAATATTCCTATCGCAGATATTACTGCGGATGGCTTAATAATTTCAACTCCAACTGGTTCAACTGCATATTCCTTATCAGCTGGAGGTCCAATTATAACTCCTGAAGTTGAAGGAACAATTATAACTCCTATTTGTCCTCATTCACTTACTTTTCGGCCAATAATAATCCCTGACAGATCTGAAATAAAAGTTAAATTGATTTCAGATAATACTGAAGTGTTTATAACAATTGACGGGCAGACAAAGATTCCATTTTTATATAAAGATACTCTACAAATTACTAGTTGCCAGAATAGGTTAAAAATGATAAGTCAAAAGCATATGAGTTATTTTAAATTATTATCTGAAAAACTTAAGTGGGGCTTATAATGATTCTTGCATGGTCAAAGTTTCTTATAATACTGATTCTTATAAATATTTTTGGAAAAATATCAACAAATAGTGCAGATATCATTGCTGAAAAAAAAGGCTGGGGAAGAGCATTTATGGGAGTTGTTTTTGTGTCAATGATAACATCTCTCCCTGAATTGTTCAGTGGGATTTCCTCTGTAACTATAGTCAAGTCACCTGATATTGCAATTGGACAACTTATTGGAAGTTGTATTTTCAATATTCTGATAATCGGAATAATTGAGCTGTTCATGTATAAAAAAAATATTTATAAAAAAAATAGTAAGCAGAATATGCTAAATATGGGATTCAGTATTATTATTATCTCAACACTTGTGATTTTAATCTCAACAAAATTTGACATACAATTTTTTCATATTGGCGTATCTTCAATTCTGATCTTTATACTTTATATTTTTTTCATGAGGGTGATTTTCAGGGAAAGAAGAGAAACTAAAACAATTCAAGAGTATAAGACTAAGAGTCTTAAAGTAGAAGTGTTCAAATTCATATTATCTGCAATGGCCATAATTGCAATTGGTCTATATCTTCCAGTTGTTGGAAAAGAGATAGCGACTGTAATGAACTGGGGTGATACGTTAATTGGAATAATCTTTATCGCATTTGTTACATCCTTTCCGGAACTTGTTGTCTCATTTCAGGCAGCAAAAATTGGTGCTTTTGATATGTTTATTGGAAACATTGCAGGGAGCAACCTGTTCAATATTGCAATAATTCTGATTTTAGACATATTCTATTTAAAAGGTAATATTCTGACTGCAATTTCAGGAAAAAATGTAACTGTTGGAGTTATAGCAATTTTGATGAATTTTATAGCTTTTTTTGCAATTATTAGAAAATCAGAAAGTAAAATCTTTAAAATTCTTTCACTTAATTCAATAGCATTGATTACCTTATATATAATTACTATTTTTGTTTCTGCTTAGATTAGACAGGTTCATAGAATAAGTTTAAATATATTTATTAAAGTATTCGGGGAAAGTGTTTTTCATCCAATCAAAATATTTGTTCGAATCAATTTCATTTTGTACCCAGCCATCTTTGCCTATTCCATCTTTATTTAGTTTAAAAAGAGTCTCTTTATCTCTACTTGAGAGTTTCGATGGAAATCTATTCTGTAGTTTACTCCCTGATAATGGAAAAAAATAATGAAATTGTACTTTTATTTTGTACTTTTTATGTAAATCTTTAATAAACTCAAAGGTTGTTTTTCTTTCTTTTTCAGTTTCGTCCGGATATCCAATTATAAAATCAAGATTTGCAATGAAACCGAATCGATTAATTATCTTTACTGCATTTTCAATCTCGGTTATAGAATGTCCTCTATTTAAACTTTTTAATCTAAGATCATCTCCACTTTGGGCACCAATTGTTATCCGCTTATTTGACACATATTTCTTTAAAATTTTCACTCCCGCATCATTGATGGAATTTGGTCTAATTTCTGAAGGGAAAATACCATATTCGATGAATTTAAAATTATATGAGTTTGAAATTTTAAGGAGTTTTTCTAAGTTTTGCAGAGAATTAGTACCCATTTTTGACTTGAATTCAAATGCGGATGGTGAAATAAAGTTAATCCTTTTAAGGTTTTTGGAATGGGCATGATCAAGATATTTTTTTATACTGGAAAAGTTCCTATAAGATGGTGCATTTACATTTGTCTGGCAATATTGACAATTCCAGAAACATCCTCTGGTAATTTCAAGAGGTGGAAGAGTGCGAAAATATTTTGATATTGGAAGATAGTTATTAATATCCAGTATTTCAGGATTATACATTTTTCTGGTTTTTTTTATCTTACCATCAAGAAGATCAATTCCAAAGTTTAAAAAGCTTTTTTCACCACTTCCTTTGAATAAAATATCGAATCCCATATCAAAGGCTAAGTCAGATTCTCCCGTAATATGAGAACCACCACCAATGATAATTATATTTTTATTATTTATAGTTTTTATCTCATTATATATAAGTGGAACAAATGGGGTCATAAATGAGTAGACAAAAACATCGCCATCTTTTGGTTGAACTATGTTTTCTGAGATAATTATTTCAAATTCCCGGTCAAGATTGTCTTTTTCCCAACTATTTAGAAGAATTGGGAATGTTAGCTGGTTAAAAGGAAAAATTCTAAATATAATTCTTCTTTTCAATTATTTATTCTTTCTAAATAGGTTTGTGGATATGAATAGGCATTATCAAGTATGATGTTTTTTTCAGTGAGAAATTTTTTTATAAATTGTCCGCAGTTACTTCCTATTTTGTTTTCTTCAAGTTCTCCAATACTAATGATCACTTCAAAACCTATTTTCTTAAGATCTTTTACAGATTTTAAATTAGCTATACTGTCATGGCTAAATAACCCATTTCTAATTTTATTTTTATTTGCTGTGATAGTAGGATTTATCGGAGTTAATTTTATTAAAAAAATATCTGGGTTAAAGTGTTTCTGTATTATTTTGGGGTCTAATGGATACTTATCTGATATAGCAAAGTTCAAAGTTATTTTTCTGTCCCCGGGTGAGAAGAATTTTTCTCCATAGGATGAGATTTTATTAAAATCCCACTTTTTCACAGGTATTAATATATCCCTTTCACTCTGATCAGTTGAGTGAATTGAAAATTGTAATTGAAACCTTCCGTTTTGATATTGAGTGTTCTTTATTATTAATAATTCGTCAAAGAATTTATCTGTCCCATTCGGAGCAACTGAAGATATACTTGGCATTAATCCGGGTAAATGAAATTTTAATGGTAATTCCCTTAAGACATCCAGAACATTTTGGTTTAATGCAGGTTCACCCATTCTTGCAAACTGGATTTTGAATTTTTTTGATGTAACATAACCATTTGGATAATCCTTTAAGATTAGATATTCGATTTGATCCATAATTTCTTTTTTAGATAATTTGCCTTTATACCAGCTCCCTGCATCGCAGATGGCGCATCCTACGGGACATCCATAAAGGGTTGATACAATCAAAACCCACTTGTCTTCTTTAGGAATTGGTGGTTGGATTGATTCAACAAATTCTATATACTTATCCTTACCAGTTTTAGCGAGGTATACAAATGCAAGATCTTCTTTACCTGATTTTGAAACAATTTCCATACAATACTCTCTTATTTATTTAATAATTTGTTAATTTCCATTGCAACTTTTATCCCATCACCTACAGCTATAGAGGCCTGACGAAAGTTTCCATTACTTATATCTCCAATGAAATATAAAACATTGTTAGTTTCTAATTCTAACCTTTTTTTCATTATTTGTGAAGAGATAAAATTTAGATCAGGTATTCTGCCAATGGCAAACAGTATTATATCAAAAGTTTTTTCAATATGTTGATTATTTGAATTTAAAATAATTCGCTGGGTATCATCTATAATATGTTCTATTAATGTATTTTTTTTGTATTCAATTGCTCTATTATTTTTTACTCTTTCCTGCAATAAATTCAGAGCTTTGATTTTCTCTTTTCTATTTATAATCATTACTTTATTATTTCTAGAAAGATTTAAGGCATAATCAAAGGCCGCATCACCAGCGCCTACAATCAGAATGTTCTTGTTCTTTGGGTTATTAAGATCATATATATTATAGTAGATGATCTTTTGTGATTTTTGAGAAAGTTTACTGATGATGTCAGGTTCTTTGGGTTTTAGCCCTGTTGCAACAACTATAATTCTACTTTTGAAGATTGTTTTCCCAATATTGATTGAAAACAATTTTTCCTTATTAGAATAAGAAATATTTTTTACTTCACTATAAAGAGGTTCTATATTTAATTTCTTTAAATGTTTAACTAAGCAGGATGTTAATTTTCTTCCGGAGACAGCTTTAAAAAAACCAGGATAGTTCTCAACTAAATAGGCATTCCTTAAAAGGCCTCCGCATTCATCTTTTTCAATAAGCAGGTGTTTTATGTCTGAACGCTTCAATTGGATCGCAGCAGCAATTCCTGAAGGACCTCCTCCAATAATAACTACCGGGTAGATCTTGCTAATTGTTTTCATTCAAGTTCTTTATAATATCATCAGAGAGTAGTGGTGAAGCAAATCCATGTGATAAATTCAATAGTGTTGAAATGTGGAACTGCTTATTATATGTTGCAGTCATATCGATCCCGAAAAAAACTTCAAATCCCCTTACAAAGGCAGAACGGGCAGTAGTTTCACAACAAAGATGTGTCATCACTCCAGAGATTATTAACTGAGTTTTTCCAGAGTTTTTTAATATTTCCTCAAGTTTAGTATTATAAAAAGCATCATACTGTGATTTTATTATAATGGGGGAGTCCTTAATATAAACTTGTTCACTCAACTCCGACAATTTATCTGATTCTGTAAGAATATCACGCCACCATGTATTCATATTATTTGAATTTTCTATTGTATTTATATGTCTTGTAAAAATAATGTCTGATCCTGAATTCAATATAGCATTACTGACATTTATTATTTTTGGAATGATAGCTTGTGCACTTGGGATATAAGCATGGGATAGAGGATTTAAAAAAAAACCCTGCATATCAAGTACTAAAAGAGCTGCTTTATCAGGTTTTATATTCAATTGTCTCTCTTTATAATATGATGCTGTTTTCTTTTGGAAAATTTTACTCTGCTTTTCTATTGAATTTTTTGTATAGTATGTCTCTTTCACGGTTTACAAATGTATTTTATCCAGAAAAATAAATTATAGCACCAATTATAGCCAATATAGAGATAACCAGTAATGCAATCTTCATATAACTGTATGGTCTTTCTCCCTGAACTTCTCCAGTTTGTCCATTTATCAGGAATCTATAGATTTTTTCACTATATTTATATGAACTGATCCAAATTGGAAGGAGGATGTGTTTAAATTTAATATTACTATGAGAAGTATTTGATGAATTTATCATTTGTTCATCACCACCAATTTGGCTTCTGATAAGGTTATTGATTTTTTTATCCATAATTGTTTTTGCTGTAACAAAACCATCTTTCAATTCCACCTGATAGGATTCGCTTTTAAAGCCACCAAGATATTTTTCATTAAATGGAGTTAGTGAGCTAAGATTCCAGGGGTCAAGTTTATTTGTGATTTTTTTAGGCAATGATGTACTTGCAATAACCAGGACATCATCAAAAAAGTGACTGACATTGCCACTGATATTTGTCCATCTTGTTCTTCTGACCTGTCTTGTTTTTGTAACAGACTGACCATTTTCAGTTGCTGTATATGTTTCGGTAATATAATAATATGTTCCTCTTTGTCCAGTATAATTGGTAAATGTACTGGAATCATAAGTCCAGTAGGGAATATAAATACCATTTATTTTTCCTTTTGCTGTTCTTTCTTTTAGTTTTGAAGGTGCAAACCATAACTTTCCAATCCAGGTTTTAAAAAGTATATCTGCCTTTTTTTTATCAATAACAAATGGAATCAGGGATTTTGGTTTCAGCAGCAAACTTGAACTTCCATCTTTGACAATAATATTGGAAGCGCAATATGGACATTCATCAGAAGTAATATTAGGAGGGAATGAAACATGTGCACCACAAGTTTTGCATTTTACAGAAACAACTTCTATCTTCTCCTCATTTTCTAATTGATTTGAGATAAACTTTTCATAATCAATCTCTTCAATAATTTTTTTAGAAGCTTCAATCTCATTTTCAGCTCCGCAGTACTCACATTTAAGATGTTTTGTTCCGGGTTTATATGAGAGAATAGCACCGCAATCATTACAGGCTAATTTATCCTGTTCCGTCTCCTCGGTCTTTTGGTCAAATTCCATTTGTCCCTACCTTAAAGCTGTGGTACTGGTGGAGGAATCTGGCCTAATAATGAAGTAAGGTCTGTAACCGCTCCTGCCTTTTGCCATTTACTCATCCCCTGTTTCCAGACAAGTGTATCTTTAGTGAATTTTCCCTGCATTATCATGTTTTTCAGAATGTTCTGGTGGTATGGTCCTTCCTGTTTACCCATAACTGCAACATAATATGGGACTGAACCCGGGATAGGGGGTGGTGCTGCAGCCGGAGCATTTTGTTGGGGTGCAACCTGCTGCTGAGGAGCCTGTCCCTGCCCCTGGTTTTGCATAAACATGCCTCCCATCTGATTAGCCATTGCAAAGCCCATACCCATTCCAACTCCTGCACTGGCAGATCCACTGGGATTTTCAGCTGCTTTTTCAAGTGAATTTGCTGCCTGATACTGCATATAGTTATTTAGATTGCCAATGACACCCATGCTGCTTCTCTTGTCAATAGCTTCTTCAACCTCTGGAGGGAAAGAGATGTTTTCCACCAGAAATTTTGTGAGTTTTAATCCGTACTCTTTAAACTCATCCTGAATTTTATCTTCGATTAATTTTGATAATTCATTATATTGAGTAGCCATATCTATAGCAGGGATCTTGCTTTCTGCCAGAGCATCAGAGAATCTTGTTAGAATAACATTTTTTAACTGTTCTGTGATTTCATCAGTAGTAAATGCACCATCAGTTCCTGCAATTTGTTTAATAAATGTTACAGGATCATCAACTTTTATTGCATAATTACCGAATGCTCGTAATCTGATAGGACCAAATTCAGGATCACGCATCATAATAGGGTTTTTAGTTCCCCATTTATTATCTGTAAAGTTCCTCATGCTTGCGAAATAGATTTCACATTTAAATGGACTGTTAAATCCATACTTCCAACCTTTTAAAGTTGTAAGTAGAGGAATATTGTTTGTTGTTAATTGATATCTACCTGGTTTAAATACATCTCCTATCTGCCCTTCAAAAACAAAAACAGCTACTTGAGATTCCCTAACGATTAATTGTGCACCATTTTTTATCTCATTTCCATATCTTTCAAATCTGTGAATCATCGTGTCATTTGAAGAATCCAACCATTCAATAATGTCAATAAATTCAGCCTTTAATTTGTCAAAAAAACCCATGTTTTCCTCCTAAAATAAATTATAGAATATTAGAACAAAAATAGCAAATTAAAGTTTTCATCTAATAAGACGAAATAATAAGATATGACTAATGTTAATGAAATAGCTGGTTTTGCGCGACAGGTAAGTTTTGATCAATTGATTGAAAAATATCAAAGTGCAGAAATGTCTTCACTAAAAAGTTCTATAGAAGTACAGTCGAAAATTGCTGAACAATTAGTAAGTATGCTTTCTGAAATTTCACCTCATCTTGGAAGCAATATAAATATTGTTGCATAAATAAGCGAGTATATATTCTAATATATTTTTTTGTAAAAAACTGTTGACATTTTTTTGAAAATGAAGTAATATAGACTTTTGTTTAGGGCGGTTAGCTCAGCTGGTAGAGCATCGGTTTTACACGCCGATGGCCAGAGGTTCGAGTCCTCTACCGCCCAAATGAACACAATTAGTAGTGGGGTCGTAGTTCAGTTGGTTAGAACGCAGGCCTGTCACGCCTGAGGCCGCGAGTTCGAGTCTCGTCGGCCCCGCCATTAATTGAGTCTCTCCTATTAAAAGTAAAAAATTTAAAGTTTTTATATTATTACTTTTAATAATAACAGGGGGGCGATTTGGGTTCGACAGTATTGATATATTTAAAGTTGCAGGTTGAGTTGAGTACCTCATAAAAAAGCTCAAAAAAACTAAACGCAAACAACGAATTTGCACTAGCAGCGTAATAACGTTGCCATTCTTATTTTTCTTTCCTGTGGGGGAGTAAGAATGACATTTAGCAGGATGGTCCTATATCAGTTTTCAGGTTACCGATCATGGACGAGACTTAAAATCTGGCGGTTTTAGTAATTTTGTTTGTTTTTGTTTCTAAAACCCGTATTTAAAACGAAACATATCTGTAGACGCTTTAATGAGATCTTTATTGGACGCGGGTTCGATTCCCGCCGCCTCCATTATATATATTTGGAGTATTATTTGAGTTATTTAATTAATTGGAAAGAATATTATAGATGAATGGTAAAAAATATCACTTTTATGGAAAATCTTTATATATAATAATTATTATACTCATTTCTAATCATTTCTTAGATGCAAAATCTCTAAATATAAGGATATATGATCATAAAAATGACGGTGGTTACACAAGAATTGTTTTTGAAAATGATTCTTCTTTTGTATATAAATTTACTAAAAATTCTAATGATGACCATATAATTGAGATTTTAGGCAAATTAAAAAAAGAAAATATTCTAATACTAAATAAATCAGAAGTAATTGAGAATCCCATAATTGAATCGCAAATTGATAAAAGTAAGTTTGTTTTTAATTCTAAATATAGATTTGATATGTGGAGAAAATTTGTATTGAAGAACCCATTTCGTTTGGTTATAGATATGAAAAAGGTGAAAGGAGGTAAAACTCTTACACCTATTCAAAGAACAGATTCTGTCAAACACAAAGAGATTAAAAAAAATCCAGCTAAACATGAATACAAAGAGATTATTAAAAAACCAGTTAAGATTAAAAATGAAAAGAAAAAGAAAAAAATCTCTGTTATTTGCATAGATCCCGGGCATGGAGGTGAAAACTATGGTGCAGTTGGGCAATACTTGAAAGAGAAAGATATTACTTTAAAAATATGTAGAGAATTAAAGAGAATAATTATAAATAAATTAAAAATAAAAGTTATTTTGGTAAGAAATGATGATACAGATATTTCTCTAAACAAAAGAGCAGATATTGCAAATAGTAATAATTCAGACTTATTTATTTCTATTCATGTCAATTCATCCCATAAAGGTGGTGCAAGTGGACCGGAGACATTTTTTGTAAGCCTTAAAGCAACTGATAAAGAATCTTTTGAATTAGCAAGAAAAGAAAATATGTCTTTTAAAGAAATTGATCAAAAAGTTGAAGCAGATGGTCTTAAGATGATCTTGTGGAATATGGCACAAGCAGATTATATAAGAGATTCAAGTAAATTAGCAGAGTTTATCCAGCAAGAGTTGAATAAACTAATGAATACCAGGAACAGAGGTGTTAAACAAGCTCCTTTTAGAGTATTAATGAGGGCTTCTATGCCAGCTGTTTTAGTTGAAGTCGGGTTTATTTCTAATAAGAAAGAGGAAAACATGATGAAAAAAAAAGAGTTTTATGAAAAAGCTGCATTAGCTGTTTTTAATGGATTGAAGAAATATATAAACAAATGAGAAGAAAGTATATATATATAATTATAGGATGGTCATTTGTTTTTGCAATCTATTCATTGCTCCTGTTTCTTGATTCTAATAAAAATGATAAAAAAAAATCTTTACAGTTTTATAGTGACGGTGAAATTCAAAAAGAAAATAATGTAATACCTATCTATATTCCGGGATTTGTTCAGGGAAAAGCAAAAATCCCCTTCATACTTAAAGATAATTTGCAGCAAAAAGGAGTATATAAAAAAGTTATCAGCCTATTATTAGAAAAGAAAAAGGACAAAAGAATACCTGTTCCAGAAAAGGTCAGATTAAATGAAGTTTTTTTTGTTAAAGGAGAGAATGGTATAGTTCTTGATTTTAATGAAGAGATGGTAGCTTCATTTCCTGGAGGAACTCGTGCTGAATTTGAATTTCTTAATTATTTTTCAGATAATGTGTTTTTGATTAGTACTTATTTAAATTCAGATTATGAAGGATTTGAGGAAATAAATTGGATATCTTTTTTGTCAGCTGGAAATGTTTCTTCAACAATATCAGGTCATATTGATATAGAAAAACCTTTTTTTAAAAAATCTAAGATTACTACTCCATTCGTAAATTTAAGAAAATTACAAATTATTGATAATATGAATTTCAAACCAATTCAGCGGATATTTATTGATCCAGGTCATGGAGGGGAAAATACGGGGATTGCTATAGAGTATGATGAACTTATAGAAAAAGATATTACTTTATTAATTGGAAAGAGTTTAAAAAGGAGAATTGTTAATACATTTGGCATTGATACTATTTTAACGCGGAATATAGATAAAAATATGTCTATTGACAGTAGAACTTCAAAAGCAAACAATCAAAATGCAAACTTATTTATCTCGATTCACGTAAATTACTCATTTAATAGATCAAAAAGTGGAGCAGAGACATATATAACTTCATTTAGTCCGATCATTGATAATAGAAGTAATGAGATAAATAAAATTAAACCAGATGAGATCGAGGAAAAGAATTTAATTGTTGAAGAACCTCCTGTTGATAATATTATTCCAGAGAATATGGAAGAATTTGAGATATGGAATAGAACTCAGGAAAAATATATTTCCGAATCATATAAAGTTGCACAATCTGTGCAGACTGAACTAAATAAAATTAATTCAACATCCGGAAGAAAGGTACGACAATTACCTATAAGGATTCTATCAAGTGTTTCAATGCCTGCAGTGCTTATTGAAGTTGCTTTTCTTTCAAATAGAAGTGATCGGGAAAAACTGAAACAGGATGCATATATAAGTAGGATTTCTAATGCAATTTTTAGAGGTATTAGTTTTTATATTAGTTCATCATTAAACCAATAAGGAGAAACATGAATAATAGACCTATAGGCGTTTTTGACTCTGGAATTGGTGGCTTGACAGTGTATAAAGCATTAAAAGAAAAAATGCCCAATGAAAAAGTTGTATATCTTGGAGACACAGCACGACTCCCTTATGGTTCAAAATCTAAAGAAACTATAATAAAATATTCTTTGCAGAATGCAGAGTTTTTAGTTAGTAAAGATGTTAAAATTATTGTCGTTGCATGTAATTCATCATCATCATATGCTGTGAAGACCCTTCAGGAAAAATATGACATACCTGTCCTTGGGGTAATTGAACCGGGATCTGAAGCAGCAGTTAAATGCAGTAAAAAAAAAGTTGGTGTTATTGGAACCTCTGCAACTATCGCTTCTGGAGCATATGAAAAAACTATCAGAGAAAAATCAAAAAATCTTGAAATTGTTTCAAAAGATTGTCCTCTCTTTGTTCCTCTTGTTGAGGAGGGATGGATAGATCATCCTGTTACGAAGTTAGTAATTAAAGAGTATTTAGAACCTTTGAAAATTGACAATATTGAAACCTTAGTTTTGGGCTGTACACATTATCCAGTACTTAAGGATGTTATAACTTCTGTTATCGGGAAGGATATAAAGCTTGTTGATTCTGCTCAGACCACTTCTGAGAGGGTTTATCATATCTTTAAGAGTCTTGGGTGGCTCTCAAATAAAACTGAAACCAGTAGAGATGAGTTCTTTGTAACAGATTTTCCTGAGAGATTTAAGAGAGTAGGGGAAATATTTTTAAAAATGAAAATTGAGCAGGTACAGATAACTGATCTAAGTGTAAAAAGGAGATAATATGTTGTCATTAATTGAAAAAATTGTATTTACTATTCTATTGATTCTAACCTTGTTTGAATTTATCAGACCTATTGGTTATAGGATTAAACTCATTAAATTAGGTCAGCCTGAAAATAGATTTGGTAATCCATTTAAAAGGGTTTCAAATGCAATTAGATCCTTTTTTTTACTTACCTGTTCGCTTAAAAAGGAACGTCCATTTACTGGTTTCATACATATATTTATTCTCTATGGATCATTGACTTTTGATACTATTACTGGAGTTCATATTCTTGAAGGAGTACTAAAAGGATTTTATATATCTAATGTACATGCATTTATAGCTGATGTCTTTTCAGTTTTAGTATTAATAGCTGTCACATATTTTATAATTAGAAGGTATGTACTTAGACCTGATTCATATACATATAAAAATTTTGAATCATTATGGATATACAGTTTGCTAATAACAGTTACACTTACTTTCTTGTTATATGAAGGTGTTATAATTGCCTCAAATCCTTTACATTCTCAGTATTCTTTTATAGGGAAACAATTTGCAAAGATATTCTCAGATCCTTCGATACTCCTTATTAAAGTTTTCTGGTGGATACATATAATAAATGTTTTTATTTTTATAATCTATGTTCCCCGTTCTAAGTACCTCCATATGATTGGAGGTCCGGTAAATATAACATTGAGAAACAACTCATATTTTGGTAAAACCAAGATTATTGATATTGAAGATGAGGAAGCTGAGTTTTTTGGAATAGAAAAGATATTAAATTTTACACAAAAAGATCTCTTAGATGGCTTAGTTTGCCTGGAGTGTGGAAGATGCCAGGATTATTGTCCTGCATACAATACTGAAAAAGCGCTTAATCCAAAAGAGATAATTACAGATATGCGTGATGAACTTATGGTACATGGACCAATGATCTTAAAAGACAAAAATGTTGAGCTAGCCCCCCTATGCGGAAGAGTTTTTCAACTTGATGAAATATGGGATTGTACTACATGTGGTGCATGTATGCAGGTTTGTCCGGTTGAAATTGAACATGTTCCAAAAATAATCGGTTTGAGACAGAGTCAGGTTTTAATGGAATCAAAATTCCCGGAAGAATTTAATGTACTTTACAAAGGACTTGAAAACCAGGGGAATCCCTGGGGACTTAATGCTCAGACTGGAATGGATTGGGTAAATGGACGTGATATTCCTATAATCAGTGATAAGCAGGAAACAGATATATTGATATTTTCTGGATGTTTAGCTAAGTTTGATGCGAATGCTCAGAAAAATCAGGAATACTTTCTAGATATTTTGAATAAATCAGGTGCAGATTATGCATTTCTTGGAAATGAAGAGACATGTTGTGGTGATCCTGCAAGAAGAACAGGCAGGGATGAACTTTTTCAAATGCTTGCAATGGAAAACATTGAAGTTATAAAAAAGTATAAATTTAACAGGATTGTAACCTCTTGTCCTCATTGTTTATATGTATTGAAGAATGAGTATGCTGAATTAGGTGGTAATTTTGAAGTAGTAGACTATTCTGAAATAATAAAGGAATTTATTGAGAAAGAGGATATTATTGTGAAAAGTGGAGTAGAAGAAAAAATGACATTTCACGATCCTTGTTATCTTGGTAGATATAATGGAACTTATGATACTCCAAGATATATCTTGAATAAAGTTTCTAAAGAGAAGACTCTTGAAATGAAAAATAATAGAGACCATAGCTTCTGTTGCGGAGCAGGTGGTGGAGGTAACTGGAAAGAAGAGTCGAAAGGGAAGAGAATAAATCATACCAGATTAGAACAGGCTAAAGATACAGGTTCAGATATTCTTGTAACAGCATGTCCTTTTTGCTCAACTATGTTTAAGGATGCAAAAGAAGAAACCAATTCTGAGAGTATCGTATTAAAAGATATTGCTCAAGTAATTTCTGAGAATATTATAGAGAAATGATATACTTCTACAATATTATTACACCTGTCCTTTTTCTCTTTATTGCTCTGATTATGATACTTGATGGAAAAAAATATTTAAAATCATTTAATGGGGGTATCGGAATATTCTCAGGGGGATTGCTTGGAATTAAACTTGGGGAATTGATCTTTAATAATATTATTGGTGGACTTCTTTTTTTTATAATATTTATGATAGCAGGTTATTATATAAATAAAATAAAAAAAATTGAATATGTAATAGTATCAGGTTTGTCCTGGGGTCTTTTTGCCATCATTGTTTTTTCAGTACTAAAAGTTCAGGATGGAGGATTAATGTTTTTTGGAATATTCTTCTTTCTCTCAGGTGCTGTTTTTTCATATTTTTATTATTCAGAATTACTTATGATTTCCGGATATTCTTTTATTGGAGCAAACATTATTTTTATTTCCAGCTTTTATGGACTGGAAAATGTTTCTAAAAATATGTTTGAGATTTTTTATTATCCACACTCATTTTATAAATTTTTTCATCTTTATAGAATAAACTTCTTTTTCTTTATTTTTCTCTCTTTATTTTTCATTGTATTCTCAATCTATTTTCAAAGTATTAAAAATAAAGAATTTTTAAATGGAAAATCTTTGGTTTTGAATAATGTTCTAAACGAATCCGGTTATATTTTTGCAATATTTTATTTCCTTACTGAAAACTCCAGAATATTTGTTGACAGTGATAGTCTGTTTATTTTTGGAATATCTTATTTAAACTGGCCAATTTTTACTTTTATGACATACTGGACTTTGGGATTTATAAAAAAACAGGAACAGGTAGACTTGATGATAGGGAATAAAAAAGGGTATAAAACTATTCTTTATATTTGTGCCTATTCTATTGTTTTTATCCCAATTCTGGCATTTCTAACCAATTTTGGAAAATTTAGTTTAACTGAATTTTTCGATAAAGATATCTGGATCGCTTTACCAAAATGGATATTTACAATTATGGTGCTCCCTGTAAGTATATATTTGCTGTATCCAAAATCAAGAAAAAAAACATAATGTTTATTATGTAGAGGCGTTTCGCGGAGGCTGTCTCAAAAGTCCAAACCTCCTTGAGTTATTTATGTTT
>CBDUZW010000065.1:0-29518 GCA_965371805.1 uncultured bacterium | reverse complement strand
CTATATAACTATTTATTTAAAGTTTTTTTATAATTTTGATGAAAAATCAGGGATAGGACTAAATTTCTGGCGTTAATTTTATGTTTTTTTGCATTTTATTGGAGTTTTTCCTATAAATTTTTTAAAAATTTTTCTAAAATAATCTGTCCTTGAAAATCCGGCAAGTATTGCAACTGTTTTTACTGTGAGATCAGAGTTGCCTGACAATATTTCTGCACATTTCTCCATCTTTATTTTGTTGATATAGAAATTTAGCCGTATATCATGGGTTTTTTTGAATCCTTTTGTCAGACTGGTGGAATTTATTTTAAAATTTACTGCAATTATACTTACATTCAATAGTCCTAAATTTTTTAGTTCCAGACTTTCAATATATTGTTTTATTATATGATATTTATTGCTTTCTAATATATTGAATGTCCCACATTGTAACCCCCGAAAGTTTTGCAATAACTCCTTTTGGTTTAATGGAGATTCTTTAACTTCTAATGGCGTTTTTTTGTAATATGCTTTAAATATTTTTGAAAAATATTCAGAATCTTTATAACCAGTAATATTTAAAATATCCTGGATTGAAAACTTTTCTTTATTTTTAATTAATTTTAATGCACAATGCATCTTTGTTTGAAATATAAAATTCTTTAATAAATTACCCCTTTTACATTTATATTCTTTAGATAATAAACAGATTTCTTGACTACTATGAAAATAGAAATATTTTCATAGTCTTTGGGTGAGGTCAAGACATCATGATCGGCTGTCCCCTTTTTTAATCCATTTCTGGACAGCTTAGTTATGTCAAAACTCTAAAAATGTGAATCAACTTTAGAACATTTCAAAAACAATAGGATTATACCAATAAAATTGTTTTTCAAACCGTACCTTTCCGTTCAAATAGACCCGCTGATCCAAATTATCCGACTCGAACAGTATAATACCTCTCTACAAAAACGTCCCAGGATTAAGAAAATAATTTATCCTCATAACGATCTTTCCATAATCATTTAGTGTATTTGGGTTCCATTAAAATGTTTAACATAATGATGTGTTCAAATTTTGAACACAATGAAAAATCAGTCAATTCTAATGATATAGGGGGTTACGAGTTTTTTAAGAAAATAAGTGTTCAAATTTTGAACACACATTTTCAGATAAACCTGAAATATGATCAGCGATTATTTGTTGAATTATTTTATATTTCGTATATATCTATAGATTTTAGTCTTTAGTGTAATGATGGCATGGAAATTGCTATATGGAAATATAGTGATTTAAATAGTTTTTTTTATGAAAAACAAGTTAAACACATTAAATTCTGAATGCTCTGCAATGCTCTATGGGCGGGAGCTTATCTTTAAATAAGCAAGTCAATAAAAAAATGCAGAAAACTAAAAAATAAGGAGGGGTAATATATATAAAAAGAGAGTTGTAAGGGAAGTGGTTCAATATGTTATTGCATGTAGTGATGAAGAACTTTCTGTTCTAAATGTAGACAAACTTGCGCAGGAATTAGCCAGAAACAGGTGTACTTTATCAAGAGATTTTAAAAAAAGTACCAATTTGTTGCTTAAGGATTATATTATAAAAGAAAAAATTATGAGGGTCACAAAAGTTATAGAAAGCAGTGATAGTATACGTATAGAGCATATTGCTCAACAATTTGGATTTAAAATAATTGATGTATTTAGAAAGCATTTCAAAAATTTTCATTGCGTAACTCCATGTCAATACAGGAAACTGAAAAGAGGCAACAAAAAGGATCTTGTTTCTAAAAAAAAGACATGTTAAGATCGCTAGTATATGAGTTATAACTTTTTAAATTAAAATAAGGAGAATTAAATGAAAAAAATGTTAAACTTTTTTTTACTGAGCGTTTTTGTTTTAGGAATGGCTTTTGCTTTTGTTAGCTTTACTACTGTGCCCTTAGAGGCGGTTGATGGTGATGGTCCTGTAATTGATTCGGGTTCAGGTGGAGGAGCTGGGACTGCCATTTATGTTAAATCACGAGAGAGATGTCCAAACGATCCAAAAAAAATGGAATATTCCTGCGATGCTTATGGAAAGGAACAGTGCAAAGTTCAGAATTGTTAATTATTTAAGATTTGGGTCAGTAATTACTGGCCCATTTTTTTTTAGCCTTAATTGAATGATTGTTTTTGCGAGTTATATTGATTTTGTTTTGGAAGGATAAAAAAAAAGCTAGCGTCTTCAGTAAATTATATATAGGTTATTTGAAAGAATTATGGTATAAAATATGCCATAGTATGTTTAAATTTCCGAAAATTGTTCAATTAAAATTAATAAGGAGTTAATTAACATGAATTTATACAAAATTTCAATTATAATAATAGTAGTTATTCTATTATTTTCATGCTCATCAAACGTGGAAGAGAAGAAAAGCATTATTGATAGCGGTTCCCTAAAAATAACAAAGAAAAAATTTTCAAAACTTACAGAACTGGGGAAAATATCGAAAGCAGTCAAACTGGAAGTCTCTAAGCATTCATTACTAGGCAGAATCAATCGCATTCTTGTGGATAAGAAAAACGGAGACTTGGTGATTGGAGATTTTCGCACCACCAAGCAAGTCTTACGCTTTAACAAGCAAGGAAAATTTATTTGCAAATTTGGTAAGATAGGTCAAGGCCCTGGCGAATATGTCAACTTGAAAAATTTTACAATTACTAATAAGGGAGATATTGTTCTATTAACCAGATTCAAACTGATCAAATTTTCTAATAAAGGAATTTTCTTGCATGAGGTAAGAACAAATGTCTTCGGAGGATACATCGAATGTATAGATGACTTAATCTACGTTTCTGTCCTTAGATACGACCATAAGTCAGTAGAAAAAAAAGCGATACTGGTTTTTGATTCATCTTTTTCACAGGTAGGGAGAATTGGAGATTATGAAACACGACTGGAAAAATACTTATTTGGCGTTAGTGGTTTTTTGGCCAAAAAGGATAGATCTTTATATTATATAGATTTCTTTGATCCATGTTTGAATGTATATAACACTAAAACACACGAGTTAGTACATCTACCTATCCCAAACAATAACTCTAAGCTAGATAAATTTTGGAAAAAGAAATATTTTACTCAAAAGGATGATGAGAAAGTTCTAACTATTTTACATCGTTTCGATAATATTTTTATCGTTGGTAAAAAAATCTTTCTTTCCGAAGTTAATTACGATAAAACGCTTTTCCAAATATGGTTACTGGATCTTGAAAAAAAGGAAACTCTTATTTTTAACCAATCTAGCCTCTTTGGAGATTATCAATTAAAAATCAAACAGGATTTATATTTCAATAGTATTTCAGGTTCTTACGATAAAGGAATTATTGGAGTTGTGAATAATAAGGATAATTTTAACCTCCATAAAAATAAATATCTAATTTTGAAGGATATTGAATTTAAAGCAGAAGACAATCCAATACTTATCTTTTTTGAGTTTAACAGATGAAATATCTTAAAATTGGGATCACTATAGTGATGGTAGTGGTAATTGCCGCTGCCATTATCCAAAACAAAATATACCTGGATAAATATGTTAAAAAATATCAAGTGCAAAAAGAGAAAAATAGTAGAACTCTGCACGCCATGTCTGAGATCAAAAAAGCTGTTATAAGTGGCCAGACCGCTTCAATGAAACACCAAGGAAAACACCTCAAACTAACTGGGCTGGAAAAAATTTTTCCAAAAGAAAAAAATGAAGAAAATATGATTAAAAAACCAAGATTAATTCTGGTTTTTAGTGAATTGAGTTGCAATGTATGCCAGGATAAAGAAACTCAATTTGCGATCAATATTGCTTCAGAATATAACACACAATATGTTACGGCAATTGTCCACGCCACCAATATAGAATATGTACAAAACTACATACGTTTAAATCAGGTTAATTTTCCTGTCTATTACTGTAAAGACAGAGAAAACTCTTTCTTCAAAGATAATAAGATTTTGAATACACCAATGATTTTTTTGGTTGATGAAAATAATAGGGTCCTGGCTGCCAATTACCCCATACCCGGCCATCTGGAATACTCAGAACCCATGCATCGGTTTTGCTATCATTATTTCAATGAATATGTCAATTGTGAAAAGTGAATAGTTTTGTAAGCGATTGATAAAGTACACCTTGTTTTTTGAAATGTTTCCCCTATGAGAAACATTTTTTTTTCGGGAGCTTCACCCTTTGCCTGGGAAGTAAACTGGGATGCAAAAAAAGGTGCCAGAGCGGAAGAAGAATTATACAGATCTCCTCGAGCAGAACACCGGGTACTTTGAGCCGGGGAATCTGGAGGGTTGGGAGTGAAGAGGAAGGGTAATTAAGTATAAGGAACTTAGAAAACTAGGAGAAAAAAAAATGACAATTGAGAATCAAAATTCATGGGAACAGATTAAAAGCAAAGAGACCAAGGTCATTGCTGATATAAAAAATTTGGTTTTTGAATTAATTGAATATCAAAAAAAAGGTGTGTTTTCAAAATATGTAATGAATAATACAATTATATTTGAAAATCTTGTCCCAAGATATAATAAAACTTTAACATTGATAAATAAAGTTAATACTGTAAAATTAATAACACTTCCTCTCGACGTTTTAAGAGAAATAAAAATCGTTTTAAGAGAGTTTGTAGAATGTATAATGAAAATAGGCAACTATAATGTAGAACAATCTCAAATTAACGCATCCATCAATAACAAGGACGCTATTCAAAAACTTATAATGGATTTTTCAACATGTACTACTAATGTCTACTCTGTATATGGAAAATATATCAGTTTATTAATATTTGATAAATTTGAAAACGACATTGACATAAGCGACATTAATACTTCAAGAGAAAAAATTTTTAAAATTGAAGATGATACAAATAAAATATTTGAGACTATAAAAGACAATATGTCTGAAAAAACGATCTCAATATATAAAGGACTTTTTCAAGAACAAGCCAAAAATTTTAACAAATTTTCAAAATGTTGGATGGCAGGGATATTTTCCACAATTATTCTATTAATTGTGCTAATTATTTGGAGCTTTTCAAAAATTGGAACTTCAGATCTATTCGAAATAATTAAATCTTCTATTCCAAGAGTTTTAATTTTTTCACTCCTTTATTATTTATTAATATGGATAGGACGTAATTATAATAACCAGAAACATAATGCAATTATTTACAAACAAAAAGAATTAGCATTAGAGACATTTGAACTTTTTATAAACTCAACTCGATCTGACGAAGTTAAAGATGCAATATTGATCCAAGTATCAAATGCAATTTTTTCTACACAATCAACTGGTTATTTAAAAGGAAATGTTAATCCCCCAGCTTTAAATATTCTTGATATAGCAAAAACAGTTATGAAAGAAAAATAAAATGAAAAAAGGTTAATTCTTGCCTACTATGAAAATAGAAATATTTTCATAGTCTTTGGGTGATGGTCAACTTCTTGCCTGGCACTAAAATTCCTATAATTCCTATGGCACTAAAATTCCTAAAATTCTTTACTTCTTACTTTTTTTCCTGAATTCAATTTAATTGTTAAGATAGTAAATAATATCTACTTTCTCTCTAAAATGCAATAATAACATTCATGAAATGAAGAGAATCAAAAAATAATATTGGTAAATAGCCTACAATTTATTTTTATAGCCTGCATTAATCAATACAGAAAACCCGACAAAAGTAGACCCTCAACTGTTTTGAGATTTCAGAATTTATTATTTGTTTGAATCAATAATAAACATTGACACTTTCAATCATTTTTTATATAATTTTACTTAAAATAAAAAGGATTTTTAACTATTTTTTTTATTTTATCAATTAGTATTAATAGATAATGGAGGAAATTATTTATGGAAAATATGTTAATATTTTTAATTGCACCTGTCGGTGCCCTTGTTGCACTGATCTTTGCATTCATATTCTACAAAAAGATCATGAAGGTCAGTGAAGGAACTGAAAAGATGATCGAGATCGCTGAAGCGGTTAGAAAAGGAGCAAGAGCTTACCTTAGACAGCAGTATAAGATAGTAATTATATTTTTTGCTATAGCTTTTGTATTTTTAGGGTTTTTATCATTTGGCCTTGGGGTACAATCCAAGTGGACACCTTTCGCATTTTTAACCGGTGGATTCTTTTCAGGTCTGGCAGGTTTTATCGGAATGGTAACAGCTACACTGGCTTCAGCAAGAACTACCAATATGGCTCGGGAATCACTTGACAAAGCTCTGAAAATTGCATTCAGAAGTGGTGCTGTCATGGGACTTGTAGTAGTTGGTCTTGGATTAATTGATGTTGCAATCTGGTTTTATATGCTGCACGTGGTATTAGAAACTTCTTTGGTTGTAACAACCGTTACTATGCTTTCATTTGGAATGGGTGCTTCTTTACAGGCATTATTTGCAAGAGTTGGCGGTGGGATATTTACAAAGGCTGCTGATGTTGGAGCAGATTTAGTTGGAAAGGTTGAAGCGGGAATTCCTGAGGATGACCCTAGAAACCCGGCTACAATTGCTGATAATGTTGGTGATAATGTTGGTGATGTTGCCGGAATGGGAGCTGACCTTTATGAATCCTATGCAGGTTCAATACTTGCATCTGCTGCATTAGGCGCATCTGCCTTTTTACATATTGG
Organism: uncultured bacterium; assembly: GCA_965371805.1. Lineage (GTDB taxonomy): Bacteria > Acidobacteriota > Aminicenantia > UBA2199 > UBA2199 > JAOZTV01. The sequence goes on along the minus strand of CBDUZW010000065.1, from coordinate 22,870 downwards.
TAAGGGTGCTCTCCAGTTAAATGCAGTTTTGCTTCCAATGGTCATTGCTGGAATTGGTATATTTGCATCAATTATAGGTATCTTTTTTGTAAGGACAAAAGAGGGTGCTACTCAGAAACAATTATTAGGCTCTCTTGGTTTTGGAATTAATTTAAGTTCAGCACTTATTGTCGTTGGATCTTATTTTGCTGTTAATTACTTACTACCTGAAAATATAGGGATATTTGGCTCAATTGTTGTTGGACTTATAGTAGGTCTGGTTATAGGAAAGAGTGTTGAATATTATACTTCGGAAGGTTTTAAGCCTACAGTAGCAATTGCTGAAAAGGCAAAAACCGGTGAAGCTACACTTATTATTGAAGGACTTGCATCCGGAATGATCTCAACAGCAATACCTGTTACAGCGATAGCTGTTGGTATTATGGGTGCTTTTGGTTTTGCAGGTGGTTTTGAAAATACTATGTTAGGTGTCTACGGTATCGGGATCGCAGCTGTAGGAATGCTCTCTACTCTTGGAATAACCCTTGCAACAGATGCATATGGTCCAATTGCGGATAATGCAGGTGGAAATGCTGAAATGGCTGGACTTGATAAGGTTGTTAGAGAAAGAACAGATGCTCTTGATTCTCTTGGAAATACAACTGCAGCGACCGGAAAAGGTTTTGCAATCGGATCAGCAGCACTTACAGGTCTTGCTCTTCTTGCCGCCTATATTGAAGAGATAAAGATGGGCATGAAACACATTCTTGAAGCAGGAAAGAAACTTCCTGATTTTCTTTCAGAATTTACAACTCCGGAATTAATTGACAAACTTTCAATAGATCAGTTTATGGATGTTTTCAAAGTAAATTTGATGAATCCAAAAGTTATTGTTGGAATTTTCCTTGGTTCTATGATGGCATTTCTATTCTCCGGTCTTACAATGAAGGCAGTTGGCAGAGCAGCCTCAGATATGGTAAATGAAGTTAGAAGACAGTTTAAAGAGATTCCAGGAATTATGGAAGGAACTGCAAAACCTGACTATCAGGCATGTGTTATGATCTCAACTAAGGGAGCTCAAAAGGAGATGATACTTCCATCTACAATGGCAATTCTTCTACCTATAATAACCGGACTTATACTCGGTGTTTCCGGAGTTATGGGACTACTTGTCGGTGCTCTTGGTTCTGGTTTTGTACTAGCTATCTTTATGGCAAATGCCGGTGGTTCATGGGATAATGCAAAGAAATATATCGAACAGGGACATTTTGGCGGAAAAGGATCTGCAGCTCATAAAGCTGGAGTTGTTGGAGATACAGTTGGTGATCCGTTAAAAGATACTTCAGGTCCATCATTGAATATTCTTATTAAATTAATGAGTATGATTTCAATTGTTGTTGCCGGTCTTGTAGTAGGTTATTCAATTTTATAAAACAGACTATTACATTCATAATAGGGGCAGTTATTATAACTGCCCCTATTTTTAAAAAGTAAAAAAAATTAGGGAGATAGAAAATGTCAGAAGTAGGAAAATCAGATTTGCCCCTGGATATTTTTAAGAGAGGAAAAGTAAGAGATGTTTATTCAATAGACGATAAACTTCTGATAGTTTCAACAGACCGTCTATCAGCATTCGATTTTGTATTACCCTCATTAATACCTGATAAAGGTAAGGTGCTGAATCAATTATCTGCATTCTGGTTTAATTATACAAAAGATATCTTCAAAAACCATATTATAGATAATAAACCTGAAGACATTGAAGAGTTTAAATCCTTCAGGGATCAGATAGAAGGCAGATCAATACTGACAAAAAAACTTGAGACCTTTCCTATCGAAGCTATTGTCAGAGGATACATCGTCGGTTCAGGATGGAAAACTTATCAAAACTCAGGTGAAATATGTGGAGTGAAACTCAAAGATGGTTTAAAATTTGCAGATAAATTTCCAGAACCAATTTTTACACCAACCACAAAAGAAGATGAAGGACATGACGAAAATATAACCTTTGAGCAAATGTCAAATACTATCGGGAAAGAGGATGCTGAAAAAATCAGAGAATTATCTCTTAATCTATTTAAAACTGCAAGTAAGTTTGCTTCCGAAAAAGGAGTGATAATTGCTGATTCCAAGTTTGAATTTGGAAAGGATGATAATGGAGACATTATTTTAATTGATGAGATCTTTACACCTGATTCATCAAGGTTCTGGAAGATTGATGATTATAAACCTGGAGTAGAGCCTCCATCTTATGACAAACAGTTTGTAAGAAATTTTCTATTAAATTCATCCTGGAATAGAGTTGATGCTCCCCCACAATTACCAAAGGAAATAATTAACAAAACAAGAGAAAAATATATAGAAATATTTGAAGTCTTAACAAACAGCAAATTATGATTGGACCCATTAATGCCGTAGATGTTTTTATTATTTGTATTGTATCCCTATCATTAATATTCGGACTGATTAAAGGATTTCTAAGAGAAATTTTCTCCTTTATTTTTCTTATTATGGCCATTATCCTTGCCTCACTCTTCTATACTGATATCAGCAGCCTTTTTGTTAAAAATGATATTAATAGTGAGAACATATTAATTCAAAAGAAAATAGATAAAAAAGAAAATAACAAAACAAAAAGCAAACAACTTGATAGGATTAATACGAAAAATAAGAACTCAACTTCAGAACTAACAAAACGGGTTTTTGAAAAGAAGACAAAAGGGCGAACTGTTGCCGACTTTATAGCCTTTCTTATTATTTTCTTTTTTATCCTTGTTATTGGTTCAATCGTCACCTATTTTATTAAAAAGATACTGGTTAGAGGACCTATGAAATCCGTTGACAGAATTCTGGGTGCTTTTTTTGGTTTAATTAGGGGGATTTTAATCTGCAGTGTTATTGTTTATGGGGCAAGAAAAATAGAGTTTAAAGTAAAAACATTAAACAACTCCTTTATAGTAAAAATACTTATAAATGAAACAATTGACCTAATAAAGGATTTTCTACCAGATTCACATTCTAAATATTAAGGGATTAAAATATGGATAAAAAAATAATTGAATTGGCTGATAAGTTTGATGACTTGACTATTAACAAAAAAATGAAAATACTTTCATACCATGTGTCCAATTCTAAACATATATACTACAAAGAAATAATGGAAGAATTTGAGAAAAACCTGATCATTGCATTACTAAAAAAATATGATCACAATATAACAAAAGTATCAGCTAAAATAAAACTTCATCGAAATACAATTCAAAAAAAAATGAAAAAGTTTAATATCAAAGAAAAACCTCAAAAATCAAAGAATTAGACAGATAATAAGAGATAACATAATAGTATTGTTCTGTAATCAAAATAAAACCACTAATAAGTCTATTTGACACAGGTAAATATATTTTATATAATATCACTTAAATTAATATACTGCTTATATACTCAAGTATAAAGTAAAAAAGGAGAAATAAAATGGCTAAAGAAATAGTTTTAGGCGAAGAAGCAAGACAAGCTATTCTTCGTGGTGTTAATCAGCTTGGAAACACTGTTAAAGTAACTATGGGACCAAGAGGAAGAAATGTTGTTATCGACAAAAAATATGGTTCACCAACAATTACAAAGGATGGCGTTACCGTTGCAAAAGAGATTGAATTAGGTGATCCACTGGAAAATATGGGCGCACAGATGGTAAAAGAAGTTGCTTCAAAAACATCTGATGATGCTGGTGATGGAACTACTACAGCAACAGTTCTTGCACAGAGTATCTACACAGAAGGACTTAAAATGGTAGCAGCCGGTGCAAATCCTACTTTAATTAAAAAAGGGATTGACAAAGGTGTTGAAAAATTAGTTGAAGAAATTCAAAGATTAAGTAAACCTGTTACAGGAAAAATGATCTCTCAGGTTGGCTCAATCTCAGCAAATAATGATACTGATATTGGAACAATAATTGCAAAAGCAATGGATAAAGTAGGAAAAGATGGTGTTATTACTGTTGAAGAAGGAAAATCGTTTGAAACAGTTCTTGATTTTGTTGAAGGCATGCAGTTTGACAGAGGATTTTTATCTCCATACTTTGTAACAGATGCAGACAGAATGGAAGCTTCACTTGAAAAACCATATATCTTATTAAATGAAAAAAAGATCTCAAACTTAAGAGATATGTTACCTCTTTTAGAACAGATCGCAAAGACAGGAAGACCTCTAATGATCATTGCAGAAGATGTTGACGGTGAAGCCTTAGCTACTCTTGTTTATAATAAAATCAGAGGCATGATCAATGTTTGCGCTGTCAAAGCTCCAGGATTCGGCGATAGAAGAAAATCAATGCTCGAAGATGTTGCTATCCTGACTGGTGGAACAGTGATTTCTGAAGAACTTGGAATGAAACTTGAAACAGTTACACTTGAACAACTTGGAACTGCTGAAAAGATTGTTATTGACAAAGATAACACAACAATCGTTGAAGGTATCGGAACTGAGGATGCAATAAAGGCTAGAATTAAACAGATCAGGAATCAGATTGAAGATACTTCATCAGACTATGATAAAGAAAAACTTCAGGAAAGACTTGCAAAACTTTCAGGTGGTGTTGCAGTAATTAAAGTTGGCGCTGCAACTGAAACAGAATTGAAAGAAAAAAAAGCGAGAGTTGAAGATGCAATGCACTCAACAAAAGCTGCTGTAGAAGAGGGAATTGTACCAGGAGGCGGAATTGCATTACTTAATAGTGCTCCGGTTCTTAAAAAGATTAAATTTAATAACGATATGCAGTATGGCATTAATATTCTGGTAAAAGCTATCGAATCTCCATTAAAACAGATCATTGCAAATGCCGGCTATGAAGCTTCTGCAATCATTGAAAAAATAAGAAGATCAAGAAATAAGAATTATGGTTTTGATGCTCTTAATGAAAAATATACTGATATGCTAATTGCCGGTATTATTGATCCTGCAAAAGTTGTCAGAACAGCTCTTCAGAATGCAGCTTCAGTATCTGGATTATTATTAACTACAGAAGGTTTAATAACAGATCTTCCTGATGATAATGCTGCTCCAATGATGCCTCCAGGTGGCGGAATGGGTGGCATGGGCGGAATGATGTAGGCTTAGTTCCAAAATATAGTAAAAATTGATTTGAAAAAATCATCAAATAAAAAAGAAGCTCCGAGTAATCGGGGCTTTTTTTTTATCATAAAAAACTCTCTACAAGAACTGATTAACCTGATTAAAATTTCACTCTTTGATATCAAGTGTAAAATATGTGAAAATGATTTGGTTTTTAAAGAAGAAAAACACATTTGTAATGAATGTTATAATTCAACAAAAATAGGAGATCTTCCTGTTTGCAGGAAATGCGGAAAAAAAATCAGGAAAGATCTGGAACTATGCGGAGAATGCCTGAGAAATCCTCCTTTATATACAAGACATCTTTCTTTTTCAACTTACGAGGACAAAATAAGAGAGTTAATCCTTAAAAGTAAGTATAGAGAAGTTGAACCATTAAAAAACATTACTGTAAAATATTATTTAGAAACCTTAAAAAAAATTAAGAGTATAAAATTTGATTTTATAATTCCAATTCCAATGGATAAAAGCAGAGACAGGGAATATGATCATATTCTTGAAATAACAAAACTACTTTCGAACAAATTAAATATTAATCTTGAGATAAATAATCTTATAAAAAAAAAACAAACTGAACCCCAGGCAGGATTATCAATGGCTAAGAGGCTAAAAAACTTGAATGGAGCTTTCAAATTAATTAATCCGGATAAACTCAGAAATAAAACCATTCTACTGATTGATGATGTTTATACAACGGGCACAACCATAAAAAAATGCTCGGAACCATGTATTAAAGCCGGCGCAACTGTATATGCAGTAACGCTTGCAAGATCTGTATAGAAACCCTTATAATAAATTATCTGATACTGCAATAAACTCCACCCTTGAGAGTCTGTAATTATATGCTCTGGTGTTCTCATTTGGTTTCCTTTTTGCAGGCCTGTCTGAGCCCATACCTTCAGCTTTTATCCTATTTACATTTATTCCCATATCAATAAAATAATTTAATACTGCGTTGCTTCTTTGTAGCGATAGTTTCCTGTTTTCTTTTTCATCACCCCCGGGAGCGGTATGACCTCTTATAATTATTCTATATTCAGGATAATTTGATTTTAATAATATTGCAATTTTTTCCAGTTTTTCTTTCCCATCATCAGTTATTTTATTATTCCATGACTGAAAAGTGATTGGCTCTACCCTAAAGGTCCCAACCTCTTCAAGACTTGTCCAATCATCATTATTCAAAACAGAAAATTCAATTTCTTTCCCCTTTTTTTGCCCAAAACTTCTTATCCGGCCTTTGGATAATTCTTTTAAAATTGATTTATTTGTTATCTTATATGGATTTCCTTCAAGAGGATCACTTTTAAATTTTCCTGATCGTATTAGAACATCTGTACAAGCAATAATAGTGTTTATCAAGCCTTCTTTGGTTTTACTACCCTTATTTATCTGAATATCAAATTCAAGCTGACAATTTTCCCAAAGACTGAACCATTCTATTTTTTTTAGTATTTCTTCAATGACATCCTTTTTCAGACCCTCAGATTTCTTCATATCGGTAATCATTTTTTCCCGATTATTTGAATATAATTTTAAACTTCTAAAATATGTGTTTAAAAAATTCTTTACAACATCACTATTCTTCCTTAAATAATCCCTTCTAAATACAATTACATCAAGAATATATCCCGAAAACTTATCAGACCCCCAGATATACTTTACTCCGGGAATCTTCAATGCTTCTGACAGATCCGGCTCCCATAGAACAAAAACATCTCCTTTTCCTTTTTTTGCATATTCTAATACTTTTCCTGACCCATCTACCTCTACTCCCCATCCAGGTTCCTTTCTAAGAAGATCCAGATCAAAATCAGCAATAGTTAAATCAAGTAAAAATGAACTTGGAGAATCAGCTGTATAGACTATCTTTAAGGAGGGGTCATTTAATCCATTTATCTTGCCCTGTGGAAACTTGTCAGCAAACCCGACAATACCATCTGCACCTTTTGATTCAGATATGACAGAAACGATAACCCCCGGATATTTGTATTTTTCCCCGTGATCAATATAAGAGTTAACTGGAAGCACTATGCAATCATACTCTCCATTGTCAAATTTTTTCAGTCTCTCTTTATATACTCCCCCATCATCTGTATATTTTATTTGAATTCCTTTCTTAGCTGACAATTTTCTCATTTCCGGTGAAGTTAGAAACCAGTATCCAAGATAATTATCCCCACAGATACGTATAGTACTTAGATTTCCAGATGCGTCAGAGGTGTCTGATTGCTCCTTATCAAAAAGGTAACCGGATAAATACTTCCACCCAAAAATAGCCAGAATTCCAATAATAATTATAAGGATAAATCCTAGAGTGGATTTTTTCATTTCTCTTCCTTTTCTGTAAACTCCGATAAATTAAAATCCGGTAGTTCAGCAAGGGTTTCAGATAGTCCCTCTGAAAGATCCTCAAAATTGTCCGCTGCCTTATATAGAGTTGAATACTTCCTTAAGGGGTGATCTTCATCAACACAGAGTCCTATTGAATACAAAGAAATTCCATAACTTGCAGCATATTTTGCTGCCTTGTAGATATTCTTTGCAATACCGTCAGTCACTACAACAAGACGGAATTCCCCATAGCCTAATTGATTTTTGTATTGCCCGATCAATTTATCAGTTCCGAACTTTATAGCTTTTGCAAGCGGAGTTCCACCTCCGGCATAAATACCTTCTATTTTCTTCAAAAAAATATCTCTATTGTTTTTTGATAAAGGAACAACTTCTTTTTTACCATTATGATCAAATATATATAATCCAATATTTATGTCATCAGGAACCGTTTTTAAAAATGTTTTCACAGCCCACTTTGCACCTGAAAGTTTATCTGTGAAATTTTCATTATTTCCACATTTCTTCCCTGTTCTCTCAGACATACTTCCACTGCCATCAATAATAAAGTAAAAATTTCTTGTAAGGTCCGGTTCAGCATTTTCATTTGCAATAATCTTGATTTTATTCATTTTAAGATTCTGCCATTCAGAACTGTGATCATGTGATTTTGCCTTTAGTCTATTCTTTTTTTTAACACTTCTCTGTCCATTTGAACAAACATCAGATACAAAAAAAAATACACCAATTAAAATAATTGCAATCCCAAATATATTAAATGACTTCTTAGGTGTTTTTCCCATCTTCTTCTCCACTACAAAACCTAGAGGGGTTTGAATTCGTTAAGCTCTGCCTCGATCTGCTTTATCCTGAAAACAACCCTTCTATTAGCATTCCATTCCTCTTTTGTTCTTGGAGGACTATATTTTGGATTTGCAATACCCATTCCAACAGCAACAAATTGGGATTCATCAATCCTCATTCCAGACCTTTTACAATAAGCAAAGAAACTCTTTCTTACAGTCCTTGATCTCTTCAATGAGAGGTTCTTAGCTTGCTGCTGCATTTGAGATATTTCAATTGCAGGTCTCCTTTTCTGTTTTGCTTTTAATATCCCAAGAGGATCAGAATGTCCTTCTATCATAACCAGGGCACCTTCATAAGTCTGTGCTATTTCAAGAGCTTTTTTAAAATCTTTTGCATATTTACTCTCTGAAAATTCACTCTGATTTGGTGAAAAATTTATCTCAATTTGAAACAAAGTTCCTTCATCGGCCCAACTTGTAGGTTCAACAGAGATCTTTCTTGAGATTTTTTTAACATCAAATTTCTTTTTATTGACACTTTTGTCTAGTTTAATTCCACCGGACAATTCAGAGTAATCAAACCCAGCTGACTTTAATTTTACAGTCCTCCTCATCAATCCTAGCTTTATAAAGCTCTGCTGTATTTCTGACGTTAATTTTCTTACACTTCTTGTTGTTCCTCTTCCGGTGAAAAACATTAAGTTCCCGGTAGTGCCTGCAAAACTACAATCTGCAAGTAATCCCTCTACATCTGCAACTGCTTGAGTAGTTCCAAATAACATGTCTGCAGATGTTTTTAATGTGCTTTTAAAAATAGTTGATTTATTGGCTGATGACAATTGTTTCTTCAATTCATTTTGTCCTTTTAACAGACTTCTGACAAAACTCTTAACTTTATTTTTATTTCTATTAAAATAATCACTTCTTACTGCATATACATCTGAGATAACTCTTGATGCAGTCTTTGTACTAAGCATAATCTTTGCACCTTTCACAGAACCTGCAGAACCTGTCCCTATTCTTCCTCCTGAGGTCAGATTCAAAGCATCAGGAATAATTGCCATGACACCATCAATTTTCTTATCACTTAAAAAAGCTGTAACCGGATCAATAATCCTGCCTCTTGTATCGTCTTGTGGTATTGTCAGTTCTGAAAACCATTTTAAATTAACTCTATTCAGAGAAACTCCGGAATTTTTTAATATATTTGCAAGATAATCCATATGCGGACCATATAATTGCAGGGCAATAGTTTTTCCCTTCAAGTTCTTAGGTTTTCTTACATTTTTTCTTACAACAAGAGCATCCCCTCCAGTTGACCATGTTAGTTGATAGATAATAACAAGATCAATTCCATTTTTCTTAAATACTTCTGATGCTGCATTTATCATCCCCATTGTTCCTCTCAAATAAGGAGTTTCACCAGAGAGACATCTTGATACCTGCTTGGAAAAAACATTTTCAACAAATAGAGAAACAGACAAACCGTTATCCTGGAATATCCCGGCCTTTTCTGCATATATTGTAGCGACGTCACCACCCCAGGTTATCATTGGTATGGATATTTTATTTGAAGATTTTACCGGTTTTGCCTTCACTCTCACAACATCTGTTAAAGGTCTGGGTTTTTCCAAAACCTGATTCCCGAAAACTGTAATAGTAAAAGACAAAATTAATATTAAAACTAATAGCTTTTGTTTGTTCATAATATCCTCCAATTAATTTGCATTCCATGTGCCGGAAAAAGGCCCAGCATCTTCAATATAAAGAGTATAGTTACCACTCATTGAATACTCATCATCAAAATATCCAGAAAAAATCTCAACATTATAATCATCGTCTTCATCATAATAAGAGATTGTTATATTTACACCCCGGTCAAATACTGTATAAGTTCCAAGTTTCTGATCACCATAGTAGACATCTCCAGATTCTATAGATCCGGCAAAACTATATGTCTCTACAAATACCGTACCATCATCCATCATAATTTCAAAATCCCACTGACCTGCTATATCATATATTACATTTTTTTTACATCCAACTGAAAAAAGTAAGGAAACAAAAATCAGCACCAATGATATTTTTAAAATTGTCTTATTCATTTTAAATACTCCTTTTCACTAGTATAATACAACAAAACAAAAAAATAGTTAAGATGTTTTTAAAAAAAAACGATTTTATTGTTTTAGAAATTAACGATTAAGAGAGTGTACTGAATCATCCAATAACTTACCTACCGATAATGCTAAGTCTTTTATAGATGTTTTTCTTTCTATTTTCATTATAATTCTTTATCTGTTTTTCTCGGCCTTTTTCTTTTTGAATAATAATGTTTGGTTTCTTCTTCCGGCAAATATAAAAAAACTTTTTTAATAAACTGCTTGAATTCTTCAAGAAAAGGATATCTCGGATTCCATGTAAAAATCCTGGTTTTGCCTTTTAGCTGAGACACAAACAATCCTGAACTTTCAAATTTAATCAATTGTTTTTGTATAGAATTTAAAGATATTTTAGAAAATCTTGATATTTCATAAGCATAACCTTCATTATATGCATATATAAATAAAAGAACTGCCTCAGCAGACTTTCCATTAAAAAGTTTTTCTATCACAAGCACCTCCCTTGTAGGTCATATAACCTATTATACAGGTATATTGTTTTTTTTCAACTAAAAAAATATTAATAAACACATAAATCATATTTTTTTAAGGTTTCAAATCCTTATAGGTAAAGTTAAAAGTGGAAAGCGGAGCGGAATCTTGGGGGAACTATGAAAGTTTCAATTCCTTATAGGTAAAGTTAAAAGTCAGAATATGAATCAGATGTCTGTTCTTCTTACTGGTTTCAATTCCTTATAGGTAAAGTTAAAAGAAAATATACCACATCAAGATAACCAGCAAATTCACCGTTTCAATTCCTTATAGGTAAAGTTAAAAGGGAAAAATTTAAAAAACAATTGGAGGACGATAATGTCGTTTCAATTCCTTATAGGTAAAGTTAAAAGTGATATATTCACCAATCAACTAAAAGGGAAAACGATGTTTCAATTCCTTATAGGTAAAGTTAAAAGTCAAATAACCATCCTAATTTAGAAGTACCTCCATGGTTTCAATTCCTTATAGGTAAAGTTAAAAGGTCTAATAGGAGGATACAATAATGAAATTATTAACGTTTCAATTCCTTATAGGTAAAGTTAAAAGGATGGAATCACTGAGTCAAGAGGAAGGTTTTCTATGTTTCAATTCCTTATAGGTAAAGTTAAAAGCATCCCATTTTTCTAATCTAGACCAACTAGTATCTAGTTTCAATTCCTTATAGGTAAAGTTAAAAGATCTCCAACTGGTGCATATATTATTTATCTTCAAAAGTTTCAATTCCTTATAGGTAAAGTTAAAAGTAAACTTTTTAAATACATCTCTAATCATGTCATGAGTTTCAATTCCTTATAGGTAAAGTTAAAAGTTGATTATCTCTGGCGTTTACGTTTTTCAAATCAAAGTTTCAATTCCTTATAGGTAAAGTTAAAAGACCAGTATATATTACATACTGATTCACAATTTTAATAAAAATATCCAAAACAATCAAGAATTTTCTGTTTTTTTTTTGATTTTTCTGTCGTAGACGGTAGTTTTCTGCTCTATCGTATATCGACAGTTATTATAAAACTATATAAAATTAATATCCTCTTTTTTATCAGTTCCGAATGTTTCTCTTTTTACATATTGCATTGTTCTGAATTTATAAACTACAATTGAGTCTCCATCCTCTTCTTTCATTTTTCCTTTCAGTTCTAAAATCATTTTTTCATAATTTGCTTCACCTATTTCACCTTCAAAAACTGAGTTTTGAACCCATTGTATATATTTTCTACAAATCCGCAGCATTTTATTGCATCTTTTTGCATTTACATCATAATATAAGATAATGAACATGATTTTTTATCCCCCCCTACCACTCCATAACAAATGGTTTGTATTCCTGCTCTTCCATTAGATGTTTTTCAAGTTTATAAAGTTCCAGCCTCATTAATCTTCTATAACTTACCTGTTTTTTGAGTTTTGAATGTTTGATTGTCTGTTTTAATCTCTCTTCAAGATGCTGCAAAAACTTTTTCCTTCCTTTATCATTCAACATAATTCCATTAAGATCTTTATCAAAATCCTTCTTTGTTATTATATTTTTATTTAAACAGGAAAAAATTGTCCTGTCGCCGATAACAGGTTTGAATATCTCGGCAACATCCAGATTCAAAGTAAACCTCCTGAAATTAGTTGTATGCAGATAACCTATCCTGGGATCCAGATGTGTCTGGTATATTTCAGACAATACCTGAGTATAAATAACAGAATTTGAAAAACTTATAAGGGAATTCAAATAATCCTTTGCCGGCCTTTTTGTTCTTTTATTAAAGCTGAATTCTTTATTATCAATAATAACATTAAACGCTTTATAATAAGCTTGTTTTATTTGGCCTTCAAAAGCCATCGCTTCATTTATCGACTCCTGTTCTCCCATTAGAACCATCAGATTTTCAATTTCATCAATAAATTTATTTAAATCTTTCTCTCTTCTATTATAGTATTTTAAAATCTTCAATGTATTTGCAGCAGCACCTTTAATAAATTGTTTAGCAATGAAAATTCTCTTTTTTTCATCTTCATAAAAAGAAGCCTGTTTTAGAATCATAAATCCAGAATTATAATGTTCCCTCGGATAAAAACTGCCGGAATAATAACCATAATAATTAAAATAATGAAGAATTATTTTCTTCTCAGAAAGATAATTTAACGCTTTTACATTTAGATCAATTTCTCCAAAAGCATAAACTTCCTTTACATTTTCTATTGGAATAAATTTCTTTTTGCCATCCTCTGTTTCAAAAAAAAGAGTATTATCCTTCCTCTTTAACCTGCCGTTTGAAAATATATAAATTGTCTCTTTCATTTTAATTCCTTTATTTTTTTATAAACAGATGTTTTGAGACGCACGCCGTGCGTCTCTACGGTGATTATTATGACCAGCAGAATTCTGCGTATGAACAGCTTTTGCATGCACCAATCCTTGTTATTTCAGGAGATTTTTCCTGATTAATTAATCCTGAAATTTCTTTATGTAATTCTTCAATAATAGCCTTTTCATTTTCTCTAAATTCCACAGGTATTATTTTCTTCTCTTTTGGAATTCTTATTTCACCTTTCACTTCATGACCTTTTTTTGAGAAAGAATAAAGATAATTAAGAAGCTGCATCTTTGCGGACTCAATCATTTTAGAACTTTTTTTTGTTTCAATGAGGGTTAACAGGCCTTTTTTCCCTTTTATCACATCAATTTTATTGCCGTCTACCCTGATTTCTTTTTTTTCTCTCTTATAATTTTCTTCTGCATAAATACGGCCAATGGCTAAAAATTCGTTGTATTGATCGCCGGAGATCTGTCGAGACATAAGCCAGGTTTGCCTGGGACAGATTATAAAAGCTTGAATGATTGAACCTGAAATTTTCATTATGCTTAATATCTAATAAAAATTATCATTACAATCTTCTATATATTTTTTTCGTATAAATTTTAAATCATCAGTTATATAATCATGATACTCTTTTATATAGTAAATCCCTCCAATCTCTTCATCAAATTTGCATGGAAATTCGGTATTATTATACTTAATAATATTAAAAGTAAAAAACTGAATGAGTGAATTAATCTTTGATTTTTTATATTTCATTTCAGAAAAATTTTCTATTTTATTTAAATCATTAAATGCTATCCAAACCTTTTTTCCATCTAAAAAATTACCAGTCATTAAGCTACTATCAATATTTTCAAATTCTTTAATCTTATATTGACTTATATCAATTTTGAATGGAAAATATAATGTGTAGTTTTGTGAATTAATTAATGTCATTGTCTTGCTGATTTTTGCATAATTCAAAGTGGTAATATAATTCTTGAAATTTTCTATTTCGCTATATACCCCTTGTTTTACACTATTTCCATTTCTTTTGATTCTATTCAACACATTTTTATAAAAATCTTGAAAATTCTTTTCTCTTAATATTGGAAAATTATTACTGTCTCTCAAATTTAACTCTAATCTATTATCACCTCTATAAACTTTTTGTTCATCATCTAAATAGAAAAAATAAACTTTCGAATTTTCTTTTTTACAGCTTCTATTAACCCTTCCCATAAACTGCTCTTCACTATCAATAGTTGATATATCTTTAAAACCTATATCCATATCAATATCAACACCTGCTTCAATAACCTGAGTAGCAATAATAATAATTTTTATGTTTTTCCTTGTTTTTGAGATAACAAATTCTCTATATGCTTTATTATCATCCCCGGTTAATTCAAATATTTCAAATTCTTTATTACTGTTTTTTAATTCATTATAAAAATCTCTAGCTGTATCTTTTTTTATAAATTCAATTAGAATTTTATTATAGTTTTTTATCTCTTCTTTAATCTTTTTTAATAAATTATTAATTCTATTCTTTCTTAATTCGTCAGAATCCTGAAAACTTTCATTTTTAAGTAAAGAAAAATCAATTTTTACTCTCTCTTTAAAAAGTTTATTTCCAAAAAAATATTCTCTGTTTTTTATTAAATCGACAAAACCACTACTTTTATCAAGTAAATTATCAAGTTTTGGTAGAGTTGCCGACATTATAATCATTGTTATATTTAGCAATTTTGCATATTTTTGAAAGAACTCAATCATATACCACCATAAATTATTATTATATGATTGTATCTCATCAATTATTATTACAGAGTTTGCTAATTGCCAGAGGGGGTAATTATCTTCCTTTGAAGTTCCAAATAAAATGTTAAAAAGACTTATATGGGTAGTTAAAATAATGGGACTATGAAAAAACAATCTGTTAATATACGCATTCTCATATTTTGTTTCTTCATATTCCTGTTTATCCTCTTTGTCTTTTTTAAGAGGTGTAATAGAATTAACAACTTCAACATCAACAATGTCTGTAAATATCTCATCAAAGGTTTTTTTTGTCTGTTCGACTAAGGTATTAAAGGGAAAAATATAGAAGAGTTTGTTAGTTTTATTCTTATTTTTTAATAATTTTAAAGCAAGATTTATTGATGTAATTGTTTTGCCACTACCTGTAGGTGCCTCCAGGTAGAAAATATTTTTATCAAGATTCTCCATTAGATTTGTTTCTGATTCTATAAACATCTCTGTTCTTAATTTATTAATATCTTCATCTGAAAATTTATATTTATTGACTTTAAAATCATTAATTTGTTTTACAATATTTGAATTTTCAAATCTATCAATTAATTGATCTATCATCTTATCATTAAATACGCCAAAATCATTACTTTTTAGATCAGCCATATATTCTGTAGTTGCATAATAGTCACTGCTAACTAAAAGCGAAAAGAGTAATTTATTCAAAATATATAGTTCAAATTTAGGGATATTTAATTTTTGAAGAGAATTTTTAGCATTTTGAAAGTTATTATCTTTTTTTAAAAGAAAATCATCAAAGGAAGTTAACCTTCCATGATGTTTTGAAATCTGATATGCAAAAGTATATAGTATAAAAATCAAACTATAATACTCCTGTTCATCTTCTATATTTCTACTTTGAATCTTATCATAAAACAAATCAACATATTTTTGAGCAGATAGTTTGGAATGATTTGACGATTCAGTTGTTTCTGGAAATAATTCATTATTCATTTTACCTCTTTGAAAAGATGGATTAATTTTCCCTAAATCATGCAAATAGACAGCATTATAGAACATTGTTTTTAATAATTCTTGGTTTTTGCTTGACAGTGTTTTAAGTAAAAAATTAATAATTCCTGATAAATTCTTTGCTCTAATAAGTTTATTTAGATATGTCTTTGTTAATTTTGAATGTTCATGAAGAGTTTCTTTGTTTTTATCTTCTTTATTATGAGCAAAAATATCATCAATATTTTCAGTTAAATTAAGTGTTTTAAAATCTAAATACATTATAACTTCTAAAAGAAGAAATAATTCTTGTTTTCAAAAGAAAACACCTTTTGTTCAGGATTGAGAAGTTCCATTTTGAAATTAGTATAAGCAAGCATTTCATATTCATAAAAATGGTATTTTTCTTTCAAACGAATTGGAGCCACCTCCTTATGCAGAAAGCCCTCTTCATCTCTTGGTGGAAAACTACTTAGAATAAAATCTTTATTAACAAAAAGAGACGTTATTTTTCCATTAAAATCATTTTGTTTTAAATTAATAATTTGTTTTTTAGAAATCTTTGCAGGATGATCATTTTTGCCAAGATATGGAATAAATTCAGTCTTGTAATTTCTTAAGTAATCTTTTAATTTATCAAATAATGTACGATCAATAGAGTTGTCATCAAGAAGCAGTATTTCCCATTTTGGATTTTCAAGCCACTGTTCTCTAATAATAAGATTACCTCCCTGTTCTTTTGAAGCATATCCAACACTATTATTAAAAACTTGAATTTTTTTAGTAAAATATCCATGATTTGTTATTGGAGATATTGAAACTTTTAACTTGTTAAGCTTTTCGTAATATTCAGGAAAGCCTTCATGAATTTGTTTCTTTTTTGTTTTTAACTGACTATTCTTATCAAATTGTTGATTATATCCCCCCAAACCTAAAATCGCTCCCAATAGCCCAAGAAGAGCCGGTTTATGAATATTATTATAGGTAAAATAAGTGTAAACATTTACATCCGGTTTTTTAAAAAATGCTGTTTTCCCACTTAATTCAAAACTTATTGCTTTCATTTCAATTCTTGCTTAGTAATAATATTAAAATAGTTTGCCTCCAAGTTTAATGTATTGATTTTTGTAGTTACAGGATTATAGTAAATTTCAATAGATTCAATATTTTCCTTCTTTAATATTTCATTTAATTTTGTAAGATCTATCTCATTTATTTCACTATTATAAGTTATATATTCTGAAAGATCAGGAAGATAATATTTTGAGTCTTTTTTAGTTTCAATAAATAGACCAAATTCATTATTAGAACCAAATTTTGAGTTTGTAGCAAAAGATGTTGCAGAAACCAGAGCAACTCTCTTGAATTCTTTATAATTTTCTTCTGTATAACCTTGAAAATCATCACCTAAGAAGTCTTTATACTCATCATAGTTTTGAGGATTTATTGAAAAACCATAAAAATAATGCGCTTCGTCAACGGTGATTTTTGTTCCTAACGTGGATTGTTTAGCTTCTTTACCTTTTTCTTCTGCTTTTGAATCCGTAAATGGAGATAATATGTCTTGTACTTCAATATTTGTATCATCATATTTATTAAAACCCTGTCCAAATTGAACTGCGCCTGTAATTGATATATTTTGTCCCTCTTCAGCAAATGTCGCCCCAAAATTTTTAATATCAATACAATCAAAAAGGTTTGCCAGAACTTCGTTAGTTGAAGTTTTTTTTTTATCTATTTGAGAAAATAATTTAGCATATCTTTCTCCTAAATTATTTGGAACAATACTGCTTCCTTCATCCTCCTTTTTTGCTTTATGTTCTTTCCAACTCTTAATAAATAAAACCTTTTTACCTTCATTTTCCCACATTTTCTTCATGGGGTATTTGAAAGCTTTATCACTTCCAAAGATTTCCCCATTACTTGTTGATTTTGGTCTGCCTGTAAAATCCGCATTCCAGTTTGACATTTTTGAACTGATTCCTAATACTCCATACACTCTGTTCATATTTAACTCCTATAATGATTTTATTTTTTTATTTAAAAAAAACACAAACATTTCACTAAATTGTTTGAATTTATTATTTATATCTCTGTCTTGATATCTAATAAGCTCTTTTTCTAAATTATTCTTGCTCCATGCGTTACTAATTCCAAACTTTTTTTTTAAATTATTTAAATAACCTTCATATGCTTGTTTTCTGTTTTTTTTTAAGGTTTTTGTATTAAGATTCAGTACTTCGTTTATCTCTTGATTAATGTTTTTCTGATTAGAAAAGAGTATACCATTACCGGGTTTATACTTAACCTGATTCTCAATGTTTTTAAGTAAATCAATAGAATTCAAACTAATTTTACCTTTAAATGTATCACAATGCTGTTTCACATATGGTTGCCCTTCGTTTCCTCTACAAGCAATAAACAAATTACTATAAGTTATCTGTAAAGGTCTATTATTAGTCTGATCTTTAAAGTGCTCAATCTTACTATTATAACAATCTATTCTACTCATACAATAACAGCAAATATACCCTTGCTCTTCTAAAAGTTGCTTTCTTAAATTTCCAGTTTTATTATTTTTACACTCTTGTTTCGATTTATGATTAAAATCATTATAAACATTCAACCTATTCCTATTTCTTATTGGTATTGAAGATCTATATTCTGTCAGAGTATTTGGTTCAATTCCTTTAAGTATTTTTTTCATAGAAGTCTAATCTCTCTCAAATTCAAGAACTGTTCTCAATCTGACTAACTCACTGTCATACTTACCAATAATATTTTCCAGACTATCTATTGCTTTTTCCACTTCCAAAAACTTTTCATCATTTAACAGTACTTCAATCTCTTCAATTTTTTTAACAATTGTTTTCTCTCTTGTATGTTCAGCATCCATTACTTCTTCTAAAACCCAAGACACATCTCTTCCATACGCTATAAGATCATTTATTACTTCAATATTATTATTTTTATCAAATTTTAATACCCGTATATATTCATTTTTTGCACTTCCGATAATTTGAGGTGAATGAGTTGCAATGATAATCTGACAATTGTTATCTATGGCAAATTTTTCATATAAACTCAAAATTTTGTTTTGCCAGGAAGGATGTAATGAAAGTTCCGGCTCATCTATTAAGATCACCTTACCGACTACATTTTGGATATATAAATCTAATAATTTTATTAGAACAGTCTTTTGTCCACTGGATAGTTCATCAATAGAAAAACGGACACCTCTACTATTTTTAAAATAAATTTGTCCTTTTTCATCTAGTCCATCAAATCTGGCATCTAAATCAAATACTCCAAGATAACGCTCAATATTATCTACAATTATTTGATAACTCTCACTTGGTTTAATATCTTTTTTATACATTATGTCTTTTTGATAACCAACCAGAGATTTTTTAAAATCATCTATATTTTTTGAAAATGGGATGTATATAATACTTTTTTTATAAATTCCGGCAATAGGTTTTTCTCCAATCTTATTAGAAAAGCTATTCAAGGTTTCAATTGATGCATCCTTAATATTTTCAAATTTCACATAACTTTCATCAACGTCTTTTAATAAATTTGTAAAATCCTTTAAGTACTCTAATAAAGTAGTTTTGCCACTCCCATTTACACCAGCAAGAACTATTAGTGGAAGAGGTTTATTGTCTTTTGCAAATGATATATTAAATGTCTTAAACATTTTGTAATTTTCAATATAGATATGCCGAATCATAATACCTGCTTCAGTTTTTTTATACCACCTTTCAATGTATTTATATGATTCTGTATTTTCATTCTTAGCTTTTTTTATTGTTAATGATGGCGAGGGGAATGCTGCCTGATCACTGCCTATTGCAAAATCTAATACCTCAACCTTTCTACGATATTTAAACCAATCTAAACTGTTAAAATCATTTTCTTGTAGCTCGTTCTCTACACTTTTACTAATAACTCTAACTAGTGCTATTGGAACCACTCCCCTTCTTATTAATACTATATCATCAATTTTAATTTCCAAAATAAATTGATCTATTTGACTTTTATTTCCTAAACCAAGTCCAATCAAACTCGTTTTTTCAAGTAACTCCTTCTCTCTTTCCCAGTGTATATCATCTGGATGAAGTTGCATATGCCAATAATTCATTTTTAATCCTCTTTTTTCATATAAAAAATATTGTTGCTCAATACACCGACTAAAAAACAATCAAGGTTTATTTGGCTTTCATTTTCATACGCCATTATCAAACTTAGTGCATTATTAATTTTTTTATTACCTAAAGCAATTTCATGATTGTATTTTGAATAAAAAAAACGGATTTCATTTTTTAGTTTATCTATTCTCTTGATTTTTAAAAAAGGATCTAACATGTCACCTTTCTTGTCTTTTTTTTTACTTCTGCCTACTAAATACATTGCAACCTGACCAGTAAGATAGCAAAATTCTTCACTTGATAAATTATCATAGTTT
Organism: uncultured bacterium; assembly: GCA_965371805.1. GTDB lineage: Bacteria > Acidobacteriota > Aminicenantia > UBA2199 > UBA2199 > JAOZTV01. The sequence continues at coordinate 2,442 of CBDUZW010000065.1, read as the reverse complement.
GATTTTTCTAATTTTTTGATTATATTTTCCTGCATTGATTTAATATTCATAACTATTTCTCCTTTATGTGTCAATAATGATAATTTCAAATTTAAACTTAGAGAGGCTTGTAGCATACGATTTTTTCTAATATGTTCCAAAATAAATTTAGAACCGTATTTTTTTACAATTCCATAAAAACTTCTTTCATCATATTTTTTAAAATAATTTACCATGCTCTCTCTTGTTAAATATATAAGAGATCGAAAAGAAGCATCTAACTTCTTATAAACTTCTCCAAAATAATTATTTATCAATTGACTATTATAAAAAACTTCATGAACCTGTTTTTCTAACTCCCAAAGCAAGTCAATGGTTTTATCTTCTATTACTCTTTTTCCATCTCTAATAATGAGATGATTTTTAAAATAAATTGATTTTTTTAGTTTATTATTATTTACATCTATTTTGCTTGGAATATAATCAAAATCATCAATTACTGCTTTTCCATTTTGTGAATGTTTATGAAAAAAAAACTCTTTTGCTAATGGAAAATTGTCTTTATAATCTTGAACATTTAACCAGTCAAAAAAACGTTTAAGTTTTAAAGCATTTTCTTTAGTAATCATAAACGGAGGTGATGAGCTCCATTTTGTTTTTGATTCAAAAAATGGTTTCTTGCTATTTAAACCAAAATTTGAATCTGACGCACCCCATACCTTACTATTAATCATTTCACTATATTTTATATCATTGAATATCTTAATAGCATAATAAAAACTGCTCTCTTTTTTGTATTTTCCAATATATTCATCAAAAAAAACCTTTATATAATTGGTAATATTATAATCTTTAGCCATTTCGATAATAGAATCAAGTTTTTCCTTAATGATGCTATATTTATTATCAACATCATTTAGGCGTTCAATATTATCAATTTCATCTTTTACACTTTTTAAAATTTCTTTTTCTTCTTTTTTATGGAACTTTTCATAAGTTTTTAGGTTTTTATATTGTAATTCAATTGCATCATCAGAAATCAATTTATTTTTATCATTACTTGTAAAACTTTCAAGTTTTATAAAAAGTGAGAGATAATTCACATTATGAATTTTTTTATCTCCAAAAGCCTTGTTTGAATTTAAATAGCTACTGTAATAATCCCTTTCTTTAAACCACTCATACAGACTTGATTTAATATTGCCGGACAAGTCTTTAAAACAATACTCTTTAACCTTTTCATTTTTATTGTTTTTATATATATAGTATTCAAGTTCTTCGTTTTTATTTATTTTCACATATAGGCCATCTTTCAAAATATAATTATCTAATATTAGTTTATCACCTTTTTCCTTATATTGTTTCTCAAAAGTTTCTAAAATATCATAAATCATAATTTTCTGTAAAATTATATTATAGTTTCAGACAAAATGCAAAAAAATGTATAAAACATTTTAATAATAATATTTATTATGTTCATTCATCCGACCAATTCTATCATTCCCCATCCAGCACTGTTTCTTGATCCTAATCCTGCGTCAAATGCTAATTCAATCAATTCTTTATTCCCTTCCAGATAAAAATGTCCTGACCAACCTTTTATTATTGTTTCTTTAAAATTTCTTTTTCTTTCCTTATTATATTTTATATTTACTGGAGATATCTTTAATTTGTATGGACAATTTTTTTGATAAAGTGAAGTCCATTTTTTCTTTAAATTTTCATTTACAAACTCTGAGAATTCTCTTTCATCTGGAGAATAATAATAGGTCTTTTTTGCCCCGTCTGCTTTTGTTAAAGTTGAATGCACCTCAATAGGAGTTAAACAATTAATCCTTACTTTTTCTTTATCTATCTCTATCTGTTTAAAGACTTCGATTGCTGTGATTATGATATTGTTCTGCCCTAACATTAGTTCCTCTTTAGTGACTGCATTTTTTGCAATCTGTTCTAATATCCAGTCAACCGGAGAGGAAATATAAAAACTAATCTGTTCATTAAACGAAAATATTTTTAAATCCGGGTTATATTTCCCACGTTCCAATATTTCTGAAAAATTAAAGAGAGGATATCTTCTTTTTTCAAATTTGAATCCTTCGTTATGTAGCCAATCGGCACTATGTTTATCTATCAGGTTATAAACCAACCCCTGCATTTGATATTGATAACCGGTTTTTAAAACAATCTTTCTGTTAGAAACAGCTGAAATTTTTATTCTCATTTTGCATCCTTAAAATTTTATCTATTTCCATATCTTACCTGAAATAAGCTTCCGCCATTAAGTTTTATTCAGCAAAAACTCAGATTAAATATAAAATCCATAAATAAATTAAAATCTACCTGATACTTTTATTAAAAATTTATTAAACATAAAGATATTAAAGTAAATAATATTTTTTTTCAAGGACACGAATTGAATCATAAAAAAACACTTTAAACTACTACTGGTTGCGTCATAAAAAA
>CBDUZW010000064.1:0-30115 GCA_965371805.1 uncultured bacterium | reverse complement strand
ATCATTTGGGTTTTTTGGGGGATCAGAGTCTAATATGTTTCTGAACTTCAACAAGGATGTTTGTAATAAGTTATGTGATTTTAAAACCGGTCCTTTTCGTCATCAATTGGAGTTGTTTTTAAATTCATCGTATTGATAGATAGATCCAGCCATCTATTCAGAGCTTGGATAACAAGGACCTTATCGTCTAAATTGTTAATTCTTACGATATGGTTAGCTCCCGGCTGCATTATCATAAGTGAATCCAGATTTGGGTCCGGTATCAATGCTCCGGCACTCCATGGATCTATTCCTCCATATAAATAAATGATTCTTTCCCCCTGATGTTGCAGCCATGTGATTATATTCTGCATTACAGCTGGTTGAAAGGTCATAACAACATTCTTGGGGGCAAAGACCCTATAACTTGGAGAGGTTGCATATTTCAGAAGATCTGTTAAATGAGTGTGAACAAATGTACAATAACCTAATTCTGTATAAGCCTGATAAAAAAGAGGTTGATAAAGAATAAATCCGGTATCTGTCATATATGTGACTGGTGAATATTGTAATAAATAATTAAGCAGTTCTTCATCTGTCATTTCTGTCTGAATTGTAGGGATAGAGTTACAATTACTTTCTGTTCCATATTGCCAGAAGGCAAACATAAATTCCAATACGGCGTATTCGAATGCTTCTTCCTTGGACATGATAGAAAACACAAGGCCATTATTTTGAATATATGTCTCAAACAGGGGCATTATTAAATCTCTCTTTGACAGGATCAATCTTTGAAATTCTTTGATCTTTTCTCTGCACTCTTCTGTTCCAACTTCCTGTAGAAATTTTTCGAACCTTGGATCATCAACTTTTTCCATTATTGGTGCAACATATGCAACTGTAGAATTCATGTCATCAGGAAAGTAATATCGATAGAATAATGCGGTCATACCGCCCTTACTTCCTCCCGAACTTACCCACTTACCTGGATAAATACTCTTAAACAGCTCTTTTATTCTATGCTGGTCTGAAGCGGCCTGCCAGGTTGTGAGAAATGTCCAATCGGTTGATGGTATTGCATTGGGAAAATATCGATGAACAAGCAGTAATTGATTCCCCTGAATTACTGATGTTAAATCCTTTTCTGAATTTCTGCTGACCCTATATCCTGTTGTATAAAAAACAGTGGGTGAGTTTTCATCTCTATGTGAGAGATAGAACCTTTGTTGAAAAAATTTACCTCCCGGGTCATTATGATCAACAGGTTGTGTGATCGCGATTTGAAAACATTGAGTAAAACCTGGTAAGGTATCAATAGCAGAGACTGTGACCCCATCAAGATTATTTAATCTTTCTAATAGTGTTTTTTGTTCTTCCTCGACATTACAGGAATTAAACGAAAAAATGAAGAAAATGCTTATAATTAAAATCTTTATTATATGTTTTTTATTCATACATAAAGAATAGGAATATAATAATACTTTGTCAACAGCCTGTGAATTGAAATGCATCATTAAACTGGAAAGACAAAAATATATTAGTGTGTTCTGAGTGTGCTTATATTTTGTTTACAATTTTGCTTTTAGTAATGCTCTTATTGCTGCTGTTCTAAAACGATAAAGGCTGTATGTTGCACCGGAGATCCCATCAATCTTCATTAAATTTTGAGTTTTTAATAGCCTTTTTTGATAAATAGGATAAACTTCAAATGGTGCTGCGCCACTTCCTTTTTTCATTTGAAGATTATATTTTTTATCGTTTTTTTTTCCGATGCCATTTTTTTTTACTTCATCATACTTGACTGAAGTAATCTTTTCATTTTTTATTTTTATTTCAATAACATGCTTATATTTATAATTGTCATATATTGATTCTCCTCTATATGTCCCATCTTTACAGCCTTTTGCTGATGGGGCAGAGATGGATTTAATAAAAGAATTAAATACCTCTTTAATATTCTTTATACTATTTACTTCAATATATTTTTCAACTTTTTCTAAAGATTTTTTCTCATTTATAGTAATTGGCCCTGCAATAATATTAATTGTTGTTAATAGGATTATAATGCTTCCTGAAATAACTAATATAATTTTTTTTATCATTTTTATTATCTCCTTATTTATAAATTATATTGGGTCTTATTAGGTAAATATCCATTTTAAGACAGAATCGCAGACAGATATCAGTAAGGCAGCAATTAATGTGGTTGTAAAATTCTTTATTTTAAAATCTTCAATTAAACTATCTGTTATCCATAATAAAAAGGCATTAATAACAAATTTAAATAAGCCAAAGGTTATAAAAATTAATGGGAGCGATATTAAAACCAGGAACCATCCTATTAGCAGATTTAATAAACTGTATACGAGAGCAATAGAAAAAGCAGTTTTATATCCCTTTATCTTTATATCTGGAACCAAACTGGCAACTATAAAAATAGATAGACTTAATAGTAAAAAATTATAAATTACAGACATTTTTATCCTTCATAATTAAAAAAACATTATAAACAAAAAGATATTTTAATTCAATGTTTTTCTAGAATAATTACCAGTATTTTCAATACTGATAATTAAATGACCTTAACACTTCAACTGAATTAATTTATTCATACCTTATAGCTTCAGTTGGGTTTAATGTAGCTGCCCTGATAGACTGAACAGTTACAGTTACCACAGCTATTAAGAGTGTTGCTGATGCGGCAGCGATAAATATATTTAGAGTTAAATTTGTTTGGTAAGCAAAATTTTTCAACCAATTATTCATAATAATATAGGCAATAGGCCAGGCGATTAAGTTAGCAATTAGAGCCCATTTGGAAAATTTCCTTACCAGTCTTATATATATGTCTGGAACAGTAGCACCCAGAACTTTTCTAATGCCAATTTCTTTGGTTGACTGGTTGATAACAAAAGAAGAGAGGGCAAATAGACCAAGGCAGGCAATAAATATAGCTATGATTGTGAAAATAAGAATAATCTCACCGGTTTTCTTCTCTTTAAGATAAATTTTTGCAAAATGATCGTTAAAAAAACGGTAATTGAAGGTCTGTTTAGTTGAAAATTTTGTCCATATGTTTTTAATTGAATCTAAATTTGCCTGTAGATTCTTTGTTTTTAATCGGATTGAAAGGTGTTGCGCACTTCCAATTCCTTTTCCAAGGGGATGAATAATAACCGGCTTGATATGTTTCTGAAGAGACTCAAAATGAAAATCCTTAATAATTCCTATAATAATATATTCCCTATTCCTTCCTCCCTTAACTTTCTGACCAATTGGATTGGAGAATCCTAAAAATTTTGCGGCAGTCTCATTAATCACAACAGAGTCTTTATCCTCTATGGTATTTTTTTTAAAAAAACTACCCTTTGATAATTTCATTTTATAGGTTTTCATGAAATCGGCATCTGCCCACATCCTCCAGATCAGTTTGGGCTCTTCGTTTTTCAATCCAATTGGTTTGTAAAACTCATCACCAAAATTATCCCCCATTAGATTTGATAAAACAGATACACTTGAAACTTCAGGGATTTTTGATAATTCCTGCTTTAATGTCCAGATTTTTGAATTAATTTCATTATCAAGAGGCAGCAAGACTATTTGATTGCGGTCAAATCCTAAATTTTTATCCTGGATATATGCCATTTGTTTAGAAACAACCATCGTTCCGATGATAAGCACTATAGATATTGTAAACTGGAAAACTACCAGAAGGTTTTGAATTCTTGTACTGCCCTGTTTTTTAACAGATTTGCCTTTTAATACATCAATAGGATTAAAGGAAGAAAGAAAAAAAGCTGGATAAATACCAGCTAGAAAACCAATTACTAAAGCTATGATTATAAAAAATGGAATTATAAATATGTTACTAAAATAGGGAATATTTACCGCTTTTCCTGTAAAATTATTAAATACAGGTAATATGATTTGCACTAAAATTAAAGATAATGATGTTGCAATCATAGACATTAAAAATGATTCAGTTATAAACTGTCTAATTAATTCCTTTCTGGTTGAGCCGACAGCTTTTCGAACACCAACTTCCCTTGCTCTATTCATAGATCTGGCAGATGCAAGATTGACAAAATTTATACAGGCTATGAGAAGAACTGCAATAGCAATGATCAAAAAGATATAAATATAAGTAATATTTCCATTAGGTTCATGTTCAAAGCGTAAATGTGAAGTAAGATGAATATCTGTCAAGGGCTGGATGAGATATTTATATTCTCCACCGCTTTTCAAGAATTCATCTATTGTGACTCCTAAGGCACTTTTCACCTGGGGGCCTACATATTTTTTAATTACCATCTGTACTTTATCGGTAAATTCTTTAAGGGAAGTACCTTCTTTCATAACAAAATATGTATGATAATTACTGGAAATATAATTTTGATTTCGACTGTCCTTAATTGTTTCCATTGAAGCTAAAAAATCATAATGAAGGTGACTGTTATTTGGAACATTATCAATAACTGCCGTTATTTTAAAATCAGATGTTCTATCTAGTATAATAGTTTTTCCTATTGGATTTTCTTTGCCAAAATATTTTTCTGCCATTACTTTTGTTAAAACAACTGTATTAGGTTTGGATAATGCTTCTTTTATATCTCCCTTTAATACAGGTAGGGTGAATACATTAAAAATCTCATTATCTGCCCAGAACCACTTATCTTCCTTAAAGAAAGTTTCTCCATATTGAACGGTCCTATCACCAAATCTTCTAATTCTGGCTGCATTTTCTACTTCAGGAAACTCTTTTTTAAGGATTTTGGCCATAGGGGCACAAGCTGTGGCAAGATCACTGACATTATTCTGGATAACAGAATGAGCGCCAATTCTATATATCCGGTCTGATTTTTCATGATATTGATCATATGAGAGTTCGTCCATTACCCAGAGGGATATTAATAAACAACTAGCGATTCCAAGGGATAACCCTAGTATATTTATTGAAAAATATCCTTTATGCTTTTTAATATTCCTTAATGCAATTTTAAAATAGTTTTTAATCATTTTGTTTTCTCCATTATTCTATCCAAAAGTATTGTATACAAGAATCATGCCAAGTCTTATAATTGGATAATGACAGGTTTACCCGACTTTTTTTAATTATGATATTTGGGATGATGTTTGATAATGAACAATTAATGTCCACTACCGGGCAATTAAATACTAAAAACTCTCTTGTATGGAATGTATATGGCAGTCTCGGCTAGGTGTATATGAAAAATGGAGATACAAAAGCTACTATAAAAAACTATAAAAAAGCTCTTTATTTAAATAAAAACAATAAGAATGCCTGTAAAATAATTGAAGAGTTAAAAGTAAAAACATAATAAACCCATATTTTGAAACTATTTTGAATAATTTGTTATCTAAAGGATATAATCAATTCAAAAACTTAAGGAGAGAATATGAAGTATGTAAATAAGTCAGTGAAAGTATTAATTTTTATATCTGTATATTTAATTGGCATTCAAATGATTCATTCTAATGTTGGAAATCCCGGTAAAATTTCGGATAAAAAAGCAGTTATATGGCATCTGGGACATTGTGGATTTGCAGTAGAAACCAGAAATCATTTTTTGATTTTTGATTATTATCCCTATAAACCAATTCCCGAAAATTTAAGTCTTGAGAAAGGCTTTATTAATCCGCTTAAATTGAAGAAGAAGAAAGTAAGAGTTTTTATAAGCCATTCCCATATAGATCATTATAATAAGGTAATTTATTCATGGGAAAAAAACATCTCTGATATTAAGTATTTTTTTGGATGGAAGGCAGGAGATTCGAAAACCCATAATTACCTGACTGCTCCAAGAGGACATTATAAAGATAAAGATCTAGAGGTTTATACTATAAATTCTCATCATTCAGGAGTACCTGAATCCGCTTTTCTTGTTAAGGTTGATGATCTGGTAATTTATCATGGAGGAGATTATAAAGCTGATTATAAGAATGATTTTCCTTATTTGAAAACCAAAGCAGATCATTTTGATTTTGCCTTTGTTAATGCTACTTATACTGAAGGGGGCCATATGACATTACAATGTATTGATTTGATTAATTTATTCAGTCCAAAAGCCCTCTACCCTCAACATGCATTAAATGATTTTAATGATTATATAAAATTTGCAGAATATTATAAATTAAAAGGTTTTAATGTCCAGACCTTATGCCCAGAAAAGAGGGGTGATAAATTTATCTATAAAAATGGAACTACACTGAGAGATAAGGATTAAGAATGAGACGGTTTAATAAAATAAAATACAGCTCTTTTTTTTTAATTTATTTATTACTCATTTCTTATATTTATTCAATAGAATCAAAAACTGAGGATAATTCATTTATTAAAACCAAACGGTTAAGTAAAAGAGTTCTTCTCTTAACAGAAGTATCTCCTGTAAACAATAATATTTTAGCTATTAACACGAAAGAAGGTATCGTGGTTATTGACTCTTCCATTTCTCCAATTACTGCAAGGGTAATTAGAACAAAAATAATTGAAGAATTTGGCCATAATAAATTCAAATATGTGATACTAACCCATCACCATTTTGATCATGCATGGGGAACCCAGGTTTTTAAAGATGCTGAAATAGTTGGACATATCGGCTGTGTTGAACAATTGTCAAAGGCCACTGATACAATCGATGATGCTATACAAGGTAATATAAAAAACCGGAAAAAACTGATAAAAAAACTGTCAGGATTATCTTCCAATAGTAAAGAAGCAAAACTTCTCAGAGAACATATCGCATTTCGTGACCGGGTAATTAGAGGATGGTCTAATGATTTTCATCCAACAGTTCCTCAAAAAACTTTCTCTGATAAATTAAAATTAAATTTAGGGGATATTACAATTAAATTATTCTATTTTGGAGATTATCATTCCGGTACTGATATTTTTGTACTTATTCCGGAGGAAGGGATCTTATTAACCGGAGACATTTTTGTTGATCGGAGATTTCTTCCCATGTTTCCCGGTAGAGGCAATCTTGATATTAATAGATGGATAAAAATTCTAGGAATTCTACTGGATGGAAATTATAAAATTAAATATGTAATTCCCGGGCATAAGGATGTCTGGACAGGGGAAAAACTTGATTTGTGGCGAAACTATATTGTTGAATTATGGAGAGGTGTTCGAACTGCTCAGAAAAAAAATATATCATTAGAAAGGTTTATTCATCAATTTCCTCTAAATATAAAGTATTTTTATCTTAAAAAACCCGGTCATTCAGAAAAAAGAATAAAAAGTTTTCATAATAGAAATATTAAATTATTTTGGAAACAAGCAAAAAAATAGTATCAATCATTGGTGGAAAAGTAGAGATGAAAATGTTCTCAATCATTTTTCTCCTTTTTTAAAAATCATTAATTACTACTCATTCTTCAAACTTTCTGCCGGGTTAGCTGTAGCAGTCTTTATTGTTTGAAAACTAACAGTCAATAGGGCAATTGTTAAGGCTAAAAGTCCGGATAGCAAAAAGGGTAAAATAGTTATATCAATCCGATATGCAAATCCCTGCAGCCATTTGTTCATTGCATACCAGGCAATGGGCCAGGCTACTATATTTGCAATTAATGCCCATCTGATGAAATCCTTTGAGAGCAATATTACAATTTTAGTGATGGAGGCACCTAAAACTTTCCGAACACCAATTTCCTTAGTCCTTTTTACTGCTACAAAGGTGATCAAAGCAAATAAACCCAGACAGGAAATAAATATTGCCAATAAACTGAACCATGTGAAAATTTTGCTTAATCGTTGTTCAAATCCATATTTCTGTTCAATAGTTTTATCAAGAAAATGATATTCAAAAGGTAGACCGTGATTATACTCCTGCCAAACTGATTTTATATTTGATAATACAGTCGATATATCATTGCCGGAAAAGCCAATAAGTATTGACCCGGCTGTATAATGTAAGTTTCCATAACGGTTTGAATTTAAGGGCATAAAAATCAAAGGCTCAATCTGATGATGAAGGGATTTAAAATGTGTATTATTAACTACTCCGATAATTTCTCCTTCTCTACCTAAAGCTTTAATTATTTTACCAACTGGAGATAAAATACCTGAAAATTTTACAGCTGCTTCATTTAGAATAAACGTATTTTTATCAGTGGATATGGTTTGGGAGAATAATCGTCCGGCAGTTGATTTAATATTTAATGTCTTGAAATAGTCAGGTGTAACCTGCATTGCTCTCATAATAATATTTTCTTCCTTATGCTCATCCCATGTAATAAACCCACCACTGAGGTTGTTTAATGGAGGACACTCATTCATAGAAACATTTTTAATGTTTGGATATTGTAAAAACCGGCTCTTAGCACTTTTAAATTTTTTCGCCAGATCTCCAGTTGCCGGTATATAAAGAACTTTGTTTTTTTCAAAACCTAAATTTTTATTTTGAATAAATGATAGTTGATTATTGACCAATATAGTGCTGATGATTAACAGAATTGAAATGGAAAATTGAAAAATAACCAAGACACTTCTTGGAGAAAAACCTTTTTTTTTTCCGGAAAACTTATTTTTTAATACTCTTCCGGCAGTAAAAGAAGACAAATAAAAGGCTGGATAACTCCCACCAATAATTCCTGTTAAAATTACTACTGCAGAAAAAATGACGAAAAAATTCAAATCAAGACCTAATTCTTTGCCGGTAAAATGGTTGAAATAAGGCATAAATACTAACAGCAGCCCTATTGAAAGAGCAGCAGCAATGAAGGTCATTATAGAAAACTCACCCATAAATTGCATAATTAGATTATGTTTTTTTGAACCCAGAACCTTACGAATTCCAATCTCTTTAGATCGTGAAATAGAATTAGCCGTTGAAATATTAATAAAATTAATACAGGCAATCAGAAGAATCCCTAGAGCAATAATGGAAAATATATTGATATATTTTCTGTCGCTGCTTAAACCGTCACTATTTGCAATATCAGGATTAAGATAAATATCTGATAAAGGTTGCAAAGTTACGTAAAAATGCAGTTTTTCAATTCTATTGTTTTTATTAAGAAGATTTTCAATTTTTTTTGCAATAATATCCGGTCCAGCATTGTTATTTGTCATAATATAGGTTTCATGAACATAATTACCCCAGCTATAACCAGACTTCCAGTATTTTTCCGACCCCATATGGGATTCCAGAATATCCATTTGCATATGAGAATTAGAAGGCATATTTTCAATGACAGCACTGACAGTATACTCATGTTTGTTATTACTTATAAGTGTTTTACCAATAGGATCTTCCTTCCCAAAATATTTTAATGCAATTCTTCTGGATATGACGATATCATTCATATTGGTAAAGGGTTTAACAGAGTTTCCTTTAAGGATTTTAAATGAAAACATTTTAAAAAAATCGGAATCAACATAATAAACCTTGTCTTCATAGAAGTTGTTTTCTTTATACTTAAAAGGCGTTCTGAATCCTTTATTATTACGGCTTACATATCTGACTTCAGGGATTTCATTTTTAATGGCTTTTGCAAGTTTTCCTGGTGTAACTGCCATAGTCCTATTGATGCCGTTAGAATTTATCCCTTCAGCTTTAACCAGAACTCTATAAATATGGTCTTTATTTTCATGAAAATCATTAAAACTTAACTCATCTGTTACCCAAAGAAATATTAAAGCGGTACATGCAAATCCGATTGCCAACCCTGTAATATTAATCAGAGAAAAAACTTTTTCCCTGAATAGATGCCTTATTGCGATCTTTATATAATTTATAATCATTATTTTCCTCCTCTCTAAAAATCTTCAATTTTTACTTATATCTTAATGACTCAATTGGATTAATCCTGGCTGTTTTAAAAACTTGGTAGCCAATAGAAAAAATAGCAATAATCAGTGCCAGTCCACCTGAAATAATAAAAAATTTCCATCCGATTTTGATTCTATAGGCATATATCTGTAGTGACTTATTCATAATCAACCAGGCGATTGGCCAGGCAATTATCATGGCATAACATACCCATTTAATAAAATCTTTGGATAGCAAGATTATTAAACCTGTTATTTTTGAACCTAAAATCTTCCGAACGCCAATCTCTTTTGTTCTACTCTGAGATAAAAAGGATGCCAGCCCGAACATGCCCAGGCAGGAGAGAATAATTGCCAAAACACCAAAATACTTAAACATTGTTCCCATTCTCTGTTCAGTGATATATAGATTATTAATTTGATCATCTAGAAAGTTGTATTCAAAAGGGAAATTATTTGAATGTTGGTTCCACTGGGTTTCAATATACTTTAATGTTGCGGGAATATTCGTGTTTTTGATTTTAATACAAGTCCAAGTATTATTAGGGGAGACGTTCATTGCCATAGGTCTTATTTTGTCTTTTAATTTTTCAAAATTATAATCTCTAACGACGCCAATGATGAGTTTTTTTTCACCCAATACCTCCAACCATTTCCCTATTGGAGAGTCCATTCCCATTGTTTTTACAGCTGTTTCATTAACAACCCACATATCAGATTTGTGTTCAGATGAAAAAAATCTTCCTTTGACAATCTTTAATCCAAATGTTTTTGCATAATCAGCATCGACTGTTATTTGCACCATTCTTGTTTTAGTATGGTCCTGCCCTTCCCAGTGAACCTTTCCCTCTCCAGCCATCATATTTAACCTGAAGGGAGGTATGCTGGTACTAGTGACATTAACAATGTCTTTGTATTCCTTGAGGCTGTTTTTAAAGGAAGAAAAAGATTTTATCCGATTCCTTGACGGGAACGTGACCACCTGATGTTTATCATACCCCAGAGGTGCGTTTTGCATATGGGTTATCTGGGTTGACAAAACCAGTGTCCCAAAGATTAATATAATAGATAAAATGAACTGAAATATAACCAATCCTTTCCTTAACGAAACGCCTTTATTCCCTTTTTTTTGATCACCCCTAAAAATATCAACCGGTCTAAATGAGGATATATATAGTGCAGGGTAACTGCCTGCAATTAGACCTGATAAAAGTAATAATCCAATAATTCCAGAAATAATAGATCCTTTAAATATGCTATTAAATGGAATAGACTCTCCAATCAGCATATTAAACTCTGGAATGAGTAGTTTTATCAGCATCATCCCAACAATCCAGGCAAGTAATATCACGATGAAAGTTTCTATGAAAAATTGGAAGACCAGTTGTCTTTTTTGAGCACCAATTGTTTTTCTTAATCCGACTTCTTTTTTTCTTATGGAAAATTGTACAGTAGATAAGTTTATAAAATTAATACAGGCAATTAACAAAACAAAGAGAGCAATTATTGAAAAGGCAATGATAATAGTTATTTTGCCCCCACCATTTAGATCGTATAGATGTAGTCTGGTAAAGGGTCTTAGTAATAATTCTCTTGACTCAGTTTTTGTAAATTTCTGTATCAGTCCAGATATTTTTTTGTTTATGATGTTCAGATCTGCTTTCGGATGCAGCTGAACGTAGGCTTCATGCCACTTAAAATCCCACTTTTTCAAATTTGGATTCCCAAACTTTTTAAATAATTCAAAAGATACTAAAAACTTGAACTTGAGATGTGAGTTGGTTGGATAATCTTTTATAACTCCGGTTACCTTAAAATCTTCGCCAAAGATTGTCATTGTTTTCCCTATTGGGTCCTGAGTACTAAAATACTTTTGGGCAAAGGACCTGGCCAGAACAATGTTATCTGGTTGTTTAAGCGCACTTCGGGGATCTCCTTTAAGAAAATTTAAACTGAACATTTGAAGAAAGGAAGGGTCAACAAATGCTGCACCATCTTCCATCATGTCTTTATCATTTGCTCTTACTCTGGTTCTGCCTGTATTTTTGAACCTGGTGGTATTAATGATTTGTGGATAATTTTTTTTCAGATAAACTGATACAGGTGAAGCCATATTCGATCCGCCATCATTAAAAGAAAGTCCATACAGAGTTTTTGAATTTTTATGAAATTGATCATAACTCAGTTGATTATTTATCCAGAGAAATATTAGAACACAAGAGGCAATTCCAACGCCTAATCCCATCACATTAATAAAAGAAAACCCTTTCCGTTTTCTAATATTTTTAAAAGCACTTTTTATATAATTTATAAACATTTTTATTCTCCTCTTTTAAAAATCATCAATTTCTACTCATTCTTCAAACTTTCTGCCGGATTAGCTGTAGCAGTCTTTATTGATTGAAAGCTAACGGTCAATAAGGCAATTGTTAAGGCTAAAAGCCCTGATAGCATAAAGGGTAAAATTGTGATATCAATTCGGTATGCAAAGCCCTGCAGCCATTTGTTCATAGCATACCAGGCAATAGGCCAGGCTACTATATTTGCAATTAATGCCCATCTGATAAAATCCTTTGAGAGCAATATTACGATTTTAGAAACCGAAGCACCTAAAACTTTCCGAACACCAATTTCCTTGGTTCTTTTTACTGCTACAAAGGTGATCAAGGCAAATAAACCCAGGCAGGAAATAAATATTGCCAATAAGCTGAACCATGTAAAAATTTTGCTTAACCTTTGTTCAAATCCATATTTCTGTTCAATAGTTTTATCCAGAAAATGATATTCAAAAGGTATACCAAAATTATACTCTTGCCAAACTGATTTTATATTTGATAATACAGTTGATATATCATTGCCGGAAAATCCAATAAGTATTGACCCGGCTGTATAGTGTAAGTATCCATAACGGTTTGAATTTAAGGGCATAAAAATCAAAGGGGTAAGCTGGTGATGAAGGGATTTGAAATGTGTGTTATTAACTACTCCGATAATTTCACCTTCTCTACCTAAAGCTTTAATTATCTTACCAACTGGTGATTGAATACCTGAAAATTTGACAGCTGCTTGATTTAGAATAAAGGTATTTTTATCAGTGGATATGGTTTGGGAGAAAAATCGTCCGGCAGCTAATTTAATATTTAATGTCTTAAAATAGTCAGGAGTTACCTGCATGGCTCTCATAATAATATCTTCTGCCTTATGCTCGTCCCATGTAATAAACCCGCCACTGAGGTTGTTTAATGGAGGACATTCATTCATAGAAACATTTTTAATGTTTGGATATTGTAAGAACCGGCTCTTGGAACTTTTAAATTTTTTTGCCAGATCTCCAGTTGCCGGTATATAAAGAACTTTGTTTTTTTCAAAACCTAAATTTTTATTTTGAATAAATGATAGTTGATTGTTGACGAATATGGTGCTGATGATTAACAGAATTGAAATGGAAAATTGAAAAATAACCAGAGCGCTTCTTGGAGAGAAACCGTCTCTTTTTCCGGAAAACTTATTTTTTAATATGCTTCCGGCAGTAAAAGAAGACAAATAAAAGGCTGGATAACTTCCGCCAAAAAGTCCTGTTAAAATTACTACTGTAGAAAAAATGATGAAAAAACTCAGATCAAGAACTAATTCTTTGCCGGTAAAATGGTTGAAATAAGGCATAAATGCTAATAGCAGCCCTATTGAAAGAGAAGCGGCAATGAAGGTAATTATAGAAAATTCACCCATAAATTGCATAATTAGATTATGTTTTTTTGAACCCAGAACCTTACGAATACCAATCTCTTTAGATCGTGAAATAGAATTTGCGGTTGAAATATTAATAAAATTAATACAGGCGATCAGAAGAATCCCCAGAGCAATAATGGAAAATATATTGATATACTTTCTGTCACTGCTTAAACCATCACTATTTGCAATATCAGGATTAAGATAAATATCTGATAAAGGTTGTAACGTAACGGAAAAATGCATTTTTTCAATCCTATTGTTTTTATTAAGAAGGGTTTCAATTTTATTTGCAATCCTATCCGCCCCCCCATTGTCATTTATCATAATATAAGTTTCATGAATATAATTTCCCCATCTATAACCGGATTTCCAGTATTTTTCCGACAGCATATGTGATCCCAGAATATCCATTTGCATATGGGAATTGGATGGCATATTTTCAATGACAGCACTAACAGTATACTCACGTCGGTTATTGCTTATTAGTGTTTTACCAATAGGATCTTCCTTACCAAAATATTTTAATGCTATTCTTTGAGAAATGACAATATCGCTCATATTGGTAAAGGGTTTCGCAGAGTTCCCTTTAACTATATTAAATGAAAACATTTTAAAAAAATCAGAATCAACAGAATACTCCTTGTCTTCATAAAAACTATTTTCTTTATACTTATAAGGTTTTCTGGATCCTTTAATATTACGGGTAACATATCTGACTTCAGGTATTTCATTTTTAATGGCTTTTGCAAGTTTTCCCGGTGTAACTGCCATAGTCCTCTCAATTCCGCTGGAATTAACTCCTTTAGCTTTAACCAGAACTCTATAAATCTGATCTTTATTTTCATGAAACTCATTAAAACTTAATTCATCACTTACCCAAAGAAATATTAAAGCAGTACAGGCAAATCCAATTGCCAATCCTGTAATATTGATTATTGAAAAAACCTTTTCCCTGAATAGATGCCGTATGGCAATCTTTAAATAATTTTTAATCATTTTTTATCTCCATTTAAAATATCTTCTGTAAATATTTTCTTTGCTTCTCATCTTCTACTCATAACTTAAAGAGTCTACAGGATTTGCAGTAGCTGCTTTTATTGCCTGAAAGATGACAGTTAATAAGGCTATTATTAAAGCTAAAATTCCAGATAAAATAAAAGGTAATATAGTAATATCAATATGAAATGCAAATCCTTGCAGCCATCTGTTCATGGCATACCAGGCAATTGGGCAGGCAATAATATTAGATATCAGTACCCATTTTATAAAATCTTTTGAAAGCATACTTACTATACTAGACACCCCTGCACCCAAAACTTTTCTGACACCAATTTCTTTAGTTCGCTGTACTGCTGAGAATAAACCTAATCCATATAATCCCAGACAGGAAACAAAAATTGCAAAAATGGAAAACAAACCAAAAATTTTACTTAATTGTTGTTCCAAATTATATTTATTATTAAATAATTCATCAAGAAAGAAATAATCAAATGGTTGATCCGGAAATACTTCATGTAGAGTACCTCCCACAAATTTTACTGTTTGATTAATGTTTTGTTTTATTATCTTAATAGAAATATATTTACCGTATTTTTTTGGATTAAAAATAATGGGTTCAATTGGGTTTTTTAAAGATTTATGATGATAATTTTTAATAATTCCTGCAATTTGTACACTTTGTCCTTCTAACCCCCCTAAAACAATCTTTTTATTTAAAGCTTCCTGTGCAGATTTAAAACCTAATACATTAACTGTTTCTTCATTAATGATAACTGTTTTATTATTCATGAATTGTTCTGGAAACGCATTACCGGAAATAAACTCAATACCATAATGCTTAAAATAATTATGATCTACATCAATAAAGAAACAGCGTTTGCCTTCGTTTAAATTACTACTTTTACGTCTTATACCACTGGATGCATTAGAATAACCCTTTCCTGGAACTCGTGAAGAAAATGTGACAGACTTAATTGAAGGATAACGCAATAATTCAGTCCTTAACTTGTTTATATCACCTTTTACTGCAGGTATAGTAACGACTAAATTTTGTTTGGAGTTAAAACCAAGATCCCGATTATTGATGAAATCAATTTGGTTTAATACAATAAAGGTTGAAATTATCATAATGATTGAAATACTAAATTGAGTCACAACCAGGATATTTCTGAAATAGAGTCCTTTCCGGGATTTATGGTAAAGTTTTTTAATAACCTTTAATGGATTGTATGATGATAGTACTAAGCCCGTATATATGCTTGAAAAAATCACTCCAGATGTAATAAATAGAGCCAGTTTCGGCCATAGATTATTTAAAATTGATACTGACAATACTCTGTTGGTAAGTTGATTAAAGAATGGCTGTAATATGAAAATGAGAGCTATTGCTATAATAAACGCTATCGTATTTATTATTGCAGATTCAAAAATAAATTGAACCATTAATTGTCTTCGTTGTGAACCTAGCACTTTTCGTATACCTACTTCTTTAGCTCTGGCTGATGACTGAGCAGTAGAAAGATTAATATAGTTAATCCAGGCAATGAATATGATAAAGATAGCGATAAGCATTAAAAAATGCACAGCATTAGCATCACCCGTTTTTCCTACCTCCATTCTAAGATTTGAATTAAGATGGATATCTTTTACAGGTTGAAGTAGTAAGCGTCGTGTATAATCTTCTGCCGGATCATCATATTT
This sequence comes from uncultured bacterium, assembly GCA_965371805.1. Classification (GTDB taxonomy): domain Bacteria; phylum Acidobacteriota; class Aminicenantia; order UBA2199; family UBA2199; genus JAOZTV01. The sequence goes on along the minus strand of CBDUZW010000064.1, from coordinate 13,911 downwards.
TTTTATCATTGCAGTCAATTTTGCCTCTATGAACTGAGGATTTGTTCTGGGTGATAATAAAAGATAGGTGTTAAAAGCATTCCAACCCCAGGTATATTCAGCCTTTTTACTAATATTAACCAAGGTTTTATAAGAGAGTAAAAATTCAAACTCTATATGAGAATTTGCAGGAACATCTTTGAATACACCGGTGATTTTAAATATATGTTTTCCATAATTGCCATGAGAAACCAGTATTTGTCTCCCTAAGGGATTCTCTTTTCCGAAATATTTTTTTGCTGAAGTTTCCGAAATCACAGCTGTGTTTGGATCTACCAGCAGGTGTTTAGAAGATGTCCTAAGCATTGGAAAGGAAAATATTTCTAAAAATGATGGTTCAGCAAAAAACACTTTTTCCTGATTGAAGGATCTCTTACTATTATTAATTTTGTTTTTTCCTTCAACAATAGTTGTGATAGTTGTGTTTGCCCAGCCAATATCATGAATTCTTGATGTTTTTAGAATTTCTGGAAATTCTTTTTTTAATGTTGGACCAACAGCAGGAGGACAGGCTGCACTTTTATCATGGATATCAGAATAAATACGATCGTTTCTAACACGATAAATATTATCAATATTCTCATGGAATTTGTCATAACTTTTTTCAAAACTAATATATTGAAATATGAACAAAAAAGATATAAATCCGATTGCCAACCCTGTAATATTAATAAGAGAAAAAACTTTTTCCCTGAACAAATGCCTTATGGCAATCTTTAAATAGTTTTTAATCATTTTTATACTCCATTTAAAATATCTTCTGTAAATATTTTCTTTGCTTCTCATCTTCTACTCATAACTTAAAGAGTCTACAGGATTTGCCTGTGCTGCTTTTATTGTCTGGTATCCAATGATTGATATTGCTGTCACCAATACAGAGATACCGGCTATCACAAAAAGACCTAAATCCAGGTTTGTTTTATAAGCGAACTCCTGTAACCATTTTCTCATCATATAATAAGCAATAGGGGCTGCAATTATATATGCCGTTAGTATCCATATTAAAAATTCTTTACTTAATGTGAATGTAATCTTTGTTACCGAAGCTCCGAGAACTTTACGTATTCCGATCTCTTTTGTCCTGTTTGTAACGGTATAAGTTGTTAATCCAAACAAACCAAGAGAAGCTATAAAAATTGAGATAAATGAGAAATAGGAAAATAATGTTCCCCGTCGTGTTTCACTTTTGTAAAGCTGGTTAAGCTGATTATTTAAAAATTTCAATTCAATTATTTCTTCAGGATTATTGGTTTTTAGAACTTTATTTATATATTCTATTGTTGCCGGTACATCATTTCCGGAGATTCTTATTCCCAAATATCGTAATTGTTTAGGATATAGGACAAACATCATAGGGCCGATCTTTTCGTGTAAAGAGCCAAAATGAAAGTTTTTTACAATTCCAATTATCTTTCTTTCTTTTTTGTTATAGTAAATTGACTTACCAATTGGATTTGCGAGGTTCATCCGTTTTACTGCTGTTTGATTAAGGACAATAGAGTTTTTCAGGTCATTTGCAAATTTTTCTGAATAGTATCTTCCTTTAATTATTTCCATTTTGTATGTATCCAGATAATTATAGCCAACTTCTAAAATACCGAATGAAATATAATCCTTGTTCTCTTTACCATCCCATTTATTAATTCCTGACCACTGGCCAAGCCAGTCCAGTTGAGCACCTGACGCCCCAACATTGAGTATATTCGGGTTTTTCATCAGCTCTGTTCTTAATACATGATTATTCTTACCGGGGACCATAGCGTATAGCAGGTTCTCTTTGTCGAAACCCAGATTTTTGTTCTGTATAAACTTCATTTGAGCAGAGATAATCAGGGCTGAGATAATTATTATTATGGTTAGTGAGAACTGAAATACAACCAGGGTTTTTCGAAGGGAATTCCCTGGTCCACGACCTTTGGCACTCTGTTGTAAGATTGAAGCAGGCGTAAATGAAGAAATGTATAAGGCTGGATAGATTCCTGATATCATTCCAGTTATTAATAATAAGCCTAATAAACCTAATATTACCTGAGGATTTATGTAATTAACACTCAGATCTTTACCGATAATTTTATTAAAAACCGGTACTATCAATTCAATTAAGAATAGTGTTATTGGAAAAGCCAAAAGGGTGATTAAAATTGATTCACCAAAATTTTGTAAAATTATATCCTTTTTCCCTGCACCAATAACTTTTCTCAAACCAACTTCTTTTGCACGGGATACTGCCTTTGCAGTTGCGAGGTTCATATAGTTGATACAGGCAACAATAAGCAATAAAACAGCAATTATTGAAAACACCATAACGTATAAACTGCTTCCTGAAGGTCCAAGCAAATTTGCAACATCCGAATTAAGATAAACCTCTTTCAATGGTTCAACATGTAAGTTTCTTGGAGTATCCTTATGGCTATTATAACAGTCTGTAATTTTTTTACTGATTATGTCAGGAGATGAATTTTTTTGTACTAATATGTATGTGAAAAAACTAAAATTTGTCCAGCGTTCCGCCCAATTGGGACGGTACCATTCATTTAAAAGATTAAAAGAAAATAAAAAATCAAATTGTATATGGGAATTCATTGGTATTTCTTTTATTACACCTGTAATTTTAAAATTCTCTTTTTTTCCCCATCGGTTTTTAATCTGAACCATTTTTCCTAATGCGCTCTTTTTGCCAAAAAGTTTCTTAGAAATACTCTCTTTTATCACGATAGAATGAGCATCTAATAAAGCAGTTTTGGGATTTCCTTCAATTAAAGGAAAAGTAAACATAGTTAAAATTGAAGGATCAGCAAAACTTCCTTTTTCTTTTGTATAATCTTTGTCATTATATATCTGACAATCCCATCCTCCCCAAATACGGCTGTAGTCTAATACTTCAGGGATATCCTTCTTAACAGCCGGGCCAAGCGCTCCACAAATACTCGCTTGTGAATTGCTTTTAAAATCAATAATTACCCTGTGAATCTGATCTTTTTTTATATGAAAATTATCATAACTGGTTTCTTCTTTGATCCATAAAAAAATTAAGACCACACAAGCCATACCGACAGCTAGTCCGGTAATATTTATAAATGAAAAAATTTTCTGTTTTAATAAATTTCTTATTGCAACTTTAATGTAGTTTTTAATCATCATTGTTTTCCCATTTCTTAATCAATTATTCCTCTATCCAACCGTCCATCAAATTGATTGTTCTGTCGCTGTATGCGGCTTTTGATTCTGAATGGGTTACCTGAATAATTGTTGTACCCTCTTCTTTATTCAGTTTTTTTAGAAGTTCCATTATCTCTGTTCCCTGTTTGGAGTTGAGATTTCCGGTGGGTTCATCTGCTAAAATTAATTTAGGATTGACTATCAATGCTCTTGCAATAGCTGCCAATTGCTGCTGACCGCCAGAAAGTTGATTGGGAAAGAGATCTTTTTTTGCAACGATGTTAAACCGGTCAAGGAGATCTGCTACCAATGCTTTTCGTTCGGATGATTTTACTTTTTTGTATAATAGGGGAGTTTCGATGTTTTCATAAACTGTCATCTCATCTATTAAATGGTAAGATTGAAAAATAAATCCAATATTCTGATGAAATAGAGAAGTTCTATGTTTTTCCTTTAAAGTATGAACCGGCTCATCAAAAAAATGATATTCCCCCTCTGAAGCAGTATCAAGCATTCCAATAATATTTAGAAGTGTTGATTTTCCTGCTCCGGAAGGTCCCATGATAGTAATGAATTCACCTTCTCTAATTTCCAGGTTAATATCTCTCAAAACAAAAGTTTTTATAAATTTATTAGTGTAATACTTTGTGATATCATTTAGCTTGATCATTTTTTTTTCCTATTTAACTCTATAGAGGACTTCGCCCATAAAACCTTTATCATTGATTCTAGCAATATATAATCCCTGTTGATAATGTGACTGGATATTAAGTTTTGTATCCGGTAAACTTGCCAGAAGTTCCTTTGCTTTAAAACTATTTGAAGAATTACACAAGAGGATAGTCTCCTGTTCTGTAGCAATTCCTATTAAAATTTCTCTTAGTCTCATTTGATTCTCCTCTTTTATTTTCACTTAATTGGTTTCTTATAAATGGAACTCTTCTTTTTTATTTTCAGTTATTATGTGACCATCAAAGAGGTTGATTATTCTTTGACTGCACTCTGCATTAGAGGGGGAGTGGGTTACCATTATAATCGTTGTACCTTCTTCATGAAGCTGTGTAAGCAGACTCATTACCTCATCTCCATTTTCAGAATCCAGGTTTCCTGTAGGTTCATCCGCCAGTATCATTTTTGGTTTTGTTACAATGGCTCTGGCAACTGCGACTCTCTGCTGTTGTCCACCTGAAAGCTGCTGCGGGAAATGGTTTTTTCGTGGAATGATACTCAGCTTTTCCATTACAGCCATAACCTTCTTCTTTCTGTCCGCTGGTGAGACTTTTTGATAAAGTAATGGTAATTCAATGTTCTCATAAACTGTTAACTCATCTATTAAATTAAAGCTCTGAAAAATAAATCCAATATTTGATTTCCGTAAATTAGTTCTCTGCTTTTCTGAATACCCGCCTACTTCTTCACCATTAAAGAAAAACTCTCCCTTTGATGGATTATCAAGAAGTCCAAGTATATTCAGCAGGGTAGATTTTCCACATCCGGAAGGTCCCATAATTGCAATAAATTCACCCTCTTTAACTTTTAAATTAACATTGTTTAAAGCTGTTGTCTCAACATCTTCTGTTGTATAAATCTTTTTTAAATTTTTTGTTTCAATCATAATTTTCTCCTTTTTATATATTATTTAATAATCAAAAATCATTTTTTAATCTTTAATAATTAATTCTTCAGCTTTGCCAAAATTATCATAGGATGATGTGACAACCTTCTCACCCGGTTTTAAGCCTTCCAGTACCTCATAGAAAAGAGGATTCTGTCTTCCTATTTTAATATTTCTTTTATATGCAAGCTTTCCTGATTTATCAAGAACAAAAATCCAGTTACCTCCGGTTTTATTATAAAATGGTCCCCGGGATACCAATATAGCATTGTCCAAATCACCTAGTTCAAAGTTGATATGAAATGTCTGGCCTCTTCTGACTCCTTTTGGTTTTTCACCTACGAAATTAAAGTCAACCTTAAACATTCCTTCTACTACTTCAGGATAGATCATTGCTGATAGTAATTTATAGTTTTTGTTTGAATATTTGAAGGATCCCTTCCTCCCTAATTCAACTCTGGAAATATAGTGTTCACTAATATCAGCTCTTACTTTGAAACTATTATGAATGTCAACCTGGCCTAATCGTCTTCCAGGCGGATATGATTCTCCTAATTTAAGATCTATCAGGCTCAATAAGCCTGTAATTGGTGCTTTAATTGTAAGCTCATCCTGTTTTGTCTTTACTATTTTCAGATTATTTTCCATTCTCTCAAGTGAGCTCTCTAACTGTTCTATCTGCTGACCTCTAAATTTTATGTCTTTTTGTTTTGACTTTTCAGTTAATTTGATTTTTTCCTTATAATAATTATATCTATTTACTGAAGTATCAAAATCCTGCTTTGAAATAATTTTTTCTTTGTATAAATAATTACTTCTTTTATATTTATTCTCAGCCTCTATTAGATTAAATCTAATCTCTACTATTTGCTGGTCCAGTTGGATACTGTATTTCTCAAATTCAAGTCTGGTATTTCTGAGATTATTGCTCTGTCTATAAAGTTCTGCTTCCCGGTACATTATGTCCAATAGAAGATTAGTATTAGATAGCTTCAGAAGATTGTCACCTTTTTTTACAAAAGATCCTGTCTGCACAAATATTTTTTCTATCCTTCCTCCCTCTGTTGCAACTATAGATCGAGTTTCCATAGGGATTACTGTTCCACTAAAAGGGATATATTCCTGAAAAGAATCTTTTCTTATTGTAGTTATAGTTATTCTTTCCTTTTTAACATTTAACTGGTTACTTTTAATAGTTAAAAGATTATAAATAATAAAACTTATAAATATTGCTGAGATAGAAAGCATAATGATTCTTTTTGCTGTCCATTTCTTCTTCTTAATTTGTTTGTCCATACCCATAATCAACTCCTATATTTAATTACCAAAATATTGATAGCAATAATCATGCCAACCTCATAGATAAACTATATCACGCATTTATGACTCGAGCATCAAAAAGATGCTTGATTATGGACAATTGTTGTTCAATAGCGGACACTGGCATAAGAGTTATAATATCATTTGTCTATTATTTTATTGAAGTTATTCTATTTATATACTATGATATCCATTAATATGAATTATCCTTTAACTTACAAAGAGGGTATTGTGAAGTATTAGCTATAGATGAGTATTTTAATTGAGTAGCCATAGTATAGGAGATGTTTGGGAGGGGAAATGAAAAAACAAGTGAAGAATTCGCATTATGATTTTTTGAAGTATAATCACATTGCAAGATGGAGCTCATATTACTATCAGATAAAGGAAATACTAAGTTTAAATCAGTCAAGTCTTCTTGAGATTGGACCCGGTTCTAATATTTTAAAAAACATATTAAATGAACTTGAAATAGATTATGCCTCCTGTGATATTGCAAATGATTTGAATCCTGATTATTTACAGGATGTTTCCAGTATGAAAATAAACAGGACATTTGATATGATCTGTGTCTTTCAGATTTTGGAACATTTACCCTTTAATCTTTTTGAAAAATCACTTATTTCAATTAAAGAGCATTCGAATAGATATGTTTTAATCTCTCTGCCAAGATGTGGTCCCAAGTTTAGGTTTTCCTTTAAATTTCCCAAAACCAGGTTAATCACTTTTGGGTTTAAACTACCAAGGATAAAAAAGTTTTCATTTGACGGGCAACATTATTGGGAAATGGGTGCCCGGGGAAGAACAAAGAGAACAATAGAAAAAATAATAAAAAAGCATTTTATTATTCAAAAAAATTATACGATTCCTGAGAATGGATATCATCAAATGTTTGTACTTCAAAAAAAGTAATATCTTATGATTACAAAGAAAAAAAGTAAAAGAATCCTGATTCTAGTAGAGAACCTTCCAGTTCCACAGGACCAACGAGTATGGAGGGAGGCTATAGCTTTAAATAAAGCGGGGTATCAGGTTAGTATTATCTCAAGAAAAGGGGTAAATTATGATAAGTGTAGCTATGAAAAACTTGAGAATATTTCAATATATCGATTTCGTGTGCATGAAGCGGGTACAAATTTGTTATCTTTTTTTATTGAGTATACACAGGCTTTAATTATGATGCTTTTCTTATCGGTCAAAGTTTTTTTTAAAGAAGGTTTTGATATTATACAGATATGTAATCCTCCCGATTTTTTGTTTTTAATTGCCTTACCATATAAATTGCTTGGAAAGAAAATAATATTTGATCATCATGATCCCTTTCCGGAAATGTTTATAACAAAAAAAAAGAAAAAAAGAGGTCATCTTATTTATAAAATACTTATTTTTCTTGAAAAAATCACATTTAAGGTTTCAGATGTCGTTATGGCGACGAATATGTCTCATAGAGATCTTGCAATAAATAGAGGTGGGATTCTTGAAGAGAATGTCTTTATTGTCCGCAATGGACCGGATTATAATCAGATAAAAGCGATAAAAAACAAGCACAGAAGGATAAAGAAAAAACCGATAACTTTAGGGTATATTGGGGTTATTGGAGAGACTGATGGGGTTGATTATTTTCTAAGGACAATTAAAATATTAAATATGGACTCTAATAGAACCGATATAAGAGTAATAATTGTCGGTGGTGGAACAGATTTAAAAAAAATGAAAAAATATGCAGAAGAATTGGGTATAGAGAAAATAGTTTTGTTTACAGATAGATTACCGTATCCAGAAGCAATGGGTATACTGATTTCTACTGATATTTGTATCTGCCCTGATCCAAAAACACCCTATTCGGATTTATGCACCTTATGTAAAACAATGGATTATATGGCCTTAGCAAAGCCGATTGTTACGTTTGATCTGAAAGAGAATCAATATACTGCTGGAGATGCTGCTTATTATGCACAAAATAATAGTGAATCCGATTTTGCAGAAAAAATGAATAAACTTATAAATAACAAAATATTAAGAGAACAACTGGGGAAAAACGGAAAAGAAAGACTTGAAAATAAAAATTTTTATTGGGATGATTCAATCAATAATTTATTAGCAGCATATGAAAAGTGTTTCTCAAAATAAAGTAGAGAGGTATGAAAATTAAATTTATTATTATAGTCCCTGCTAAAAATGAAGAGGAATATATTGAAAGTACGATTCAGTCCTTACTTAATCAAACTTTTGTACCTGCTCTCTGTGTTTTTGTTGATGATGGTTCAACGGATAAAACTGCTGAAATTATCCAGGAATATAAACAACAATCTCCTTTAATTGATTATATCAGATTAAAAGGGTGTAGTGAGTATGTTCTTGGGGGGCATGTTATCTCTGTTTTTAATAAAGGGAAAGCATATATAGATAAATTAGGCATTGACTATGATTATATTATAAAGCTTGATGCTGATATTAGTTTTGATAAAAATTTTTTTGCAGGTATGGCCAGTATTCTCGATAATACTGAATATGGAGTTATTTCCGGTACACCATATTATTATGAAGGCAATCATAAGATTTATGATAAGAGTCCCAGGTTTCATTCAAAAGGGCAATTTAAATTTTATAATAAAAAATGCCTTGAAGAGATAGGCAATATCCCATTAGGATTAGGATGGGATACTGCAGATAATATAAAAGCAATAAGTAAAGGGTGGCAAACGGCACGATTAGATGAACTGGAATATTTAATGCATAGAAAGATCGGCGGGAAGTATTCCCTGAAGAGAGGACGTATTAAGCATGGAAACGGAGCATATAATCTAAGATATAGTTTGTTCTATCTTATTTTTCGAATTGGACATGATTTATTTAAACCTCCTATAGTGCTTGGCTCAATATATTTTACTTTTGGATATTTTCAATCATTTTTCTCAAAACAGGAACATGTGCTGACACCAGTTCAGGGTAAGATTTTACGTAAAGTTTTATGGGGAAATCTTTTTAAACGATTCGGCTCAGGTGAATTTTATTTAATTCAGAAGATTAGAAATTTTTTCAAGAAAAAAGATATATGATTTTAATTGTTTAATACACTTTGGCTCGTTTTTAATAAATGAAATCAATGAGATGTGTTCACTACCGAACACTTTTCGTTTAGTATAAAGTATTAAATCAAGAGTATCAGCTATTATTGACTTTGGCATATTATTTGCTTATCATCTTTATGGGGATTGATATGAAAAAAAAAATTAATGCTAGAGTTCTGATAATTGACGATGATCTGGGTGTTCTTCAAGCTGCAAAGCTTTATTTAAAGCAGCATATTGAATTTGTTGAGATAACTGATAATCCTGAAACAGTTATTTCAGATTTGAAAGCAGATCAATATGATGTGATTTTTCTCGATATGAATTTTTCAAAGAATGTAACAAGTGGAGAAGAGGGATTTTATTTTTTAGAAAAAATTAAGATTATTGATCCTCAGATTGAAGTGATTTTTATTACTGCATATGGGGATGTAGACCTTGCCGTGAAGGCTATAAAAGAGGGGGCAACAGATTTTGTTATAAAACCCTGGCAGAATGAAAAATTATTAGCAACTGTCAGTACTGCAGTAAGTTTAAGTAATGCAAAAAATAAAATTAAAGTTCTCCAATCTCAAAAAGAACAGTTGTTGAAAAATATTAATAAGCCTTTTAATGATATATTAGGGAATTCAGAACCTATTAAAGAGGTCATTATGATGATAAAAAAGGTCTCCAAAACAGATGTTAATATTCTTATTACCGGAGAAAATGGAACCGGTAAAGAGCTGGTTTTTAGAGCTATTCATCGTGAATCAAACAGAAATAATGAACCATTTATCTCAGTGGACATGGGAGCTGTAAGTGAAACTCTTTTTGAAAGCGAATTATTCGGACATATGAAGGGATCATTTACTGATGCAATTAAAGACAGGGCCGGACATTTTGAAGTTGCCAGTGGCGGGACCTTATTTTTAGATGAGATTGGTAATCTCCCTCTTTCTCTTCAGGCAAAAATATTGAGAGTTTTAGAGACCAGAGAGGTGAAAAGACTTGGTTCTCATAAATCAATACCTATTGATATCAGGCTTATTTCTGCAACAAACCTGGATGTTAGTGAAATGGTGAAGGAGAATAAATTCAGGGAGGATTTACTATACAGGATTAATACTATTGAGATACAATTGCCGCCACTTCGGGATAGAGGTCAGGACATTATAATGCTGGCAGAAATATTCCTTAAACAATATTGTTTAAAATACAAGAAAACTGACAAAAAATTATCATCTGAAACGAAAAAGAAATTACTAAGTTATAGTTGGCCTGGAAATGTCCGGGAATTAAAACATTCAACCGAGAGAGCTGTAATTATGAGTGATGGAGATATGCTAGGTGTCAATGACTTTTTCTTTTCCTCAAAAAATGAGGATTCGGAAAATTCTGATAGTTTAGATTTAGAAAATAGTGAAAAAAAAATTATTCAGAAAGCATTGAAAAAACATCTCAATAATATTTCTAAAACAGCAATTGAATTAGGTTTGTCCAGATCAGCTTTATATCGAAGAATAGAAAAATATAAGCTTGATTTAAGTTGAAAACATGAAGCATTATTTAAAGAAATTCCGCTTTAAAGTATTAATACATATTCTATTGATCTGCATCAATATATACATGTCTGTCTATTTTTATCTTCAATATAAAAACCTGATTCTTAATGTCGGTTTTTTTATTTTACTTTCTTATCAGATTATCAAATTATTCAGGTTAATGGACATCACGAATCGTGATTTTCAAAGATTTCTTGAGGCAATTGAATATTCAGATTTTACTCAATCGTTTTCTGATAAAAAAATGGGGAAATCTTTTTTAGAATTAAATTCAGCATTTAATCATGTTGTTGAAAAATTCAAAAAAAATAGAACTGAAAAAGAAAAAAGTCTCCGGTATATGCAGACAATAATTCAATATATCAATAGTGGACTTATCAGTTATGACCGGGAGGGGAAAGTTGATTTTATAAACCGGGCCGGTAAAAAAATATTGAATTTGAGCTTTTTAAAAAACATTAATAATTTAATGGGATCTCATTCAGATATTTATGACTTGATAAAAACTATCAGACATGGAGCGAAAATTGTAAAGGAAGTCAAAATCAATAATGATTTCAAACAAATGGCATTTTCTTCCTTTGAATTCAGGATTGGTGAGAAAAATTTAACACTTTTGACCATACAGGATATTCATAATGTACTTGAAGATAAAGAATTTGAAGCCTGGCAGAAATTAATAAGAGTATTAACTCATGAAATAATGAACTCTCTCACTCCAATTTCATCTCTAAGTTCAACAACGTATGATCTAATGAAACATCTTGATATAAAAGACTGTAACTCTGATAGTAATTTACAGGATATTAGAGATGCATTAAATACAATTCACATGAGGTCAAAGGGTTTAATTGATTTTGTAAATGCCTATAGAAACCTTACAATAATACCAAAGCCTGAATTAAAAATATTATCGGTTAAAGATCTCATTTCAAATACTTTCATTATTCTTCAAAACAAAATTAAAGAAAATAATATAGAGATATCTTATAATATTGATCCTGAATCATTGGAGATTAGCGCTGACTCTTCTCAAATTGAGCAGATCCTGATTAATTTAGTTATTAATTCTATCCATGCATTAAAAGAAACAAAAAATCCAGAAATTAAAATCAACTCATATCTCTGCGACAATGGTAAGGTAGTTATCCAGGTTATTGATAACGGTTCCGGGATTTCAGATGAGAATAAAAGTAAAATTTTCATACCATTTTATTCAACCAAAAAATCCTCAGGTATTGGATTAAGCTTCTGCAAACAGATCATGAAACTCCATAAAGGTGATATAAAAGTAGTAACAGTAGATGGCCAAACAATATTTACATTAAGTTTTTAGTATTATTTTTTTCAATTCTTAAGAGCTTGATTTTATTAAAATATATCTAAATTATGAAAAGCAAAAATGAAAAGCAAAAATGAAAAGCAAAAATGAAAAGCAAAAATGAAAAGCAAAAATGAATAGTGTCTGACATCTGATTCCTTTTCTGACTAAGAATCTTAATTAAAGTATTAAAAGCAAGTAAACAATCATTTACATTATAAAAAGCAATATATAAAATGTTTTTAGTTATTTTAAAAAATACTTTAATAATAAGGCGAATAATTCAATGCTTTTCATTCCAAAAACTTTATAACAAATGTTTTTCACTCAATTTGGCAATACATTTGCTGTACTTCCGTATGAAAGCAGGAGTCTATAGACGAAGAAAACCGGAGCATTCTACTTTATATAAAATTGTATTCAACTATTATGAAGCTTACGAAACTAGCTATGAAGAAAGATACGAACCGGAATATGGTTTTTTTAGAACTGAAATAAAAGAGAGTATTCAAAAATATTTAGATTGTGGAATAATGGAACTAAATAGGTGTTGCAAGGTCATGTAAAAAATGCGGCAAAGATTATTTTGTAGCCTTTTCCTGCAAAACACGTTTTTTCTGTCCATCCTGCAGTCAGAAAAGAACATTGATCTGGTCGGAATGGGTTATGGGAAATGTAGTCAAAAATATACCTCACAGACAGTGGGTTTTTACAATACCTAAAATATTGAGAAAATTATTTTATAAAGACAGGATTTTGCTTGGAGGTATGGCAGATTGTGTAAGAGATACATTAAAAGAAATATTCGGATATATATATGAAGATGATAGTTATATGCCCGGGATAATATTATCAACTCAGACTTTCGGAAATTTATTAGTTTGGCACCCTCATATCCATTGCTTAGTGACTGATGGTGTTTTCGATAAAGAGGCTAAGTTTCATCCTGTACCTAACATAGACAAAAATAAGGCATTAATTATATTCCGCGAAAAAATATTTGAAATGTTACAAGAAAATAACCGTATAAGTGATAAATTAATTAAAATGATGAGAAATTGGAATCATAGTGGTTTCTCAGTTGATAATAGTGTAAAAATTGAAAAAGAGGATTATGATTCAATGTTAAGACTGGCTCAATATATTGTACATACATCATTTTCTCAAGAAAAGATTAAATATATTGAAAGCAGTGGTAGTATAATATATAAATCAAAAATGCACCTTGGAAAAAAGCGAAATTTTGAAGTTTTAGATGCAATAGAGTTTTTACATAGGGTATGTTTACATATACCTGGACCCTATGAAGCATTGATTCGGTATTATGGATATTACTCAAACGCAGCCCGGGGTAAGCGTAAGAAATTAGGTTTAGAACCTGCTATTTTAAATGGAAAATTTGGAGAAGTTAATTTTGTAGACGATGCACCTTCAAAAAGAACCTGTCGGAAATCCTGGGCTCAACTAATTTATAAAGTATATGAAGTTGACCCATTGCTATGTCCTGATTGTGGATCACAGATGAAGTTTATTGCCTTTATACAAAGTCATATAGAGATAAAAAAGATTTTAAAACATATTAAACTCTGGCCGGTTGAATACCCGGAAACTATTGGAAATGCTAGAGCATCTCCAAATAATTATTCGCTAAATTTGGATCTACTTTCTAAGCAGGTAAATTCAAAACATATAAATTTATAAATCTTTTTATATTAAAAAGGGATAAGTGCGTATTCTTATTGAGAAATTAATAAAAAATTCATAAAATTATAGATTTTTTATTTTTGATATCATTACTGTCCTATAAAAACTTGAAGTAAAAGCTGACCAAATGTAGTAAAA
>CBDUZW010000063.1:0-30362 GCA_965371805.1 uncultured bacterium | reverse complement strand
CGAATATGGTGATTAAAAATTCTTTTAAATCTAATATGTTATGGACTCGTACATTGACTTTTATTAAAGTGTTTGAGAAAATTAACTCTAAATAGTATATAATTATTTTGCAGACAAAATAATTATGGTATTTATATCAAAAAATAAGGAGATAGAAAAATGGCAGAATTAAAAGATGAAGTTTTACAGTATGTAATTGAAGAGTATGTGGACGAAGACGATGATATTGATGTGACATATGATACAGCTTTAATATCAGGTGGTATAGTTGATTCCTTTTCAATGGTTTCATTAAAAAGATTTTTGGAAACAAAATTTAAAATTCAAATTCCTGATGCAAAGGCTACTCCAGAAGCATTTGATTCAGTTGACAAAATCATGGAATTATTAAAAGAATTTGATGTAGCTTAGGAAAAAAAATGGCTCTGAACGAAAACGAAAGAAATATTTTGAAGGGAGAACTTGACGATATTGAAAAAGCTGGTATTTTTAAAGAGGAAAGAATTATTTGTGCTCCTCAAAAGGCTGATATTGATGTTGTATTTCCTAAAGGTTCTGAAGAAAAAAGTGTTATAAATATGTGCTCAAATAACTATCTTGGTTTATCTTCACATGAGGATGTAATTAAGGCAGCTCATGAAGGATTGGATGTAAGAGGGTATGGAATGTCATCTGTTCGATTTATCTGTGGAACTCAGGATATTCATAAAGAATTAGAAGGTAAATTAACAAAGTTTCTTGGTACTGAAGATACAATCCTATTTCCTTCATGTATGGATGCAAATGGTGGAGTTTTTGAGGCTGTTTTAAATGAAGAGGATATTATGATTGCTGATAGACTTGTTCATGCTTCGATAGTTGATGGAATGAGACTTGCAAAAGCTCAGACAGATACTTATAAACACTCAAATATGAAACATCTTGAAACTAAGCTGCAACTTCATCAGGATAAAAGAATTCGGCTCATTATTACAGATGGCTCTTTTTCAATGGATGGAGATCTGGCAAAATTAGCAGAGATAGTTGCTCTTGCGGAAAAATATAATGCAATGGTTTTTGTTGATGATTCACATGCATCAGGTTTTATTGGAAAAACAGGAAGAGGTACTCACGAACATTGTGGTGTAGTAGGAAAGATTGATATTATAACAACGACACTCGGAAAGGCTCTAGGCGGCGCTTCAGGTGGTTGTGTTTCAGGAAGAAGAGAAATAGTTGAATTATGTAGACAGAAAGCCAGACCTTATCTTTTCTCAAATACAATAGCACCCGTTATTGTTGCAGGTGCAAATAAAGTGATAGATATTGTCTCATCCAGCACAGAAAGAAGGGATATTCTTGAAGAAAACACTAAATTCTGGAGAAAAGGTCTTATAGAAGGTGGTTTGATAATAAAAGATGGTGAGACGCCAATAGTTCCAGTAATGCTGTTTAATGCAAAACTGTCTCAGGATTTTGCAAAGGACCTTTATGAAGAAGGAATATATGCAATTGGATTTTTCTTTCCTGTTGTTGGTAAGGGGCAGGCAAGGATCAGAACTCAACTATCAGCTGACCATACAATGGCTCATTTAAGAAAAGCATTAGCAGCTTTTATAAAAGTAGGTAAAAAATATGATATCCTCAATAAAACAAAAGAGGAAATTATAGAAATGTATGGAAAATAGTTTTCAGTTAAAAACTGGATATATAATTTAATAAAGAAGAATAAATAATGATATGGGGAACAATTATTGTTCCCCTGTATATTATTTTAAATTATGAGGTGAAAAATGTATCAAAGAACAAGGTATGATTATAACAAAGAAATTATTAAGATCAGGGATGCAGGTTTATACAAGGATGAAAGAATTATTGTTTCTGACCAAAAATCGTGTATAAGTGTTGAGTATCCGGCTGGTTCATCTTCTAAGGATGTTTTAAACTTTTGTGCAAACAACTATCTTGGACTATCCAATCATCCTGTCTTGATTAAAGCTGCCCATGATACATTGGACAAATATGGATTTGGACTTGCCTCAGTTAGATTTATATGCGGGACACAAAATATTCATAAGGATTTAGAAAAAAAAATATCAGAATTTTATGAAACTGAGGATACAATTTTGTATTCTTCTTGTTTTGACGCAAATGGGGGATTATTTGAGTCAATACTTGGAGCAGAGGATGCTATTATCACTGATTCATTAAATCATGCCAGCATTATTGACGGGATAAGATTATGTAAAGCCAAAAGGTTTATTTTTCAGCATGGAGATATGTCTTCTCTTGAAACTGCACTAAAAAATAGTAGAGAGGGGATAGATATATGGGAAGGTTCAGGACTTGGTAAAGAACCTGTTCCTGCGAAAAATATTGTAATTGCTACAGATGGTGTTTTTTCAATGGATGGTGATATTGCCAAATTAAAAGATATTATCAAACTTGCAAAAAAATATGATGCAATGGTCATGGTTGATGATTCCCATGCGACGGGATTTCTTGGAAAAAAAGGTAGAGGCTCTATTGAGTATTGTGGAGTTTTAGGAGAGGTTGATATCATTACTTCAACACTTGGAAAAGCAATGGGTGGTGCTTCAGGAGGTTTTACAACTGGGAAAAAAGAAATTATTGAGTTACTTAGACAAAAATCGAGACCATATCTGTTTTCAAATACAATTGCGCCATCCATTATAGGTGCATCTATTAAAGCGTTCGAACTACTTGAAGAGAGTGATGATTTGAGAGAGACTTTAATGGAAAATACAAGGCATTTCAGGAAAGAGATGAAGAACTCAGGTTTCGATATTATTGACGGAGAACACCCAATTGTAGCAGTAATGTTCAGGAAATTTGAAAATGATGCAAGTTTAGCGCAGGAATTTGCAAAAGATCTTTATGCAGAAGGAATTTATGTTGTAGGGTTTTTCTATCCGGTTGTACCCAAAGGCCTTGCTAGAATTAGAGTACAGATATCTGCTGCACATAAAAAAGAGGATATTGATAAAGCTATAAAAGCTTTTAAGAAAATAGGCAAAAAACATAAGGTCATTTAGGTGAAAAAATGGTTTTAATTTTAAAAAATAATTTTTTTTATATGTCAGCATTTCTATTCTTAACTGCATCTTCTTTAATTTTTTCTTTTAATTTTGATGGAATTAAAGATAAAAGCGAAATTAAAAAGATAAGGAAAGATAACGATACATTGAAAAAAAAAGTATTGGAACATAGAAAGGCAAAAGATATTACTTTTAAAAACGATGATACATCTCCATTGGCTGGAAAGAATAGACTTATAGTTTTAAGAGATGCTAAATACTATTTGAATAAAACCGGCTTAGGCTTTATATTTTCTAAGAAGAAAGAACAGAATGCTTTTTTTTCTATTATGTTAAAAAAAAATGAGTGGATTTTCGATGATGTCGCAAATGGTGTTAAGTGTTTAAATGGGAAGGCTGAGGTTAATGCCGGTGAAAAATTACATTATAGTTCTGAAATAAAATTTAATAAATTTACTTTAGCTGTATATCCCTTAGAAAAATATCTAATTGCAACTTTATTTGATTTAAACAGGAAAATAATGAAAGATTTTAATGGACTAAAATATTATCCAGTAAATGAAGAGTATTATGTTGATGCAATAATAGAAAAAATAAATAATCCAAAAAAGGTTATTATGTTAACCAGTAGAAATTTAGAAAAAACTTTTTATAAGAGTGCAAAAATTTCTTTCAAAATCAACGATAAGGACTTATCTCTATATGCATATACTTCTAATGTCAATATTGCTGAAGAAGATATACTTTTTATACCTTTTACAGATAAAACAACTGGAAAAGAGTCATATTATTCCGGAAGGTATTTGGAAATAATGAATCCAAAAGAGAAAAAATTCAAAATTGATTTTAATCTTGCATTTAATCCATTATGTAATTATTCTCCTGCATATAATTGTCCAATACCACCCTCGGAGAATAATCTCAAATTAAAAATAGAAGCAGGAGAAAGAACGTATCCCGTCAAAGGACATTAGTAGCTTTTTTTCTTTATTCATTCAATTTTTTCTCGAGAGCCTTAAGTTTTTTTTTGATCTTTAGCTGTTCCTCTTTCATCTTTTTATATTCAAGTTTATATCTTTTTTTTATACTTAATTTTATCATAGAGATCTCTTTTTTAATTTTATCTTTATCATTGGCGGAAATATGTTTTTCCTTTTCATGCAGAATTTTGAGCTTCCTTTTAAGATCATTGATTCTCATCTTATTATTGAAATCAAATTCATCTGAAACAAATAATGAAATGTCTTTTAGTGATTCTCTTAAAATGTCTTTATTAAATGTATAATTATGTTTAGGGATCACATGAATAGTTTTAATTTCTCCATTCCTTGAAACTATAAAAGGGATTTTCTTCATTGGGTTACTTTTAATAAGAATTGACCGGAGATCATTATTGGTTTTGATTTTTTTACCATTTGAGCCAATCAATATATCCCATTTTTTAATACCATATTTTTTTGCAGCACTGTTTTTGATTACATCAGTGACAAGTAGCCCATAATTTTTTTTTGATTTAAATTTTATTGCATCTTTTTCATTTAATTCTTTTATCATGACTCCAAGTTTCGGTGTTCCTAAAATATTTATTTTAAATTTTTCAATATCTATCTTAGGAAATCTGCTGATTTCATCAAATATTTTAATGTTTTTCAGGCCTTCAGGGATATCAAATTTATAAGTTTTACTTACCTCATATCCTTTTTTTTCTCCTATTTTTACAGAATAACTTTTATTTTTTCCATTTCTAACAACCAGAAATTTTACTTTTGTTCCCGGCATAATTCTTCGTATTGCTCTTTGAAGGTCTTTAACAGTATTAATATCTTTATTATTAATGTTAACAATAATATCACCTTTTCTCAGTTCTGAACTGGATGCAGGAGAGTCCTTAATTATTGATGTTATTAAAACACCTCTCTTTGTTTTATATAGATCTATGTTTACACCAAGCCATCCCCATTTTGCCTTTCCATATTTTTTTAATTGAGAGACAATAGTTTTAATTCTTTGAATCGGGACAGCATAACAGAGATTCTCTCCTTTAGATTTTTTACTGGAAATTGTTATATTACCACCATCACTTTTAAAGATGTAGCTGGGAGAAGAGGAGAATTTCAATCTACCTCTGACAACTCCTATTAAATCTCCATCTCTATTTAAAACAGCACTTCCAATTCCACCGGGAGGTATTGGTGCATTTAAAATCAGTTCATCTTTTGATGAACTGCTGACAATGCCGTTATATATTGCTGGAAGTTTATTATAAAATGCACCAATTAATACAACCCAGTCACCAATCTCAGCAGCTTTGCCAATCTTGATAGGAGATAATTTTTTGTTTTTATACTCTAAAAGAATTAATCCTGTGCGTTTGTCTTTACCAACCAATTTTACCGGGATTTTAACTCCTTCTTTTGTTTCAATGTATATTTTATTATAATGATATCTCGTAACCATAATATTTGAAAGGACCTGAAACTTATTGATTACTATTCCGGTAGCAATATATTTACGATGATTTTCAGCTACAACTTTAACAATGGAAGGTGTCGTTTTCTTCAAAATCTTTTTTACTTCTTTTTCAAAATTATAAATAGAATTATCTGATTTTGCTGAAATTGTGAAAGTAAACATTATAACTAAAAGTGTAAATAATAAAAATTTTTTCATGTAAAACTCCTTTTAAAAAACATTAGATATTACCTTAAATCATTAAAAATATCAAATATGTTTCATAATAATAAGATGTCGAATAGGCACAAATAGTTTCAAAATATATAAATATATGAACTTTTCTTGATTTAAAATGTCTATTAGTATAAGATAAAAAATGTTTTTAAATAAAGGAGGTTATATTATGAAAAAGAAAAATTCAGGTTTTACACTTGTTGAGGTTGTTGTTGTTCTAGCAGTTGTTGCAATTCTTGCGGCTATTTTGACACCAAATATTGTTAAGAATATTAATGATTCAAAAGTAGCAAGAGCAAATAATGAAACACAGGTTATTGCAGCATCACTTGCTAGTTTTTATAAAGATGTAGGAAGATGGCCAACGGCTAATGGAACTTCTACTGCTGACGCGCTTCTCTTATTAGTTGGAGCAGGAACAATACCTACCGGTGTGGCTGATTGGATAATAGCTACAACTGTAGTCACTACAGATACTTTTTCAAATCAATTGCTTGCTAATACTCCTAAGGGTGTGGCGGTAGCTCCAGGACCTTATGTCACAACCGGAGAACTGAAATGGAACGGGCCCTATATAGTAGAGGTTAAAGCTGACCCATGGGGAGGTCGGTACGCTTGTAATGTTGAATATCTGTATAGTAATACAACTAATTTTGTTGGTATATTGTCTGCTGGTCCTGATAGAATCGTTCAAACTACTTATACACAGCTTGATACTGTAGCAACAAAAGTTGGCGGAGATGATATACTTTTTACGATGGATTAATCTGAAATTATTTCGGAAATTGATTTAATATTAAGACTTCAATTATTATTCTGCACTTTGGTATGAATGTACTATCATTGCCGGAGTTTAATAATGTCTTATGTAGTATTAGAAAATTAATATTCCATCGATTTAATAATTTTAAAAGGGAGAGAATATGAATAGAAAAAACTCAGGTTTCACACTAATTGAAGTGGTCGTTGTTCTAGCTGTAGTCGCAATACTCGCTGCAATCTTAACGCCAAGTATTGTAAAGAGTATAAATGATTCCAAAATTGCAAGAGCGAATAATGAAACTCAGGTTATCGCTGCTGCGATGGCAACTTTCTATAAAGACCTTGGTAAGTGGCCAACAAAAGCAGATGCGCCATCCACAAATGATTATTACCGTATACTATATAGCACAGGAGATCCAATGTCAGGCGGTATTGCTCAGTGGAATAGTACTGGCCCGTGGGCTGCTTGGGCAGATACATTTAATAATCATCTGGCAAGAAATACTCCGGGTGGTACAACAGATGTATTGAACCAGTATGCTGCTACCGGTAAATTTAAATGGTTTGGCCCTTATCTAACTACAGTTGATGCAGATCCATGGGGGACACATTACTCCTGCAATATCAGAAGTTTATGGAATAGTCCTACATATACAACCTATGCAGTCTATATATTATCAGCTGGTGAGAATAGAGCTGCTGATACCGGGTATAATCAGGTTATAGATACTGCAGTAGAACCAGTTTTGGGAGAAGATGATATTGGCTTCAGATTAAAATAATTTTGTAACTAATACTTAAAATACAAAAAAGGGTGAACCAGTGTGTTCACCCTTTTTTTTATATAGACAAATTTTCCAAATTATTATATGTCTGCAATAAACGATTTAATTCTTATTTAATTATTCTTAATCTAAAACCCGGCAAAGCGTACGTGCTTTTTTCTTATTTCAGTACTGATAGTAATAATAGAAGTAACACCCTGATTTTTATTATTTAGAACTTTAGTCTCTCCTCCATGAAGTTTTGCTACTTCTTTAACAAATGAAAGCCCAAGACCTGAACTTTTCTGTCCGGAGTCAACTCTTGGAAGAGAATAAAATTTATTAAAAACCTGAGGCAGAGCATATTCCGGGATTCCAGGTCCATTATCTATAATTTTTAATATTAATTGATTATTTAAATTTTCATGTTTAATGGTGATTAGACCATTTTTAGGTGTAAAATCTACTGCATTTTGAACCAGATTCAATATGGCCTGTAACATTAAAAATCTTTCTCCATAGAAAATACAGGGTTCTGTAATTGTATTGATAATGCTTATTTTTTTTTGATTAATTATTGGAGAATGACTTTCAATTATCTCCTCGATAATATCCTTTAAATCAATTTTTTCTATATTTTGAAGTCCTCTTTGTCTCTCAATTGCCGATAATTTTAACAAGTGGTCAACGATTCTCTGGATACGGTTATTTTCTTTTTCTATATTAGAAATAAATTTAATCCTGTCATTTTCCGGTAATTCTTCCTGTAATAGTTCAGCAGCACCTTTAATACTGGAAATGGGACCTTTTAACTGGTGAGTTAAATTTTGAACATATTTTTCAACATATTTTTTTCCTTCCAGAGAATCTTTCATTTTTTCAAAGGAGTCACCTAAAGTCTTGATCTCACCCTTTCCTAAAGAGGGGAGATCAAGTCGCTCTCCAGCCTTTATTGAATTAGCATAATTTGTAAGTTTCTTTATAGGACGTGTAATCCAGAGGGAAATAAAATAGCTTAAAAAAATAATAATAACAAAACCAATAATGGCTGTAAGAATAAAATTTTTCTGAGTTGTTCTTATAAACGTATGAATACTTTTCCATGATTTTACGATAGTGCAGACACCAATGATTTTCCTATATGAATAAATTGGAGCAGATACATAAGCGGAACTGGAACTTGGATCATCTGGATCTTTCAGGGTTGTCCGTGCTCCGTACTCACCCTTAAATGTTTTTTTTACATCATTCCATCTGGAATAATCTTTTCCAACTTCACTACTATTTTCTGAATCAAAGATTACGATTCCATTTTGATTAATTACAAAAATTCTGAAATTAATTGTATTTTTTTTTAACTCATATATCTGGGCTAAAAATTCTCTTTTTTTTGTTTTATCTAAAATTTCTTTTAATTCATTTACTTTTATATCAGATTGTTTTACTTTCAATTCTAAATAAGATGCTACAAGATTTGCCATATCCACCATTGATTCTTCCATGGCTTTTTTGGGCTGGCTATTTACATCGGATGTGGTCCAGAAAATTAGAAAATAGAAACCACAGGCCAGAACTATAGCAAATCCTAATAAAAGACGGAATTGAATTCTCACCAATCTTCCCTGAGGCTATATCCAATGCCACGGTGTGTTATAATTGGATCACAATCCGGTGTGATCTTTTTTAGTTTCGAACGGATATTTTTAATATGAGCATCAATTGTTCTATCTTCAATTATCTCAGTATCTTCCCAGACTTTTTGCATTAACTGGCCTCTACTGAAAACCCAACCGGGATGTTGGATCAAGATTTCCAGTATCCTATATTCAAAATGAGACATGGGTAGTATTATATTCATATATGATATATTTTTCTTATTATCATCCAGACTGAACGGTATATTTGATTTGACCAGTTCAATATCTGCTTTTACACTTTTAAATCTTCGTAAAACAGCCTTAATGCGTGCAGCAAGTTCTCTGGGGCTAAATGGTTTAGTTACATAATCATCTGCACCCATTTCCAGACCAACTATCCTGTCTACTTCTTCAGAACGGGCAGTAAGAAAGATAATGGGTATCTGGGTTAGTTTTCTGATTTCTTTAAAAAGTTCAAATCCGTTTATATCAGGAAGTCCAACATCAAGAATGATTAATGAGATCTGTTCATTCTTTAGAGAATGTAGAGCCTCTTGACCTGTTAGGCACCATTTTATATCAAATCCATCTGTTTTTAAGGCGTATATTATATTATCTACAATTCCACCTTCATCTTCAACTAATAATATTTTAGTTTTCATATTAAAATCCTTATAAAAATTGTATCAATTCCATAATTTAAAGTCAATCAACTTACATTTATATAGATCTGTTTTTTATTCTTTTATATATATACTGAATTGAAAAAATTATTCCTATTATGAATAGAGCTATAGAGATCACTGAAATACTATAGCTTAGAAATTGATTATTATGTTGAGTAAAA
Organism: uncultured bacterium; assembly: GCA_965371805.1. Taxonomy (GTDB): domain Bacteria; phylum Acidobacteriota; class Aminicenantia; order UBA2199; family UBA2199; genus JAOZTV01. Next base: position 20,626 of record CBDUZW010000063.1, on the reverse strand, counting down.
AAGCCATTTAAAAGCGGTATTAATAAAAGAATAATAATGTACCATATAAAAGGATTCATTAGAGATGGGATCATTCTCCTTTTTTGAAAAACTTTAATAGAAATTATATGGAGGAAACAAAGAGATGTGAAAAATATTATTATGCCTGTGAATTTATGAACCTCTGTCTTAGTAAGCCAGCCAGAATAGATATCTGCTTTTAATATATATATACTAATGATTATACGGATTGTATTAACAAGAATAGTAAATATATAGACTATTATTATTTGTTTAATAATAAATTGAATTTTTTTTAATAAGATATTTGTGCTTTTGAGTGGTATGAAGGTGTTCATGCAAAAAGCAGTAATAAAGAAATTAATTCCGGCACATGATTTTGCAATAATTATATTACATTCCCAATTAACATAGCCAGAACAGCTTTCCTTGATAAATGGTTTATTTAAAATTAATCCAACAAGTCTTGAAGTTGGTTTCAGAATCCACTCGAGATCATCAGATGTTGCAATACTATAATGGTATTTAATAGCAAAAACGAACATTAAAATTAGTATATATAGGATATATAATTGATAATCAATTAGATATAGGTATTTCTTTAAAGTATTCATTCTATCTCCTTTGTGTCATAAAATTCATTATATATATTTGGATTGAAAAGTCCTGAATAAAAACACCAATTTTTTTTCAGGACTTAGGGTTCGCGTATAAATAAGTTTGGTAATTTATTTTTACTCGAGCCCTTAGTCTCAATAATTTATTTTTTTTTATAAACTGAATATCTGATATAAAAAAACAGGAACATAACTAATAAAAGTAATAATTCAGGCTCAGGTGTTTTTGAAATAGAATTGCCTATTGCCTTGTTTGAAACTCCTTCTGGTAAGTGGAGTGGCTGCTTTACGTCGGAACTATCACCAGTTTTGTTGCGGATTTTTTCATAAACAGCCACAAAAGAGGTATGTTTTGTTAATAAATTATATTTAAGTCCTAAAGAGATAATTTCTTTTTTTCTATCCACATCAGGAGGGAAAAAATTATAATCACTAAGATTACTTAAACGAGCCCTAGCCCATAAATATTTTAATGATGGATGCTTTCTGCTAATATTCATCTTTGAAATATCAATCGTTTTTTCATATAAACCCTCACTATTAGTTCCTTTTATTTTTATAGTCCCACTGCATTTACCTTTCCATTTCCCAAAAACAATAATAGGACGTTTTGCAAAAAGATCAGAAATGCTGGAGGGTTCTATATTATAGGTTTCGAAAGAATCATAATCAATGGAAATATTTGTTAAGATTGGAGAATTTATATATTTACGGAATTTTTCTGCCTGTCTGTCTGCAAAAGAGGGTTTAGTTATAATAAATGGTTCTCCATAACCAGCTTTTGCAATTCCTTCTATTAAATACCTGTTAACACTACTGCCGATCCCGAAGGCAAAAACATTGGTTTTATTCAGATTACTACGGATATAACCAAATACATCTTCTTCAAAACTTACATATCCGTCTGTCACAATTATAATACTTCTTGATGAATTCTCCTCATGAGGTAAGTTAATTGATCGTTTGATAGCTCTTAAAAGCTCTGTTCCTCCACCGCCCTGACGTCTATTTATAAAATCAATTGCTTTCGTAATGTTTTCAGGATTTGCCGGAATTGATTGTTGTGATAATAAGGTAGAAGATCCTGCGAAAAGTAAAACATTAAATTTATCAATTGATCTTAAATTCTTTATAAGATTTTTTAATAAGTTTTTTGAAATATTCAACGGGAATCCATACATAGAACCTGATACGTCAACAACAAATATATATTCTCTTGGAGGAATATTTTCTTTTATTATTTGTTTTGGCGGTTGTACCATCAAGAGAAAAAAGTTTTCCTTTTCTCCTTCTTGAAGCATTAATCCTGAGAGTATTTCTTCTCCGGCTAATCGATACTTCAAAATATAATCACGATCTGATACTGTTTTGCTTTTCTCCAGGAGAGATATCTCAGCCTGTGATTCACTTTTCCAGTTAATGTCAATTATATGAGTGGGCGAAGTCAATTCCTGAATGGGAATACTTGTCGCAATACTTGTACTAATATTAAAGCGCATTTGTTCAGATTGAGTTTCTTCATTTGTATCATAACCAGGATTATTTTTTTTAAAATAGGGGTTACTTATCCATTTTTCAGTATCTGAAGCTGGATTTACAGAAGTGTTTGAATATCTTGGACCTACAACAGTTGGAAATACAAACTGGTAGTTATTATCTTTTGGAACTAATAATTCTGTATAACTTAATTTAACCAGGATATTATCACCGGGCATAATATTTGCTACATCCATACTAAATACATTTGGTCGGTGTTTTTGTAAGAGAGAAGCACTCTTTCCCATCTTTTTAGCTTTTTCAAAGGTTGATTTTGCTTTTTTTCTTTCCATAATTTTTGCTTTAATGATTTTTTTTCCAATTATCATTTTCATGCCAAAAACAGCAGCCTGTGTAGAAGCAGGGAAAATATATCGGGCATTTATTGCTCTGGTACCATTGTTTTTATACTGTTGAGTAACAATTACTTCAGCTATTACACCTGAAATGTTTACCTTAACATCAGTTGACTGTAATGGCAGAAAATCAACTGATGAATCACCATTTTTAATAAAAAAATATGGAGAAAGAGTTCTGTCCTTTTTGATTTCAGCTGGAAATACTGAAGAGCAAAATAAAACTAAACCGGATAAAATAATTAAAATAAAAAATTGTTTTTTCATAACTACCTCCTTTTTACAATCTCTTTTAGATTGTTTTCAATACAAATATATAATTTAATTATGAATTTTAATTGAAACAAATATGAAAAATATGTGAAATCATTATGTGTTAATTAATTACAACTTGCATTGAACTCGAAATTATAGTAAATTAATCACTTCAAATACTGAAAAAACACATTAGGAGAAGTTTATGCTAATTAAAATAATTTCATTAAGTATTTATGCCGCTATGATAATAGTTATTGGTATTATAGGACTAAGGAAAACAAAATCTTTCTCAGATTATTTTCTTGGTGGAGGAAATGTTGGTCCATGGATGACTGCATTTTCTTATGGGACAGCTTATTTTTCAGCGGTTGTTTTTATAGGTTTTGCTGGCAAGGTCGGATGGGGTTTTGGACTATCTGGTATCTGGATAGGTATATTTAATGCTCTTGTTGGTGTTCTTGCCGTCTGGGGTCTCATGGGCTGGAAAATTAAAAAAATGTCTCTGGAGTACAATGTATCAACTATGAGTGAGTTTTTTGAGAAGAGATATGATTCAAAATTTCTCAAAATGTTCTCTTCTGCAAATATATTTATATTTTTTATTCCTTATTCAGCTGCAGTTTTTATAGGCCTCTCATATCTTTTTCAATCATCGTTTCCTGGAATAGAGTATTGGCATGCAGTTGTATTTATGGGGATTTTTACTTCAATCTATCTTGTATTGGGTGGATATAAATCTATGACAATGATTGATACAGTATTTGGAATGATAATGACAGTTGGAGTAGTTGTTCTGCTGGTATTTACTTTAGGTAAGGGCGGGGGAATTACAAATATAACGACAACCCTTGCAAAAATAAACCCAAAACTAACTGAAATTATTGGCCCTCCCGGATGGTGGCCACTTTTTTCACTGATATTTTTAACCAGTGTAGCTCCTTTTGCCATGCCTCAACTTATACAGAAGTTCTATGCTATCAAAGATAAAAAATCAATTAGAATAGGAATGATTGCATCAACATTTTTTGCTCTACTTATTGGAGGGATAGCATATTTTATTGGTTCAACAACAAGGGTTATTTTAAAATCTAATGATTTTCCAAAATTAATTGATAAAGCAGGGAATTTGATAGATGGTCAAGTAGATGCCTTAATGCCTTCATTATTAAATTTTGTTATTCCCGATTCTCTATCTATAATTATATTAATACTAATACTATCAGCTTCGATGTCTACTCTTGCTGCTCTGGTATTAATATCCAGTTCTTCCTTGGTTAAGGATTTTTATGCCGGTTTTATTAATAAAAATGCCGATGATAAAAAATTAATGATGTTAATGAGGTTTGGTTCGGTTTTCTTTATTTTTATCTCAGTTATAATAGCATTAATAAAACCGGATTCAATAGTTGCAATTTTGGGAATCTCCTGGGGAGCAATTGGCTCTGCATTCTTAGGACCATTTATATGGGGACTGTTCAGTAAGAATGTTAATAAGTTTGGCGCAATATCATCAGGTGTTATAGGGTTATCTGTTACATTGATACTATATATATCAGGTATGAAATCACCTCAGGCTGGTACAATTGGAATGATCACATCTTTAATTGTTAATCCAGTTTTTAGTTATATTTATAAACTTGCAAAGTTTAAAAAATAACCTGAGAACAAATAAGAGGTAAGTAAATGAAACGTACAAAAATAATTGAATTACTTGATTCAAGTGAAAAATTTATTGACAAAGATGTTTTGGTTAAAGGTTGGGTCAGAACCAGAAGAATAAGTAAAAATGTAGTTTTTATAGCATTAAATGATGGATCTACAATAAAAAATATTCAAATTGTATTTGACCTTGGCAGTGTAGATCAAAAAGTTGTAGAGGATGCAAATACAGGTGCTTCTATTTCGATTAGAGGAATACTTATCAAATCTGAGGGAAAAGGACAGACAGTTGAGGTTAAGGCTGAAAATATAGATATTTTGGGAAAAGCAGATCCTGAAAAATATCCGTTACAACCAAAGAGACATTCCCTTGAATTCTTAAGAGAAATTGCACATTTAAGATTTCGTACTAATACATTCGGTGCTATAACCAGGGTGAGACATGCAATGATCTTTGCCGTACACTCTTTTTTCAACGAAAGAGGTTTCTTTAATATACATACTCCAATAATAACTGGATCTGATGCGGAAGGAGCTGGCGAAATGTTCAGGGTAACAACCTTGGATCCTAAAAAAGATATTGAAGATATTGATTATAAAGATGATTTTTTTGGGAAGGAAACAAATCTAACTGTTTCAGGTCAATTGGAAGGTGAACTTGCAGCTCTTGCCTTATCTCAAATATATACATTTGGCCCAACGTTTAGAGCAGAAAACTCTAATACGTCAAGACATTTGGCTGAATTCTGGATGATTGAACCAGAAGTCGCTTTTGCTGATCTTGATGACAATATGGATCTCGCTGAGGATATGCTCAAATATCTGATTAAGTACGCTTTAGACAACTGTTCTGATGATCTGGAATTCTTAAATAAAAGGTTCATGGATGAAGATAAAGAAAAAAAACAGCAGGATAGATCTGAGTTTGACTTAATTGAAAAAATGAATTTTGTACTTGAAAATAATTTTGAAAGGGTTTCATATAGTGAAGCAATAGATATTCTGAAAAATTCAAAACCAAATAAAAAGAAAAAATTCAAATATATTATAAACGAATGGGGGGCAGATCTTCAATCTGAACATGAAAGATACCTTGTTGAAAAGCATTTTAAAAAGCCAGTTATCCTTTTTGATTATCCTAATGAAATCAAAGCATTTTATATGAAGCAAAATGATGATGGTAAAACAGTTAGGGCAATGGATATTCTTTTTCCAGGTATTGGTGAGATTGTTGGCGGATCTCAAAGGGAAGAAGATTATGATAAGTTACTGAATAGAATAGAGGCTATGGGAATACCGAAGGAAGATCTATGGTGGTATCTTGAGACTCGAAAGTATGGCACTGTTCCTCATAGTGGTTTTGGATTAGGTTTTGAAAGGCTCATGCTATTTGTAACAGGTATGGGCAATATTAGAGATGTGATCCCATTTCCTAGAACTCCAGGGAATGCTGAATTTTAGGATTTGAACCTCCGACCTCACGGTCCCGAATAGCATAAAATGAATATCTTGACCATTTTTTATAATTATGTTTAAATATATTTAATGATAAAAAAAAACATTTATTTCTTTTTGATCTTTGCCGGTTATCTCTCCTTTACTATCAATTCCATGGAACATCTTTTAATAAGAAATCCTTATATTTTAATAATTTCTTACTTACTTCTTTTTTACTTATTCTATAAGGAGAGAAAATCAAATTCAAGTTTAATAATAAATTTAATTCCTTTTTCTTCTGGAATATTAAGTTTTCTTATGAAGTTTTTCTATATAGATAAATTTGATTATGCAGAAAGATTAAACAACCTCATTCTATTATCTCTACTATTCTCCTTAATTGTATTGATAATAAAATACAAATTATATGAAAAAATTTTAAGTAAATTCAATGTATATTCAATAAAAAAAAGGGTTATCGTAATTTTTATAATAACTGAACTTATTTTTATTGTATCATCTTTTATTCTTGTAAAAAAAGGAGTTGTTCTTGTAGGTGATGAACCTCATTATCTTGCTATTTCTCATTCAATTGCAAAAGATTTTGATGTCAATGTATTTAACCAATATGCAAGGGATGAGTATAGAGACTTTATTGATTACAGAATTAGGTCACATGCAAAGGAAGGTAAAGGATTTAAAAAATGGTATTCAATACATCTGCCGGGAGTTTCTTTTACCATAGCTCCATTCTTATTATTTAAAATACCTTTTCCGGTATTATACTTCCTTTTGAGATCCTTTATGGGGTTATTCGGAGCAGGTTTAGCTGTACTGATATATCTTTTTTCAATTAAACTGATTAAAAAAGAGAATTTGTCTTTATTTATTACCATTGTTTTTACATTTACAGCTCCTGTTTTTTTTATGTCTATACACATCTTTGCTGAAATACAGGCATTATTTTTAATGTTATTGTCTATGTATTTATTGTTTTTTAACGATATAGAAAAAACACAATGGCTTAGATTGCTGCTTTCGGGGTTATTTATATCTTTAACCGTTTTCTGGGGCGTGAAGTACTCATTGTTCATTGCATTTTATCTTGCAGGTTGTACTATATATTTTTTTAAAAATAAAAAAATTATTAATATTATATATATATCAATTTTTCCAATATTATCAATCATTATTTTTTGCATTTTCTTATATTATGCTTATGGAACAATATCCCCAACAGCCGTGTATACAGGATTATTATCAGAAATTCAAAAAGCAGAAATTATTAAAAACACAAAAATGATTCCATTTTCACTAAGGATTGAAACTTTATTGGATTACTTTTTTGATCAAAAAGATGGATTGATCCTCTATAATCCGTTCTATTTGTTTTTTTTTCCAGGTTTGCTTATAGCTATCAAAAAATTCAGAAAATACTATCCATTTTTATTGATCTCACTTTCAGGTTTTGTCTATTTACTCTATCATGGATACTCTACAATAAGGGCAGGATACTGTCCTCAAGCAAGATATTTAACACCTCTGGTATGGATGTTTTTACTTTTTGCAGTTATATATTATATAGAATCTAAAAATAAGTTATTAAAAAAGGTATTTTTATTTATACCCCTTTATTCATTTTCTATAGTTTTTTATCAGCTATTTAATCCATTTACACTATATCAACAAACGACTCATGACTCACCTGCACGAGGGGGATTGCTTTTTCAAAAATTAAGTACTATCTTTTTTAATATTCCAGATTATTTACCTTCCTTTGCAAAAACTGAAGGTAATTTTAAGTATATACCAAACATCGTTCTATTTGTATCTTTTATACTTTTACTGATTTTCGCACTTAAAAAATTTGAATTTAAGAGTACAAGAATACTACATACTTCAATTTTTGCTATATTGTTCTTGCTGGTTTCACTTTTTCCTAAAATACCCCTATATAACCCCATAAAAGTAGATGATCCTAAAAACAGAAACATTATTCCTTTTTACTTTTATTCAAATAGGAATCCTTCAGGGCGAACATATGAAGAGGGCTTCAGCTCAATAAAGGGCAATGGGGAATTTAAGTTTTATTTATCAATTCCTAAAATATTTTTAATTAAACATAGACAAAAATTATTAAAAAATATTTCTGCAAGTATCTCGTTTAAGAATTTTAAAAGACCTTTTGAAGTAGAAATTTATAATTATGATTTAAGAATTCTTAATGAAAAAGTAATGGAAGGTTCTAATATTAATTTTAATATTAAAAAGATAAATATTAAAATGATTGATTCAAAGGCATTAATTGTGTTTACATTAATTGTTAAAGAGAATAATAATAAGTCAATGGATTTCAGGTTGAAGTTATTTTCTTTAAATGATAGACTGATGTAAATTAATTGAAAGGAGGTATATTTTGAGAAGGTTATTGATTATACTAGTATTATTTATGGTTTTAACTGGAAATCTAATTTCAAGAACTGACAGAAATTTTGATAAAATGATTAGTTATTTTTTACTAGAAGATATAAAAATGTCAAAATCTGAATTTAAGTTTTATTTTGACAAATATTCAGATGCTCAACTTAAGCGTTCTTATTCTTTTTTGTTAAATGGCAGTATAGAAGATGCAAATGATGCCTTCTTTAATTATCTTCAGATGAAACCCAGATCAGTTGAAGCTTTGATCGGATTTGCTATCTCAGATACAAGAAAAGTTAAAGCGGCTATTAATAATTTTAAAAAAGCGTCCAGATTGGATCCGGGTAGTTCGATCGCTTTTTTATGTATAGGAAATGAATATCTGAAAAAAAAGAATTATCCTGAATCTGAAAATTATTTTAAATTAGCAACTCAAAAAAGTGATAGAATTGAATACAAAATTATTTGGTCATTTTTACATTTGAAGATGGGAAACCCAGATAAAATCATAGCATTATTAGGAAATGACTTTGTAGAAAATCAAACAAGTTTTTATATAAACTACCTTCTTGCTTCAGCATATTATTTAAAAAATAATTTAAAATCTATGGTAAAGCATATGGATCTTTTAAATGGAGAAGGAGAGAATAAGAAAAGAGGTGATTTACTTATTGCTAAGTACTATATTAAAAAACGGGACTTCAAAAAGGCGAAATCAATTCTTTTTCAGATAAAATATGATGGTTATAATGAAGAGTATGATACTGCTCTAGCAATAACCATGATGAACTTAAATAGTAGCAAGTCATTACAATATCTTTACAAAGTTTTTAATATAAACATGTGGAATAAAGATATCAATAAACAGCTGGGTATATACTTCTATAAGAGAGACAAGAAAAAAATGGTACAGCACTTTATTTATCGTTCACTTTTATCCGGTATTCCATCTTATAAACTTAAAGAATATTTTTCTGGAATAAAATTTGATATCCCTGATTATAAAATACAAAAGTTTTTTCAACTTTTTGATGTTGAGTGGATAGACAATAAAATAATTGCGGTTTTTGCAAAAAAAAATAGTGGTGAAAAAAATACTGTTTATATTATAGATTCAGAAAAAAACAAAATAGTCAGGATTCTTAGTTTGCCAAAATCAGAAAATGGAAAATTTTATAAGGCTTTTAAGTCAATAAAAGGAAATATTGTCTTTTCATTATTCGATTCGGGTAATAATGTTATGTCAGTTTATGCTTTGTCGAATAATAAAAACAGTTATAAAATTGGAAAGATAATTTCAATCAAATTATATATGCATGAGAATTTAATTGAACCATCTCTCAATGTTGGTTTTGATAATTCTGGTACTATCGCATATATTACTGATGGCGGGATTAGAAATGTTGCATTTAAATCTCCTTTCCTGGTAAAGTGGAGCTTAACAAATGTTAACCCAGTCTATCCGAAATATCCGTTTGATATAATAAAATATAATTTTGATACAAAGGAAGCATTTAAAATACTAAATTCAAATCAGATGAAATTGGTACCAATTGAAGCTGTAAAAAAATATTTTTTAGTAAATCAGGCCTATATTGGAAATTCAAAAATAAAAGAGTTAATTCTAAAAGGTCAGAAGATGGATATAACTTCACCAGATAAAGTTAATACTTTTTTTGAAGATAATTTAAAATCTTTCTTAATATATATACATGGGGCAGAAGATTCTTTTAAAGGGATGTTGTTCAAAGATGATAATAGCTTTAAAAAATTATCTGAATCAATGTTCCTTGGGGAAAAAATATTAAGAGAAACTACAGATATTAAATTATTTAGATTGGATTCAAATAAAAAATGTATCTTTGTAATGAGAAAAGATACAAACCAATTATTAAATTTTAACTATGATTCGTATTTATATTCGTATCTAATTAAAAATGTTAAACTTTTGCATTATTTAAAGATTGAGGATGTTTTTTATGCAATAATAGATAAAGGCGGTCTTGGTGGAATTAAAACCACTTCTACTACAATGTTTGCAATAGATCCCTATACAAAATTAAAAGAATATAATAGAGATGATATACAAACTATATTTGAAAGTGATGAGACCGGGGATATAATTTTTATTTCAAGAAATGGAGAACAATTGAAAATAAATAGTTCTGGAGAATTCGAATATGCAGGTCCATCATTTAAAGAAACGATATACTCTATTTCTAATGATAAAGATAAAGAAGCAGTATTTATAAATGGTAGACTTATAATAATTGAAAAAATAAGAAAAAAAGTGGAGATAAAAAAAAATAAATGATTGAAGCAGAGTTTAAAAAAGTAAAGTTATTCTCTGGAGTAATATATAGAGATAATAATGATTATATAAAAGTAAAAGATATTCTAGAAGCAAGTTTTTCAGAGATTGACTATGAGTCTGAGGAGATACCTTTTACATTCACTGATTATTATAATTTAGAAATGGGGACACCACTATTTAGACGGTTTATCTCATTTAATGATAAAATTGATCCGGAAGAATTATCGGGTATAAAAATAGAGACAAATAAAATAGAACTCGACTTCACAGAAGAAAAAAAAAGAGTTGTAAATATTGATCCAGGATTTCTTTCTGATGCAAATGTAATAATAGCAACCGCAAAAAACCATTACCACAGGGTTCCTCTATTTGGAGGAATATATGCTCATATCGAATATGTAATTAAACATAAGAATTTTCATTTTCTCGAATGGACCTATCCTGATTTTAAAAGTGAAAAATATTTAGAGTTTTTTAGAAAACTAAAAGAGTTGTTTAAAGCAAAATAGGTAATTGATACAGTTTATCTATCAATAATAAAAAAAAGGCGTTTTTAAAACGCCTTTTTTTTCCTACTACAAAAAATTTATATAATTTTCTTTTCTTTTAAATAATTAATAACCTGTTCTACTTCCTCATCAATTGATAAGTTGTCAGAATCAAGTACTATTTCAGCGTTAACAGGTTCTTCGTATGGTGCAGAAATTCCTGTAAAGTTTGGTATTTCACCACTTCTTGCTTTTTTGTAAAGACCTTTTGGGTCTCTTGCTTCGCAGGTTTCAATGGAAGCTTTTACAAAAACTTCAATAAAATGTCCATCTTTAATTAAGGCTCTTGCTGAATCTCTATCAGCTTTATAAGGGGAAATAAAAGCAGTAGTGGTAATAACTCCGCAATCTGCAAATAGTTTTCCTACTTCACCAATACGTCTGATGTTCTCAGTTCTATCATCTGGAGAAAAGCCAAGATTATTATTTAATCCGTGTCTTATATTATCACCATCTAATACATATGTTAATTTTCCACTTTTAAAAAGTCTAAATGCTACTTCATTTGCAATGGTAGATTTTCCACTTGCAGATAATCCTGTAAACCATAATAAAGCACCTTTCTGTTTTAATAAACCTTCTCTTTCTTCACTACTGACTAAATGATCGTGCCAAACGACATTTGTTGATTTCTTTTCTGACATATTATATCCTCCGAAAATATTTTGATATGTTAGGATAACAAAAAACGGTCATAAAATCAATACTATCAAGTTGACATAAAGAAAATAAAACTATAAAATAAAGATTGTTTATCCTAAGTTGTACTACTAATAAAAAGATATATACAAATTAGGTTTAAAAATTTAAAACAATGGAGTGAAAAATGTTTGGAACTTTGGGGATATGGGAAATACTAGGGATTCTTATTCTTGTTGCTTTGCTTTTTGGTGGGAAAAAGTTACCGGAATTAGGAAAAGGCCTTGGAGAAGGAATTAAGAATTTTAAGGATTCATTCAAAAAAGAAGAAAAAGATAAAGTAGTCTCTGGGGAAGAAGAAACAAAAAATAATGCAAAGGATAATTGAAGAGCATATTGATAAAAGGAAGAGAGCTCAGACTAAATTAAAAGATACAATAGATAAGTTAAGAAAGGTACTAAACTCAAGTTTTTTTTTTATTAAGAAAAAAAAGAATATTGATAGTATTTTTTTAGATCTAAATTCAGATATAAGTGAACTAATTCTTAGTTTTAATAAAGAATGGGATTCATATTCAAATAACCATATGACAGGAGTAATAAAATCTTTAAATAATAAAATTCTCAAATTAGAATCTGATTATACAAACTCAAAACATTTATTAAATAATTTTTCACATCTTGAAAATGGATTAAAGGATCTAATCCAGAATATTGATTCTGTTAACAAATCTGAAAAAAAGGATAAATTGGAAGAATACAGGGACCAGCTATCTCTTTATCAGTATTCAGATTTTGAACATAGATTCAGAGGGGATGAAAATAGAATTAGAGAGAAATTAGAAAAATATTATTTTCATTTTGAGAATGCAGATAATATTCTTGATATTGGATGTGGAAGGGGAGAATTCCTGGAAATATTAAAAAAAAATAGTAAAGAAGGAATTGGAATTGATATTTCAAAATCAATGTTGAAAATAGCTGAGGCTAAAGGACTGCATTGTTACGAATCAGATGCGTTAGCGTTTTTAAAAGATAAAGAAGATGAGACTATAGGTGGGATTTTTTCTTCACAGGTAATAGAGCATTTTACGCCAGACTATTTAAGAGAAATTGTTACAGAAGGCTTTAGAACAATGAAAAGTGGAGCTCCAATAGTACTTGAAACCATCAATCCTCTATCATTATTTGCATTAAGTAGAATATTTTTTCTTGATGTTACCCATCAAAAGCCACTTCACCCTGAATATATGAGATATTTGCTGGAAAGTTCAGGGTTCTATGATGTAGAAATCATTTATTCTGAAGGTGATCTTCGGGATGAAAGATTAGAAGAAATTGCTCCTGATACTGAGATATCAAGAGCTTTTAATACAAATGTTGATAAATTAAATAATATACTCTATTCATCTATTGAATATATTGTAAAAGGAATAAAAAAGTGAGTAATATAAAAAACATAAGAAATTTTTCAATAATAGCACATATTGATCATGGAAAAACAACACTTTCCGATAGATTGCTGGAAATAACAAATGCTATTTCAAAAAGAGATATGCAGGAACAACTTCTTGATTCTATGGATTTGGAGAGAGAAAGAGGGATTACTATAAAATCACATTTTGTCAGACTTGAATATACAGATCCTGAAACAAAAGAGGCGTATATCTTAAACCTGATTGATACTCCTGGACATATAGATTTTACTTATGAGGTATCCCGTTCTCTTGCAGCATGTGAAGGGGCGTTGCTTGTGATAGATTCCACACAGGGTGTTGAGGCTCAAACCGTTGCAAACACCTATCTTGCAATGGAAAACGATCTGACCCTTATTCCAGTTATGAATAAAATTGATCTGGCCAGTAACGAACTGGAAAAATCTCTTGATCAAATGGAGAATGTCATTGGGATTGAAAGATCAGAAGCCATTAATGTCAGTGCAAAAACGGGTGTTGGCATTGATGAACTGATTCCGGCAATCATTGAGCGAATTGATCCGCCTGAAGGTGATCCAGATAAATCATTGAAAGCATTAATCTTTGACTCATGGTTTGACGAGTACCGGGGTGTTATCGTTCTTGTAAAGATAATTGACGGTGAATTAAAGAAAGGGGATAAGATAAAATTTTTATCTAATAATGCAAATTATGAAGTAAATGAATTGGGTGTTTTTACACCAAAATCTGTCCCGCTTAAATCTTTGTCTGTCGGAGAAGTTGGATATATAATTGGCAGTATTAAAAATGTTTCTGAAGTCAAGGTCGGGGATACAATAACCCATTTGAAAGTAACAGATGTTAAACCCATGCCCGGATTTAAAGAACCACAGCCAATGGTTTTTTCTGGATTTTATCCAGGAGAAGGATCAAGTCATGAAGAGTTGAGGGATGCAATTGAAAAGTTAACCTTGAATGATTCATCATTTAAATATGAACCTGAATCATCTCCCATTCTAGGGATTGGGTTCAGATGTGGTTTTTTAGGTTTATTGCACAAGGAAATTATTCAGGAGCGGCTAGAGAGAGAATATGACTTGTCCATTGTGACTACAGCACCTTCTGTAAAATATAGAGTAACCAATAAAAAAAATGAAGTTTTTGAAATTGAATCTCCGGCAGGTTTGCCTGACCCTCAACAGCTTGAGATGATTGAAGAACCATATATAGAAGCGATCATAATAACACCTGAAGAGTATCTTGGCAATATCATTAAACTACTTCAATCCAGAAGGGGAATTCATAAAAAAATGGACTATATCAGCTCTGAAAGAGTTCATCTTACCTATGATTTACCGCTTGCAGAAGTGCTTTATGATTTTTTTAATAAACTAAAATCTATCTCAAGGGGATATGCATCTTTTGATTATGAATTTAAGGAATATGTTGAATCGCCTCTTATAAAACTGGATATAATAATAAACGGGGATCCTGTTGATGCACTTGCACTGATTGCTCACAGGGATAAAGCATATACTATTGGCAATCTAATTGCCTCAAAGATGAAAGCTGTCATTCCCAGACAACTATTTGAAGTTATTATCCAGGCTGCAATTCATAAAAAGGTTATTGCAAGAACGGTAGTAAAAGCACTCCGTAAGAATGTGCTTGCAAAGTGCTATGGTGGGGATATTTCCAGAAAAATGAAATTATTGGATAAGCAAAAAAAGGGTAAAAAGAGAATGAAACGGATTGGGAAAGTTGATATTCCACAGGCAGCGTTTCTGGCAGCTCTTGAGATCGATTAGAACTTTATTCTATCAAAACCTTTTCCATAGACACCCATTACTTTTGAAACAGACATAAAAGCATTTGGATCTATCTCTTTTATAATTCTATATATATTATGCGCCTCATATTTTCTTAAAATTACCAACAGGACCTTTGTCTCCTTATCACTATACCATCCGACGCCGTTTAGGATTGTAATGCCCCTGTCAATATCTTCACCAATTCTATCAGCAATCTTCTGGTACTCTTTTGAAAAAATAAACACCTGAAGTGATTGTTTAGCCCCTTCAAGAAAGATGTCAACAGTATAAGCAACGACTGCCATAACCACAAGGCCATATACGATTTTCTCAATAGAATTAAAAACAATATATGACGAACTTATAATGAACACATCAGAAATAAGAATTACTTTTCCAGGGCTAATATTACGATATTTATTTATAATTTTTGCAATTATATCAGTACCACCCGTACTGCCACCCTGAGAGAAAGCTATTCCAATACCTACACCAATAAGAATTCCACCAATTATCGAAGCCATAAATAGATCACTTACAGGAGAAGCTTTAATTAACTTCTGGAAAATACCAAGAAAAATTGAAAGGGCTGTAACTCCAAAAATAGTTTTAATTCCAAAACTTGCTCCAATATTTTTCATAGAAAAAAGAATAAGTATCATATTTAATATAAATACTGTTATTCCAACCGGGATATCACTCAGGTAATAAATAGTTGTTGCCAGACCTGTTAATCCACCACCAATTATTTTAGAAGGGATTAAAAAAGCTGTCCACCCAATAGCCATAATTAATAGTCCAATGGATATAATTAAATAGGATTTTATTTCTTTTTGTAATTTATTTATTCTGTTATTTTTGTTTTTCATTTGTGCGATAATTGATTTTAGGTATCAGAAAAAGTTCTACTCTTCTGTTTTTTTGCCGTCCTGAAATTGTTGAGTTGTCAGCAATTGGTCTAAATTTTCCAAAACCTGCAGCAGTAATATTGTTTGGTTTAATCCCTTTTTTTATCAGGTGTTTTACAACCTCTATTGCTCTATAAGTTGACAAATCCCAGTTGGATTCGTATTTTACTTTTTTAGATTCTTTTACTTTTTCATTATCTGTATGTCCTGCAATAAATATACTATTATCTGATATATTTCTTTCTAATATTGAATAAATAGAATTGATGAGTTTTTTTCCTGCAGTTTTTAATTTATGGCTCCCTGAGGTAAAAAGGATATCTCCCTTAAAATTGACTTTTAGCCTTCCGTTTTCCAATTTAGTTTCAAGATCTAACTTAGTTTTATTTAGCTCAGTTTCAACTTTCTTTAACGAAACAATTTGTTTTTTGTGATGTTCAAGTTTTTCTTTATATTTTTTTATTTCATCTAAACTGTTGTTCAATTTCATATTTTGTATTTCTAATTTATCTTTGAATTGCTTGATGCTTGAGAGGCTTGTTTGTAACTCTGAATTCTTTCCCTCTAATTCATTGTTTAAATTTTTTAAGTCTAAATTAGTTTGATCAAGTTTTGAGTTTGTTTTATCTAATTTTAAATTTGTATCAGATAGGATATTGTTTTTTTCCATAATCCGCAAATTTAATTTATTTACTTTTTCTTTTAAAATAAAACTGGCAGAACTGAATATTTCTTTTGTTTTACTATCAAATTCTTTCTTTAACTCTTTAATATCAGGATCGTCTTCAGGGATTTCATTTGTTTGATCTTGATAAACATTTGGTTCTAATAATAATTTATTATAGTTAGAGTCAGTACTAATATCTTTTTTTAACAAAAGGCTTTTTGTCAATGAGGAATAATCCATTTTTTTAACCTCATTTATAAGATTTTTAAGTCTTTTTTTTTTTTCTATCTGAATTAATTCAAGTCTCTGATTAATGTTTTTTAAGTTTTCTATACTTTGATTCAATGATTCATTCGTTATTTTATTGTTATTTTCAATTTCTTCTATTTCTTTTATATGAATAAAAAAATAAACACTAAATGAAGATAACAAAGCTCCCAAAATAAATGCTATTAGTATAAAATAAATTGCTGAACTTTTTTTCATCTTGTCCTCCTAATTATTAATATTATTATTACTTGTTCTAATATCGATAGGGTTGTTCAATAGAAAATTATCAAGAAAAATTTTACGGATTATTTTTCCATTCAAATCTTTGGAAATATTAAAATTCGAATAATACAGCATTGTAGGAAAGAAATCTAAAATAGACATTTCTTGTAATGGATATCCTTTTTTTATTGCATTTTTTTCATATAGGAAAATAGTGCCCTTTGAACTTAGGGATTTATACATATAAATCTCTCTATTTCCAAGAAGGTTTGCTAAAATCCTTCTCCAGACAGGTAGAGGTTCATACTCATATAGACTAAGCAATACAAGTAGCTCATTATCTCCCATAGTAGAGATCAGATTGCCTATTATTGAGTCATAGAACTCATAATAATTTTTTAATACCCATTTATACTTATTTACATTTATTGTGTCTATATTTCCAAATATATTACTCATATAAAATTGGTAAAAATATTTACTTATTATATCCAACCCTTTAAACTGTATGACTGAATAATAATAATCACTATCTTTGAGATCTAATATTCTACTTTTTATATAATCATCATAAAAAAAGGATTTTTTTAATAAATTATATTTTGGGTCACTGTTTTTTTTATTTATTTCTGAAAAATGTTTAATAAATTTTGTATTTGATTTTAAATTTTTACTAAAGTAAGTTGGAATATAGATTGGATTTATTAAAGATTGTCTTCTGTAATCATTAATAGTATAGTATTTTGAAATATTATCAATTACTGGTTCTTTGTTTTTTTTATAGAAAAGAGAAAATTTAAACTTTGATGAGTATCTAAAAAAGATATACCTTGGAAATATATTAAATTCTTTTTTTATATTACGAAATTTAAATTTATAATTTGAGTGATAAGGAAGTTTGGAAGGGAGAATGCCTGTGAATGCAGTATTTAATAATGATATATCTAGATTTGGTTTAAATAATTTAATATTGCCCGCAACACCATTTTTTAATAAATAGTTGAAATTTAGAAGATGTTGCTCAGATTTTAGAGAGTTGATGATACTTAAGGATAATCCATTCATTATGACTATTCTTATTTTTCTTGGCTCTGTCTTTTGTTTTTGAATAATATCAGCTTTATAGGGTGGTATTAATGATCTATTTACTATTACTGAATAATATGTGTTTAAAAAACTTATTGACAAAATAAAAATAGTTATAATGTGAATCCATTTTTTGTTAAAACTTTTTGATAGAATAAATATTATACTTGAAATTATAATTATAAGGTTAACTAATAATATTTCTATAAATATAGATTTAATGGTATTTGAAAATTGAATTAAATAGTAATCATAATTTAGATAAATTATTAATGATGATATAAAAATGCTGAAAAAAAGAAAATATGTAAGTGATGGCGGCGACATTATTCCAATATTGATTTTCTTTTCAGAAAAAAATTGGATCATATAAAATATTATCCATAATGAAAATATCCATAGTGGCCCATAAAATACATACATATCAAGAAAAAGAATTAAAAAATCATAGTTACTAATTTTGACAAATGGGTTTAATATAACTACTAGAATTGTAATAAAAAAATTAAATACAAATGAGGACAATACTAAATTTGTTAATAGTCTTAATACTCTCCACACATTACTTATAATAGATTTTGTTCTTTGGGGTTGAAATAAGCATTAAAGTAGTTTGACCAATTTTAAATTCGCTCTGATCTGAAATTTCCAATAATGAGATTTTTTTATTGTCTATGAATGTACCATTAGTACTGCCAAGATCTCTTAAAATAATCTTGTCATTTCTTATCTCAATTGCTAAATGTTTTCTTGAAATTTCCTTATCTGGAATTATTAAATCTACTTTACCTCTACCTATAAGTATATAGGGTTTTTCAATTTTATAAATATACCCAGCCCTGGCTCCTCTTATAATTGCGACAGACAATTTTTTGCCCTCAGGAAGTTCAAGGTTTTCGTCTGACCATAAAGAGTCATTAATGTTTTTTTTAATTATTCTGGCTGTATCTTTTTCACTAGCAGATTCATCCTGATTTTGCTCCTTTGATACTGTAAAAATATAATTACATTTGGAACATTTTAATTTGGTTGAATTAGAAATATTTATATCAGGGACATTATATTTAGCAGAACAATTGGTGCACTTTATAATCATAAAAACATTATATCATTAAAAAAATAATAGTCAATATGTTCAGTAATTTTTAATTTAACTAAAAACCATTAAATAAATCAGCCATTGTTCCCTTTGATTGAAGCTGTTCTTCCTGTTCTTCTTTAATCTTATTTAAATCTTTTTTAAAGTCCTCTTTTTCTTTTTCCAATGTTAATGAAATGCGACCTGAATCTTTGTCTATTTCAAGGATTCGTACCATTAATTTTTCATTTACAGTCAATACCTCTTTTGGATGATCAATTCTCTTCTCAATCCCAAGTTTAGAAATATGAAGAAGTCCGTCAATTCCCGGGAAAAGATTAACAAAGGCGCCAAAAGGTTTAAGCTTTACTACTGTACCTTCTAATTCAAGTCCTTCAGATAATTCTGAAAATATTTTTTTTGATGGGTCTTCAATTTGAGATTTTAAAGATAAACCAACTTTTTTTGCTACTTTATCTAAACTAATAATTTCAACATTAATTTTGTCACCCTTTTTCAGTATTTTTGATGCATCATCAATTCTTTCATGTGAAATTTCAGATACATGCAAAAGTCCTTCAATTCCACCTATATCAACAAATGCACCATATGCTTTTACAGTAGTGACGATCCCTTCTAAGATATCATTTTCTTGAATACTTACCCATAATTTACTTGCTAGTTTTTCCTGTTCAGCTAAAAGAAATTGTTTTCTACTGACAATCATATCGTCACTATCTTCTTTTATCTCAGTAATAAAAAATGACAATGTTTTATTTAAAAAAACATCTGGTTCATCACAATAATTTTTGTCTATCTGAGAAATGGGGCAGAAGGTTCTTTTTCCCATTAATGTAACCTCAAACCCGCCCTTGATTACTTTTGAAACCTTACCTTCTACAGGAACACCATTATCAAAAGCTTCTTTTAATGCAACTGTGTATGTATCATCTTTTTTTGAATCAATATTACTGGAACCAAGTCTTTTTGTACATTTAAAAAAACCTTTAGACTTTCCAATAATGTAAACTACTACCTTATCATTAATTACGACAGTGATTTCATCATTTTCAAGAAACTCATTCTTATTAACTATTCCTTGTATTCTCGGGCCAATATCTAAATATACATTTTCTTTGTCAATACCTGAAACTATTGCATCAACTCTATCGCCTAAATCAAACTTCTTTTGTGGTTGAAATGACTCATTTAACATATCTTCAAAATTCTCAATCTTTTGCATCCATATCTCCAAAATATAATATTTTTCTGTGGAAGTTTATCCTTAATCCCAATAAAAGTCAAGTTACTGTACGAGTCCATAACATATTAGATTTAAAAGAATTTTTAATCACCATATTCG
>CBDUZW010000062.1:0-30730 GCA_965371805.1 uncultured bacterium | reverse complement strand
CCCTTTAATGGTCAACATCTAAAAAATATTTATTTTTTTGACGGTGGATTATGGAGATGTGACCGTTTTTATAGCTTAATGGGCACATCCCGATATATTGGCCGTTCCAGCGAAATCAATGTCTCTGTGGATTGGATCTGGGGAATATTATGCAGTTGACCAATCAAAAAGTGTTGAAGTCCTTTGGTACTGGTTGCAACAATTTTGATGAAGATATTATATTTACCAGTGGTATAATGGGCTTCAAGAACCTCAGGGATTTTCCTGATTTTCTCGACAACCACCATATAGTCAACTGCCTTATGCAGGTTTATCCCAATAAAAGCAATGATGTCAAATCCAATTTTTTCATAGTTAACCTTCAATTTATTGCCCTTTATGACTCCCATTTCCTTTAATTTATTATACCGGACATGCACAGTCCCCCCTGACACAAAGAGCTGTTTGGCAATCAGTTGAAACGGTTTTCTCGAATCCTTCTGTAAGATCATTAATATATCTCTGTCCAAATCATCAATTTCATAATTCATCAGGCCTCTCCTAAGTAAGTTTTATTATATTTTCATTTTTTACACAGTTAAGCTATCATATTCTTAATAATATTGCAATAGTATTGATAATTTATCTAACTTATGGCAATATTACCCTTATTTTAATAAAGGAGAATTCAATGAAAATTGCAATGTTTAGCGGGTCAAAAAAAGATGAAATGGATTTGTTGGCAAGAGAAGAATCTATTTTTTTTGTAAAGAATGCCTTCCAGAAATTACTAAAAAAAACACTTAACCTTAGCAGGATCTCTGCGCCACTTCTCATTGACCAGAATTCAGGAATTCAGGACAATTTAAACGGAATTGAAAAGGCAGTTAATTTCAGAATCAAGGCAATCGATAAAAAAAATTTTGAAATCATCCAGAGCCTGGCAAAATGGAAAAGATATGCCCTTGCAAAATATAAGGTCCCGATCGGCAGTGGTATTTACACTGACATGAATGCATTGCGTCCGGATGAAGAGACCCTCTCTTCTGACATACATTCGGTATACGTTGACCAATGGGATTGGGAAAAAGCAATAGACCAGAATCAGAGAAACCTGAAAACACTCTATTCTACAGTGAAAAAAATTTACAAAGTTTTAAAAAAAGTTGAAAGCATGGTATTTGATAAATATAAAATTCAGCCAGTACTTCCAGAGAACATCAAGTTTATTCACACTGAAGAATTATATCAAAAATACCCACATCTCTCAGCAAAAGAGAGAGAGCACCGAATATGCCGGAAATATCAGGCTGTGTTCCTGATCGGCATCGGGGGAGACCTTTCTGATGGACAACCCCATGATGGAAGAGCTCCTGATTATGATGATTGGACAACCAAAACTGACAAAGGATTTCAGGGATTAAACGGAGATATACTGGTTTGGAATCCAGTTCTTAAAAACAGTTTAGAATTATCCTCAATGGGGATACGGGTGGACAGAGAAGCTATTAAAAATCAATTGAAAATCAAAAACTGTATGGATCGGTTGAACCTGAGCTGGCATAAAAAACTTTTAGATGGAAAATTTCCTGAAAGTATGGGGGGTGGAATCGGTCAATCAAGATTGTGCATGTTTTTTTTGAGAAAGCGACATATTGGAGAGGTTCAAGCCAGCGTCTGGCCAAAGAAGGTTAAGGAAAAATGTAATCAAGAGGGTATTACTTTACTATAGGTAAAACATCACAGAGCCTGGCAAAACCGGGCTCTGTGATCACAATTCTATTTTTTGTCAACCGGCATATTTTCATTCAGGTAATTTGTAAGCAGCTCGAATAGATGTCTGGTTGTATTCTTCCCTTCACGGATACTATGAGCTCTATTAGGGTAAGCCATCATTGTAAACTTTTTATTAAATTCAATGAACTTATTAATAATTGCCTCGGTACATTGATAGTGAACATTATCATCACCTGTTCCATGTACAATCAGCAAATTACCCTTAAGGTTTTTTGCAAACGTTATTGGTGACCCGAGTTTATATCCTTCCTTATTATCATCTGGAAGCCCCATATATCTTTCCTGATAAATCGTATCATAGTATCTCATATCAGTTACAGGCGCTATAGCCATTCCTGTTTTATAAAGATCAGGATATCTGAGAAGAGCATTAAGGGTCATTGATCCTCCTCCACTCCACCCCCAGATAGCGATTCTTTCAGGGTCGATCCACTGATGCTTTTTGATCAAAGCCCTCACACCTCCTGCCTGATCCTGTGAAGCCAGTACACCTACCTGTCTGTAGACAGATTTTCTCCACTCTCTGCCTCTTGGCGCCGGAGTACCACGGTTATCAAGGCTCATCACGACATACCCCTGCTGTGCAAGCATCAAGTGCCATATATAATCTCTTCTCCCCCATCTATCAAGAACTGTCTGGTTCCAGGGTTCACCATAAACAAAAAAGAGAACCGGGTATTTTTTTTTAGAATCAAATTCCGGTGGCTTTATGCACCATCCATCCAGTACTATTTTATCTTCTGTCTCAATCCGGAAAAATTCCGGTAGAGATTTTTTAAGCTGGTGGATGTTTTTTCTTAGTTTTTCATTACTTGAAAGTACCTTAACAACCTTATGTCCGGGTAGTTTAACAAGATCAGTTATACCGGGCTTCCCAAAGGCGGACCATGTATGAATTGCCCAGAGATTACGGGGTGAAATCTGATAAGAATGAGTACCCTTCTTATATTTGCTCAATAATTGTGGTTTTCCCTTTCCATTAAGTTTTGTTCTATACAGATAACGCTGCCCTGGATCTTTCGGAGAGGCAATATAATAGACCCATCCTTTTTTTACATCTATTGAGACAATTGAGATTATATCAAAATTACCCTTTGTCACCTTTCTCATTTTTCCATTTTTCCTGTTAACAACATAGAGCCGCCTCCAGCCGTCACGCTCGCTTATCCATGTAAAATATCTGCCATTTTTATACCAAATAAGGTCATCATCAACATCCAGCCATGCCTTATCTTTTTCTATAAAAACAGTTCTTGTTTTACCGGTAACCGCACTTCCCAGAACCACCCAATTTGTATTCTGCAATCTGTTTAAACGTTGAATAATTACCTCTTTTGAGCCGGCAGCCCAGTCCATTCTTGCGATATAATGCTGACGGCTGTCTCCGGGAAAATTAAACCATATGGTTTTGCCGCCCTTAGCCGACACAACACCAACCTTTGAGGCAGAGTTTGTGGTCCCCGCCTTAGGATATTGAATTGCTATCGGTTTTGAGTATAATCCATCTGTATTGTTTATTAAATAAAAATCCTTAACCCCTTTTGTATCTAATTGCCAGTAAGCAAGTTTAGAGCTATCCGGACTCCATCGGAATCCATCTCTTAAGAAGAACTCCTCTTCATATACCCAGTCAAATGTCCCATTAATGATATTTGAGGAGCCATCAGATGTTAATTTATAGAAATCCTTTCCATCAAGACTTTCAACATATAAATTCCGCTCTCTTACATAAGCTATCTTTTTACTGTCCGGAGAGAATTTTGCAAATTGTAGAGTCGAGGACTTTGCATCTCTACCGATCAACTTAAGCTTTCGTGTATTCATATTGAAGATCCAGTAATCTCCCCTGCTAAACTGTCTCCAGACCCTTTTGGCATTTGTAAAAACAGCCAGCCATTTACCATCATCCGACCAGGAATAGTCTCTTATTTTTATCGGTATTTTCATCCCATCAGGAATCAGTTCTTTTGCAGAAACAAGAATCTTTCTCTTTCCTGTTGACGGATTATAAGCAACTAAATCACGTCCTTTTTTGGTTGAAGATTTTTCAAGTGTAGAATATCCCTGACCACTTTTAAGCCATCGTGCAGGACCAAAGCCTTCAGCTTCAAATTCGTTTGAAAAAAGCCTGTCTAAAGAAAGTTTGCTCTTATCAACTCCGCTCTCCGCTCCGATTAAACAAAAGAGTGTTATAATAATTAAAAAAACAATTGTTTTTATCATGATTTTACCCTCTAACCGCTTCAACTTCTTCAACCGTTTTTGGAAGTGGTTTGCCAAGCAGCCGGTATCCATTTTCAGTAATAAGGAAATCCTCCTCATTTCTAAGGCCGCCGAAATTTCTGTATTCGTTTACTTTCTCATAATTGATATAGTCGGAGAACCGTCCTTCCTCCCTCCACATATCAATGAGCTCCGGAATAAAATATATTCCGGGTTCAATGGTTAAGACATTCCCGGGTTTAAGTTTTTTTCCCAGCCTGAGTGATTTCAATCCAAATTGAGTACTTTTTTTCTCATTTTCATACCCGACATACTCTTCACCCAGATTTTCCATATCATGAACATCAAGTCCCATCATATGGCCAAGTCCACATGGAAAGAAAAGTGCATGTGCACCAGCAGTTACAGCATCATCTATATTGCCCTTCATAAAGCCGAGTTCTTTCATGCCTTCTGCAATTTTTCTGGCTGCAAGCAGATGAATATCTTTAAAAACCGCTCCGGGTTTAAGAGCTTCAATAGCTCCATTATGAGAATTTAGAGCTACATTGTAAATTTCTTTCTGTTTTTGAGTAAACGTTTTATCCACAGGAATAGTACTTGACATATCCCCTGCATAACGAAGAGGCGTTTCAAAACCTGCATCAAGTAGAAACAAATCACCGCTTTTTAATGTATTTCCATGATAGTGATTATGAAGTGTCTCACCGTGTATAGTTGCAATAATTGGAAAAGAGACATTCCCGTTTGCAGCAAGCGCTTTCTCATAAACAGCAGCTGCAACTTCGGCTTCTGTTAATCCAGGACGTATCATCTTCATTGCAGCAAGATGCATATCAACTGTAACATTTACTGCCCTGTCGAGTTCTTCAATCTCTTCCGGGGCCTTTATATTTCTCTGGTTTGCAACTGCTTTTATCATTTCGATAGAGGCAGAGGGATTTATTGAGTCAAGATCAAGACTCAATAGTTTATGCAGCATTATTCTTATATCGTCCCTATAAGGCGGTAAAAAACGGATATCCCTACTCTGCCCTGCTGCTTTATTTATATATAATCTCAAATCTTTAAGAGGCAGAGTTTCAGTAATTCCAGCTTTCAATGCCCTTTCTGCAATAGTCGGTTGAGTACCCATCCATACAATCATATCAATTGTAAGATCATCTCCAAATATAATACATTTTCCTTCATCTACATCAATTACGCCGGTCAGGTCCGGAAAATCCAGTCCAAAATAGTAGAGAAACGAACTATCCTGACGAAAATGATAGGTATTGTCAGCGTAGTTCATTGAACTTTCATTATTGCCGGGAAAGAGCAGTATTCCACCCTTTAATTTTCCCATAAGTTTCTCTCTTCTCTCTTTATAAATCTTTGAATTAAACATATTTTTTACCATCCTTATTTATATTTATATTATTAAAGCCTTTATTAAAAAATATTTTATCACTCCTGATTAAAATTTTCAATTTGTTAAACTGACTTATAAAAAATTTATTGACCTGAAAGAATCCATTATCAGGTCACTTGATCTTTATGCTATAATATTTTATGAAAGCTTCCATTAACAATAATAAAAATGTAATTCTGGCGATACATCTTCCTCTTTTTTTTGTACAAATGTTTTATGCGATTATCCCCACATTTTCAAAAATTGCATTTAAATCTTTCTCTCCCCAGGCTATTGTTTTTTTCAGAATAGTTGTATGTGCAATTCTCTTTGCAGTTATTTTCTTCTTTTTTCTATATGAAAAAATCCAGAAGAAGGGCGATTTTATATATTTTGCAATGCTTTCTGTATTTGGAGTGGTAGCTAATCAGATCCTGTTTTTAAAGGGGGTCTCTCTCACAAAAGCAGCCAATGCCAGCCTGCTCATCTCCACTATCCCCATTTTTACACTTATTATTGCCCGGGTTTTAAAGTATGAGAAAATCACCCTCCGGAAATCCATGGGCCTTCTCTGCTCTTTTATCGGCATCAGTATTTTAATTAATATCGGAAATTTCCAATTTCACGGTGTTATTGAGGGCAATCTCCTTATCCTGCTAAACTCCTTTTCATTCTCAATTTACCTGGTTCTGTCAAAACCTATTTTAAAGAGATATAAGCCTTTTACAGTAATCACCTGGATTTTTATATTTGGGGCATTCGAAACCGTTTTACTGGTCATCACCGGAGTCATAAAACCGGTTATCACCAAGCTGTATCTACCTCAGGTTTCTGCACTTTTTACTATCATTATTTTCAGCACTTTTTTCACCTATCTCCTAAATGCCTTCATTTTAAAAAAGATCCAGGCTTCTCTTGTGGCGATGTATACCTATATTCAACCACTGGCAGGCACCATACTGGCCGTCATAATCCTCCACGAGACCCTATCGTTCCGTTTCTTCATATCAGCCATCCTGATCCTGCTGGGAGTAACAATAGTCAGCATCCCTAAAAAAACATGAACAATTTATATTGAGGCTAGAGTTATTGTCAAACCTGGTGGAATGTTAAAAAATAATACTGAATATATTCCGAGTATTGATAAATTTAATATTGATAGATCTAAAGAAAAAAAAACAAGTCCAACTCAAAATAAAACCAGAAAATTTCAAGATTTCGACTCGGATGTACCTATTTAAAAAAGATAACATCATTCTGTGCGAGATCAACCACCTGCCAGAACTAATTTACTCTAAATAGAAAAATAATGCAATATAAAAGCAAAATGGGGTTTCTTTAGACTTGATGAATGGCACTCTTGCAAAAATAGGAAGAACAAGACTATTGTGTGCAACTGAACATCTGTAATCGTCAGGTAAAGCTTTCAATTACCCACATTTTTTGATCCACTCATATTAAATCCGATCATAATATCATATATTCGTGAAATACCATTCCAATCAAGATTTTTTTTGTTTTTTGTAAGTTTTGCGTGCTAATATTCTTTTTTTTAAAAAATTGTTGTGAATTTCCTCTTGGATCTATTCTATTTATCATATTTAACAAAAAAATTAATCAATAATCTGAGATTTAATGCTTTTAAATTATTTATGGGTAATTGAAAGCAGGTAAAGTACATCCTTCCAGTAGTTTAATTGACTCTTACGGAATGTTAAAAGTTAAAATGCGATATCTTCAGCCAATACAAGCTCACCATATCCATATAAAGTAATATCCGCATTACACTTATCTATACTTGATTCCTGTCTATAGCCAATGGGCTCAGAATGAGCATCACTAACCAGGAACAATTTATACTTTCTCTGATAGGTTCCTACACAAGTACCACGCACACATCCCATTGAAGAAACTCCAACAACATATACCTCACTTATTCCATTTAAAAGAAACTCCCTATGGAGAATTGTCCCTTGAAAAGAATCTACAACATCTTCTTTATCAACCAATATACCATTATCATAAAAATGTAATTGAGGAGGCAAATTCCACCTGTCAGTCCCTTTCAACGACGTTAACATTATATAGTAAATTGGAACATCAGCTTGATAAGCCTTATCAATAACGATATTGATATTTTTAAAAAATGCTTCCTGACGATACAGAGGAATTATATCAATTTGAGTATCACTTACAATGACTGCTGATTTTCCGCCTTCACACTTTTTTGCATTCAATGTGTAGGTTCTAACAGATGAATCTTCTGCTGTTACCTCTATTTTTAATGGCTCAGATAAATCATAATCCCTGTCAGGTTCAATATTAGACGTTGCATTTATACTCAATGATAAAGTAAGCTGGACCTTTTCAATTTTTAATAAGGAATTATAAGGTATCAAAAATTCAACTGTTTTTTCTTCTTCATTAATCCCAGTATAAATTTCTGAGTAATCATTGACTGACACATTCAATAATGAGTTCCCGGTTAGTAGTACTTCAGTTTCTCCCGTTGAGCAGGAAATAAGGAATAACGCAATAATTGCAGACAATAAATAATGGAATTTAATCGAATTTTTTGAATTAATATGCTCTTTTTTAAGCTTAATCTTACTTGTTTTTTTCATAATTTTCTCCTTTTCTTACAAAATTTAATCAAATATTTACTTTAAAATATAATCTTCATTTTTGTAATAAATATTATGAACAATAATTTACTATTTTTCAATCTGATTTTGTATAAAAGTTAATGGATAAGATTTAGTGACAATGTCACAGAGGCTGTTACTTATGTAATAGGCGCAGAAACAGATGATTGAAAAAACAATTTGGAATAAAATACTTAAAATATCTTTTTAACAAATATTCAAATAGAAACTATTAAAAACAAACATATACTATTTAATTTTTTTCAGATTTTCGCCTTCTTTCTATGTTTAATAACCAGATTTTGTTTAAGTGTTTCAATTATTTTTGCATCCATCCAAAAGATGTTCCCTAATCCATTTTCAATCTTATTAAATGATTTGTCTATCTATTCACTTTCTATCTATATGACTAATAATATATAACTGTTTGAAAGACAAAAGATTACAATAAATTATTTTATTTAAATATGAGTAATGGATATACTTTTAAAAATTATTAATAAAAATGGGTTGAAATAATAAGCAAAGTTATATATCATTTGGAATTGAGATTTTAAAGAATTCGAAATTGTTTAATAATGGAGATTATAAATAAAAAATCTAGTTTTAAAAACACTGTTAATCTTAAATGGTAATTCAGAATCTGGTAAGTAAGTAAATGAAAAAATCATTAAAATTTGGTTTTATACTCTATTTTCTTTTATTGCTAACGATTACTTTTTATCCAAAACAAATTAACCGTTATTTTAAACACATTTCAATCAAGCAGGGTCTTTCTCAGGTTTCAGTGTGGTCCATCGTTCAAGATAAACAGGGATTTATGTGGTTTGGAACTGACAATGGATTAAATAAATATGATGGTTATAAATTTACTATTTATCGTCATAACTCAAATGTTGATACAAGTTTAACAAAAAACACAATCCCTTCTCTTTGTGACGATTCAAATGGGATATTGTGGATTGGTACAGATGGTGGCGGATTGAATAGATTTGATAAAAAAAACGAATCCTTCATCAATTATCAATATCAAAAAAATAATCCAAACAGTTTGAGTGATAATTTTATCAGCTCCATAATTGAAGATAAAGATGGGTTCTTATGGATTGGAACATTTAGCGGGGGACTTAATAAATTTAATAAAGTCAGTAAGAAGTTTAAACGATATAAGCACATGGTCAATAACCCGAATAGTCTCAGTCATAATCAAATTGGAAGTATTGTTGAAAGTACAGGGGGGATTATTTGGGTTGGAACCCGCGAGGGGCTCAATAAATTTGATAAATTAAATGAAACGTTTACACGATATCGATATCAATCAGGCACAGAGATAGCAATCAGAGAGAATAATATTGGATCACTTTTTGAAGACTCCAGAGGAATCCTATGGATAGGGACAAATGGAGGGGGGTTGAACAAATTTAATAGTTCCAATAAAGTTTTTATCAATTATAAGTCTGATCCCAAAATCCCTACCAGTATTAGTAATGACTTTATAAGAACCATTTATGAAGATAAAGAAGGCAATTTATGGATTGGGACCTGGAGAGGACTTAATAAATTTAATAGAAAAACAGAGGAATTCTCCAATTTTCAACATCATATTGGTGATGATAATACGCTTAGTTCTAATAATATTCTCTCAATCAATGAAGATACGGGTGGTATTTTATGGATTGGAACATATAGTGGCGGATTAAACAAATATGATAAAAAAAATGAAGTTTTTTCCAACTATACACAATTGCAGGGCAACCCAAAAAGTCTCAGTGGCAAGAGAGTTCTTTCATTTTATAATGACACAAGAGGAACCCTATGGATTGGAACATCAAATGGTCTTAATAAAACAAATTTTAATCTGGATAATTTTTCTCTTTTTCAATTCCAGAGAAATTATTTTTCTGCCATGAGTGTTATTGGTAATACAAAGGGGAACTTATGGCTTGGAACAGGATCAGGCGTTTTCAAAATCGATACTAAAAGCAAAAATATTTCTAAATTAAAGTATAAAATCAAAAAACCTGATAGGGGTATTATGCAAGTCTATAGAGACACCAAAAATATTCTCTGGATTGCCACTGATGGGGATGGTCTTATTAAATTTGAACAAAATAAAAACAAATTCACCCAATATAAAAGTTTACCAGTCAAGTCTGAAGGATTGAGTAGTTCATATGTCTGGTCTATTTTTGAAGATTCTATTAATACGATCTGGATAGGAACAATCGGAAGTGGACTTCACAAATTCAATCATAAGAGTGACACATTTACCAGTTATCAGCATCAGCAAGGTTCACCTCATAGTATTAGCAGCAATCATGTTTTAGATATATTTGAGGACACAAAATATAATTTATGGCTTGGAACAGATAATGGATTAAATAAATTTGATAGAAAAGAAAAAAAATTTCAGTTAATTAAGAATAAAAATCTGTCATACAACGAAGTTATAAATGGAATTTTAGAAGATAATGAAGGAAACATATGGCTATGTACAAAACATGGTCTCAATAAATTTGATCTCAAATCAGGAGTATTTTCAAATTATGATATGCAGGATGGTCTGCAAAATAATGAATTTAATGATGGCGCGAAACTGAAAGGGCCTAATGGAAGGTTGTTTTTTGGCAGCATGGATGGTTTTATTGTTTTTGATCCTTCAAAAGTAGTTGACAATAAGTATATTCCACCTGTTTTGATAACAGATTTTTTGCTTTTTAATAAATCAGTTGGAGTTAAAAAAGAGAACGATAAATCTAAAAGTTTTCAACTTAAACAACATATAAATTTTACAGAAGAGATCACACTAGACTATACAGATTATATTTTTGCATTTGAATTCTCAGCCTTAAACTATAGACAGTCAGAAAAAAATAAATACAAATATAAATTGGAAGGATTCGATAAGGATTGGATAGAAACCGATTATAAACAGCGTAGAGCAACTTACACTAATTTATCTGCAGGTGAGTATGTATTCAAAGTAAAAGCTTCGAATGATGATGGATATTGGAATAATAAAGGTATGAGTATCAACGTTAATATATTACCGCCTTTTTGGAAAACAATCTGGTTTAAATCATTCATTATGTTTTTGGGAGTGACACTTGTATTTTTTCTATATCGTTTTATACTAAATAAGGCTAAGGAAAAAATTCGATTTGAGGAAAAAGTTAAAACTCTTTCTTTTAAAAATAAATTATCTAAAACAGAAGAAGAGATTTTATTTTTAATCTTGAGAGGAAAATCTAATAAAGAGATCGAGGATTTATTATTTATTTCTTCCGGGACGATAAGAAATTCTAATTCAAGAATATATAAAAAGTTTAAAGTGGGAAACAGAACTAATTTAATATTGATGTTTAAAAATTTAGATTAAATGGGCAAAAATGTGTATTTAAGAGTATCACCCTATAAATATTTTTTTATTTATCGAACTGAATCGCATCTTCGATAATTTCACCTCCAAATTTTGTGTAAAAACCTGGATTTTTATATTTGGGGCATTCGAAACCGTCTTACTGGTCATCACCGGAGTCATCAAACCGGTTATAAAAGAGCTTTATTTACCTCAGGTTTCAGCACTTTTTTTACCTATCTCTTAAATGCCTTCATTTTAAAAAAGATCCAGGCATCTCGTAGCCATGTATACCTATATTCAACCACTGGCAGGCACCATACTGGCAGTTATAATCCTCCACGAGACCTTATCGTTCCGTTTCTTCATATCAGCCATCCTGATCCTGCTGGGAGTAACAATAGTCAGCATCCCTAAAAAACTAAAATAAAGCAGATGACCAAAAAAGCGATCCGTTAAGTTTTTCATATATTGACAAATAATCAAAGAATCAGATGCAACATGAACCTCATATCCGGATTATTAAGATGTGGTATTTAATCTTCTGATTTACGTATGTCTGGAACGCCCAGCCATTTAAATGCATCTTCAGCTTTTCGGAATGGTCTGGATTCATATACAGTTCCTTGTATATTATTATATATTTCAAACATTCTTCCAAGCCCAAAAGACAAGTCATTAGGCAGTATTTTAGCAATTTTCTTAAGGATATGTGCATTTGGGTGAGTAGTTGAAATCTCTATAAATCTTTTTAGGTCATCGCTGGTTAGATTGGAAATATCGGCATTTGAGAAGTCCCAGACTACATATTTTGTTGGCGTTTTATCCAGATTATA
Organism: uncultured bacterium; assembly: GCA_965371805.1. Lineage (GTDB taxonomy): Bacteria > Acidobacteriota > Aminicenantia > UBA2199 > UBA2199 > JAOZTV01. The sequence goes on along the minus strand of CBDUZW010000062.1, from coordinate 18,502 downwards.
TTCTATTTTTTCTATATAATAATCAGCATTAAGATATCCTGAAACTGTATGGACTGTAATATGTTTTTCTCTATCTTTTTTTGTTTTTATTTCATCCATATACATAACACCATATATAAAAAAACAGAAATCCTGCCTACTATCTCTGTTTTTTTTTATGACCTACAAAAAAAAATATAAATATTATTTTTTATTTATTTGAGTTTATAATTTTGATATATGTATCTTCCAGATTTCATCATCTTCATCTTCAACAAGGCTGTATACTGTTCCCTTATATACAGAATACAGTATCGGATAAAGGGTAAAATGTTCATAGTCATTTAAACTGATAAATGTTCTACCTTTTTCCTCTCCCTTCAGATCCAGTTTTAAACACTCCCATAGGTCCCCTTTTCTTTTAAAGGTGAGCACATATATAAAATCTTCTGTTATAATCAGATCTCTAATCGGTGGAAAGTTTTCCCTTACATGAAGGATTTTTTTAAACATCTCATATCCATTTTTAAATCTGGGGCTCTTTTTAAAAAAATCAAGTGCTTCATTTTTAAAATTCTCAGGGATCTTTATTATAGGGTAATTTTTTTCTATTACATACTTTATCTGCCCATTACTATCATAGACATTAATCTTAAACTCTTCTGAATTTGCATTCAGATAGATGTTGTTTTTATATACCGGATTAAATGTAAAGCTGGTTACAGGCAATATAAACTTTCTCATATTACCGGTTTCAAAATCCGTAAATAGTATTTTTTTTTCTGATTTATAATTTTTATCATAGAGCGAATAGCCTAAATACTGTCTCTTATCTTCTTTTACTAATGGTCCAATACTAAAAAACTTCTCTTCCATCGGAAATATCAGTTTATCTACCGGGACTTTTTCCACTTTAACAAAATTCCCATCCAGATCAAAAAAAGTTCTTCTATGATCACTATTTACCAATATCTGATTTTTATATAAACACATTGACATGGGTTTACTGTTTTGTTCTCTAAATTTAAACTCTTTCGGGCCCTCTCCTGCTTTTCCAAATTTTTTAATCAGTTTAAAGTCTTTTAGAGAATAGATAAAGATAGTTGTTTTCTCCAGAATATATGCGCGATCATGATTGACAATAAACATTGATGGACGTGAAAGATTCTCCAATGTCCCTGCAACCTCGGGATATATAAACATAGATCCTAAAAACATAAGCGTTATAAGACTAAATACAATAAATAGTTTTTTCATAATTTTCTCCTGATCTTTGTAATATCCTATAACGGTTTAAATGTCCAAATGGTTCCAAGAAATATTATTCTTCTCTAAAAACAATTATTTCTCGACTATCCCCAAAAGTTCGAAAATTATTAAGAATACAAAAATCACAACTTTGTCTCTATTTTCATTCAAGTCTTTAATACTTCTAATGGCTGTTCTTATTTTTAACTTGAAAAACACCATTTGTATCTTTCTCAAACTCATAATAAAACCAGCGATATATGCCTTTTGGTTTTTCATTACGAAATGCAACAACCGCTTTTCTGCCATCAGTTCGTAGATTAATAGCGCCATAAACACCTACATTTCGTTTGAAGAGTTTGTATAGAATACCGGCTTTCTTCTTCTCAAGTTCCTTTTTAATCTCCATATTTGTTTCCTTGTCAATGTCTTTCTCTATCTTGTAAAAATCTTTTTTTAATGTATGACTTTCCTTTTCACGTGTAGAACGTAATATTTCTGTACAGAGAACTAAAGGTCTGTTACCACGACCCTTCTTACCCAACAGACCGAGAAGATCGGGACGGGGATGTACATGGCTTTCCCCATCACCAGACGAAATTACGAAAGCAGCTGGCTCAGTCGCTTCCAGAAATTCATCTGTCACGTCAGAAGCTCCATGATGACAACATTTCATCATATCTACAGCAAATCTGGTTTTAGCTTTTTTTATCATCGCTTGAGATTCTGCTTTTGTCGTTGGCGTGTTTCCATTATTTCCATAATGCCGTATTAAAAAATGCTCAGCTGGTGTATTCAGATCGCCACCGAATAATATTGAAAAGTCCCTATATTTTAACCTTAATAATACCGAGTGTCCATTCTTGGTTTTTCCTTCATTCATGGCTGTTGCAGTCATTGAACTCGCAAATGTGCGAAGACCTTTTTTACCATTAGGTGCTTTCTCAACAACCGGACCGAGAACCTCAATTGTTAATTCAGTGTTGTTTGAGGGTGCAAATCCAGGCATCCAGCTACGGTTTTCTTCTTTTTGTCCATGTTGAGTAGAAAGCATTTTTATATCGCCGAACCGGTCGCTGTTAAGCGCTGTCCACATTAGTTTCGGGTACAATTTTCTTCCGCGCAACTGAGAGTCTGAATACAAGCTTCGAGCCGCAATTTTAGTTGGTCGGATATCTGTTAAGAAACCATCAGTCACCGGTCCTAAAAGATTATCACCTTTTCTTTCAAGTAAACCGTTATGATAAACATTTTCAAATGATATTTGTTCATTTTCGAATATTTTTTGAAAGCCAAGATAATGGTCTTTGTCAGGATGAGTGATAATTGCAGAGTTAAAGGTGATTTTTTTTTGAAGTCCCGAAAGCGGTACTTCAAATAATTCTTCATATTATCCCCAACACCGGCATCAATAATGATGATTTTCTCTTTAGAATTCATCAGAGGGGTCGTGAGAATACAACCATCACCCTGCCCTACATCCAGAAATATCATTTCAAGAATTCTTTCTTCTTGATAATCTTTTTTTTTTATAGCTAAATTCTCAGAGCCCCATTTTATTTTAGACCAATTCTCATTTAAGTCATCACCAATCCGGAGCCAATCACCCCATAAAAGTTGCTTCTTTTTTGTTTTTAGATTGTCCGGGTCATAAAGATAGACTACCGGACCTTTTGCATATCTTATTATTGCCACGAATCCCTCCCTTTTTTGTGTAATTCATTTATATTCCAATTTACTATATTTTTAATTCAGCATTAATTTCATTAACCATCCAAAGTGGCTCTGCTTTAAATTGCTTCCAGTGATCTAATAGCTGGTCTTCACATGCGATTAATTCATTATGACTTTCATTAGTGTTTTCAGGATCCTTTTTTAAAGTTTCAATATATTCAAGAAGATTCCAACATATATTAAATTGACCGCATGCGATAATAGAATTCAACATATCCTCTTTTTCTAATTCATCATCAGTAAACCATAAAGTTGTCCCCATACCTGCTGCTTTACTTGCCAAATCTCGAATACTTTTAGATGGAATAAGTTTCTCATCTATTTTCTTATCTTGAATCCTTTTATTTAGTTTTTTTTCTTCATTTCTGAGTTCATATATGGCATTCATTATACGCCTGTTCTTCCAGGAATCGTCTTCATAAATCCTGGAAAAATTTAATCTTCTCACATGTTTTAAAAAGACATCATTAGTCATTTTCAACAATGAGTTTGCTCTATTCATTATCAGGTTTTCATAGACAATTAGTTTTAATCTCATCAATTTTTTTAAAGGTTTCATAAATATATTTGGTACCTGAAAATTTTTTGGTATTGATTTTATGAACTTTCCTAAGACAAAAACTATTATATTTAGAGTTATCAGGGATGAAAATAGAGCAGATAGTAAAATATTGGAATTTTTAATTGAAAAACACATTGCAATAATAGATGAAATTAAAAAGAGGAAGTTAATTAGAAAAATATTTTGAGGCGTTAATTTTCTCCACCAATTTTCTTTTTGTTGTTTACTTGCTTTATAATCATCCATATATGGACTCGCAACATCAGAGATTATTAATAGATCCAGCACATTAGAAGTACTAACCTTTGAACTTTCATCCTTTCGATTTCTTTTAAGTCTCTCTTCTGCTAATAAAAGAGGTTCTATCCCCTGATTATCAACAATACCTCCATCCATTAAACCAACAGGAAAATCACTATTATTGAAATATTCTTCAAATTCCTCTTTGATTTCAAACTTAAAATCAGTTGGGAAATTTATTGGCTCAAAACCACCCGGGAAACAAGATGATGAGGCCAAAATATCAGCCATTCGAATCTCTCTTGCAATGTTTTCAGGAATTCGATATTCATAATTCCCAACAATGCCTCTATCAGATTCTCCATGTTCAGGCGCATTTATTTTTTCTGATCTTTGGAATCGAAAAGGTAAACCGTTCGCAAATTCTGTTGCATTAAATGAGATGTGTTTTAAATGAATTGGGGGATCATCTGTAAAAAGAGTTCCAAATTTCATTTTATCAAATAATTCACTATCATATACATCTGAAATAGCGTTTATTAAACTCATTATTCTCTTGTTGCCCCACTTTTTTGATATTAAATTATCCAAACCTAGATTTATCAGATTTACTTCACTCATAAAATGATATATTTTTTTATATATATCTTCTAAGCTTTCTCCATTTTTTATTCCAGTTGCATATCTTGCTCCTGTGATTGTCCCGCCTGATATAGTAGATAGAACAATTACCTTTTTTAGAAGTGCCTCATCTCCAATTTTTATTCTATTTAGATAAGTCAGTACTCCTAAACTAAAGGCTGAAGCCCTGAAACCCCCACCAGAAAATGCCAATCCAATCTTCAAATCAATATCTTTCATATTATTTCCTCCTAAATTGAAAATTTACTTCCACTAAAAATTCTTTGAAAAACACTAAAAAACAAACTCCATCCCGAATATTCTTATTTAAAATGAAAAATTGGAATATCAACAACAAACATCACTCCATAACGAATTCTACTAGGTGTAATTTCTGGTGTTCCATTCTCTAATACATTTGTTAGTTTTGGACCGTATTGAACTCCTAAACCTATGGATATTATACTATCTCTTAATCCCCAAATATAAAACAAGCCTGGTGCTAAAACATCTCTCCATTCTACTCCATCTAATTTTGTTTCTTCATCACCTAATCGAAAACGTACTACTGCTCCAACGTCAATAATAGAAAGAAATATACTATGGGATGTTTTATGTTTCCTCCCACCAAAAAAATTCATTGCAAGTCCAACCGGAGCAGTAAATGCAATATTGCTTGATTGCTTCTCTTCATCATTGCTATTGGATAGATTTTCACTATTTCCAAAAATCCCTGCATAAGAATTTAAAGAGATCGTAAAAGGATGTGTCCTTTTAATGCGGTAACTTCCTACAGGTAATGCTGCTGCTGAAATCACCTTTCCCATTTCTTTGGCATCTTTTGCTTCCACCATACTAACCATAAATGTTCCATATTTGATAATCTCATCTTTAATAACAGATTTAGGTAATAAATCCTTTAATATTGTTACAGTATTTACTAGAGCTACACCATAAGCCTTTTCATTGATGTTTTTTGAAAGCTCCAATAATTTCTTTGCTGTAACTAGATTTTTTTGATTCTTTTTTATAATACTGATCTTTTCTAGATCATCTTCAAAAAAATCTTTTAAACCAAATCCATGCTCAATTAATTCAAAAAATGTTTCCATATAGGAGTAATACTTTTTAAATCCATCTTCTTTTCTTATTAATTCCAATTCTTTGATTTTATTTTGGATTGAGTTTGTAATTTTCAACATTTTGTAAATATAACTAGAAGCTGTTTCGAAATATTTAATGTTTTCATTAATAATATTATTCAATGTTTTAGAACCATTACAAAATATTTTTTCCAACTGAATATATTCTTTTGCACAAAGAAGTCCTAAATAAATCTCTGGATAATTTTTATTACTGTTAATGACTAATGCCTTGAATTCATTTGGCCTTATCCATCCATCTCCTTCTTTATTTACTAGATTTCTGGAGATCAAAGCCAATATTCTCATTGGATCTGAGATCTTATTATCCATCTGATTAATATAAGCTCTATTAATAATAATCTCAATTATTTCCATTGGATGTTTCCCCTTTTTTACTTCCTGAACCACATCCAATATAGTAATTGCCAGGTTTATTGAATCTTTCTTTCTTATTGATTTTTCTATTCCCAAAATTTTTTTATATTCAGGTAATGATTTTCTATCTTTTATTGCCTTTATAAAAAAAATTTTCAATTTCCCTTTATGATCTTTCCATAGTACAAGCCTTAATCTATGGATTATTTTCAATCTTTCTTCTTCTGATAAAAACTTATTGTTTTTTTCTAATCTTTTTAGTTTTAAAACACTTATTCTAATTTCATCATCTATACTTGATAAGGTATCTCTTAAAATCTTTTGAAACTCTTTATCACAATTTTTATCTTCAAGCAAATTTAACATGTACCCTACGATTTTTTCTTTATGTTTTATTAAAAAATCTTTTATATTAATATCAAGATTATTCAAATCATTATGAAAAGATTGTTTTAATGTTGAGAGGAAGACTTTAAAATAAAATGGTTCTGAATTTTCTAGAAAAGTAAAAGTTGTAGGCACTAGCAAAGTCCAACCCTTATCCTTATTTTTTTTTAATATTTTTTTAAATTTTTCTAGATATGCAATAGTAAGTTCTTCTTTGAAACGTTTTGCAATAAAAGAGCCTAGTGCATCTACAACCATTACAGGAGATAAAAATCCTTTTGCAGTAGATGAAATAGCTTTTTCTGTTTCAAATTTTCCATTTGTTTTTTTAGTACCGCCACTAAGAAAAGTTGATTTATTAAGTTTTGTGAATAGTAACTCTGTATATTTAATTAAAAATGGATTTTTACCAACTTCACCATTTGATTTCATAATATCTTCAAATTCTGTTTGATTAGCAGTACTTAAATCTCGCTTGGAAAATATTTTTCTATAGAGTTCTTTTAATCTTTCATTCGTTGTATATTTTGATAGTACTTTCAATGTATTTTTTATTTCATTATCACTAATTATTTTATCTTTGTATATCTCTTCAAGTATCTTTGCATCATAGAATGGATGTGCAATATCCATTATCGATACCACATCAACGTTTGATGGTTTATTTTCTTTTTTTAGCTCATTTGCATTACTAATTAACTCGCCAGTCCCTAGGAATATAATTAATAAAAAATACATTACTATAACTTTAATCTTAAATTTCATTGTTCTCCTCCATTTTAATATTTAAATTTATAAAATCTCCAAATTTAGTATATCTAATACTTTACTCAAATCTGAAGCTTTACCCCATACATCTTGTTTTATATCACTACTTAATTGTCCTTGCTCTCCTCCCCATAATAGCCCTATTGGACGACAGATATCTTCATCTGTAACAATAAGTTTTCCACTATCACCTGGAGCTGTAAAACTTTGTTTTTCTTTTCCAATAATTAAAAAATCAGTATATATATTTGTTGCTCCATCTCTATATTCATATGAATATGCAGCAATTTCTCCTCTTTGAATTCCTCGTGTACATCCTACACTTATTACTGGTTGTCCAATAATATCCATTGTATTATAATCAACTTTAATTATCGGGCCTAGTTTTCTGATTTTGTAAAGCCCAGAGTTTATTTCAGCTTTATCAATTTTCACAAAGCCACAGTCACATCGGATTTTTGTGTTCTGCTCATCTACAACTCTATTATACCAATCATGGTCTTCTTGATATTCCTTAACCATTAAAGTAGAACCAATTTGAAACTCATCTCCCCAATCTTTATGATATATTTTTCGTCCAGGAGTTTCTGCTATGTGTTGATTTGTTAAAAAACCAATATCACCTGTTGTTTTTTCCTTAACAGCAATACCTGCTGTTCCAAATTTTTTATTATCTTTAGAAACAATGCCATTTCCATAATATGCTAGCATCACTCCTCCAATTAAATTTGTATTCATTGCTCTTAGTGTCTTTACTGCTTCTTCATTATTAGAACTTAGAGGATATACTTTATTCTTTTGAATAGGATATGCTTTTTTACCTTCAACCACATCGGTAAGACACCATTTCCCGTTAAATTCATCATTTTTATTTTTTATATTATTATATTCTAATAAAGAAGGAGCTAGTTCACCTGGAGATAGATTATTTGAAGACTTTTTTTTTGGCACAAAAATAATTATGCTTGGATGTTTTGTGTTTTCTTTCCTACTTAATTTAAAACCTAATGCAGTACCTAAATATCCATTTACAGCCTCAATCTTCATATGATTCTCTTTCAATGCTCGTATTCTTAATAAATCGTTTAATGAACCAGCTTCTTTTGATTTGGAGTATTTCTTTATAAATTTCGATTTCCATAAATCTCCAGAAAATAATCCTTTAACTTCAACAACTTCATGTTCATGTAAAGTTAAATCAAGAGGTTTACGCTTTCCAGTTGCATCAGCTGCATTTTTCCAGCATTTAATTAATTTCCCTTGACATTGAATTAGATTAAATCCTTTTACAATACCTTGAAGTTTATCCATTTCCATCTCCTTTTATTAATAAAACAGTAATAAAATGCTTTTATAATAGTCTTCTAATTCCAAGAATTCGATCTATTGAATATCTTGAAACATCAACTGAATTCGATTGATTGCCACCTAAAAGCAGAATCTTATCTTCTTCAAATCCTGCAAAAAAGCCAACATGCCCGGGAGCATCAATTACTTCGGGACCTGGTTGAACACCTTTGCCTCTCTTTAAAATAACAACATCAAATCCGACTTCTGCATCTTCAATTTTAATAGACTCTCCAATATTTAACCAGGATCTGGCTCTTAAATTTTTTGAACGTGGAAGACGTAATAGCCAGGTAATATAGTTTATAAATGCAGAACACCATGGAACCTCATCTCCATCAGGCCATTTATTATCTAGTTTCAGCATTGCTAAAATTTGAGGATTTGATGCTGCCCCGGATATTTCATTAATTCCAATAAACCTCTGTGCCATTTTAAAAGCTGTTAATTCAATTTTTTCCATTTTTACCTCCTTTTTTTATACACTTTTAAGATCTTTTTCTGTTATTCCATTATCTTTTAACCAATCACTTATACACACACTGCGGTCATCTTTAGCACTGTTAATAATTGCATTTCTCCAATATTCATTTTTTGCAGCATTCTTTAAGTCCAACAAGATTATCTCTTTATCTATTTTTTTTACAGAATTTTCTTTTTTATATTTTTCATCCATTTTAATTCTACAAATAGCCCGATTAAATTCATATATCCGGAATCCGATTATTTTAAACTTATCTCTTTTTTCAATAGCTTGATTAAATTGTTTGATTGCATTTTCAAATCCTGATGGCTCCTTATCCTTTAGTATATAAGCAAGTTGACCATTGTTACGGTGGAATTTATTCTCTTTATCTCCAGCTATTAATGCTTCAAAAACAGGAATTGCATTAATTAATTTCTTATTTGTTTTATTGTCCTCATGATTTTCTCTTCTAAAAGTTCTCGCTTTTTCAAAAATAATAATTCTTGTACTTCTTGAGGCAGAACTAACCATTTCCTTAAACTCATCATTTGTAATTTCAATATTGTCTTTATCTGAGAAATTTCCTTCTTTCAATTGCTTCTCAACTAATGCAAGTGTCCTTGCATCATTAATTTCTTGTTTTTCCAAATTTACTTTGAATTCTTCATTTTCCTTTTTGATCTCTTTTACTTCTTTTAATATACGGTTTGACAAAGTTTGAATAAATTTTTCAGCAGATATTGCGGCAACAAGGCAGAAACCAATAAAAACCAAAAAGGAAGAAACACTGCTTTCAATATTATTTCTGATCTCACTTTGAGTTATCCATAAAAAGAGAGGGACTAAAAATGAAGCACCTATACCAAGATAGATATGTCGTTTAACCTGATACATTCTTTTTTCCTTATCAGAGATTTTTGTCTCATTTTTAAGATAATAATTAATGACTCCTCCCAAAATTCCAGCTGAAACTATTCCGGTAATTTGAGATATCAAAACTACTGTTATAAAATTGCTTGTTAAAACTTCAGTAATGAATTCCATTTTCTTTCTCCTATTTACATTTAATAAAATTTTATATTAAGCAATCAAATGCTTTTTTTATTTATATATTGCCTGAAAATACCCTTCGTTAAAAAAACCTGCATGCCACCAAAAATTCCAAAATTTCAATTTTCAAACAAGTCCTTCAACTTTGCCCTATGTTTGATATCTGGTTCCTTTTTCCCTTCTTCCCAAAACACCAATCTTATCTCTCCACTTTCGATCTCAATTCCAGAAATTTCTTTATTTCCCACACAACAATTTCCTGCATTAAATACTCCTGGTTTTAGCCCGGTAAATTTTGATTCTATTTGTGTTATTGTATTCTTAGATTCATTAATTAATGTTTGCCAATATAAAACTTCATTCTCTATTTCTTTTTTCTTTTCATCTTTAGGATTTTTTGATAATTGCAATTTTAATTTTTTAACCTGGCTCTCCTCATATTCATAAACTGGGAATGATCCAAAATAAATTGAATGTGTATGCCCCATTACAACTAGGTAATCTTTAGGATCTGCCCAGCTAAGTATCCTAAATTCCTGCTTTCTGATTTTTTTTCGCATCTCTATTGCTTTTTTTACTGATTTTACTTTTAAAGAAAATTTTGCATGAACAATAAAGCGTGCTAAATCATCATTACTTTGTCTAAAATTATGACCTTGCTGCCCATGCACAAGAATTATTTTTTTATCTCCATCTTTTAATACAATACATGGATAAACATTAACTTTTTTACTTATTTTGATCAATTCTGGATCATCATTAAAAAACTTATCTACATTTTCCTTTTTTCTCCAATAATCATCATGATTCCCATAAACACGATAATATCTATCATCAATAAAGAACTGTTTCTCTATATCCATGATTTGGAGGTAAGTATCAAATATGGTCTTCATTTTATTATTTACACCCCATCCTTCTTCAATATCTCCTAGCAAAACAAGTGAATACTTATTTTTGTTATAGTATTCCAATGCCTCTTTATATACAGTTTGATTCGATTGGAAACGGTCAACATTCTCATCCTTTGCTCCACGATGAAAATCACTAAAAATGATTATCTTTGAGTTCTGTATTCCAATTGAAACTTCAAGAGCATTTTTTATGTCCTTTTTTAATTGACGTGAAGTTCTACTTCCAGGTGCAATAATATCTTCTATTGGATTTATAATTAAATCAGTGATTAAAGATTTAAAAACGCCTAATACACTCATAATTTCTCTCCTTTATATTTTTTATAGTATTTATTTTTCTCTCTAAAATTATCTAAGTAATGATTTATAAATCTACTTTATTTTCACTCAATTTTTTTATTTTTCCATTCTCCCAACTCATTACTCGAATATAATGTTTGCGATCTTTATCATTTTTTTGAGATTCAACAAAAGTTTTCCCTACTGTATTATCACACCATGCTCCACAATTTGCATATATCCTGTCATCTACAAACCATTTGTCCTTATCCAACTTCCAGCTATGTGAATGCCCGAATATCACAATATTAGTGTCACTTTTCTTGCATAAATAATCCGCTATTGGCCCCAGATGATTTATCTCAGCTAAAATAGATTTAAAAGCGACCCCTTTTCCATATCGTTCCTGCCATTGTTCATAAAGATTCGCATACTTTATCTTAACTTCACTTGCTTTTATAGATACTGGATTATTTTCCCTTCCATCTAAAAGCTTGTTCTCTTTTAAAAGTGCATTATAAATTGGCTTGTTCTTTGGAAGAAACATTTTTATATCGCTATCTTCCGGAATGCCTGCTTCCTCTAAAATTGCTTCAAAAACAGATTGAGAAAGAGTCTGAGGTCCGATACTTTCCAATAAATCATCTATATAAGAAAAATAATGACGTTTAGATTTTCCTGTTATAGCCATAATTGTAGCATCAACACGTGATATAAAATATCCTAATGGCAGTCTTATGCCTGGATTATTATAGGGATCTGGAGCACAGAACATCGCATGGGAACTGCCATGTTCTGCTAATAGACGACTTGTTCTATAAGCACAACCATCTTTAGCATTGCCTCCATAAATGATACCCGGGAAATTATTTACCAAAAACTCCCTCGTTATTGACATATCATGGTTTCCAGCCATGAAGATAAGTTTTTTTTTATTATTTGCCGCAATAGTTCTTAAATTATCAACAATGTTCTTGTTTTTTGGGGCTTTTATGATTTCATCATATGTCGGGGGCACTTCATAGATAGGACATACCCAATCATCAAATATATCACCTAAAAGTATTATTTCCTCAACTTCATCATCTTCATTTAAATGTTTAAGAAAATTTGCAAAGTCATCTGCTTCGCCTTTTAACAGCCAGTCATAATCATATCGGTCATCCGGTACTTTTCTTCCCGGTCCCATATGAACATCACTTACATAGATTCTTTTTTTCTCAAACATAATCCCTCCTTTTTTAAAATATATTCTCTATAAATTTAATTAACCTCTATTTAGATAAATTTGAAGTTTATGAAAATTAGTAAAAAATTGACTGGATCCAGAAATCATGGCACCAGTGAAAAATTGGCCTGTCACCAAAGTTTTCTCGTCCCAAATATTTTATGATGTATATTGAGTTTGATCATCTTCATCTTTCTTTTTTTCTATTTTTTCTTCACATTTCCGGTCCTGATATGTAATCCATTTTTTTGTTAAGAAAATTGTAAGCGGAATAAGGAATACTGACATCAGCCATTGCCAATATTTAGCTAAAAAAGATTTCACAATTATTTTTGGAGTAATTATTACTTTTGTTGGGAACTCATATTCTTTTAGATCTTTATTTGCTTTTTGATATTTGTGATATATTTTTAATACTAAATCATATTCCCCAGCCTTTTCAGCCTTTAGATTCCAAGCCCACTTATAGATTTTATCTTCTGTAATAGCCTTAGGTTCTTTATCAGGTTTTGAACTAGTTACCTTAATGCCACCTCCTAAACAACTTAAATCAGCTATAACTTGACTATATATTTTTATTTTTTCTTCTAGTATTATTTGTTCTTTTTCAGAAATTTTTCCCTTATCTGATAATTTTATTATCTTAGCCTTTAGTTCGCTTTCATTCTCAGTGATTGACAAGAGTAAAAAAACTTTAATTTTCTCTCCTACTTTCATTTTTGTAGGAGGATTAAATTTCAATTTTGCATATTTATAGCTGTTTTCAATCTCCCTATTTAATTTAAAATTAGTAAAATTATTTTCTTCCATCTGTATTTTTTCATCATATTGTTGCTTTAAATTTTCAATAATTTTTTTTGATGAAAAATTGCTATTCTCGATTTTAGTTTCAATATCCGCAATTGTACTATTAAGACTCAATACTTGATTCTCTTTTAATGTAATATATTTTTTAAGAGATGCCATTTTTTCAATATTTGATTCATTCTTAATCATTTGATCCTTAACTAATTCCCTTGCCTCACGTAGGGCTGTCATTGAAGCAAAAACTTGCTTTTCATATAAAGCCAAACCTTTTTTCATTTCTTTTAAATTTTTTTTAATTTGATCAATATCAGGTCCTTTTATTGTTCTTCTTGTTGCACATTGACTATTGACTAAAACCATAATAATTATTAACCATACAAAATGTTTTAAGGGTTTCATTGTTCCTCCTTTTTGTTTGTTATATTTGTTAAAATATTTCTTACCTGTCCCCAAAAGTTTCACTGTGAAGTCTTGTATATAATAATTGGTCTGGAACCAAAATTTAATTTTGAAGAATACAAAAATCAAAACTCAGGAATCATAAATATATTTATTGCAAAATACGGTTTTTTTTAATAAATTTTAATGCTTTTTATTTGTTATAGGTTTATTTAATCTATTCAATAATTTTTTCAACTTCATTTTTATAGAAGGTTTTTTTAATTTATTCGCCTGCAATTTTGCTGCTTTTTTTGCTTTAATGATTGCTTTAATTATTTTACCAGGTTTCATCTTTAAGAGAGCTGAGAAACTTCGTTTGACTCTCTTCAATCCATAATAAAGAGAGATCCATAGAATTTCAATTGAGATGGTGATAAATACCAAAGGAAATCCATTGAGAATTTCATTTATCTCTTCTTCAAAAATATAGTTTCCAATTCCTTCAATCAACATCCATATAATAGTTGCAGCTACGGCTCCTGAAGCCAATACTACTGCCTGTGCTTTAGGCTTATCCCATAGATTTTTATATGTTCTTTGCATTAGACCGCGAACTATCAGATTGGATTCATGTTGTACCAATCCTCTTGAAATGTCAATGAAAATTTTTAAAATATCTTGAATACGGTTGGGATCAGCTACTCCATCAATTGTAATACAACCATTGTTCCCATTTAAATTAAAATTTAAATGGGGTCTTGCAATAATATTCTGCTTGCATTCCCAGTATGCTCTTATTTGTCTTGGAATCGGCTTGATAAATAAATGATTTAAGATGACAACCAGTGTAGACTCATTTTTAAGATTTTGGATGCCAGCTTTGAAACCTGTGTATAAAATAGGGTAGATCGGGCTGCGAAGCATTTCCACCATTACTTTTCCCAGTTTTATTTGAGAAAAAATATTGAAATTGAAGTATTTGCTGATAGCTTCTTCAAACAACCGGTGTTCTTCATTAATACCCTTTTTTGCACCTTTAGGTAATTTTTCCAATATTAACTGTGCAAAACCTTTCTCAAGGTTTATTATAAAGAAGTTTGTTGAACGTTTTTCTAAAATATTAACTGTCATATTTTTAACAACTTCGTATTCTCGAGTTTCAATAAATTTTAGAATCAAATTTTTAGGATTGGATTTGTTGTGATTCTCATAATAAACATCTACTAGAAGTGGTTCATGTGCATCCCATCTATAAAATGCATTATCTAAAATAGTGCCTACTTTTTCCCTTATAAAATCTGGATTAGAGAGATTCTTTAAATGAGTTTTTCTCTCTATCTCATTCTTCCCAATATCAAACAGGAATATTCGTTGTCTCCCCCATTTTCTTAGATTATCAGTGTATTTTAATAATTTCATACATCGTGAAATGTCAATGTTGTCTAACCATGCCTCTACTATTTTCCAATTATCCTTCAAATTATTTGCTTTTTCTATTCCATGTAAATCCATGAAATTATTCGTGAAATCTTTGTTCTTGTAGGTTTTTAACGAGTCCAGAGCAATTTTGCAAAATCTTTTATCCGGGAAATTCTCGTTATTATTTTCCATTTTTTTACCTCCTTAAAATATATTTAGTATTCCCAAAAGTTTTTAAGGTAAAGCTTATAAAACCCCTTATATAAATAACTATTGCTGATCATAAAAATATTTCTTGCCTGTCCCCAAATTTTTATTTGATAATTGTCCTGGCACCAAAATTTTAACTATCGCTCACAATATTTTTGGATGAATCAGGTTCTTTCATTAAAATCTCGACTAAAGAAACTATACAAAAGAATATTGAAAGTACCAATAATATATATAAAAGAAGTAATATTGTTCTAGCTAAACTAATCGATTTTTTTTCCCATACCTGATTTATGTTTTGAATTCCTCCAAAGTTATCTACTAAAATTGAATCATCATGGATTTTGTTTTCTTTTTTATACTTAATAGCTTCATTTGTATAATTAAATCCTTTTACATATTTTGTAATATTGTCTTCTGGCGGGAAGTTAAATGTAAGAATATCTAGGCTGTACATATAAACAAATAATATTACAAGAAGTAATATCAAAAAAATAGCAAAATACCAATTTTTTTTCTCCATTATTTTTGACGTCCATTTATTAGTTTGAGCTTTAATAAATAAAACTACTATCAAAGCCAAAAATGAAGCAATTCCAACCGCAATCCCGGTATTTGTCTCTTTTGGTGGGGCTATATTTTCCAGAGTTCCGCTAAACAATGCAAATATAAATACGACAATTTCAACAGCATTTTTAATGTATTTTTTTGTTTTCATTATTTTATACCTTTAATGACTATCTCTATTACATTTTTTACTTTTTTACGAATTTTAAAATTTTCTTTGTTTGACACTATCTTTCCAGTATCCGGGATCTCTGCCCAAAAAACATATGTTCCTACAGGAATACGTCTATGAGTGGGAGAGCTTAATTTATTATAACTATATTCAAATACTTTATTGTCAATTAATGCCGGCGGACAACATTTTATTCTATAAGATGAAATTTCCGACATATCAGATTTCTTTAACGTTTTTACTGTAACTTTGACATCTGATTCTGCTAATTTATTTTCAAAATTATTGCTTTTTATTTTTAGATCTTTAAAAATATAGTACAATATTTTTTTTTCCTTTATATTTGGTTTTCTTCTCTCATTTTCAATTGAATTTAATGTTTTGGAAACCAAATTAGAATATTCAACTATTTGTGATAAATACTCATTACTAAATATTGCTTTTTTACTTGAAACCATTTCACTAATTTCTTTTAAATATGTATTTGTCTCAGTAATTACATTTGAAAGTTTTAAATTTTCATGGATATAGTAATTATTAATAGTATTCTGAAATTCTTTATTCTTTTGATATAAACCTAAAAAATCAATTTTTTCTTTAAGAATTTTTTTTTTTTGCTTGTTTCTCTCAATTGATATTATATTGCCCTTGTTTAATAATTCCAATATAACTTTGTTATTATCCAATTTTGGAAATAGGATTGTTTCACCCCATTTTATATCATTAATTAAATCAATATTTGGATTTAAATCAAAAATTAATTCATAATAATCAGCGTTTAGTTTAATATAATTATCTTTTGCATATTTATAAATACTATCACCTTTTTTTATTACTATCCAAGAAGTTTTGAATATGTCTGAGGGGAGAGCAATTTTATTTTCATTCATAGAGTCTAGTAAATACAGAGTTGTATCTATTAATACTTTAGATTGAATATCTGTCTTGCTCTGTTTTTGAGCAAAAATTGAATTAAATAGAAATAAAAAAATAAGAATTATTCTTAAAATCATTGAAAACCTCCTAGTTATAATTTTTTTTGTTTAAAGAATAAAGTTTGTTGTGTAAATGTATGAATATTAATGAAATTTGGCCTGGCACCAAAAGTTTTTTTTAAAGTTTACTCTTTTTTTTTGAATAAAAAATGTAAAACATTACTTTTGCCCGTTGTCAAAAAGTAACTATCCACATGTTCCCATCCATTTTTGTCCATAAAGTTAAGAGCATCTATAGCACTATGAAATTTTTTCGATTTTCCAAAACTATCTTTTATCGTTTGTGATTTGCTTAAAAATTTAGTCTTTTGTCCATAGTCAACAATAATCGTTACTTTTTTACTTAGCCATTTTCCTCTTGCTAACAATTCACAATATCTTATATCCTCTTTGTTAATGTCGACGCCATTTACAATCACCGATGCATTAAGACCTGTAACTACAAGTAATACTAGTAAAGTTAAAATAATTTTTTTTTCCATAAGTTCTCCTTTTATAATACAAGTTTAGACTTGTTTTTTAATTTCAAAATTTGACTGGCACCTAGATCTCCCAATTTAATATGATCCACTTGCTGAGGCAATTACATATTGTCCACAACTTTCAGCATCTTTCCATAATTCTCCATTTTTGAAAATTTCAACTTTAATACAACCGTTTCTCATATCGCTTTGTGCAGATAGGTATAAAAAACCTCCAGAAGATACAGATGACATTTTATATGTCCATGGTAGAGTTACCCTTGAATATTGTTCTGTAGATTCATTATTTCCTGATATGGTTATAATATTTGCCCTAGCAACTCCAGAGACTCTATATTCAACATCCGGGTAATTTACCTTAATACTTTTTGTAGAAGAATGTACTGAATTGCTGTCATTTGTAGCATAAAGGATATAATTATTATTTTCTTGACCTGAATTTGTTGGATATAATACAATTGAGCCGGATGCTTCTAAGTTATCATGCTCTGTGTTTCCATTTCTTTCAATATAGATTCTTGTTGCATTACTTGTGACCCAACTAATTACAGCAGTTTCTCCCACCTCAACAACGGTTTTATCAACTTCAAAACTATTAATTGTTGGATATTGGGAAAGATCTGGTAAAGTAGCAGTGCCACTGGAAGTAATGCTATTTCCATTAGCATCAGAACCCGAAATTGTAACAGTTAATGCATCTCCACTTTGATCACTGTCATGTGTTAGTGTTAGATATTTTGAAGACAAAGAATCATACGCATAAATTTTATTATTTGATAATGCTTGTGTTGCAGTATAGTTTACTTCACCAATATTTGCGCCATTGCTTTTAAGATAAATATGGACATTCGAAAGCGTTATTTCAACACCTCCAGTTTCAGTTAAGTCAAATTGCAAATAATATTTAAAGCCGGTACTTGTTGTTGTAGCATCAGAACGAGTAAAAGTAATAGAGATATTCCCTTTGTTTAATACCTCAGATTTTTTACATCCTGTAAAATTAACAATGACAATAGTAAGAATTAACAAAAATATAATAATTTTTTTCATAAAATCTCCTTATATGTTTTTTAGTATTTCCAAAAGTTTTTAAGGTAAAACTTCTAAAACCCTTTATATAAAAGAC
>CBDUZW010000061.1:0-31999 GCA_965371805.1 uncultured bacterium | reverse complement strand
ACGAATATGGTGATTAAAAATTCTTTTAAATCTAATATGTTATGGACTCGTACATGTCTTTGACATAAAGCTCAACTTATATTAATATTCCTGATGATAGTTTTTGAAAAAGTATTGCCTTTCCCAATTGCTGAGTTAGATTATGCGAGCTCTTCTGTATGGGATAAAAATGATGTCTCTTTTGAAAGAGGGAAGCTTTATCTGATAAGATCAACATCAGGAAAAGGAAAAACGACTTTATTGTCTATAATTTATGGAATCAGAAATGATTATTCTGGAACTGCGCTTTTTGATAATAGAGATATTAGGATGTTCTCTACTATGGAGCGGAGTCTTTTAAGGCAAAAGAAGTTATCATATTTATTTCAGGGGCTTAGATTGTTTTCAGATTTGACTGGATTTGAAAATATTGAGATCAATAATAAACAGACAAATTTTAAATCAAAAAATGAAATTTATAAGATGTCCGAGATGCTTGGAATTAGGAAATGCCTGGATAAAATTGTAATTAAACTCTCCTTTGGACAAAGACAGAGAATTGCACTCCTGAGGTCTCTTTGTCAACCATATGAATACCTTTTACTTGATGAACCTTTTAGTCATCTAGATAAGGAGAATCAGAAAACGGGATGTAATTTAATTACAAATGAGTGTAAAAAGCAGGGAGCCGGTTTATTATTATCATCATTAGACAGCCGTTACGATATAGAATATGACAGAACATATGAGGTTTGAATATGTTAATTAAATTACTATTAAAAAAAACCGGCAAATTACAATTAATAGGTGCAATATTTGGTACTATAACAGGAATGTTTCTGTTACTTATTACAATACAGTTTTATTTTGATGCGGATACATTGATCAGTAAGAATAAAGATCTAATAAGTCCGGAATTTATGGTTCTATATAAATCAGTTTCTATTTTTAATACGATAGGTGATAAAAAAGCAGTCTTTACTGAAAAAGAGATAAAAAATATAAAAAAGCAGAGTTTTGTAAAAAAAGCATCGCAATTTTTATCTAATAAGTTTAAGGTATTTATAATTGTAAGGATTGGGGACTCAGAGCTTACCAGCGGGTTATTTTTTGAGGCAATACCTGATGAGTATATTGATCTTGAAAATGACAAAAAAGAACGTTGGAAATGGGATCCTGATAATCCTGAACTTCCTATAATAATTCCAAGAGATTATGTTAATTTATACAATTTCGGGTTTGCACCTGGCCAGGGACTGGCACAGATACCGGAAAAAGCTTTTGAAATGATTCCTATTAAAGTAAGGCTTAATGGAAATAATAAAAAATTAACATTAAATGCAAAAATTGCAGGTTTCTCAGATAGGATCAATTCAATTATGGTTCCCTTTTCATTTTTATCCTGGGCAAACAATATATACGGAGATCAAAAAGGCAAGATGGTTTCAAGGGTAATTATTGTTACTGATGATCCTTCAAATCCAGAAATTCTTAAGTTTTTAAAAAAAAATAAATACTTAACTTTAAAAGATAAATTAAAAAAAAGCAGGATTAGTACTATTTTAAAGATTGTTCTGTTTGTAGTAGGGGGAATATCAATTTTGATTATTTTTCTATCATTTTTTATATTTATTCTAAGTTTTCGTTTATTGATCTCAAAATCTCTGGAAAAAATTACAATTCTTTTACATCTTGGATATCATTATCTCAATATCAGCAAATTATATATTTTATATTTTTTGTCAATTATTATAGTTGTAGATATCATCACAATAATTATTTTATATATTACTAAAATTAAATTAAATAATTATATTATTCCATTAGGATTTACATTAAGCAAGAGTATATATCCCATAGTTTTAATTTCAGCTTTTGTATTAAGTGTTTTTATTTTTATTGTAAATTCAATATCAATTATAATGCAGATTAAAAGATCAGAGTAATTATTCTTGGCGGAGAATCTTATTCTTTCTGTTTTTTTTCCATATTATTAATATAATCATTACTGGCTTTTATTGGATCTAATGATAAAAATTCTGCATATTTTCTTATGAATGCTTTTATATAACCTTTCGGAGGTAAAAAATCATATTGTTCAGCTTCGATGTTTCTCAAATGAGTAATACTAATCCCACTTGCAAAAGATACTTCTTCTAAGTCGATTCCCAGTACTTCTCTTATTAATCTTAAGGAATTACCAGAGTATATTTCAAATTCAGGAATTTTGTTTTCCAATACTCTTTGCTCAGTATTTGTCAATTTTATTTTCTCTTCTTCCTTAAAATATTTCTTTAAAATTTTATAGGAATTCTCGATTTGTAAAAGGAATTCCTTTTTTTTTTTTAGTCCTGAATTATTTGAGAAGGAACTAAAGATTCTTGAGTCAGATGAATATAGGTTTTTTAAGTGAAGATATGAATCTTTAACATCATGAAAGGATGAATCGTCAGTAACTTCCAGAATTGTAAAGTGTTGATGGAATTCCTCTCTATTTCCCATATCTAGCTGTCCCTATTTTTAATTGTTTTCCCATAAGTATATTATCAGTTATCTGATATATTTCTTTGTTTATTCGTGGAGATATCTTAATGATCGAATTAGGTTGAATTAAACTTAAATTTTTCCAGAATTGAAAATCGTATTCAACATAACCTGAAAACATTGCATTTACTCCAAGAAATTTCAAACATAAACTCCTAATAGAGAGCCCCTGTTCAATTTCGTTGGAATTTCGTAATTTATTCAGAACAATATTTATAGAAAAATCCGATAATTCTGCTAGTATCTCAGGGTTGTCGGCGATTTCTTCTTGTATATAATCAATTAATCCAATAATATTCGTTATTTTATGTTTTTTTCTTTCTTTCCAGATTTCTTTTGCTTTATTTTTTAGGCCATAAACACCAAGAAGAAAGAATAATTTTCTAAAATATGTATTTCTTATAAATTGAAACAGGTTTTCTATAGCAGTAATTTCAGGTACAGTGACCACTATATGCTTATCTGCGAGGAGAAAAAAATCAATTGTATTAAAATTTGATCCTGCCCCAAGGTCTAATATTATATAATCTGCTTTAAGTTTCTTTATATGTCTAAAAAGCTTAAGTTTCTGCAGATACTTGATACTATCAACCGTTATGGAGTTATAGTCTCCAGGAATAATACTGAGATTTTTTATATCTGTTGGAATAATAAGATTTGTAAGTGGTTCTTTATCCTCAAAAAAAAGATTTAGTGATGATACTTTTTTTTTTAATCCAAAGAATGAATGAATATTTGCACCACCAAAATCTGTATCAATTACAATAACTTTTTTGTTTTTTGAGGCAAGAGCAATTGCCATCTGGCTTGATAGGAAAGTTTTTCCGGTTCCTCCTTTACCGCCGGCAATTGCCCATATTTCAGCATCTCGATTTGTGGAATTAATCTCATCCATTATTCTTTCCATAGAAAATTAATCTATTTTTTATTTTTAATAAAAGCCTTAACTTTTACAAGAGTAATGGTTCTTCCATATTGATTTGTTCTTATTTTAATAAAAGATGAATGATTTCCTATTTCATGAGGATTTATAGTTATAGTTAATTCAGCTGATTCTTTAGGTTTGATTATAGACTTTGATACAGATAGACTCAGTTCAGGATCATGTGTAAATTCAATCAGTTTTAGATCTTTTGTACCAGTATTTTTAATTGCAATTTTTCTGGATTGTGGTTCAGACATAAATACATCCTTTAAGAAGAGTTTATCTGGAAAAACTTTACATTGAGCTGTATCTCCTATTTTTACTTTTCCCGTAAGTTTTAATCTTGTATATCCATTATTTGATTTTGTATTTGTAATTACGGTAATTGTTTTAAGGACTTTACCTCTATAACCCTTTGAGTTGAACTTTACCGGAATTTTACCTGTTTCACCAGGTTGAAATTCTTTCTTATCAATATGAGTGACTGTGCATCCACATGTACTTTTGATCTGTTTAATTATCAAAACTGAATCCCCGGTATTTTCAAACTCAAATACCAGATCAGCTATTTCTCCATTATCAACTTCTCCCCAGTCCACTGTAGTTTCTTTAAATTTGATCTCTGCTCCAGCATATATAAATGTTGAGACCAGTAGTAACAAAAGTATTAAATTTGTAGTTTTTTTCATTGTTCCTCCAATGTAGATTTATTCATTATTATTTTCAATTATATTTTTATTTTTAGTATTACTTTCAATATCGAATATATGTGTTAATTTTGCACCAAATAACATAATGCCCATTGATATTTCCATCCAAAAGCCAAATAGTATTATTGCTATAACAGGTCCCTTTATTTGTCCAATAACTGAGATATTTACTAAATAATATGCATACAGTCTTTTTATAACTTCCCATAATAGAGTTGATATTATTGATGAGATCAAAGCACCTTTAACACAAACTTTTTTCTCAGGGATCCATTTATATATAAAGAAAAAAACAAGAAAAGTAATTAAAGATGGCACTAGGTATTTTAATAGAAAATTATTAAATAAATTAATGAACTTTATATCAATATTATCAGTTATAAAATTATGTTTTGATGTTATTGTGGAAATGAATCCTGTAAAAAAAAAGGATAATAATCCAAGAAAACTCATAACAAGTAATATGGCAAATTCATTTATTCTACTTTTAAAGAGGTGCTTTTTTATCTTTATATGAAACATGTCATTCACATATTGTACTATTTTATTAAATACTAAAAATGATAAAAATATAAAAATTACAATTCCAATAATTCCAATTTCCTGCAGTTTACTTGAAATATCTTCAGCTTTAAAAAGAATATCTGAAGAAATGTTTTTTAATAGATCAGGCGAAAATGGATACATATTAGTAAGAGTTGAATCAATGTTTCCAATTAATTTAGTAAAGATAAAAATGAAAAAAGTCAGAACAAAAAGAGATGAAAAAATTGAATAATAAGCGAGTATACTGGATTTGTCCAGACCACCCTCTTTAAAAAAAGACTTTAGAGCTATCCATATATTTTTTGTTATAGAAAAATCTTTTATTTTCATTATAAAAAAACCCGGGTTTTTTGAAAAACCCGGGTTTTAAAATTATATATGTCTATTAATTAACAGTATAATTTCCCCATTTTACGAAGAAAATTATCAAATCGATTAAAAGTACATAAATAACAAGTGATTCAATGAGAGCTAGCGCAATGATTAAAATACCTCTAATTGAATCTGCTGCAGCAGGGTTTCTTCCAATATTTTCAGCAGCAACCTGAAATGCTTTGGATTGTGCATAAGCACCTGCTGATGCAGCAATTGCCAGCGCTGCTCCACCAATAATTATTGACCACATGAATAGAGGTGTAGCATTAACACCTGAACTACCTTCTGTAGCCATCATTGGGATTGAAAATAATAATACTAATAAAATTAACATCAATTTTTTTTTCATTTATATGTCCTCCTTGATTAATGTTCTTCTGCCATTGCTCCCGCAAGGTATATTGTTGATAATGTTACGAAAATGAATGCCTGTAATAAAGAAGTGAAAACAGCCAGCCCCATAACAGGAATAGGTCCAATGAGTCCCATTGGAATAATTGAAGCTATGATTATAATAACAAGATCTTCTCCAAAAATATTACCGAAAAGCCTCATTGCAAGTGATAAGGGCCGTGAGACGTGGGAAATTATCTCAATAGGAAAAAAAAGTGGTACCAGCCACCATACAGGACCTGCAAATGTTTTTAAATATCCAAGAACTCCATGTTTTTTTACGCCATGATAGTGATAGTAAATAAAAACAAATAATGCACATCCCACAGTTATATTTAGATTCGCAGTAGGTGATCCCATTTCCGGAAATAAGCCGATAATATTTGAAACTGCAATAAAAATACCTAAAGTTCCAATTGCCGGGATAAATTTTCTTCCTTCCTCTCCGATTTCATTATCAATTATAGATTGAAATGCTTTATATAACATTTCAAGAAATTGCTGCATTTTTTTTGGATAAAGCGATAAATTCTTTGCGGAATATTTAAAAAAAACAAGAATTAATATGGTAACCAGACCTGCCATGAATATATGTGCAGGTAAGAAACTTTCCCCAAGGTTAAAAATTTTATTTAGTAGTTTATTAAACCATTTAACAATAACAAGTTTATGTTCTTCCATTTATTACCTCTTTGTTTTTATTAATCAATTTATCATCATCATTCAGATTATTTTTCTTATTAATTAAAAGCAAAAATCCTTCAAACATCATAGACAAAACAATTACAGATATCCCTGCTATATAAAAAAGTACTGCTTTATCAGAAATCCTTGATATTATAAAAAAACCAACTGATATAATAATTAATTTTAAAAAAAAAACAAAAAATAGCAGTACTTGCCCTTTTTTATTTTTTAAAAATCTATCCAGCGTTTTTATACTTAAAAAAAACCCAAATATACCTGTAATTGCAGCAAACAGAGAAATAAAACTATAAATAATTTCTCCTGTTAAAATATAACTCATAATCATTAATACTACAACTATAATTGTTGAATTTTTATAGATTTTGTTTAAAAAAAAATTGCTTCTGGTCATTTTTTGTCTTTATTCGGTTTTGAATATTTGAACAAATTTACAAAAGCAGCAATAATACCATATAACACAAAAATAATTAATAATATTGGATCTGTTCCAAATAATTTGTCAAGAAAATATCCAATAATTAAACCAATTGTTATTGAAGCGGGAAACATAAGTCCAACTGAAGAATCAACTCTATTCTTTAATGCCATTGCATTCTCATTATATACTAAAAGTCTTCTTCTGAATCATCACTCTTAATACTGAAGCCTTCTAAATTTCCAGAAGATCCTTCACTTCCAAAATTGTCCTCATTTTCATTATAATAATCTATAGTGTCAAATTTGTCTTCCCCAAGTTCATTCTTTCGATCATCTATAAATTTAAAAAACTCATCTTCATCATCAAAATGTCGTATATAATTTGATTCTATTTCACTATAATATAACTCTAAATAATCTTCATCAATCTTCATGAAGATTGACATATGATCATCAGTATCGAGATCGCTGACAGTTTCAACTGTTTTTGTGGCGGATTCTTTCAAAGCATTAAGTGTCTGCCATGACATTACTTCAATTTGTTGCATCTTGTTACTCCTAACAATATTTCATTTTATAATTTAAAATTAAATTGGCTATTTTGTCAACCCTTTTTTCTATTTATTTTAAAAAAGATTAGAAATGTAGTCCAAATCTAATATTGTTGTTATTGGGTCAGTTAATCCATAGCCAAAAACTATCCCTTCATCCAATACAGCTTTTTTGATGTTTTTTCTTCTGTCTATGTTTATTCTTTCATGTCCTTTTATACCAGGAACAACAAGACCATATGCACTTTTTCCACTACCAATTTTTATTATTGGTAGAAAGTCCATTTTAATTTTATTATACTCATATTTATGAATATGTTTAAAAAGGTTTATAATAGGTAATTCCAGATCACCTTCTGTATAGACTGTTGTTTTTCCCAATACTCTGTTTATAAATTTTGGATTACACTCTAAAAATTCTATTCCATCAACAACAGGAATTCCATAGATATGCTTTTCATCACCAAATACGATGCATTCAGAGAGGGTTTCATTTTTTGGTATCTCTAACATTATGGAAGTACCAAATCCAACTGTAGATTCTAAAAAAATATGTCCATTTAAATTAATTTCTATTTCTTTATGAACAGCATCCATACCAACTCCACGTCCTGATACCTCTGTAGCGCTTTCTTTTGTGGAAAAACCTGGTCTAAAAATAAGTTTTTGTTTTTCCATTATTGACATTTTTTTTAATTCCTCATTTGAGATAATTCCTTTTGATAATGCAATTTTAGAGACCTTATCTGCATCAATTCCAGCACCATCATCAACAATTGATATATATATGTTTTTAAAATCTTCATAAATGGACATTTCAATACTTCCTTCAGGTGATTTGCCATTTATTTCTCTATCTTTTATTGATTCTATTCCATGATCTACAGCATTCCTAACAATATGAACTAATGCATTATGACATTTGTCCCACACATCAGGAGCAGCCATTGCATCATTTCGGATAACCACAAGGTTAATATTCTTGCCCATTGTAGAGCCTAAATCTGTAACAATTCTTGGATATCGCGACAGCATCATTTCGCTTTGAGCAGACATTATAAGACCATCAAGATGTTCTGTAAACCCTTTGTTTATCTCATTAACAACATGTTTTGAAATTTCAGAGTCTTTAATTAATGAAAGACTATCCTGGGAAAATGCTTGAAACTTATTTAATAGTTTATTGTATTTGTCAAAATCTATGGTTACCTTTAGAGCTTTTCTTGATTCTCTAATACGTCCCATATCCTTTCCTGAAAGTTCGTCAAAATGAATCACTTCTGTTCCCATTAAGTTTATTAATTCATTTCTACAAGATTCAACGGCAAGGATCTCTTTTTCTACATCAATTCCTTTATCAACATATTCCTCTTTTATCTTTTCAATAAATCTATTCAGAATATTGGGTAGGGACTCAATGATATTATATGCAGTTTTATTTAGAAAAATTTTGCCGTTTGCCAGATCAAGTGTTAACTCTTCAGTTTTATGGCAGTATGCGTTTAAAACATTAAGATCGATAAATGCGCTGATTCCTTTTATTGTATGAACAACGCGGTTAATACTCTGAATGCTTTCGAGGTACTGAGGTACATTCAGGCCTCTGAAATGTGTAATGAACATATTAAAATCAAAATCTTTCTGAATTGGAAAGATATATTGCTTAAGATTTAAAATTGATTCATCAATTGCTTCAAGTGATGTTTCAGTTTCTCGTATAAAATCGTTTATTAAATCTATAGTCTCTTCATCAATTGTCATAAAATGATATTATATATTTATATATATTTTGTCAAGGATGTTTTATGATTATTTGTTTTTTTGATTGCAAAAATCAACAAATATTGATAAACTTGAAAATGGTTATAAATGTAGAAAATGTAAACAAAAGATACAAAAAGAATTTCAGTTTTATAAATGCACTTGATAATGTGAGTATTTCTATAAACAAGGGTAAAATTGTTGGAATATTGGGACCGAATGGTGCTGGAAAGACTACTTTATTAAAGATAATAACTGGAATTATTAATCCTGATTCAGGTTCAGTAGATATACTCGGCAGTACTAATATTAATGATAATAAAAAGAAAATTGGTTTTTTACCTGAAAACCCGGTTTTTTTTAGAAACATAACTGCTTTTGAATTATTAGAGTTTTCATTAGATTTAATAAATTTTGATAAAGATAAAAAGAAAATTGAAGATACAATAAAATTTGTAGGTTTATTTGAAAATAGAAATGAAAAAGTTAGAAGTTTTTCAAAAGGAATGGTTCAACGGCTTGGAATAGCTCAGGCAATTATTCATTCACCAGAAATTATTATATTAGATGAACCTATGTCAGGTTTAGATCCGATAGGTAGAAAGATGGTCAAAGATATGATCTTAAATAAGAGCAAAGAGGGAAAAACTACCATTTTTTCGACTCATAATCTCGATGATATAGAATCTTTGTGTGATGAAGTTATAATGATAAAGGGTGGAAAAATCGTTTTATATAAAGATATTTCTTCACTTAGAGATAAAAATTCCTACAAAGTAGAGATTATGGAAGGTAATAACAGGAAATTTTATCTAATCAATGGAAAGGAAAAATTCTGGACTTTACTTGAAGAAATAAAAATGCAGAATAAAGAAATAATAAGTATTAAATCTGATCTCTCAGGTGAGTTGGAGCAGTATTATGAAAAATAGAACTGTATTAATTGCAAGAATACTATATAGAGAGCTTGTTAGAGATAAAATATACCTTTCAGTACTACTGGGGGCGGCTATTCTTGTATTGTCATCATTGATCCTAAATGAAATGGTCGTTGGAGAAAAGATAAAAGCAACAAAGGACCTGGGACTGTCAATTCTAAATATTTTCTCATTATTTATTATTATTTTTCTGGGGATTAATTTGATAACCAGGGATATATCTCAAAAAACTTTATATTTTTTGTTTGCAAAACCTGTAAATAGATCTGATTATCTGAAAGGAGGATATATCTCAATTTTAGTCTCATTGATTGTAGGAATATTTATGATTATTTTAGTAATTGCATTAATCTCTTTCTTTCAGGATGAATTCTGGTTCTCAGGTCTTCTCACGGCTGGTTTTTTTACTTTTTTAGAAATGCTTATAATAGTATCATTTGCCTTTCTGTTTTCTGTAAGCACTTCCCCTCAATTGGCAATGTTTTTAACTCTCCTTATTTATGTAATAGGGCATTCTATTGAAAAAGCAGCAATAATAGTTGATAAATCATCAAATCTTATATTGAAATATTTTATCCAGATTATTTATCCTATTTTACCGAATCTTGAGTTTTTTAATAAAAAAACTGCAATAGTATATGATCTCGATATTTCATTTACATATTATTTACAGGCAAGCCTTTATGCTCTATCATATTCGATTCTGATTTTTTTTATTGCAGTTCTAATATTTAAAAAAAGGGAACTATGAATTTAAAAAAAATTATATGGCTCTTGTTTTTTGTCTTATTATTAGTAATAGTAATTGAGTCACAAAATTATCTTTCAAAAGAAAAAAAAATTGAGTTAGAAGAGGAAGCAGAACTTTATCTACCGGAAATTCCTTACTTGAAATTTATATCTCTTGGTTTTGATCAATTAATTGCAGACTTTGTACTTGCAAAAGCATTAACTTATTATGGAGAACACTATTTTCAACGTCATACCTTTAAATTTAAACATTTAAAAAAACTGTTTTTTACTGCAGTTGAAATGGACCCATATAATAAGGAAGCTTTTTTAATGGGAAATAATATTTTAAAGACTGTAGATCCAAGTTCAAGAAGTTCCATAGAAATATTAAAAATAGGGTTGCGATATCATCCGGACAATTGGAAATTTTCTGAAATGATTGGTTTTAATTATTATTATAGTCTTGATGAACCTGAATTTGCAGGTAGGTATTATGAGATTGCAGCAAATAAATACGATCACCAACTTCAGCAGCCTACACCTCAAGGGCCATCTCCATATGTAGCTTCATTATCTGGTAAATTCTATGAGGAGAGCGGAAAATATAGGGAGGCATTAAGGGTTCTGAAAAATTTTTATGAAACTACAAATGATAAAAGATTAAAAAAAAGTTTTCTTGATTTATATAAAGGAGTATTAAAGAGAATATCCCTAAGAGATAACTATATTAGAAAGAATGTAGATATAATTAATACATTTGTAAAAATACAAATAGGGGCAATTTAAATGGAGTATGATTATTTAATAGTTGGAGCTGGGTTCTCTGGTGCCGTATTTGCCAGAGAAGCTGCAAATGCTGGTGAGTCTGTTTTAATTATAGATAAAAGAGATCATATTGGCGGAAATTCGTTTGATTTTAAAAGTAAAGATGATTTATGGATCCAGAAATATGGTCCCCATATTTTTCATACAAGATCAACCATTGTTTGGGATTATCTTTCAACTTATACTCAATGGAATAGTTATGAGCATCAGGTTCTTGTAAATCTTGGTAATATAGAAGTGTCTTTTCCTATTACAATTAAAACATTAGAACAATTATATAATAGAGAATTCACAGCTGAAAGTATGAAGACATTTCTGGATAACAAGAAAATTATTAAAAGTGATATCAAGAATTCAGAGGATGTAGTTTTATCTCAAGTAGGAGAAGATCTGTATGATCTTTTTTTTAAAAATTATACAAAAAAGCAATGGGGTGTATATCCTGATAAATTGGATAAGACAGTTTTAAATAGAATACCAGTTAGATTCAGTAGAGATACCAGGTACTTTAAAGATCCATATCAGGGAATACCTAAAGATGGATTTGCAACTCTTTTTAAAAATTTACTAAACCATAATAACATTACAATACGATTAAATACAGAACTAAAAAACATAAAAAACACAATTAAATTCAAAAAAATGGTCTATACAGGAGCAATTGACTCATTTTTTGAATATAAATTTGGTAAACTTCCTTATAGGAGCCTGGATTTTAAGTTTGAATCATTGAATAAAGAGTATTTTCAGTCAGTTGCTGTTGTAAATTATCCAAACTATAACGATTACACAAGAATTACAGAATTCAAACATTTGTATTTTCAAAAAAACAAGAAAACCATTATTTGCTATGAGTATCCAAAATCTGAAGGTGATCCATACTATCCTATCCCAAGAAAAGAAAACAATTTTCTTTACCTCAAGTATAAAAAATTATCAGAGTCTTTAAAGGATACATATTTTTTAGGTAGGCTTGCAGAATATAGATATTTAAATATGGACAAAGTCGTCGAAAATTCATTGAATTTGTTTACTGAAATTGAAGGGATTAAAAATAAAGTTATTTAATAATTCAGCTTTTAATAAAAAAATTGCAATATTTCAATATTCAAAAAACAATATAATTCAAAGTTGAATTGTAAATCTAATTATAGTATTATATTTAGTCGGAGCAGGAAATATGAGTGTTATTCAGGTTTTAAATATTATTGCATCTATAATATATTTGTCCTTAATTATTATTCTCACATTAAAAACACCTAAGTTTGTTCCAGCAAAACTCTATTCAGTTTTTATGTTATTTTTTTTTCTCTGGAGTTTTTTTTCTCTTTTTCTCTTTAAGGATCAACTGTCTGAAAAATCTGCAAACCTAATCATTAATTTAACTAGTTTTGGTTGGCTCTTTCTAAGTAGTATACTTTTAATTTTCATACTTATTTTCACTAAAAGAGATAAGATTTTAAAGAACAAATTGATGATTTCTCTAATAATAGGAATTCCAATCTTTTTTTTAATTGCCCAGTGGAATCACCAGATGGTGGTTCCAAAATATTTGTCCTTTGGATGGAGAGGGGTATGGACAAAATCAATATACTCATATCTCTTTTTTGTATATTCATTTGTTATCAATTATTTATCAATTTATCTGGGGTTTAAGATGATCTCAAAATCAGATAATTTAATTCGAATTAAACAGATGAAAATAATTGTATATGGTGGATTATTTGCTTTTTCTATGGCATATTCAACTGATCTAATATTACCATTTATATTTAATATATTTAATTTTTATAATATTGGGAGTTTGAGTGGAGTACCGTGGGGGATTTTTTCGGTTTATGGGATAGTAAAGTACCGGTCACTGGATATAACCCCTAAATTCGCTGCAGAGAATATAATAAATACAATGTTTGACAACCTGATACTTTTAAATACCGATAAGAAGATTATCTCTGTTAATAAAGCGACTATTAGGACGTTTGGATTTTCTAATGAAGAGTTAGAAGGTAAATCATTAAGTATTATTTTAAAAAATAGTGATGAATATGATTTGATTTTAAAAAAGATTGATACTGTAGATGAATATACAAATATTGAGACAGTTTTTAAAACAAAAGAGGGTGTGAATGTTGCAGTGCTTCTATCAATATCTATGATTATCAGCAAGGTAGGTATAAAAGAGGGAATTGTCTGCATAGTAAATGATATTACAGAATCAAAAAAAAATGAACAAATCAAAGACGTATTGTTAAATATTT
Source organism: uncultured bacterium (assembly GCA_965371805.1). Classification (GTDB taxonomy): domain Bacteria; phylum Acidobacteriota; class Aminicenantia; order UBA2199; family UBA2199; genus JAOZTV01. The sequence goes on along the minus strand of CBDUZW010000061.1, from coordinate 18,337 downwards.
CTGAGGCAAGCAGGAGTACTAAAAATCTAAGAGAACTATCAGAAATGGTTTATAAGCAGATAAATCTTTTAATGTATGCCAAGAATTTTTATATAGCATTAATCCATGACAAAGAATTATCTACCTATACTTTCCCTTATGTAGTAGACATTAACCCTGAAGAACATGTTGATCCAAACATACCTCTTGAATTAAAAAATAGTTTAACAAATTATGTTTTCAGAACAAAAAAACCGTTACTTGTAAACGGTTCATCTATAGAAAATAAATTGAGTAAGTTAGGAGTAGAACTTATTGGAGTTAATTCCAAGTCCTGGATTGGCGTCCCGCTTAAAGTTACAGACGAAGAGATTATAGGAGTAATTGTACTTCAAAGTTATTCAGATTATCACAAATATTCTGAGGATAATTTAAATGTTTTATCGATTACATCTAACACAATTGCAAGTGCAATCAGGTATTGGGAGAATAAAGAAGTCCTAAACAGAATGGAAAAGATGGAAATTGTCGGGAAACTGGCTGGTGGAGTTGCTCATGACCTCAATAATGTTCTAGGTGCGATCGTCAGTTATCCTGATCTTATTCTGAAAAAATTATCAGGCAATAGCGGTATAAGAAAGCAGGTAATTACCATGCAGCAATCAGGAATTAAAGCGGCTGCTATTGTTCAGGACCTTTTAACTCTAGCTCGTAGAGGAGTGACTATTAATACCATTGAAAATCTAAATGAAATAATCGTAGATTATATTAAATCTCCTATCTTTGAAAAACTTCAAAAGTTTCACTTAAAAGTAGAGATTAAGACTGATTTAACAAATAATATTCCTATGATTAAAGGATCTTCAATACAACTATTAAAAACAATTATGAATTTAGTTTCAAATGCAGCTGAATCTATAATTTCAGAAGGAAGTATATTAATTTCCACAGAATTAAAAACTCTCAAGGAAGAAAAAAAAGGTTTTTATAAAACCATTAAAAGTGGGAATTATGTACTTCTTAAAGTTAAAGATACTGGGATAGGAATCAGTAAAATTGATCTAAATAAAATTTTTGAACCATTTTACACAAAGAAAAAAATGGGAAGAAGTGGAACCGGATTAGGAATGGCTGTTGTTTGGGGAACTTTAGAGGATCTTAATGGTTTTATTGATGTAGAAAGTTTAGAGGGGAAAGGAACCACATTCGAATTATATTTTCCTGTGACAAAAGAACTAAAGGCAGAAAATCTAAATAATATTTCAATTAATGAGTACTATGGCTCAGGAGAAAAAATTCTGATCATAGATGATGTGAAAATCCAGAGAGAAATTTCTACAGCGCTGCTTACTGAATTAGGTTATTCGGTTAATTCAGTTTCTAATGGAAAATCAGGTATAGAATATATTAAAAACAATGAAGTTGATTTATGTATTCTTGATATGATAATGGAACCCGGTATCGATGGCTTGGATACGTTTATAGGTTTAAAAAAAATTGATCCAAATATAAAAGTAATAATTGCCAGCGGTTATTCTGAATCTTCAAGAGTCAAAGATGCGCTTAATCTAGGAGCTAAATATTATGTTCAGAAGCCTTATACTCAAAAAAAAATTGGAATTGTTATAAAAAAAGTGTTAAGTTTAAAATCATATATAGAAAAAAATTTCTATATATGAACTCTTACATACGCTAACTATGAAATAACTGGTCACTCCATTATTAAAATATGAAGATTATAAATTAGCAAAATTAAGTGCTCTATATTGTAGAGCTTCCTGAATGTGTTCGGTTTTTATGTTTTTCGAATTAGCAAGGTCAGCAATAGTTCTCGATATTTTTAATATCTTAAAATAACTTCTAGTGCTTAGATCCATTTTTTCAGTAGCAATTTTCATGATATTTTCACTTTCATTATTTAATTTGCAAAATTCCTTTATCTCTTTATTAGCCATCTGGGCATTTGCAAAAATAATTTTATCAAGTTTTTTAAAACGCTTTAATTGAATATTTCTTGCTTTTATTACCCGGCTCTTAATAATTGTTGAGCATTCTGATTTAGTTTCAGAAGTAATTTCAGATATTTTTAATTTCTTGACTTCGATTTGTATGTCAATTCTATCAAGCATTGGACTTGATATTTTAGAATAATAATTCCTCTTTTGAGATTCCGAACATCTATTGAAATTTGGGTCCTTAAGACCAATTGAATCTTCACATGGATTCATAGCCGCAATAAGTACAAATTTTGCAGGGTAAGTCTGTGATGATAGTGAACGAGATATTGTAATATAACCATCCTCAATGGGTTGCCTTAAAACTTCAATTGCACTTTTTTTGAAATACGGGAGTTCATCTAAAAATAATACTCCATTATGAGCTAATGAAATTTCCCCTGGTATGGGATATTTTCCGCCGCCACTGATTCCTACATCAGAGATTGTATGGTGTGGAGATCGGAATGGACGATTATAAATAATGTTTTTATTCCTATTTAATAAACCAGCTGAACTATATATAAGTGATGTTTCCAAAATCTCATCATCTGTCATATCAGGCAGTATTGATGGGAGTGCTTTTGATAACATTGATTTTCCTGATCCTGGAGGACCAATCATTAATAAATTATGAGAACCTGCTGCAGATATTTCCATAGCCCTCTTTGCAATATATTGTCCGTTTATTTCAGAAAAATTGTAATTATAAGATTTACTTTTAAAATTGTGTTTATTTTTTGAGATATATGGTTTATGAGTTTCAGGTGATAAAATGAAGGTAAAAACTTCATTTAAGTTTCTAAATGCAAAAATGTCTATGCCTTTAACAAAAGCGGCTTCTTTACGATTGTTAAAAGGTATAATTATGCCTTTGAAATTATTCCTTTTTGCAAATAATGCAAGGTTTAAAATTCCTCTAACCGGGTTTAATTCTCCATTCAAATTTAACTCGCCATAAAATAAGAAGTTTTTAAAAAGTTCTTCCGGTATATTTTTGTTATTTATAAGGATCCCGGCAGCTATAGGCAGGTCAAGAGAAGAACCTTCTTTTTTTATATCTGCAGGAGAGAGATTAATTACAATTTTTTGTTTTCTGGGATATTCGAAACCTGAATTTTTTATAGCAAATTTAATTCTTTCCCTACTTTCTTTAACAGCATTATCAGGCAATCCTACAATTGTTACACCTGGAATACCTTTTGAAAAACCTACTTCAACCTCTGTTTGTGTTATATCAAGTCCATTTAATACAATTGAATTTATCTTACTAATCATTTTATTAAATTATTTTCCTCTTGGAATAAGTAATCTTCTACCAGGTTTTATTAAGTTTCTCTTTAGTTTATTCACTCTCTTAATTTTTCTTACAGATGTTCTAAACTTTCTAGCTATTGAATATAGACTATCACCTCTTTTAATTTTATACCATCCAACAAAATATTTTTTTTGTGGAGGTAATCTTTTCAATTTCTTTAGTGTTAGTTCATTTAAAGCGGATGGTACTCTTAATAAATATTTTTTTATATTAAATGGAGTAAAATGCCTGATTAGTTCAGGGTTCAACTTTTTTAAATAACTGTATTTGATATTTGCAAGTTTGGCAACATTTTTCAAGTCAACAGGTGAGGGGATCTCTATTAATTTTGTGTTGTCAAATTCAGAGATCTCTTCTGTAATTGTAAATCCATACTCTTTAGGAGATTTTGCAATAATAATGGAAGCAAGGAACGCGGGCACATAGTTTTTGGTCTCTCTCATTATATATCTGGATTTTGCAATTTTAAAAAAATCTTTTGTTTTGAGCTTTCTTATTGCTCTATTTATTCTTCTGGTACCTCCATTATAACAGGCCAGAGCAAGGTACCAACTTCCATATTCCTTATAGAGTGTCTTAAGTAGTTTTGCCGCTGCGACAGATGCTTTAAATGGATCTCTTCTCTCATCAATGACCCAGTCAACCCTTAGCCCAAACATCTTTGCTGTTGCTGCCATAAATTGCCACATTCCATTTGCACTCGCTCTTGAAACAGCATGAACTCGAAAACCACTTTCAATTATCGGAAGATAAACCAGATCCTCCGGGATTCCCATATCTTTAAATGTCTTTTTGAAATTATGTATATATTTTGTAGATCTGTTTAATGCACGTTGAATGCTGCTATGTTTGATATTTTGAAAGGCTTTCAAAAATGATACTACCCTTGGATTTATTACTACTGGAATTGAAAAAACCGGTTTTAATTTCTTTATTTTTTTTTTAAAGTTTAAAATGTCTTTTTTAGATGGGAAAAAAAGTGGAGCAGATATTATTTCATCCAAAAATGAGTCCCTCTTGTTTATCTCAGTACTATCAGGATTCAGGTCTTTTAAATATTCTAATTCAATCTTTGATATTTCATCTATATATAAATATAAATATATTTCTCTTATCTGTTTGTCTATTTCAGTATCCATTAGAATATCAATGGTACGATCAAAAAAAAACTTTGATTCTTCAATTTTTCCTTCTAATAATAAAGATTTTCCAATATTATAATTTTGCTGTGCTCTTTGAATTATTAAAGGGCGTTTTATATGAGGAGGATTAATAACTTTCATCTTATCTTTATTTAACAAAGTACATCCATTAAAAAAATATAAGATGGTAATGAGTAGAATACTCGATTTAAATATTTTATTTTTGAACATCAATAATAATTGTTATTTTTTTTGTTTTAGAATCAATATTTAATTCAAAAGTATTAATAAGTTCAGAGTTTGAATTCTTTATTTCTATAAAGTTCTTATTGTCAGTAAATTTCAATTTCTTTATAATAGTTTTGCGCGAGTTGTCATTGAGGTCATTTAGTATTTTAAGGCTGTCTAATGAAAATGCTTCTTTTTTTTTAGGTTTTTTAGGGATAATTTGATTTGAATCAAGAATTTTTACTTCAGATTCTTTTTTTAGTAATTTTATTTCAGGTTTTTTTTCATTTTGAATTTGTTCAGTCTTTTGTATTTTTAAATCTTTTGAATCTGGTTCTATTTCTATCTGAAGTTCCATATCACTAATTTCATCAACACTGATTACTTTTCGAGGAATATCTTCAATTCTTAGAATTTCATTCTTTTTGTTTATGTCAAAATTTAATTCTTCAAATTTCTTTGTAGGAATCAGAGCAGAATCAATCTCTTTTTTGATTTTTCCTAAAGTCAGGGAAGAGATACTTTTTAAAGTTTGAATTACGCCATCTCCCTTTGTAGCCACTGCTTCAAAATAAGGTGCATTTAATGAGTTTATATTCTTATTGAGTACATCAACTGGAAGAATATTTTTAAGATCCCTTTTATTATATTGAATAACAAGTGGAATTGTATTTATATCAATGTTCTGATCAATTAAGTTCTTTTTTAAGTTTTCAAAACTATCTATATTTCCCTGGATCATTAATTCCTGAGAATCTCCAACAAAAACAATTCCATCAACACCTTTTAAAACAATTTTTCTAGTAGAGTCATAAAAAATTTGTCCGGGTACTGTGTATAGCTGAAATTTAGTCAGGTATCCATTTATTGAACCGACATCAATGGGTAGGAGATCAAAAAAAAGTGTTCGTTCAATATCAGTTTCCATACTGATTAATTCGCCTCTTGTATTTGGGTTGGTTATTGAATATATATATTGCAAATTAGTAGTCTTTCCACTTAATCCGGTACCGTAATATACGATTTTAGCAGTAACTTGTTTTGATGTATGATTAATAAACATTTTCGTATCTATTTTCCCACTTTTACTTATTAAAGTCAACCAGAAATAATATCTCATTTTATATAAACTGAAATTTATATAAAAATAATTAAGAAAACAAAATACTTCAATATGTTTTATTAATATTCTTATAACTTTATTAGCTGGGATTCAAAGAGAATAATAATTTGTAATCTATTATATTGTTCAAAATGAGACTATATCTTTTGTAAAATAATAGAATTGATTGAATTCTCAGGCTTATCAAATAAGGATACAATATGTTATAATTCCTGATGGCTAAAAAGGTTGGAATTATTGTACAAAGATATGGAAATGAGATTAATGGTGGAGCTGAGTACCATGCTAGACTTATTGCCGAAAAGCTTTCAGTATATATAGAAATAGAAGTTTTTACATCAACTGCACTCGATTATGTAACTTGGAAACACTATTATAATGAGGGGTTGGAAATAATAAATGGAATTAAGACGAATAGGTATAAAGCTAAAAAAGAAAGAAATCCTGAAATATTTGGAGAATTGCAAAGAAAAATATATGAAGATGAACATGTATTTAAGGATGAATTAGAATGGCTTGAAGAAGAAGGACCTTTTCTCCCCGAAATGTTAGAAGATATAGAAAAAAGAGAAAAGGAATTTGATTATTTTATATTCTTTTCTTTCAGATATTACCACTCTTTTTATGGTATAAATGTAGTTTCAGATAAAGGAATCCTGGTTCCTACAGCAGAGCATGATGAAGTACTTTATTTGAGATTATTTAAAGATTTTTTCAAATTGCCTAAAGCGATTGTCTATAATTCTATTGAAGAAAAAGAGATAATAGAAAAAGTATCAGATAATAAAAATATATTATCTGATGTTGTTGGTGTTGGATCTGAAATACCTGAATCTTTCGCACCAGAATCTTTTAGAGAGAAGTTTAATATTGAAGGTGATTATTTTGTATATATCGGAAGGCTTGATGAAAATAAAGGAGTTCCTCAGCTCTTAAGTTTTTATCTAAAACTTTTAGAAGAAAAGGGAATTAATCTTACACTAGTCCTTATGGGGAAATCAGTTGTTAATATTCCTGAACATAATAATATTAAATATATAGGGTTTGTCTCAGATGAAGAAAAATTTGATGGATTATATGGGGCAAAATTTTTAGTTATTCCTTCTCAATATGAATCATTATCTATGGTATCACTTGAAGCCTGGGCAATTGGTAAACCTGTTATAGCTAATGGCAAAACTGAAGTTTTACAGGGACAGTGTAGGAGAAGTAATGCAGGTTTATGGTATTATAACTATGATGAGTTTAAAGAAATTATATTACTTTTATCAAAAAATGAAGAGCTAAGAAAAAAGATGGGAATAAATGGGGAAAATTTCTTTAAAAAAAATTATTCATGGAATGTTATTGTAGATAAGTATCTTAATCTATTCAAGAAATTAAAAGAGAATGAAAATCTATTTATAAAAAATAAAATAAATTAATTAATTAATTCTAATGTATCTGCTAATTGTTCTCTTTTTTCATCTTCAGCGGTGATAATAATACCGGGAGCATCTCTTCTAGGGCATACATTTTGACAAATACCACATCCAATACATAGATCAGGTTCGACATAGATCTGTCTTATAGGAATAATTCCACCATAGCTATCATTTATGTCAACGTTTCTAAATTTTATCGCCTTATCGGGTACAGGACAGTGTTCTTCACATACTGCACAACCTTTTTCCTGATAACCATTTATATATGTATAACACCTGTTTTTATCTATGATTGCAATTCCAATAACAAATTCTTTTTTTTCTTTAACTGTCAATTTTTCAATTGCGAGAGTAGGGCAGACTTGAGTACAATTATTACATTCATATTCACAGTATCCGTATCTTGCATTAATAATAGGGGTCCATATCCCATCAATGCCACTTTCAAAAAATGCTGGTTGTAAAAAATTAGTCGGACAAGCTTGGATACATTCTCCACATCTAATACACTTACTTAAAAAATCTATTTCATTTACCGAACCGGGAGGTCTGACAAAATTATGAATAGACACACCTGAAGCTGATGATTTTATTTTCTGAGCACCGGTCAGTCTCGGCAATGTACCCGCAAAAACAGCAGTTAATATAGTTCCGGAAATTCTTCTTCTTCCCGGATCGATTTTGAACATTTCATTCCTGCTGAAATTAGTATTGAACGAGGATTCTATAACCTGAGGTTTGCAATCAGTGACACAATTAAAACAAACCATACATTCAGATTTTGAATAGTCCTTATAAGGATTGCCGTCATATGTGCAATTTTTAGAACAGGCATTACATTTTATACAATCGGGGTTTGCTTTTAGATTGAATAGACTAAATTTAGCAACAATTCCATATATTGCACCTAAAGGACAAATATAGTTACAGTAAAATCTCCGTTTATAGAAATTTGCTAATAAAATCAACAGAAAAAGTGTACCTATTAATAATGAACCAGGAAAAACTCTCTGGTCTTTTTTAATTATATTTTCTTTAGCAAAAGAATAGATTGGCTTTAATCCCTTTGAGATAATTCCTTTCTCATTAGCTCCCTCTTTTAAAACATTCTCAACATTATAATCTATTGCAGGACTTATTGTTGTTGAGAAACTTCTTGTGAGTAAAGAAAAAGGATCAAACAATCCAGTTAAATTTGTACCTACTATCAGCATTACTAACACAAAAAGAAGGATAAAATATTTTAATTTTAATAACTTTTTATCAGGATTTAAATTATTTTTTTTCCCCTTAAATGCAAACCAGGAGAAAAACTGATTTATAGTCCCAAGAGGACAAATCCATCCACAAAAAAATCTACCAAATATAAGAGTAAGGAATACTGGAATTAGTGAAAGAAAAAAAATTGGGATTATTGAATGTGTTGAAAATAGGTTTGATAGAAATATTAGAGGATCTATATAAAAGAAAAAATCTGTAAATACAAATGATTTAACCCCGGAGCTTCCAGCTTTTATTAAAAGAAAGAAAAAGAGAAAGAGAAAAAAAAATTGTATAATAATCCGAACATTTACAGTGAATTTACCATTTTTGATTGTCATTTGAATTTGTTCTTCTATATTTTAAGCAATTAAATCTTAAATTCTTTAATGCCTATTTTCTTTAAATCCATTTCCCCTAAACCTCTTTTAAATCCTTCTTTAATGAATTCATATTTTTCTGGAACTTCACCAAAAACATCAACTGCAACAACATCTCCTTCAAAAATATTTTTAGCGCCAATGACAGTTTTATTAAGAACAACATCGCTTAATCTTCCACCAACAGGCCCATTTCTTACAAGTGTCCTATATGCGTCAATGATTGTCAGATCAACTTTAAATCCTCTTGCAAGATCAGCTATACTTTTTCCTATGTATTGATGTAACTTTCCTCTTCTGCCACCAAGTATTCCATAAAGGTTTTTCATACCTATAGTCAGACCTGCACTGCCATGGTGTTTTAAGATTGGAACATTTATAAATTTGTCAACTTCAAAAAAGTCTCTATATATAGGTAGCTTTTTGATGAATTCTCCTTTGAAATCATAAGCAACTAATCTATTTTTGTCTGGATACCTAACCTCTACGCCCATATTTTTTGCGACTTCAGCTATACCACTTCTTTCATAAGTGTCCTCAGCTTTATGACAGGTGTTATCCATTATAATAATTTTTTTTGCACCTGCATTTAGTATTTCTTCAATAATAGCCTTAAGTACTTCCGGGTTTGTATTTGATGCTTGTTCTACTGTACGATTCCAACCAATATTAGGTTTTACCATTACTACATCCTGTTTTGAAATGTATTTTTTCATTCCACCTAATTCAAGAATTACTTTTTTTGTCAGCTTATATGGTGAGTCGCCTATAGCCTTTATAACAGGATGCTGTAGATTTTGTTTCCCTGATAATTTTAGTGAACCAACAAGTGATGATGCTACAACAGCAGATGATTTAACAATAAATTCTCTTCTTTTCATTTTTTTTCTCCACTAAATACTAATATATTTGTTTTCTAAAGATCTATTATAAATTTACTAATTGTTTCATCAGAAAACTCTAAATTTAACTTCTGCAACTGTTGTTTACTGATATGTTTTTCAAGTTTTTTTGCATCATTGTAAAACATACATGCAAGAGCCTCAAATTTAGTGTCATTTTGTCTGTTTGTAAAGAGTGGAATTCCTTTTTTTAAAAGTTTTCTGGAAATAAACTTAATTGTTTTTTGTGAGAATATACTATTGTCGGTAATGATAATTACAGCTATATCTTTATAGGATAAAATTCTGTTGATTTTTTTTGTAAGATCAAACTTTATTGATATATCAAAGATAACTATTTTTTTTCTTAGTATAGTATACGCCATCTTTGCGTCTTTGATAACACTATTTTTAAGATGTGATGGGTATAAAACCGCAATTGTTTTAGTTGAAGGAATAGATCTCTTTATAATAAATCCAAGTTGAGTTATAGAGACCGTTTTACTGAATAATGTATGTGATAATATTACAAAAATGATCATTATAAGAAAAGTTTGCTTCAAAGTATGAAAAATATTTTTATGCATTATTTATCCCCTACAACTTTTGCTATCATTAACAAACCAGAAGAAAATGAAATTTTTTCTTTTTTTATTGAATTTATATTTGAATATATCTCGAGTTTGCCTGTTGAATTTATTTCAAATCCGATAGATATTCCTTTTTTTACATATTCTACGCTATTTGTAAGTGATAGAATCCTGTTCTTTCTGCAGATTGTGTAAATTGTTGTAATATACTGATCATTACCTTTCATTATATATAAAACAGAGATTCCAGAAGATTTAATAAAATCATCAATCTCAGCAGCATCATCGTATATAAAATTAAAAGTTTTAAAGTTTAAACCGGAAATCTTTACTCTCTTAAATTTTAATAGATATGACTCTAGTTCTTTAGTTTTTTTTATCAGATCTTCGTTTGATTTATGAGCAACAATCCCAATGTTTATTGTATCGCTTAAAATTCTTTGTTCAATATTTTCATCATAAGAAGTTATTTTCAATATCATCTTTGCCTGTCCGGAAATTGAAAACTCTTTCGCAATGGAAATAGAAGTAGAGAAGAGAAAAATCGCAATCATTACAACAATTATTTTTAATATTTTATTCATTATCATTATCAATAATGATAATAATGTGAAAAAATATAAATGTCAAGCAAAATATATAAAGATTGAATATATAATAATTATTAACCTTTAATATTGAGGAATTTGTTAAGTTCCAGTTTATTAAAACCAATTACAGGTTTATTGTTTATAAGGGTTACCGGTACCCCTTTTTGCCTTGTCCTTCTTTCCATGTCTTTTGCGGCTTTCTCATCTTTGCTTATATCTATATCTCTATAACGAACATGATGTTTTTTTAAATATTGCTTGACAGTTGTACACCAGGAACAAGTTGGTGTTGAAAATACAATTACTTTAGGTTTTGTAGTCATAATAATTCTCCATTACTATATTAAGTTAAATATTAACAAAATAAAAGATAGTTGTCAATGGCAATTAAAAAACAATTATGTTACTTAAATTATTTATGAAGATTAGAACTCCTCAAATCCAGATTCATCAGCATTAAAAAAGTCTTCATCATCATCATTTTTGGCTTTTTTTTCGTTCTTTTTTACACTGGAAGGTTTTTTTGTTTTTTCTATTTTAGTTTTATCTGGCTTTTCAGATAATATAGGTTTTGAATTATCAATCTTAAATGAATTTACCAAATCAAATAAAGTGATAGAGTTCATTTTCATATTTTTTGAGGATTCTGAAAGATCCTGTACCAGTGTTGCGTTTTTATTAATAACATTGTCAAGCTGTGAAATAGCTTGATTGATTTGTTCAATCCCTGTTGTCTGTTCCTTGGAACCATCAGAAATACTCTTAACTTTTTCTAAAATATCAGCAGTTACTTGTAATATTTGTTGGAAAAAAATTGAGGTTTCATTTACAAGCTCCATACCTTTTTTAGATGATTCCACATTCTTATTTACAATTTCCTGAATAGTTTTTGATGAATCTGCTGTTTTACCTGCAAGATTTCTAACTTCTGATGCCACAACAGCAAATCCTCTTCCTGCCTCACCAGCTCTTGCAGCTTCTACAGCAGCATTAAGTGCTAACAGGTTTGTTTGAAAACTTATGTCATTTATTACAGTAATTATACTATTGATTTTTTTACTTGAAGAATCAATCTCCTCCATTGTACTTGTTACATTATCAATTAATTCTTTTTTTTGCTGAATCTCACGATTAAAATTACTTAAAACAGTGTCTACTTCATCTGAGTTTTTAGAGTTCAGAGATACAATTGATGTAAATTCTTCAAGAGTAGTAGATGTCTCTGTTATTGATGCAGCCTGCTCATTAGTTCTTACAGCAAGATCATCACTTCCGGCATCTATTTCATTTGTAGATTCTTTTATTTCTTCTGTTGTTCCCTTGATCTTAACAACAAGATCCATAACAATTTTTATAAAACCATTTATATATCCTGCAAGTTCTCCAAATTCGTCAGAACTTTGTACATCTATAGTCTTTGTAAGGTCTGCATCACCCTCAGCAAGATCCTTAACTCTTAATTTTAAATTATCCATCTTTGAATTGAAATCTCTAATTACAAGAAATCCCAATCCCAGCATTAATATTGTTGATACTATAAATGTAATTATGAGGTTTCTTTTACTATTACTTGCAACTTTAGAATTTTCCTTATTAAAATGTTCAACTTTTACTTCAATAAATTTTGCCGTTTTATCCAATTCAGTAATGGTATTATCAAAAGATTTTTTTAAACTGTTTTTAAAGGTATCAATCGCAGTATCGACATCTCCCTCCTGCCAGGCAGAAACTATCTTTTTTGCACTTACATAGAGATTATCATAAGGTTTCTTGATATCATCAACTAATTTTTTGAAATCCGGTTCCTTCTTAAGGAATACTGTCATAGAATTACTCTTGAGAAAAATGCTTAATTCAGATTTAGTTGAGTCAAGTCCAATTTTTTTTAAATCGAGTTCTTCACCTAGAAACATATTAATCATTGGTTCACGCCATTTATACATTTCGCTCTCAATCTCTTTCAAGTTCTTATATACAGATTCATATTGATTCATCTGAGCTGCAGAATAGTTAATATCTGAGACACTATTCTGACCTATAAATGATATAGCGAACATTAGAAAAATAAAAAAACCACCAGTTAAAATAATCTTCTTTGACATTTTCATATTATTGAACATTATCAGTCTCCTTTGATTAATCATCATAACATAAAAAATAAAATAAAAATATTTATTTTAAAATTATTTTAAAATTTTTATATTTTTTTCGAGTATATGAAATGACTCTATAAACTCTTTTTTAATTAGCTTTTTGTTCATTAATTTTATTTTAAGATCCCCTTTCACTAAATCTGTAATTATTACAACTGCAGTAAAAGACTTTTGTAAAAAAACTCTTATTGGAAAGAGTTCCATTTCGACTGCATCAATTTTTTTTTCTTTCTGTTGTTTTAGCCATATCATTGTTTCACGACTTGGAATATCTATACTTACACATTTACCATTTCTTATTGGATTTCCATGGATTTGTCTTAATGGAAACATTTTTTCTTTAGAAAAATGTTTAAGAATTGAACTGGAATATACCTCTGTTATATTTAATGAAAAGGGTACTTTAATAGAATCCATTATTGCACCTGCTGTTCCAAGAAAAAAAATTTCTTTTTCAAATATGTTTTTTATTGAATTTAAAAGAGTCAGGATCTGTGGATATCCAATAAAACCAGTTATTATTGAAAACTCATTGAGCATTATATGTTCACTCAAATAAACTTTATGTACACTGAGTGATTCTTTCCTGATTTTATTTAATAAGTTTTGATCCCAAAAATAGGGGATGAGTAATAGTTTCTCTTTTGTTTCGAACATTTTCTATCTATTTCACATCCCCTATATCAAAAATATTTTCCTATAGAGAAGATAATCTCAATATCTCAATAACCATTTTTAAGGCTTTATTCATATCTTCAATATATATATGTTCATCTGTTGAATGTTCAAGTTTTGCACCAATCCCCACAACAGCAACTTCAATTCCTTTATTATTATATATAGAGGCATCAGTAAATCCAGTAATAAAAGTTGTTTCTGCATTAATTCCAACAGATTTTAATGCCTTTTTAGAAATTTCTACTGTCTCTGAATCTGCCGGTATGTCTACGGCCTGACAAAGATTATTGACTTTTATATCTACTTCAGCTCCATTTTTAGTTACTTCTCTTCTTATAATTTCTGTCATCTCATTGGCAAGGTTTTCTGCTTTATCATGTATTAAGCTTCTGCACTCTGCAAGAAATGTTGTTTTATCAGGTATTCCGTTTCTAATCAAACCTCCATTTATTATTCCTACATTTGCTGTTGTATTCTCATCTAATCGCCCTAATTTTAATGCAGAAATTGCACTTGCTGCAGCTTGAATTGCGCTGATTCCTTTTTCTGGTTCCATTCCGGCATGCGCGGCTTTTCCGGTTATATTTACATCAATTGCGAAATATGAAGGACCGCCAATCACTATAGTATCCAAAGTGTCATTATCAAGTAAAAAACCTTTCTTTGCAGTGATCTTTGAAAAATCCAAATTCTTTACTCCCAGTAACCCAACTTCTTCCTGTCTACTGATTGCAATTTCTATCGGAGGCATAACTTCTGCCACTCTTAGTGCCTCAAGCATTTCTGCAATGCCTGCTTTATCATCTGCGGCAAGAATTGTATCTCCTTTTGACCTTATTACACCATCTACAATAACAGGTTCAATCCCTATCCCGGGAAGAACCGTGTCGGCATGACAGGATAAAAGAATAGGATCTTTACCACTACATCCTCTTGCATCCATTTTTGCAATTAAATTCCCGTAGTCATCTTTCTCTGCTTTTGCACCGATCTTATTAAACTCTTCAATCAGGTAATTTATCATATTTTCTTCATTACCTGATTCACTATCGATTCTTACCATATCCATAAACTGTTTTACCATTCTATCTGACATTATTCTCTCCTTATTTGTTTGTTTTAAAATGTAATTAAAAATATCTTATCTTCGATTATTTTTTCCTTTATTTTCTTTTCTTTAATTAATACATCAATATAATTATATAATTCAACTTTGTTTTTTTTTGTTAATTCTGAAAGATCTTCTATTGTTAATGGTCTTCTGGATATAGTGTTTAATATATTATTTTCAAGGTTTTTGGAGAATGAGAGAATTTCATCTCTTTTTCTAATCCTCTTTATTATTTCTACTGGTAAGCCATCCCAATTTTTCTTTATTTTATCTAAAGTCTCCATGTCTACAGATTTTATGTTTTCATATGCAGGAGGGCGATCCAGTGTATTCAATTGAACTTTATCAGGATTTATTGAAAGAATTGTATTATAAATTTTTTGCAGTTCCTCATCATTATCATTAATTCCAGAAGCAATAAAAACCTCGAGCCAGATCTTTCCTCTATATTCAGAACGAAATTTAATGATGCCTTCTATAATATTTGTAATACTTATCTCTTTATAAGGTCTGTTTATTTTATTAAAAATTTCTGGAGTAACTGCATCAAGTGAAGGCAGAACTAAATCTGAATTTAATAATGCACTTCTTACAGAAGGATCACCCAATAGAGTCCCATTTGTAAGGACCGCAACCGGTGTATCTGTGATTTTTTTTATCTGGTTTATTATCTTTCCTATATCACTATTGAGTGTAGGCTCTCCGGAACCTGAAAATGTAATATAATCAAGTTTATTTCCTTTGTCCAGATATGGTTTTAATTCTTCAAGTATTGTCTCAGCTGAAACAAAAGTCTCCCTTTTATTAGTGAAATTATTTGTTCTACCACATTCACAGTAAACACAATCCAGTGAACATGTTTTAAAAGGAATTAGATCAATACCAAGGGATATACCTAATCTTCTAGATGGAACAGGACCAAAAATGTATCTGTTTTTATTTATATTAATTGTCATTTTTCTAAAACTCTTATTAATTAATATCTTATCATAAAGAATATGGATTTAGCAAATAAAAAATGTGAATTATTTTTTACATAGAAATTAAAAGAAAGCTATTGTAAATAGATCCAAAGCAAATGTTAAAACAAAATCTGGATACTACGAGTATGAGTGGATTGTATGATTACATTTTGACTATTAATGTCTCTATATATTTTTGGTATCTTTCATGCCGCTCAATTTCTCCAGAGGTTCAACAGCATCCTGCAATAAACGCTTTCCTGTAATCCTAAGTTGTTCTAAACTTGGAGGCAGTGAAGCCAGTAACCCATACCTGCATGTATAATATGCTTCATCTAAATCCAGGTCACTTTGCAGCAATGCTCTTATTCCTGAACCTGATTTCCAGGCAAGTTTTTGCCAATCCTCAGGAAAGCGATTTTGCAAAGCTTCTTGCCATATTTCAGGCCATTGTTCCAAGCTGTCTGCGTCTTGTCCTGTGCTGAGATAAGCAATTGCAAGAACACGGCCTAAATCTTTATTGCTACGTTTGATTGTACGTCCCCGTATCATGCCTGACATTGTCTCCGGCCTTATTTCGGGGTGTTCCAGCATGTTTGCAAGTGCCATCATTTCCGGTCTGGCAATATAAATACTCAGTTTAGTGTCAAGAGGTTTGTAATTAGTCAATGATAGGAAACCGAAACTCGGAAGAGCAAAATATCCATAGTTGGTTTTTAAAGGAACCCATTGTTTCAAGCGATTAGCCGAAGATTCCGGAATAGTCAGCAGTTCAATAAACCAATCTTTATTTCCCGGAGGATTTAAACGAACTGCCGGAAGTTGATATGCAGGCGTGTTCTCATCGCCCGGTGTTGTCCACTTCCCTCTTTTGTATAAAGACCATTTAGAAGCAAAAAGTTTTTCGGTAATTGCTTCCCCGGCATGAACAGCTTCAATTCTCGGAGAAAGAAGACAATCAACATCCTTTGTACGAACAACCATGTTTTCGTTTTCTTCAAAGAAATGATATCCAACTGCCAGGCTTCCAATAATAATTATATTCTTTTTATATTCTTCAGGGATCGCTTTAACAATTTCATTCAATACCGCTCCAGGTGAAACTGATTTTGCAACATCTACCTGTTGATTCATGAATTAATCCCCTTTGTTTGTAAAAAATTTAGAAATTCCAATGCTTGAGGTTCCAAATACATCTCATGCAAATCTAAAAGACATTCAACAGGATCTGCCCAGGCAATACCATCTGGATTAGGTTTAAAAAATGATTTTCTTCTCCTGATAAAATGAATGACAAGGGATGCCGGTTTTTCAGTATCAACTTCCTCTTTCAGTCCGGGATCAAGTTTTTCTATAAAATCAATATTCAGATATTTCTCCGGGCAATGTACTGTAAGATCAAGTCGTGGGTTTCCAATTAAATCGATATTGGGATAGTGATGCTGAGTCCCTAAAGTTCCGGCAATTGCTATGTTTGCATGTTTCATCCTTGCTAATCTCTTCAATAAAGAGTCAATTGAACGCGGTTGCCCAGAATGATCGGAATATCTTTTTGTAAATCGGGATTTATTCAAATGTACGAGAAGCCATTCCCATGCATTTTTAGGAAAATATTTCAGTTCAATCCTTCTATCGGAATGTCTGATAAGTACACTCCCAAGGGAATTAAGTGTATTTGCCACTGTTCGATAATTGCATCCAGTGGTTTGAGCAAGCCAGTCCGAAGTCAAGGGACCTTCATGCATAAGCCACTTATAAATGAGGATTTTATAAATCTCAGCTTTATAATCAGTCCTTGGTAATGGATTATTATTGTACAGTAACACATCTTTATATATTTCCTTGAGGGCTTCACTCAGCTCAGGGACGGGGTCTTTCGGAAAACCATAGAAATGTCCTTCCTTGACAATAATAATACTTAATCGTTTCAATACGTCTGGCCTGAAGATTTTTTCCATTTTATTAAATTCAGTACGGAGCCGTAAATCTGTTACTTTAGGTTCAATCAGTAATAAAATAACATTCAATAAAGGTTTTTTTGGGGTCTCGTATGCGAGTTGAAGAATAGTGTTTCTTAAAATATAAATTGCCTTGATATCTTTTTTTACTACAACCCTTGTATTTGCAGATTCCCAGTCCGGTAGATAATAGTTATCTCCTTTCTTTAGTTCTGCTTTTATAAACTTCATAAACCTATTATATCACATCTAAATTAAGGTAACAAGTCAATATTGTAGTTATAATGCAAAATTGTAGTAAATAGACAAAATGTAAGTTTCAAAAAAATAAATAAAACATATAATATGTGTCAGTCAAGAAACTGGGAAGGGTAAAATTTGTTGAATACAATATTGTAATTCCTGATATTGTTTATCAAGTTTGCCTAAAATTATTAAAACAACTATATTTTAAATAATTTCTTGTATATATTAGTTCTTTGCTTGATGTTTTCAATTTTTCATTATATTTTATCACTAGTGTCCTATAAAAAATCTCTATAATGAAATAAAGTTCTTTGTTTACA